>NZ_BCTY01000022.1 GCF_001591005.1 Sphingomonas sanguinis NBRC 13937
CCCGCCAGCATCTGGCCAGTCTGGTTGTTGTCGCCGTCAATCGCCTGCTTGCCCAGAATCACGAGGCCCGGCTGCTCCTCCTCGACCACCTTGGCGAGCAGCTTGGCGACGCCGAGCGGCTCCACCGGCTGGTCAGCGGTGATCAGCACCGCCCGGTCCGCGCCCATGGCCAGCGCGGTGCGCAGCGTGTCCGCCGCTTTCGGCTCGCCGATCGAGACGACGACCACTTCGGTCGCCGCCCCCTTCTCCTTCAGCCGGATCGCCTCTTCCACCGCGATCTCGTCGAACGGGTTCATACTCATCTTCACGTTCGCCAGATCGACGCCCGTCCCGTCCGCCTTCACGCGCGGCTTCACGTTATAATCCAACACCCGTTTCACGGGCACGACGATCTTCATGATGGCTCTCTCAATCAGAAGCTGAAGCGGCCGCCGATCGACGCCACAAACGCACGCGCATTCTGCACCTGGCCGTTGGTCAGGATCGGCGTCTGCACCGCGGTGCCCGCATAGGCCGCGGTGCGGCGGTCGATGCTGGCATTGGCGAAGTCGATATAGCTGCCCGCCGCATCCAAGGTGAAGCGCGGGGTCACCTTGTACGAGCCGCCGATCGAATAATTCCAGCGATTGGCATCCGGCACGCGCGCATCGCGATTGCCGTTCTGGGTCGGCGTAATACCGCGCTGCGCACCGGCGCGCAGGGTCAGACGATCCGTGGCCGCGTAATCGAAACCACCGGCCAGCGAGAAGCTGTTCTTGTAATTCTCCGGGATCGCCTGGTTGATCGGCGCACCCAGGCGGATCGCGTCGAAATCGGCCCAGGTGAAGCGCACCGCCTGTGCGTTCAGGGTCAGCTTGTCGGTGGCGCGGAAGCGACCCGCGACGATGATCTGCGCAGGCGTGTAGAAGGTCGCCGTCGCGCCGTCGACCGTCCGGTTCTGCGGCGAGAGGATCTGCCCCAGAAGCCCCCCAACTTCCAGGCTGCCCTTCAGATTGTGCTTGATCCGCGACTTGTAGCTGATGCCGACGGTCGCCCAGTCATTGTGCAGCTGAACACCCGCACTCCATCCCAGGTCCCAGCCATCGCCCTTCAGCCGCTGGAAACCATCGGGCAGCGCCGAGGAGAGATTGGGCAGCGCGTTGCCGAGTTCGGCCTTGGTGTACTCGACGTTCAGTGCGCCACCGACGCGAAGCCAATCGAGCACCGCGATGCCGACCGAAGGCTGGATGTCGATCGTGCGAAGCTCGGTCTTGAGCGCGCTGTACCGGGCCCAGCTGTTCGCGTCGTACTCGGTCGTGAAGCTGTAGGGCGAGGTGACCGCTAGGCCGACCGCGACCCGGTCGTTCAGCGGAATAGCGACCGCGCCCGACGGCACGACACCGCGATTGATCGGATCGCTAGACACGCGATTGCCGCCGACCGGCTGGAAAGTCTGCACCGGCTGCCCCGGCAGGGTCGGACGACGGATCAACGTGCCATTGTCGACGACATCGCCCTTGGGGATGATCGCCGAGGCGCCGATCACGGCCTCGCCGCGCTCCATGCCCGCGATCGAGGCGGGGTTCCACCACAGCGACGACGCACCGGTATCGGCCCCCTCACCCGAAAAGGCGCGGCCCTGTCCGCGAGTCGACTGTTCCTGAAGATAAAAGGCCTGGCCATAGGCGGCCCCGGCGAACGCGAAGGAGGACGAGACGATGGCAGTCGCGAGCAGCGGCGCCTTGAAGGACTTGGTCATGAGCATACTCCCCGGAATTTTCTCGTGATTGGGCAAAGGATCAGCGGACACGGGTCCAGGTCTGCGTCTTGCAGAGCGGAACGAAGACGCAGCCGCGCACCTTCAGCGTGTCCGGCCCCTCGGGCGTCAGCTTGGCGCTATAGGTCTTGCCGTCCTCGGCATTGTAGATGGTGCCACCATTCCACGCCGCGCCATCGACCGAAAAGCCCTGCAGGATCAGCAGGTTCTTGAGCGGACGATTGCGCAGCTTGGGATCGCGGTTGTTCTGATCGGTCAGCGCGGGGTTGGTGCGCAGCTTTTCCGAGCTCAGGATGCGGCCGCAGACCGAGGTTCCGCACTTCTGGATTTCGACCACGCCGCCGCGCGTCTGGGTCTGCCAGCGGCCAACCACCGTGTCCGCATTCGGCGCCGCGCCCGCTCCGGCAAGGGCCATGGCCATCAGGGTCAACATCATGCCTCTTCTCCTCTCCATGCCCGTCATCCGGGCGGGAACGCCGGTTATGGCCGGTCGCCCCGTTTCTTGGCCTGAATTACCCTATACGTTCATCGTATGACGCATAGGGCAACGACACGTCATGCGTACGATGCCGGTGGCGCGCAATCAAGCGCAACCGGCATCGCTTCATTTCAAAATGCTTCCAGCTCCAGCGCCATGGTCGAACGCTTGCCCGACTTGATCGCCAGGAACGCCGCCGTCGCCTGCGGCAGGATACGGTCAAAGAAGAACCCGGCGGTGGCGAGCTTGGCCTTGTAAAAACCCGCCTCGTCGGTGCCCTCGGCCAAGCGCTCGGTGGCGATCCGGGCCGACTTCAGGAAGCAATGCCCGATGCCGACCAGGCCCAGCAAACGCAGATAGTCGGTTGCGGCGGCCCCCGCTTCCTCGGGGTCCTTCATGCCCTTTTGCGCGATCATACCGGTGCTGAGCTGGAGCGCGCCGAATGCCTGCTGCATCCCCGCTGCCCAGCCGGTGATGGCCTTGTCGTCATGCTTCACCAACGCCTCGACCTGTTCGGACACCGCGTGGAAGAAGGGACGCATATAGCGGCCCATATGCGCGGGCATCTTGCGACCGACGAGGTCGAGCGCCTGGACGCCGTTGGTGCCCTCGTAAATCTGGGCGATGCGGGCGTCGCGGACGAACTGCTCGATGCCGTGGTCGCGGATATAGCCGTGACCGCCATGGACCTGCACCGCCATGTTCGCCGCATCGAAGGCGAGATCGGTGAACAGCGCCTTCACGACCGGGGTCATCAGCGCCACGAAGTCAGACGCGCGCGACTGGTCCGCCGGGTCGATCGCATGGGCTTCGGCATCCAGACCGCGCGCCGCCCATTGGCCCAGCGCACGACACCCTTCCGCATAGGCGCGCATCGTCATCAGCATCCGCCGCACGTCCGGGTGGACGATGATCGGATCGGCGGGCAGGTCGGGACGCGCGGCCCCGCCCAGCGCCCGGCCCTGCAAGCGGTCCTTCGCATAGGCGACCGCCGACTGGTACGCGATCTCGTTGACGCCCAGGCCCTGGATGCCCACCGACACACGTTCGGTATTCATCATGGTGAACATGGCGGCGAGCCCCTTGTTCAGCTCGCCCACGACCCAGCCCTTGGAGTCGTTGAACTCCAGCTGGCAGGTGGCCGACGCCTTCAGGCCCATCTTGTGCTCGATCGCGGCGACGCTGACGCCATTGGCCGGGCCGACCGAGCCGTCATCCTTGGGAAGGTACTTCGGCACCAGGAACAGGCTGATCCCCTTCACCCCCTTGGGCGCATCGGGCGTGCGGGCCAGCACCAGATGGATGACGTTATCGGTCAGGTCATGGTCGCCCGCCGAGATGAAGATCTTGCCCCCGGTCAGCAGATAGGAGCCATCCTCCTGCGGCTCGGCGCGGGTGCGCAGCAGGCCCAGATCGGTGCCGCAATGCGCTTCGGTCAGGCACATGGTGCCCGACCATTCGCCCGAGATCATCTTGGGCAGGTAGAAGCTCTTCAGGTCTTCCGAGCCATGGCCCATCAATGCGGTGGTGGCACCATGGGTCAGGCCGGGATAGAGGCTGAACGACAGGTTGGTCGCGCAGATCATTTCCTCGACCAGCTTGTTCACCGCCTCGGGCAGCCCCTGCCCGCCATATTCGACCGGTGAGGCGAGCGCGGCCCAGCCGCCTTCGCAGAACTGGCTATAGGCTTCCTTGAAACCGGCAGGCGTACGGACGATGCCGTTTTCCAGCTTGCACCCTTCGATGTCGCCGGTGGCGTTGAGTGGCAGCAGGACTTCCTGCGTGACGCGCGCCGCCTCTTCCAGGATGGCGTCGTACAGCTCGGGACCGAATTCGTCCTGCCCCGCGACGGGGCCGAACTCATCCTCCTTGAACAACTCATGGAGGACGAAACGCATGTCGCGCAGCGGTGCGTTATAGACTTGCATGGGAATATCCTCTCCCGATCAGTTGCGCAGCGGCTTGCCGGTTTCGAGCATATGCTCGACCCGCGCCTGGGTCCGCGCATCCTTGACGCTTTCCATGAAGGCGGCGCGTTCCAGCTTGAGCAGCTGGTCCTCGCTCACCTCGTCGATGATGTCGGCCTCGCCGCCGGTGACGATGTTCGCCAGACGACCCGCGACCACGACGTCGTACGGCGTGGCGACACCCTTCTTGGCGAAGTCGGCGACAGCGCCGTTGAACGCGACGCGTCCGGCCGCACCCGGCAGGCGGAAGACCGGCTTTTCGGGCGGCTGATAGCCCTCGACCAGCGACAGCGCCTTCTGCTTGGCATCGGCGAGCAGCCGGTCGCGATTCATGGTGATGCCGTCGTCCTTGCGGAGATAGCCCAAGTCCTTGGCCAAAGCCGCCGAGCGCGACACCTGCGCGGTCGAGATCGTCTCGAACGCCTTCATCGCGGCGGGCATCGGCCCCTTGGGCATCTTGGGCGACTTGGCAAGACGATCGATCAGTTCGCCGTTTCCGCCCCAGCCGGGGACCAGACCGACGCCGGTTTCGACCAGCCCGATATAGCTTTCGGCATGGGCCTGGATGGCATCGGCGTGGAGCAGGATCTCGCATCCGCCGCCCAGCGCCATGCCCGCAGGGGCTGCGACCACCGGGAAGGGCGCATATTTCAGCGCCTTGTACGCCTGCTGTCCTGCGACGACCAGCTTGTCGACCTCACCCCAGGCCGCGATGTTCACCGCGAACATGGCGAGGCCCAGATTGGCCCCGGCCGAGAAGTTGCTGCCCTCATTATAGATGACCAGCGCCTTATACTGGCTCTTCACCAGCGCGATGGTCTTTTGAAGGAGCGACAGCACCTGCTCATCGAGCGCGTTCATCTTGCCGGTGAACTCGAACGCCACGACGCCGTCGCCGACGTCCCAGGCCGATGCCGAACCGTTCTTGAGCAGCGGCTCGGAGCGCAGCTTGATGTCCTCCAGCAGCAGCACGCCCTCGGCGCGGACGACATCGGCATAGTCGCCCCCGAGCGTCAGATACTGACGCTTGCCATCGACCACGCGGTAGAAGGGGCGGTCGCCCGCCGTCTCCAGCAGCGCCGGGACCGGCTTGCCCTCGGCACGCAGCCGCTCGGCCAGCTTGCCCGGACCCATGCGGTCGATCAGCTCGAACGGGCCGAACTTCCAGTTATAGCCCAGCTTCATCGCGTCATCGATCGCGACGATATCATCCGCCGCTTCGCCGACCAGCCCGGCGGCATAGGACAGCACCGGGCCCAGGATCGCCCAGGCATAGTCGCCGACCTTGCCCGGTGTCGCGACCAGCGCGGCCAGGTCCTTTTCGGCACGGCCCGGAAGCCGCTCGGGCTTCTTTTCCGCGCGATACTCGCCGGTCTTCAGATCGATCGCCTGCTTGGCCTTGGTGCCGTCGGGCTTGCGGTCGAGGCGGTAGAAACCGCCCTTCCCCTTGCGGCCGGTAAAGCCGTCCGCGATCATTTTGTCGACCAGCGGGAGGGGCCGGATCGTGTCGAAATAGGCGTCGCCTTCCGGCAGGGTCGAGGACAGCGACTTGGCGAGCAACGGCATCAAGTCGATGCCGACCAGATCGATCAGCCCGAAAATGCCGGTCTTGGGCACACCCATCGGGCGGCCGCCGATCTGGTCGGCCTCCTCGACGGTCAGGCCTTGGTCCATCGCCGCGTTAATCGCGACCGCCAGCCAATAGGTGCCGATGCGGTTGGCGATGAAGCCCGGCGTATCCTTGGCGCGGACGATCCGCTTGCCCATACGGTGATCGATGAACTGCTCGACCTTGGCGGCGACACCGGCATCGGTGTGCTCCGAGGTGACGATCTCGATCAGCCGCATATAGCGCGGCGGGTTGAAGAAATGGGTGATGAGGAAGTCGTTTTTGAACTGCTCCGACCGCCCCTCGACCAGATGGCCGAGCGGGATGGTCGAGGTGTTGGACGACACCGCCGTACCGGGACGCTTCAGCGTCTCCAGCTTGGCGTAAAGCGCCTGCTTGATGTCCAGCCGCTCGACCACCGCCTCGACGATCCAGTCGCATTCGGCGACCTTATCGAGGTGATCCTCGATGTTGCCGGTTTCCACCAGCTTGGCGGCGGCAGGCGACATGAAGGGGGCGGGCTCGGTCTTGAGCATCTTGGCGACGGCCCCCTTGGCCACCGCGTCACGGTCGCCGCCGTCCTTGGGCACAATGTCGAGCAGCAGGACGGGCACACCGGCATTGGCGACCTGCGCCGCAATGCCAGCCCCCATCACCCCTGCGCCGATCACGCAAACCTTGTTGATCGTGTCAGCCATCATGCACGCTCCAGCACAGTCGCGATGCCCTGCCCGCCGCCGATGCACTGGGTGGCGAGTGCGTACTGACCGCCGTCACGCGCCAGCAGCGCCGCCGCCTTGCCGACGATGCGCGCACCGGTCGCGCCCAGCGGATGGCCGATGGCAATCGCGCCGCCGTCCTTGTTGATCGTCTCGTCCTTCAGGCCGAGGTCGCGGATGCAGGCGATCGCCTGGCTGGCAAAGGCTTCGTTAATCTCGACCACGTCGAGATCGCCAGCCGAGATACCCGCGCGCTCCAGTGCCTTCTTCGACGAACCGATCGGGCCGAGACCCATCGTCTCGGGCTCACAGCCCGAAATGCCGACCGCCTTGATGCGGGCGAGGATCTTCAGGCCGTGGCGATTGGCGAACTCTTCCGAGGTGACCAGCACCGCGGCCGCGCCATCGGTCAGCGGCGAAGCGGTGCCCGCGGTCACCGTGCCTTCCTTGTCGAAGGCAGGCTTCAGGCCCGCCAGCACTTCCTCGGTCGTGTCGGCACGGATCAGGCCGTCCTCCGTGACGTCGCCCGCCTTGGTGTGGATCGGCACGATTTCGTCGGCCAGACGACCGGCCGAACGCGCCTCGGCGGCCTTCTTTTGGCTGGCGACCGCGAACTTTTCCTGCTCGGCGCGGGTGATCTGGTACTTGGTCGCGACGTTCTCGGCGGTCTGGCCCATGCCCATATAGGCCCCGGGACGCGCCGCGGCGAGTTCGGGATTGGGCAGCGGGTTATAACCGCCCATCGGCACGCGGCTCATCGACTCGATACCGGCGCAGATGAACGCCTCGCCCGCACCGATCTGGATTTGGCCCATCGCGATATGGATGGCCGACATGGACGATCCGCAGAAGCGGTTCACCGTCATGCCGCCGACCGACAGCGGCAGGTCCGCCAGCAGGCCGATCAGCCGCGCGACGTTCATCCCCTGCTCGCCCTCCGGGAAAGCGCAGCCCAGGATGATGTCTTCGATTTCCGAGGCATCGACGCCGGTCCGTTCGATCAGGCCGCGAATCACCTGCGCGGTCAGATCATCGGGACGAACCCGTGCGAGCGCGCCCTTGCCAGCCTGGGTGAAGGGAGAGCGGGCATAGCCTGCGATCACGATGTTGGTCATCCAATCCTCTCTTTATGGCTTGCGGCCTAACGTTAAGGTGCGTTACCTACCCTATACGTAAACACCATAAGAAACTCGACCGCAATCGACAACAGGGTATGGTCGAAAAAAGATACAGGAGAGCGACGCGATGACGACCGGAGCTATCGGGGAAGCCATGACAAAGGACGTACCGGGTCAGGCGACGGGTCGCCCGCTGGAGGCGCACCCCCGACTGCTGACCGATATGTTCGAGACCACGGTACGGCGGTACGGCCACCGCCCGGCGATTGATTTCATGGGTCGAATCACGCGGTACGACGAACTGGGCGCGATGGTCGACAAGGCGGCGGCGGGGCTCCAGGCACTGGGCGTCAAGCCCGGTACGCGCGTAGCGCTGTGCCTGCCCAACATCATCTATTACCCCGTCCTCTACTTCGCGACGCTCAAGGCCGGGGGCATCGTCGTCAACGTCAACCCGCTCTATGTCGACCGCGAGCTGTGCCACCTGCTGGAGGATTCGGGCGCGGAGATCATCGCGACCTGCGACATCCCCGACATCTACGCCCGGGTCAGCAAGGCGGCCGAGAAGCTGTCGGTCCGCCACGTCATTTCCTGCCCCGTCGCCGATGCGCTGCCCAGCGTGAAGGGCTTTGCCTATCGCCTGTTCAAGCGGTCGATGATCGCCGCCCCCGGCCCCGCCCCGCGCCACCTGACCTTTGCGCAAATGATGAAGGGCGGACGCGGCCTGACCCCGGTCGCGGCCAAGCCCGATGATGTGGCCGTGCTGCAATATACTGGCGGCACGACGGGTAGCCCCAAGGCGGCGATGCTGTCGCACTGGAACCTAATCGCCAATGCCGATGCCATGGTCATCCATACCGGCGGCGAGGAGATGATCGGCCAGGAACGCATATTGGGCGTCCTTCCCCTCTTCCACGTCTTCGCGCTGACCACCGTGCTCAGCTTCGCGATCCGGGTCGGCGCGGAGATGATCCTGCTTCCCCGGTTCGAGCTGGAGCAGGTGCTCAAGACCATCGCGCGCAGCCAGCCGACCTATTTCCCCGCCGTCCCCACCATCTACAACGCGATCGCGGGCGTGGCGGAAGCGCGCAAGGTCGACCTGTCGGCGATCAAGGCCTGCATCTCGGGCGGGGCCCCCCTGCCCGCCGAGGTGCGTATCGCCTTCGAGAACACAACCGGTGGCAAGCTGGTCGAGGGCTATGGCCTGTCAGAGGCGTCGCCGATCATCACCTGCAATCCGATCATCGGCGAGAATAAGGGCGGCTCGGCGGGCCAGCCCTTCCCCGGCACGATCATCGAAATCCGCGACCGCGACAATCCCGACCGGCTGATGCCGCCGGGCGAGGTCGGCGAAATCTGCGCACGCGGCCCCCAGGTCATGTCCGGCTATTGGCACAAGCCGGCCGAGACCGAGCAGGTCTTCATTCATGGAGCGCTGCGCACCGGCGATGTCGGTTATCTGGACGAGGACGGCTATCTGTTCATCGTCGACCGGATCAAGGACGTGATCCTGTGCGGCGGTTATAACGTCTATCCGCGTATGATCGAGGAGGCGCTGTACGAGCATCCGGCAGTCGCCGAGGCCGTCGTCATCGGCATCCCCGACGCCTATCGCGGCCAGTCACCCAAGGCCTTCGTCAAGCTGGCCGCGGATCATCATGCCACACCGGAGGAACTGCGTGTGTTCCTTCAGGACAAGGTCAGCAAGATCGAACTTCCCCGCGAGGTCGAAATCCGCGAAAGCCTGCCCAAGACCCTGATCGGCAAATTGTCGAAAAAGGAACTGGTCGAGGAAGAATTGGCGAAGGCGGCGGCGGCGACGCAGCCGGTGGGGGAATAGAGATAGTGGGAGACAATGAGGAGCTTCGCGGCATCCAGGATGTCGCGAACAGCCTGGGCGTAACCACGCGCACGCTGCGCTTTTACGAGGATCGCGGGCTGATCGAACCGCGCCGGGTTGGCACCGCGCGGGTCTATTCCAAACGCGAGACGGGGCGGATGCAGCTGATCCTGCGCGGCAAGCGGCTGGGCTTTTCCCTGCGCGAGATCGAGGAATTCCTGCGGCTGTACGATGCCGACCCGCAGCATGTCGAACAGATGCGCGTGCTGGCCGAGCGATGCCGCGAACGCGTCGACGAACTGCGCCAGCAGATGACCGCACTGGTCCAGACCGTCGCGGAGTTGGAGACCATCGAACGCGAAGCGCGGGAGCGTATCGCGAAGGCCGGGGCCTGACCGCTTCCTATTCCTCCCCTGCAAGGGGAGCGGGACCAGCGAAGCTGGTGGAGGGGTGTCCCCGCTGATGGTGACACCCCTCCGTCAGTCCTGCGGACTGCCACCTCCCCTTACAGGGGAGGAATTGCCGTCGGCACGCGCCAGCCCAGGCCGAGCGCCTTTTGCAGCGCTACATAATCGTTGGTCAGCCCGGCCACCGCCTGCGACAGCGACTGCTGAGCCGCGACCCGCTGCCGTTCGGCATCCAGCGTATCGATCAACGTCGCCGCGCCCGCGCGATAACGCTGCTGCATCAGCACCGCCGAGCGATCCGCCGACGCCTTGGCCCGCGCCAGCGTAGCGACCGTGTTCCGCCGCGCCCGGAAACGCGACAGCGAATCCTCCGCATCGCGCAGCGCCGACAGAACCGCACCGCGATACCGCGCCTCCGCCTCGTCGCGCGCGCCCTCGGCCTGGCCGACCCGAGCATTGGCGCGGCCAAAATTCAGCACATTCCACTGCAGCATCGGCGCGCCCAGCGTCACCAGATTGTCGAGGTCGGTCAGCGCATCGAGCGAGGTGCCGCCGATGCCGATGATCCCCATCAGGTTGAGGCGCGGAAACTTGGCCGCCTCCGCAACCCCGATCTTGGCGGTCTGCGCCGCCAGATTGCGCTCGGCCGCGCGGATATCCGGCCGACGCTGCAGGAGTGCGGTAGGATCGCCGACCGCCACCTGCGCGGGCGGCAACGGCACCTGCCCCGGCTGGCTCAACCGCTGGTCGAGCGTGCCCGGAGCTTCCCCGATCAGGATGGCAAGCGCATTCAGATAGGTCTCGACCGAGGAAGACAACGGCAGGATCTGCGCATCGGTGCTTTCCACCTGATTGCGCAGCCGCTCCACCTCGAGCTGCGAGGCGGTGCCGTTGTTGAACCGCTGGAGCGTCAGGTTCAGCGTGTCACGCTGCATCCGCGAGGCGTCACGCGCCAAGATCAGCCGCTGTTGCGCGTCGCGGAGCCCTATATAGGCCTGGGCGACATCGGCGCTGAGCGAAACCTGTGCGTCGGCGACATTGGCCTCCGCCGCCTCGGCACTGGCGCGCGCGGCCTCGACGGTGCGGCGACGGCCGCCGAACAGGTCGATCTCCCAGCTCGCGTCGAAGCCTAGGTTGAAGAAGTCGACATTGGTGCCGCCGCCGGACCCGCCCGACGCACCGCCATTGGCACCGCCCTGCCCGCCGCCCTGCTCACTGCCGCCGCCCAGATTGAGCGCGGGCAGATCGGCGTGGAGATAGGTGGCGCTGGCATTGGCGTTCGGCGCCTGGTTGGCGCGCTCCAGCCGCAGCGCCGAGCGCGCCTGCTTCAGCCGCGCCTGCGCCACTGCGACGTTCGGGTTGGACTCGAGCGCGCGCTCTTCCAGCCAGGTGAGAACGGGATCGTTCAGCGTCGTCCACCAGTCGGCGACGGCGGGGGCGGTCGTCGCCAGCGTGGCGTCGGCGCGCACGAACCCGGCGGGCGGGGTTGCGGCCGAACCGATCGCCTTGGGCGGGCCCGCATAGTTCGGCCCGACGGTGCAGGCCCCCAGCAGGAGAAGCGGGATCAGGGAAAGCTGCTTGCGCATCATGGTTCTCAATGCATCGCCACGGGGCCGCCCTTGGGCAGCGGGCGGAGGAACAGGACAAGCGGCATCACCGCGATGATGCCGACGCACAGGATGAAGAACAGGTCGTTATAGGTCATGACCAGCGCCTGTTGCTTGATCGTATTGCCGATCATGCGAAGCGCCGCGTCGCTGCTGCCGAATTGCTGGGTCAGCGCGTCGACCCAGCCCTGGGTCGACCCCGAATTGGCGGTCAGCGTTTCCTCCAGACGACGTTCGTGCAGGAAGCTACGCTGATCCTGTACGGTCGCGATCCCGGCCAGGGCGAACGAGCCGCCCAGGTTGCGCGCCGCACTGAACAGCCCGGCCGCATCGCCCGCCTGCGACGGCGGGACGGACGAGATCGCCGCCTGGTTCAGGAACAACATGCCCAGGATCGTGCCGACGCCGCGCAGCAGCTGCGAGTCGGTGAACGAGCCGCCGGTGGAGTCCGCGGTCAACACCGTGTCGATCCCGGCACTCAACGCCATGATGCCCAGCCCCAGGCCAACCGCGATGCGGATATCGACCTTCTTGATGAGGATCGGGGTGAAGGGCATCATGATCAGGCTGGGAATGCCGCTGAGCAGCACGACCTTGCCCGCCTGGAACGCGTTGTATCCGGCGATCGAGGCCAGGAATTGCGGGATCACATAGGAGGTGCCGTAGAGCACCATGCCCAGCACGATGCCCATGATGACCACGCTGCCGAACTGACGATCCAGCAACAGTTTCAAGCGGATAACCGGACGCGACGCAACGAACTGGCCCGCGAACAACAGGCCGAAGCCGAAGATCGACAGGATGGTCAGCTCGATGATCTCGCGCGACTCGAACCACTGCTCGCGCTGACCTTCTTCCAGCACGACGGTCAGGCCGCCCAGGCCCAGCGCCAGCCCGGCAATGCCCAGCCAGTCGGCCTTCATCAGTTCCGACAGATGCGGCTTCTGGTGCGGCAGGCCGACCAGCAATAGCGTGACGAGCACCGCGCCGACGGGCAGGTTCAGGAAGAAGGCATAGTGCCAGCTGATATTCTCGGTCAGCCAGCCGCCGATCAGCGGCCCCATCACGGGGCCCAGAATGGCGGTGACGCCGAAGAACGCAGTGCCGATCGGTTGCTGCTCGCGCGGCAACCGGGTCGCGATAATGGTCAATGCGGTCGGAATCAGTGCGCCGCCGGTGATGCCCTGGCCCGCACGCCCGATGATCATCATCGTCAGGTTGGTCGACAGGCCGCAGACCACCGAGAAACCAGTGAACAGGATCGAGGCGATCAGCAGGAAGGTGCGTAGGCCCAGCAACCGCTCCAGCCATGCCGACAGCGGAATGATGATGATCTCGGCGACCAGATAGGAGGTCGCGATCCACGTCCCCTCCGTCCCGCTGGCGCCGATCTCACCCTGGATGGTCGGCAGCGCGGAGTTGACGATCGAGATGTCGAGCGTCGCCATGAGCGCACCGATGCTGCCCGCCGCGACCGCGAGCCAGGCGGTCAGGTCGGCCTTGGCCGGTGCGCCGCCCCCCTGGGCGGGCGCTGCGCCCTTATTGCCCCGAGCGGGGGCGGCGGCGGCGCTCACCGGCCCTGCGCCCCCTGCCGCGCTTCGTTATGCAGGTCCTGCTGCTCGGCGATGCGCTTGAGCGCGCCCTTGGCCGAGCGGGTATCGACCGTCACGTCGACCGACATGCCAGGCACCATCAGCGCGCGGGTCTGCGCATCGGCGTCGACCGCGATGCGGACGGGTACGCGCTGCACGATCTTGGTGAAGTTGCCGGTCGCGTTCTGCGGCGGCAGCAGCGAGAATTGCGCACCGGTCCCCGGCGCCACGCTCTCGACATGGCCCTTGATCTCGACACCCGGCAGCGCATCGACCTCGATCTTCACGGGCTGGCCAGGGCGCATCAGGCCCAGCTGCGTTTCCTTGAAGTTCGCGTTGATGTACAGCTGGTTGACCGGCACGATCGACATGGTGCGGGTGCCCGCCTGCAGGAACTGGCCGACGCGCACCGTCTTGTTGCCGACGCGGCCCGCGATCGACGCGCGGATCGTGGTCGAACCCAGATTGACTTCGGCGGCATCCAGCTGCGCCTTGGCCGCCTGGCCCTGCGACCGGGCCTGATCGACCTGCGCGTTCAGCGTGCCGATCCGGCGACGCGACGCGGACAGCGCGGCATTGGCCGCGGCGACCTTAGCATTGGCCTGACGCGCCTGATTCTGCAGCTGGGACAGGCGTTCGCGGCTTTCCGCCCCCGATGCGGCAAGCGGCGTGTAGCGCGCAACCTCGGCCTGGGCGAAGGCGGCGTCACTCTGCGCAGCGCGAAGATCGGCCTCGGAGCGGTCGATCGCGGCCTGCTGTTCCTTGATCTGCGCCTGCACGCCCTCGGCATTGGCGCGGGCGACGCCGATCTGCGCCTGGATCTGCGCGGTCTGCGCGCGGTAATCGCGGGTATCGATCTGGAGCAGCGGCTGGCCCGCCTGGACGTTCTGGTTTTCAGCCACGAACACCTTGTCGACATAACCCGAAACCTTGGGCGCGACGGTCACCGCATCCGCCTGGATGAAGGCGTCGTTGGTCGCCTGCATATACTGGCCGACGCTCTTGTAGTTCGCGTACCAGAAGACGCCGCCGACGATCGCAACGGCCGCCACGACCAGCAGGATGATCCGAATGCGCCGCTTCTTGCCTGGCGAGACGGGGGTGCTGTCCTCCGCCTCGGCGGCGTCGTGCGTGCCCTCGTCCTGCCCCTCATTCACTTGGTGTGCGTCGGCCATCCCGGCCTCCCTGTCGATGGAATCAATAGAACTCGATGGTGCATTTGCTCGCACTTGCACAATAAGGCAAGACCATTTATTGAGCTACCTCATATTATGCATGATCTCCAAACACTGGCCCTCCGCTACAGTCAGATTTATCTGCGCTTCCATCGGCTGCTCGACCGGCAGATGGCGGCCCAAGGCGCGTCGCTGGCGCGGACCAAGATGCTGCATTTCATCGCCAACAATGCGCCGGTGCGCGCCGCCGATGTAGCAGAATGGTTCAATCTCGCCCCCCGCACGGTAACCCAGGCGGTCGACACGATGGAGCGCGACGGGCTGGTCGTGCGGGTGCCCGACCCCGCGGACCGGCGGGCCAAGCGGCTGGACATTACGGAACATGGCGAACATGTGCTCCGCCAGACCGAGCCACTCCGTCGCTCGCTGATCTCTCAGGCCTTCGGGCTGCTGACCGATGCAGAAATCGCGCAGTTCGCCCGGATTCTCGACAAGATGGAACAGGCGATCGAGGAACCGGCGGCGGAAGCCTAGGGCGGGTGATCGTCGTCCGTCGTCCAACCCCGCCCCCATCGCTGCCCTGCCCTTCGGAAATTGACGGGATAGTCCGTCCCGCTCAGCATCCCTCGCGATAGAATTTCAGCGCCGCCGGCGGGTCGGCCGGTCGGTCGCCTTGCGCGACGCGATAAGCGGCCCGAACCGCCGCTCCCAGCGTTCCGGCGCGAAACGGCTTGGCGATGCAGCCGATGACCAGCGGATGGCCGCCGCGCTCGGGACAATTGCCGCTGAGGAAAATGCAGGGAATGCCGCGCTCCGCCAGCAACTGCGCGGCAGTAAGACCGCTGTCGCCGTCCGCCAGCTTCACATCGCACAGCGCCAGATCGGGCCGATCCGCCTCCGCCAGGCTCATCGCCGCGGCGACGGTGTCAGCGATGCCGATCACCCGGTGGCCGTGAAGCGTCAACGCATCCTCGACCAGCATGGCGACCAGCGCCTCATCCTCGATAATCAGCAGGTTGAGCGCATCGTCGGCAGCGGTATCGGCGTCACACGTCGTGGCGGTGCCCGTGTTCGCCGCCATCATGCGGCATGACCAAGATCAGGCACCCGTCATCCTCGTTCGTCACGGTCGCACGCATTTGATGGCAAAGCCGCGCCACCAGTCGATCCTGCTCGACCAGACCCGCGATCCGTCCCCATCCGACGCCCTGAAACGTGATGCGCAGCATTTCGTTCCCGCCCTGCATGACAGCCGCAAAAGTGATGGCGGGCGTCCCCACGGGCTGTGCCATCATCGCGTCGAGAAGCAACGCGGCAGCGACCGCGCGTTCGACCGGCACCGCGACCGGGCCGTCCGCCGCAATGCGCGCGTCCGGCCCCTCGCTCCGCACCTGGGCGATGACGTCGCCGAACAGCGCGGGCAGATCGACCAGGCCGGGATCGGCGGTGGCATAGAGCGGGCGATGCGCACTCGCCAGCACCTGCAACCGCTCCGCCGCGCGGCGCAAGGCCGAGCGCGTGTCGGGATCGGCGGCTTGTCGCCCCTCATGGGAGACCAGGCCGATCGCAATCTGAAGGGCGTTGCGGACCCGGTGGTTCAACTCGGCCAGCAACCGCGCCTGCGTGTCGAGCCCGTGGCGCAGCGCCTCCTCGATGCGCAGCCGGTGCTGGGCCAGTGCCGCATAATGGCACAGCAGCGACAGGAGCCGCTGCTCCTCCTCGCCAAAGGCGCGCGCCGTGCGTCGCCCGAAACCCAGCGTGCCCAGCAATTCCTCGCCATGCATTAGCGGCATACAAAGATAGACCTGCACGCCCAACGTACGCACGAAATCAGTCAGCGACTCGTCCACCTGCTGGATATCGGTCAGGTGCAGCGGCCGCCGCTCACGCATGACCAGGCCGCTGATCGACGTGTCGACGTCCAGCATCGTCATCGCCTGTCGCTGCGCGCGGGTCAGGCCGCCGGACGTATCGAGCCGCACGACATCCCCGTCGCGTCGGAAGTGGAAGAACACGTCGAGGCGCAGCTCGTCACGGATCAACGCGAACAGCGAATCGATCATCGCGGCCGGATCGTCGGCCGCCATCAACCGCTCGGTCGCGGCGGTCACCAGCGACAGATAGCGCCGCGCATCGGCAGGATCGACGGCCGCCACCGCACCGTCGGCGCTTACCGGCACGACAGAAGTCGAAATTGGGGAGGAAGGGGGAGCCACGGGTCGCAGAATAACGAGACCGGTTTATCGGACCAAGGGCCTCTGGCCGCCGATGCGGCGAACCGCACCATGCCGATGGCGGGAGGGAAAAACCCCTCCCGCCAAAGGGTTTAGCGGGCGATCACCGCCGACTGGTCGACCGGCACCACCGGCAACCAGACACGGCTGGCGTTGGCACCGCCCCGCTCCAGCGTGATCGTCGCCTTCTTGTAATCGCTGGCCTTGGCCGTGAAGATATTGGGCACGAAGGTCTGCGGATTGCGGTCGTAGAGCGGGAACAGGCTGGACTGGACCTGGATCATGATCCGGTGCCCCGGCTGGAACACATGGTTCACGGTCGGCAGGCGGAACTTATATTCCTGCACCTTGCCCGCCGGGATCGCGGTGGGGTTGGCGAAACTGTTGCGATAGCGGCCCCGGAAGATGTCGAGGCTGATCGGCAGCTCGTATCCGCCCATCTTGGGATCGATCGCATTTTCGGGCGGCAGGACGTCGATGATCTTCACCACGAAATCGCCATCGGTGCCGGTCGTGCGCGCGAACAGGTCGGCGATCGGCGCACCCGATACGCGCACCGCCTTGGTCAGGACCGGCGTCGTATAGGTCACGACATCGGTGCGGCCATCGGCATGACGCTGGTCGCTGACCAGCCAGTCGCCCCAGCGGCCATCATCGAAATTCACGGGCCGCGACAGATGCGGGACCGGGTTGGCGGGATCGGAAACATAGGCGTCCGCCCCCGCCGCTGGCTTGTCGAAGCTCAACCCCTTGTCATCGGCGAGATAAAGCGGGGTCAGCGGCGTCGCGCAGCCGGTCTGGCAGGCCAGCGGCCACTGGGTCAGCTTGTCCCAATGGTTCTCGCCGGTATTGTAGATGGCGGCGCTGGGCAGGTTGGCGGCGGGGCCGTCCTTCAGATACTGGTTGAACAGCGGCAGGACCATGTCCTCGCGGAACTGCTTGGCGGTGTCGCCATTCCACTGGAACGGGCCGAGATTCGTGCCCGTGCGGTTGATCTGGCTGTGCCGCCACGGACCCATCACCAGGAAATTGTTGCCCAGCTTGCCCTTGGCCTTCAGCGCCTCCCAGGAGGTGATCGCGCCGTACATGTCCTCCTGGTCCCACAGACCCTGTTCCCAGATGGTCGGCACGTTGGAGGGGTTGGCCGCCAGCAACTTGTCGAGCGCCTGGCCCTGCCAATAGAAATCATAGGAGGGATGCTGGACGATCCGTTGCCAGAACGGCAGCTGGTCGTAACCCGACTTCTTCGCCCAGTCGTTTGCCGAGCCGTAACGGAAATTCTCGTAATCATCATAGCCGCCGCTCGACGGCGCCTTGCCCTCGCCCTTGTAGCCGGTCTGCGCGCCGATCCAGCCGATATTGGCGAGGCGGAACGCGCCGTAATGGAACCAGTCGTCGCCCATCCAGCCGTCGATCATCGGGCTTTCGGGCGCGGCGACCTTCAGCGCGGGATGCGGGTGGAGCAGCGCCATGACGACGGTAAAGCCCTCATAGGAGGAGCCGATCATGCCGACCCGGCCGTTGGATTCCGGCACATTGGCCTTGTTCACCAGCCAGTCGATCGTGTCATAGGCGTCAGTCGTGTGGTCGACCTTGGTCGCGTTCAGCGGTCCGATGACCGGACGCGTCACGACATATTCGCCCTCCGATCCGTATTTGCCGCGAATGTCCTGATAGACGCGGATATAGCCCGCCTTCACGAACTCCTCATCCGCCAGCGGCAATGCCTCGATCATCTTGGTGCTGTCCGACCGCTTGGCACGACCGGCGGCGTTATAGGGCGTGCGCGTCAGTACGATCGGCGCGTTCACCGCGCCCTTGGGTGCGACGATGACGGTGTACAGCTTCACCCCATCGCGCATCGGGATCATCACCTCGCGCTTCACATAGTCGCGCTCGGCCACATTGGTCGGCGGCGTGAATTTGGCGGGAATGTCGCTGACCGTGGAATCGGTGACCACCTTGACCGGCTCGCTCGCGGTCGGCGCCTGCTGCGCGGTGGCCGGTGTCATAATGGCGAGCGTGCTCACCGCAAGCATCAGGTTACGGACGTTCATGAAAACGGACCCCCTCTTGGACCGGTTGATACGCCATGGTGCCGCGACATCGGGCCCAGGGCAACTGGCGGATTGCCCATGATACATGGTATCATTATGGGTGCAAGCGGGCCGCCCGGATATCGCTACACTTTCCTTTCGGCGCGAGCGTCCATAGAAAGGTCTGACAAACAGGATGGGGCACCCGCCCCGGCCATCGGGGAGGAACCCACCGAGTGACGACCTTGCAGCGACGCGGACCCGCTCATAGCGCTTTGGCGCGGGACATCGGTGTCGCCATCGTGACCGGACGGATACCCACCGGCTCGACCCTGCCGGGCGAGGTCGACATCGCCGAACAGCGCGGCCTGTCCCGTTCGGTCGTGCGCGAGGCGCTTCGGATGCTGTCGGCCAAGGGGCTGGTGGTCAGCAAGCCCAAGGCAGGCACGCGGGTGCGCGAGCGGCATGAATGGAACCTGCTCGACCCCGAACTGCTGGCCTGGATGTTCGAGGGGGAGCCGCCCGCCGGTTTCGTCCAGAGCCTGTTCCAGTTGCGCCTGATCGTCGAGCCCGCCGCCGCCGAGCTGGCCGCCGTCAAGCGCGACACGCGCCAGCTGTCGCGCATGGGGGCCGCGCTGGAGGCGATGGCCGACCATGGCCTGCACACCGAACAGGGCCGCGCCGCCGACCAGCTGTTCCACAACATCATCCTGGAGGCGACGGGCAACGAGTTGCTGGTCAGCCTGTCGGGCAGTATCGGCGCGGCGGTCCACTGGACCACGCTCTACAAGCATCGCAGCACCAAGCTGCCCCGCGACTCCATGCCCGAGCATCGCCAGCTGTTCGCCGCCATCGCGGACTCGGACGCCGCCGCCGCACGTGCCGCGACGATCGTGCTGGTCGACCAGGCCCGCGAAGACACCGAGCGCGCGCTGGCGCGGTGATCCCGGTGGCCGATCGGACCTAAGCGGCCGAACGCCCCTCGCCCAATTTGCCGTGCCACGTCATGGCGGCGCGACCGGCCAGGTGGCGCATCTCCTGCAACCCCGCGAAATCGGCGCGGCGGTGGGTCAGGCGGTGCAGCCAGCCGCCCAGGTCGTGCGAGGCGATCTCCGCATCCACGCTGGCGCGTCCGGCGGCACGGCGCGCGGCTTCGATGACGGCGATCGGCTGTCCGGTTTCCACCGCCTCGCCGTAACGGCGGTGGGCCGCGATCCCCGCCTCGATCCGCTTGGGCAAGGGCGGACCGAAATCGGGGCGAAAGGCAAAGACCGCCAACAACGCCGCGACACTGCCCGCCACATTGTCGACGATCCGCGCCGATGCGATGCCAAGGCCGGGGTGGAGCATGTCTGTCACGAGCACGAACAGCATCGTCAGGAACATGACGAAGATGGTGTAATTGACCGATCGCAGCGCCATGGTGAGCGCCGCCAGCGCCACCGCCCCCACCGCAGGCACGACCGGTCCGCCGCCCAACAGCGGGAACGCCAGCGCCATGGCCCCGCCCAGCAGGCTGCCCAAGATACGCTCCAGCCCCCGCGACCAGGTGACGCGCACGTCCCCCTGCAACACGACGATCACCGCCATCGCCGCCCAATAAGGATAACCGAGCCCGAACACCGCCACCGCATAATAGACCGCGACCAGCCCCCCGGCCTGGCGCAATCCCTGCTGGATCATCGCCAGCGAAGACGCGCGGGGCGACCAAAGGCCCTCGGACAGCGCGACGACCGGCGGCTCGCGCCGACCGGCCAGGATATCGAGCGCATTCCCGAACGCCGCCGCACATCCCCGGAACAGCGGTTGCGGCATATCCACGCGAAGCCGTTGCAGGACGGTCCGCGCCTCCGCCATCGCCGCCGTCTCCTGCCCTCCAGACACCAACCAGCTCGCTACCGCCGCGCGACAGGCCTCCGCCACCGCCGATCGATCCTCGACCGATCCCCAGCGATCGATACACGCCTGGTCGAGCGCCAGCAGCGCGCCGAACATCGTCTCCGCCGCCGCCAGTTCGCGCCGCGCCGTCCGCTCGGAAACCGTCTCTCCGTCATAGCGGATCAGGACGTCGCGAAACCGTTCGATCGCCAGGCGGACGGCACGGCGATGCTCGGCGTGATCGCTATGCCACTGCGCGTCGCGGTGCGCGGCCTCGCGCAGGGCGGCCAACTCATCGGCCATGTCGAGCAGCCGCGCGCTCACCGCGCGGCTGGCGCGGCGTAACGGATCGAAGGCGTCGATCCGCCACAGGAACGTGATGAGCAGATAACTCCACGCCGCCCCGGCGAAAAAGGCGCCGGCCAGCAGCAGCGCCTGGTCGAGGTCATGCGGAAAGCCCACCGCAACGACCGCGACGACCGCCGACAGGGTGCCGACCAGCCCCCCGAACTTCAACCGCCCGGCCAGCGCGGTCACGACGAAGACCAGCAACGGGCCGATCACCATGACGCCATGCGGCGCGAACGAGGCCGTCCACGATCCCACCAGCGCCACCAGCGCACCGCCGACCACGAACACGGCCAGCAGACGACGACGCAGCCGGTTCGGCCCCGGTGCATCGCACAGGCATGTCCAGAAAGCGGCATAGACCGCCCATCCCCATAGGTTCTGCCCCGTCGCAATCGCCAGGACCAGCGGCACCCCCACGGCCAGCGCGGCGCGCAGCCCCTCCGCATGGTTCCAATGCTCGGGCAGCAGACTGAACGACCGCAGCTCCAGACGCCGCCCCAGCCACCGGATCGCGCGCATCACCGCGTGCCGATCAACCGAACGCCGTTCGACATCGGCTTGCTTGGTCACACGCGTCTCAACCGTCCTGCCGATCGCCATTCGCCGCTTTTCCAGCCGGGGCCCGAACTCGATCCTAAATCCGCCGTCGCCGCCCTCGTCAAGGGTATGGTGCCCTATCGCGCGGGGCGGGTGGCGGGTTCGTGTTCGACCTGACCTAGATAATCCCGGCGATACCCCTTCAGCGCAGCGAACATACAGGCCGTGCTGGGGCGCGCGTCGGGTCCGTCGGCATCGATTTCCGATGCCGGGATCAGATAGTCGCCATAGGGCAGCTTGCCGGTGCGCGAATAATGCACGCCCAGCGACTTCACATGGCATTTCGCCGCCGCTCGGGCGAGCGCGCGGTTGGTGAGGAGCGGTTTCTCTTTGGGCGTGGTAGCGCATCCGGCCAGAAGCACGCCCAGCGCCACGCCATATCCCGCAACCTTCATATCCCGCCCCCCGTCGTTCAGTTCGTCGCCTCGAAGACGAACGCCGCCCCAACATAATCGCCTTTCAGCGGCGCGCGTAGCCCCCGGTTCATCCAATAGGCGCCGGACGCCTGGGCAGGTACGCCCGCAGGCCGCGCCGATCCGTCGAGCATCCTGACCGCATAGACCCGCGCGGGGTCCAGCCCCTGGGCATGGATGGCCGCAGGATTGTCGCGCCACATCGAGGAATGCAGCATCTGGAACAGCACCGCCTGCCTCTTATCCTGCCCGACATACATGGTCGCCGCGGTGGCATTGTCGCCCGTCGGCGACTCCAGCCGATAGAGCGCGCCGCGCTGCACCGTCTCGCGGATCGTCTTATAGGCCGCCACCCATTTGCGCGCGGTGGCGAAGTCGGCATCGCCCCATTTGTCGAGGTTCGCACCGATCCCCAGACCACCCTGCATCGACGACAGGAAACGATAGTCCAGGCTGGTCACGCGGGTGTTCGCCCAATTGGGGCTGTCGGTGACCCAGGCCATCATGACGGCGACCGGATAGGCGCGGGTAAAGCCGTCCTGGATGGTCAGACGGTCGGCGGGGTCGGTATTGTCTGACGGCCATACCTCGTCCGTCAGCCCGATGATCCCCAAGTCGACGCGACCGCCACCCCCCGAACACGCCTCGATCTCCAGCTTCGGATGACGCCGCCGCAGTTCGGACAGGATGTAATAGAGGTTCCGGACATAATCGACATAGACGCGCTGCTGGTCGGCGACCGGCTGTTCGGGCCAACCCGCCTCGGTCCAGTTGCGGTTATAGTCCCATTTGAGAAAGGCGATGTCGTTTTCGCTGACCAGCTTGTCGAGCACGCTCAGCAGGTGGTCGCGCACGTCCGTGCGGGCGAGGTTCAGGACCAGCTGGTTTCGCCCCTCGGTACGCGGGCGACCGGGGAAGTTCAGCACCCAGTCGGGATGCGCGCGGTACAGGTCGCTGTCGACATTGACCATCTCGGGCTCGACCCACAGGCCGAAGTCCATGCCCAGCCCCTTCACCCGGTCGATCAGGGGTTTCAGGCCGTTCGGGAACTTGGTCGGGTTGACCGTCCAGTCGCCCAAGCCCGCTTTGTCGCTGTTGCGCGCACCGAACCAGCCGTCATCGACCACGAAGCGCTCGACGCCGATCTTCGCCGCCTTTTCCGCCAGCGCCATCTGCCCCGCCTCGGTCACGTCGAAGGCGGTGGCTTCCCAACTGTTATAAAGGACCGGCCGCAGCCGCGCCTTGGTCCCATGCGGCAGGATATGCGCAACCTCGAACTGGTGGAAGGTCCGCGACGCGCCGCCCAGCCCCTCACCCGAATAACCCGCATAGAAGACCGGTGTGTCGAGCGTCTCGCCCGGCTTCAGCGTCCAGGAAAAGTCGTAAGGGTTATAACCGCCCGCGATCCGCACCCGGCCCAGATTGTCCGACGCCACGCTGATGCGGAACGATCCCGACCAAGCGAGCGCACCATACCAGACCGGGCCGTGCACCTCACTGGTCAGCCCTTCGCGGCCGATCGCGAACCACGGATTGTTGCCATGACCGGTCGATCCGCGACGGCTTTCCAGCACGGTCTCCGCCGCCTCCACTGGCACGACCTTTTGCGTCCATTCGGCGGCGTGGCGGCCGGTCAGATAGTGGAGCCGGTAACCATCCCCGACCGGCAGCGAGAAGACCGCCGCCGCCAGTTGATCGACGCGCACCGGCTTCGCATCGCCGTTACGCACTTTGGCCGACCGCGCAACGATGCCGGTTTCGGGGTCGATCGTATAGGTCAGGGTGACGAACAGCGGGCGGCGAATATCGGCCAGCTCAATGGTCAGCGTCTCGCCGCTCGCCCGGTGGCTGCGATATTTGAGGACCAGATCGCGATTGCCATCGGCGAACAGCGCCTTGACGCCCGGCTCGCTGACCAGCCCCTCACCCTGCCCCGGAAATTCCTGCGGCGTGACCGACCCGGCGGGGTCGAAGCCGGACAGTTCGCCGGGCGCCTTCAGGACGATGGGATCGCCCGTCTTGACCGGGTCGCCGGAGACCAGCGGATCGCCCTCCGCCAGTGCCGATCCCCAATAGAGCGGCTGGAGATAGCCCTTCTCATCCACGCCCATCGCATAGGTGACGCCGCCGCCATCGAGCCGAAACACCCTGGCCCCGGCGGGCGCCGTCACCTTCGCCATGACCGGCGTGGCGAGGGCGGCCACCGCCCCCCCCGCCAATATCGCGTTGCGCCAGCGCATCAGACTCTCCTGCAAACCTTTGCATTAAGTCTGACATAGTGCACCGACGCGATGCAAGCGCTTGTATCAGAAAGCGACGCGTGCCGACACCCGAACGGTGCGCGGCGCACCGGGATAGGTCCAGACCTGGCTGTACGAGCTCATCGCATAATGGACGTCGAACAGATTGTCGGCTTCGGCCCGCACGGTCAGCGTGGGTGTCACGCCGATCTCGCCCGCGATCTTGGCCTTGGTATAGGCGGGCAAGCGCAGGCCGCTGGCATCGAGCGCCCCTGCCCGGTCACCGACATAGGTCGCACCTGCCGAGACCGACCATTCGGTGCCCCAGCCGGTCGGGTATCGCCCGACCGCGAACAGCGTGCCGGAATGCTTGGCGACGTTCAGCACATCGGGCGTCAGGAAGGTCCGATCGTCCGCCCGCGCATCGATATAGGCGTAATTGCCCACGATCTGCCACCGCTTGGCAAGGTCGAGCGACGCATCCAGCTCGACGCCGCGGCTTTTCAACGATCCGACCGGCGCATTGTAGTTCGGGTTGACCGGATCAGTGGTCAGGATGCCGCGCTTGTCGATGTTGAAATAGGTCGCCGCGACATTGACGCCCGGCCAGCGCCCCGCGACGCCCAGCTCATAGCCTCGCGCCTCTTCGGGGCCGAACGCCGCGCCTTCGGGATCGCTGGCGGTCGGTCGCCCGCTGCCGGAGTTGAGCAGGAAGGACTCGCCCCAATTGGCATGGACCGCCACCGTGTCGGTCACCCGGTAGCGCGCGCCGACCCGGAACTTGACCGGATCGCCCGTGGCCCGGGTGGTCAGGCCCGTCAGGTTGCGGCGAAGCTGCTGGCGGTACAGGTCATACCGCACGCCCCCGGTCAGGGTCAGCCGGTCGGTGACGTCCCACATATCCTGCGCATAAATCGCGCCCGACGCCCGCGTCTCCGTCTGGTTCAGGAAGGGCAGCAGGGTCGGCTGCGGCCCGCCATAGACGGGATCGAACACATCGATGGCATAAGGGTTCGCCGCACTGGGATTGCGACGCCGCAGCAGTTCCAGATAGCGCAGCGTATAGCCCTTCACGCCGATGCTGGGATGATGCACGCCCCATGCATCGAAGCGCCCGGCCAGCTCGATCCGTGCCGCCAGATCCTCGGACTCGTAACCCCGCTCGCGCCGTTGCCGCCACAGGGTGCGGTTGTCGACCAGTCGCGACTGGTCGCTCGACAGGCCGCGCAGCGTGGCATAGCGCCAGACCACCCCGCCATTCAGCAACCATTCGCCGCCCAGCGCCTGCTCGCCGGTCAGCTGCAACCGGGTGTTGCGCGCCCGCGTGATCCCGTCACGGGGCTCGCCATAATAACGGTTGCTCGGCACCGCGAGCGCATCGCCGCGGATCGCGGGTACGCCCCGGTCGAAGGCAGAGTCGAAAGTCGTATATTCGGCCAGCGCAGTCAGCTTCGTGCCGACACGCGGCTGCCAGGTCAGCGACGGCGACACCACCCGGCGCGACGGGTTGGTGAAGTCACGGTAACCATCCGAGTCCTCGGCCGCGACGACGATCCGTCCCGCCAGCGTCGAGGATAGCGGGCCGGTCACGTCCAGCTCGCCACGCCGCGTGTTGAACGATCCGTAGAGGACCGTCGCGTTCACTGCGGAGGTGAAGCGCGGCGTCTTCGACACGATATTAACCCGGCCCGCCGGATCGATGTCACCGAACACCGCACCAGCCGGGCCCTTCAACACCTCGATCCGCTCGGTGGTCGCCGGGTCGCGCGGCGGGGCGAGGCCGCGATTGGCGAGGAAGCCGTCAATATAATATTCCGCCCCGCCATCGGGCGTGCCCAGGAACCCCCGGATGGCGAAATTGTCGAGGAAGCCGCCGCGATTATTCTGCTGGCTGATCCCGCTGAACAGCTCCAGCGCGTCGGACAGGCGATAGGTGCCGTTGGCGACCAGCAGGTCGCGCTCCAGAGAACGGCTGGACTGCGACATGCGCCGGGTCAGGAGATCGGACCCCAGGCTGGTATCGCGATCCGACCGGGTGCCGAGCACGACGATATCGCCGTGATCGTCCGGCACCGGACCGGTGCCCTGCGCCTGCTGGGCCTGGGCCGCCGTGGCGGCCAGCACCAGCGCCACGCATGAGGACGTCAGCCGAAACCCCCTCGGCTTGTTAAAGATGACCATGTAATTCTCCCGTGGGAGGCGCGCATATCCGGCGATCAGGGATGTTACAACATCTCTTTAACAAAAATGTCAGGTAAGCGGCCACAGCGCCTTGAGGGGCCGGTCGGTGTCGGCCAGCGCGTCTTCGGCAACCGTCGCGCCATCGGCGACCAGCGCCTTGCCCTGCACGAAATCGCGCATCGCATTGACGCAATCGAGCGCGATCACTCGCCCCTTTCGCAGATACACGACCGAGAAACTCCGCGTCGCCGGATCGCCGCGCAGGACGGCGCGGTCATGACCGGTCGACAGGCCGACTGTCTGCAGCTTCAGGTCATATTGATTGGACCAGAACCACGGCACCGCATGATAGGCCACGTCACGGCCCATGATCGTGCGCGCGACGACGGTCGCCTGGTCGTTGGCGTTCTGGACCGACTCCAGCCGGATTACCGCGCCGTCGGCAAAGGCATTGGCATGGGCGGCACAGTCGCCGATCGCAAAGACCTGGGGCAGGCTGGTGCGCCCCTGGGCATCGACCTTCACGCCATTCTCGCCCGCCGCCCCGACGGTTACCAGCGGCGCGACGGCGGGCACGATCCCGATACCGACGATCACCAATTGCGCAGGCAGGACCACGCCATCGGCCAGCCGCACGCCAGTGACGGCCCCCTCCCCTTCGATACAGGTCACGCCGTCGTTCAGGCGGACAGTCACGCCATGCTGGCGATGCTCGTCCTCATAGAATCGAGACAAAGCCTCGCCCGCGACCCGCGCCAGCACCCGGTCCTGCGCCTCGACGATGGTGACGGCCTTCCCGAACTTGGTCAGCACCGCGGCCGCCTCCAGCCCAATATAGCCGCCGCCGATCACGACCACCTGCTCGACCGAAGACAACTCGGCGATCAACCGGTCGACATCGGCGCGGGTCCGCACCGAATGCACGCCGCGCAAGTCATGGCCGTCGCAGCTCAACCGCCGCGCATGCCCGCCCGCCGCCCAGATCAGCGTACCATAGGCGATCAGCGTGCCGCTCTCGCTGGTCAGGCACCGCGCCTCCGCATCGACCGCAACGATCCGCTCGCCCAGCCGCAGCGTTACGCCGCGCTCCGCCCAGAAACGCTCGGGCCGGATCAGGATACGCTCGAACGGCTTGTCCCCGGCCAGATATTCCTTCGACAAAGGCGGTCGCTCATAGGGCGGGAAATCCTCTTCGCCGATCAGCGCGATCGTGCCGTCGAAACCCTCCTGTCGCAGGGCGATGGCCGCCTGCGCCCCGGCATGGCCGGTGCCGACGATAACGATGTCGTAAGAGGGATGGTGCATATCGGTCATGGCGCTATCCCTAGGATGGATGGACGGCGTCTGCCAATCACCATGACCCCATCCCTATGACAAAGCGTTGCGGTTGCGAAAGAGCGTCTTCAATCACGCCGCCGTTGTCGCTAGGGGAAAGCGCAAATCCTCAGGAGATACCATGAGCAAGCTGCACCTCGTGTTCGGCGGCCGCGTCAGCGATCCGCAGACTCTCGATTTCGTCGACCCCTCCGCCCTCGAAGTGGTCGGCATCTTCCCCGACTATGCCAGCGCCGAAAAGGCCTGGCGCGCCGCGGCACAGCGGACCGTCGACGATGCCGAGATGCGGTTCGTGGTGGTGCACCTGCACCGCCTGCTGGAGCCGACGCTGGGCTGAGCCGGATGCTGGGCGAGGTCGGGGCATCGCCTTCGACCTCGCCCAGATCGAACGCCAGATCGAACGCCAGATCGAACGGACGTCGGGCATCACGCCCCACCTGTCCTACGCGTTACGATAACGCCACAGGAGAAGCGGGCGAGCAAAGACCAGTCCCGCGATAAACCCGCCGATATGCGCGGCGACGGCAATCGCTCCCATGCCCATCCCGGCATAGCCGATCAGCAGCTGGATACCGATCCAGCCCGCCGCCAGCCAGAGAACATGGGTGAACTCGGCCGACAGCCCGGCGACGCCCTTGGTCGCCCGCCGCCGCCCGAAGAGCAGCGCATAGGCCCCGACAATCGCGGAAATCGCGCCGCTCGCGCCGATCATAGGCATGGGCGAGGCAGGATCGGGAAAATATTGCGCCAACGCGGCGGCATAGGCGCCCACCACGTACAGGATCGCGATCCCGCGCGGCCCCAGCGCCCGTTCGGTCTGCGCGCCGCAATAGACCAGCATCACCAGATTGAACGCGATATGCGCAAAACCGCCATGGATCAGCGTCGCGGTCAGCGGCGTCAGGATGGTCGGCACCGCAAAACCGAAATCGGGGGGCAAGGCCGCCCCCTCAAACCGAAGC
This sequence comes from Sphingomonas sanguinis NBRC 13937, assembly GCF_001591005.1. GTDB lineage: Bacteria > Pseudomonadota > Alphaproteobacteria > Sphingomonadales > Sphingomonadaceae > Sphingomonas > Sphingomonas sanguinis. Next base: position 28,496 of record NZ_BCTY01000022.1, read on the forward strand.
GGGATGAAGCCGCCCGCGACCGCTGCATCCGGCACCATACCGGTGAGGATCAGGGCCAGCGACACGGCCGCCGTGACGGCCGCGATGGCCGTGGTCGCCCGTGCCGCTGTCCAATTCATCGGATCAGATGAACTCGATCTTGCTGACGACATAATAACGGTCGCCCGACGGCACTGTCACCTCGACCTCTTCGTCGAGCTTGCGCCCGATCAGCGCACGGCCCAGCGGCGAGTTGTAGCTGATGCGGCCGGTCTTGGCGTCCGCCTCGGTCTGGCCGACGATCTGATACTTGACCGGCTTGTCGTCCTCGTCGAGCAGCGTGACGGTCGCACCGAACACGATCTTGTCGCCCGACAGATCCTTCGGGTCGATGATCTGCGCACGGCTCAGCTTGTCCTCGATGTCGGCGATCGTCGCCTCCACCTGCCCCTGCCGTTCCTTGGCCGCATGATATTCGGCGTTTTCGGACAGGTCGCCGTGCGCACGTGCTTCCTCGATCGCGTCGACGATCAGCGGCCGCTCTTCTTTCAGACGCCGCAGGTCCTGGGTGAGCTTGTCATAGCCCTCCTGGAGCATCGGCATCTTTTCGACGGTCGCCATATTCCTAGTCCCCAATTCTTACGCATTCCCGGTACGGACCGCCCTCCCAAACCGGGAGAGCGGTCCGCCAGCACATCATGTTCTCATGTCGGGATCAGTTGTGCGAACGCGAATAGTAGGATTGCAGGGGGCGTACTTCAAGACCACGGGTGCCGGACGCCGCAATCGCCTTCGCCGCCTCGACGCTGGCGGGCGCCGTGGTGAAGTACGGAATCTTCTGTCCCAACGCGGCTTCGCGGATCGGCTTGGAGTCCTTCAGGCTCTGCCACCCCTCGGTCGTGTTGAAGATCAGGGTGATGCCGCCGTCCTTGATCCGGTCGACGATATGCGGCCGCCCTTGCGCCACCTTGTTGATCTTCTCGACCGTCACACCGGCGCGGTCGAGATAATCGGCGGTGCCGCCGGTCGCGACGATCGCGAAACCCGCCTCCGACAGCATCCGGGCGGCGGGAACGATCTGTTCCTTGTCGCCGTCCTTCACGCTGATGAACACCGCGCCTTCAGTCGGCAAGACGGTGCCCGCCCCCAGCTGCGACTTGGCGAACGCCGTGGTGAAGTCGGGGTCGATGCCCATAACCTCGCCCGTGGACTTCATTTCGGGCGACAGCACCGGATCGACACCGGGGAAGCGCGCGAAGGGGAAGACCGCTTCCTTGACCGCATAATAGTCGATGTGACGATCGATCTGCGGCAGATCGGCCAGCTTCTCGCCCGCCATGACGCGCGCGGCGATCTTGGCGATGGGCGTGCCGATCGCCTTGGCGACGAAGGGCACGGTGCGGCTGGCGCGCGGGTTGACCTCGATCAGGTAGACCGTGCCGTCCTTCACCGCGAACTGGATGTTCATCAGGCCGCGCACGTTCAGGCCGCGCGCGAGCGCCTCTGCCTGACGCTCGATCTCGGCGATGATCTCGGCCGACAGGCTGTAGGGCGGCAGCGAGCAGGCCGAGTCGCCCGAATGGACGCCCGCTTCCTCGATATGCTGGAGCACGCCCGCCACGACGACCTGGTCGCCGTCGCAAATCGCATCCACGTCCACCTCGATCGCGTCGCGCAGATACTGGTCGATCAGCACCGGGGCATCGCCCGACACCTGCACCGCCGTCTGGATATAATCCTCCAGCTGCTGCGGGCCGTCGACGATCTCCATGGCGCGGCCGCCCAGCACGAAGCTGGGACGCATCAGCACCGGATAGCCGACACGCTCGGCGACGATCAGCGCTTCCTCGCGGCTGCGCGCGATGCCGTTCTTGGGCTGGTGCAGCTTCAGCTTGTCGACGAGTGCGGCGAACTGCTCGCGGTCCTCGGCCAGGTCGATCGCGTCGGGGCTGGTGCCCAGGATCGGGATACCGGCCGATTCCAGCGCGCGGGCGAGGTTCAGCGGGGTCTGGCCGCCAAATTGCACGATCACGCCGACCAGCTCTCCGTTCGACTTCTCGACGTCCAGGATCGCCAGCACGTCCTCGGCGGTCAGCGGCTCGAAATACAGCCGGTCCGAGGTGTCATAGTCGGTGCTGACCGTTTCCGGGTTGCAGTTGACCATGATCGTCTCATAGCCCGCATCCGCCAGCGCGAAGCAGGCGTGGCAGCAGCAATAGTCGAACTCGATGCCCTGCCCGATCCGGTTCGGACCGCCGCCCAGAATGACGATCTTCTTGCGGTCGCTGGGCACCGCCTCGTCCTCGGGCTCACCAAAGGTCGGGGCTTCATAGGTCGAGTACATATAGGGCGTCTTGGCGTCGAACTCGGCCGCGCAGGTGTCGATCCGCTTGAAGACCGGACGCACGCCCAGCTTCTGGCGATGCTCGCGCACCTCCTGCTCGGTGACGCCGCCGGTCATCATCTTGACGACCTCGTGGATCAGGCCCGAGCCGCGCGCGATGCCGCGATCCATGCCGCGCAGGTTCGCCGATTGCAGCGCCAGATAGGCCAGCCGCTTGTCGGAGAAGCCCATCGCCTTCAGGCGGCGCATCCCCGCCGCGTCCTGCGGCAGGCCGTTTGCCATGACTTCGGCCTCGACCGCGACGATCTCGGCGATCCGCTCCAGGAACCAGGGATCGTACTTGGCGATCGCATGGACCTCGGCGACGGTGAAGCCTTCACGCAGCGCCTGTGCGGCGACCAGCAGCCGGTCCGGGGTCGCCTTGGCCAGCGCCGCCTCGATCTCGGCGCGCGGGGCACCAACCAGATGCTCGACATCGTTGAAGCCGCTCAGGCCCGTCTCGAGCCCACGCAGCGCCTTCTGCATGGACTCGTGGATGTTGCGGCCGATCGCCATAACCTCGCCGACCGACTTCATCGCGGTCGACAGCACCGGCTCCGAGCCCTTGAACTTCTCAAAGGCGAAGCGCGGGACCTTGGTGACGACATAGTCGATCGTCGGCTCGAACGAGGCCGGGGTCGCGCCGGTGATGTCGTTCTCGATCTCGTCCAGCGTATAGCCGACCGCCAGCTTGGCCGCGACCTTGGCGATCGGGAAGCCGGTCGCCTTCGATGCCAACGCCGAGGACCGCGACACGCGCGGGTTCATCTCGATGACGATCAGGCGGCCGTCCTTCGGATTGACCGCGAACTGCACGTTCGAGCCGCCCGTCTCCACGCCGATCTCACGCAGCACCGCCAGGCTGGCGTTGCGCATGATCTGATATTCCTTGTCGGTCAGCGTCAGCGCGGGCGCGACGGTGATCGAGTCGCCGGTGTGGACGCCCATCGGATCGATATTCTCGATCGAGCAGATGATGATGGAATTGTCGTTGCGATCGCGCACGACCTCCATCTCATATTCCTTCCAACCGAGGAGCGATTCCTCGATCAGCACCTCGGTCGTCGGCGAGGCGTCGAGCCCGGCGCGGACGATCGCGATGAACTCCTCGCGGTTATACGCGACGCCGCCGCCGGTGCCGCCCAGCGTGAAGCTGGGGCGGATGATGGCGGGCAGGCCGACCTTCTCCAACCCCGCCAGCGCCTCCGCCTCGCTATGCGCGATGGCCGAGCGGGCGGATTCCAGCCCGATCTTCTCCATCGCGACCTTGAACTTCTGACGGTCCTCGGCCTTGTCGATCGCCTCGGCATCGGCGCCGATCATCTGGACGCCGAACTTCTCCAGCGTGCCGTCATGGAACAGGGCCAGCGCGGTGTTCAGCGCGGTCTGGCCGCCCATGGTCGGGAGGACCGCGTCGGGGCGCTCCTTCTCGATGATCTTGGCGACGACGGCGGGCGTGATCGGCTCGACATAGGTTGCGTCGGCCAGCTCGGGATCGGTCATGATCGTCGCCGGGTTCGAATTGACCAGGACGATGCGATAGCCCTCTTCCTTCAGGGCCTTGATCGCCTGCGTGCCCGAATAGTCGAACTCGCACGCCTGACCGATGACGATCGGACCAGCGCCGATGACGAGGATGGAGGAGATGTCGGTGCGTTTTGGCATTGCGATTATGATTCCGATGAGACGGGTTTTTGCTCGGGTATAAGCTGCTCGGGGGACGGCGGGTCTGGCAGGCCAGCTGCCGCATTCTGCCCCTCGAGCGCATTAGCAATTCGAATCCAGGCTACCTGAGACTGAACGGCCAACTGATCCCGATCGATATAACCCTGCGAAACATAGGCACTGGATTGGATATCGGTTTCCGATATCTTGTACCCTAAATGCCGCGATATACTAAAGATCAACTGCGTTTGCTTCGCGGTCATATCTTTATGGTGACTATCGACGTTATCTTCGGATGCCCTATATCTGACGACTTCGATGTACTTTTCCCAAGCCGTCATAATGGAAGGGACGTTATTAAACTCGATTGGCACCATATTTATAGCAACTGAATATGCTGGATCGGCTGCCATATGCCTCGTATTTATGAGCATACGAAGCGTTTGGGTCTGCCTATCCTTCATACCCGATCGCTGCTGATACCACAGCGTAATTATAACGGCAGAAATCGGACCAACGAACAAACCGATCAGGTTTATGAATTCGTAGATCTTCATGCCGTAGATCATGACCGAAGCGCCCCCACGAACCGCTCGAACAGATAGAAGCTGTCCTGCGGCCCCGGCGAAGCCTCGGGATGGTACTGGACCGAGAAGGCCGGGCGGTCGGTGAGTTCCAGACCCGCATTCGACCCGTCGAACAGCGACACATGCGTCTCGCGCGCGTTCGCAGGGAGCGTCTCGCGCTCGACCGCGAAGCCGTGGTTCATGCTGGTGATTTCGACCAGACCGTCGGACAGGCGCTTGACCGGGTGGTTCGCGCCGCGATGCCCCTGGTGCATCTTCGAGGTCTTGGCGCCGACCGCCAGACCCAGAAGCTGGTGGCCCAGGCAGATGCCGAACAGTGGCTTGCCGGTGTCGAGCAGCTGGCGGATGACCGGCACCGCATATTCGCCGGTCGCCGCCGGATCGCCGGGGCCGTTGGACAGGAAGATGCCGTCCGGGTTCAGCGCCATCACATCCTCATAGGACGCGGTGGCGGGGACCACCGACACCTTCGCACCCGCCTGAACCAGGTTGCGGAAGATGTTGTGCTTGCTGCCATAATCGATCGCGACGACGTGCGGGCGATCCTCGCCCTCCGCGCCCGCATAGCCGAAGCCCAGCCGCCACAGGCCGCCCTCGCGCGTCTCGCCCCAGCCATAATGAAGCTCGGTCGACACGTCCTTGGCGAGGTCCATGCCCTCCAGACCCGGCCAAGCGCGCGCCTTTTCGAGCAGCGCGGCAATGTCGAACTCGCCGGATGCCGAATGGGCGATCACGCCGTTGGGTGCGCCAGCGGCACGGATGCGGCGGGTCAGCGCGCGGGTGTCGATGCCCGCCAGGCCGATGCGGTTGTGCCGCGCCATCCAGCCCGCCAGGTTCTCCATGGCGCGGAAGTTGGACGGGGCGGTCGGGTCCTCGCGGACGATCATGCCCAGCGCGTGCGGCGCGTCCGCCTCGATATCGTCGGGATTCGCGCCGACATTGCCGATATGCGGGAAGGTGAAGGTGATGATCTGGCCCGCGAAGGACGGGTCGGTCATGATCTCTTGATAACCGGTCATCGCGGTGTGGAAGCACACCTCTCCGACGGCATCACCCTCGACGCCGAAACCGCGCCCCCATAACACGTCTCCGCTTGCCAGAACGAGAACGCCCGTGGCGCCTTCAGGCTTTTCGGGCATGGCGAATGGCTTGGCGTCGGCCATGATCGGCGGGCACTCCTGCTAAAATGTCTGCAATGTCGCTAAGTGGCGTCCGCTAGGCCCATCGGGCCGCGCCGTCAACCGGTTCACGGAATTGGTTCCATCGGCTATCGTCCCCGCCTTTCAGACAAGACGGAAAAAACATGATTCGCGACGACATCAAGGCCGCGCAGGTGGCCGCCATGAAAGCGGGCGACAAGGAAAGCCGCGCGGCGATCAGCCTGATCCAGGCCGCCATCAAGAACCGCGACATCGAACTCCGCACCGGCGAAGCGCCCGCTGACGACGACATGGTCGTGATCGAAGTGCTGCAGAAGATGGTCAAGCAGCGCCGCGAATCGATCGCCATGTACGAACAGGGCGGCCGTCAGGAACTCGCCGACGCCGAAAAGGCCGAGGTCGCGGTGATCGAACGCTTCCTGCCGCAGACGCTGAGCGAGGATGAGACCAAGGCCGCCATCGAGGCGATCAAGGCGGAGATCGGGGCGAGCGGCATGAAGGATATGGGCCGGGTGATGGCCGAGTTGAAGGCGCGGCATGCGGCGGTGCTGGATATGAGCAAGGCCAGCGGGTTGGTAAAGGCGGCTTTGGCGTGATGTGAGGTGGGGAGTGGGGCTGGTGCGGGGTTTCGATCGCGAGCGTGGTCCCCTCCCCCAACCCCTCCCGCCTGCGGGAGAGGAGCCTGTTTCGCTTCGTGGAGAGGACCGCCCTCCACCCCGAGCGCATCCCCTCCCGCAGGCGGGAGGGGACCGAGGGGAGGGCCCGCGACCTTTCCGCGAAAACCGCCCGACGCGGAAGGCGCGAGCACTTCGCCTCAATCCGACCGATGCGGAACGGAGACTTTGGCGGGCCCTATCGAGGCGCCAGGTCGCAGGCGTTCGCTTCAACCGGCAGGTACCCGTCGGCCCTTATATCGCCGACTTCGCCGCCCGATCGGAAAAGCTGATCGTTGAAGTCGATGGCGGTCAACACGATGCCCAAGCCGCTTATGATGAAGCCCGCACGAGCTATCTCGAAGCCCAAGGCTGGCGGGTGATCCGCTTCTGGAACAACGATGTTCTGGGTAACCTGCAAGGCGTCGTCGAAACCATTGAGCGCGCGCTCGCGGACAAGCCCTCCCCTCGATCCCCTCCCGCCTGCGGGAGGGGAAGCGTTTGAGGCGCGGACACCCCTAACCTCAATCCCTGCAAGCTCCCCTCCCGCAAGCGGGAGGGGCTGGGGGAGGGCAAACCCGGACCATCCGTACACCCCCACCCCTTGCCAAAACACCCCCATCCCGCTACAAATTATAATCGCGCGGACGCCATGAGCCTGACCCCGCAATTCCTTGACGAGCTTCGCACTCGGACCAGTCTGTCGGCGCTAATCGGCAAGACGGTGAAGCTGCAAAAGGCCGGCCGGGAATATAAGGGCTGCTGCCCTTTCCATAACGAAAAGACGCCCAGCTTCTACGTCAACGACGACAAGGGCTTCTACCATTGCTTCGGCTGTTCGGCGCATGGCGATGCCATTCGCTGGATGACCGACCAGCGCGGCCTGCCCTTCATCGATGCGGTCAAGGAACTGGCGCAGGTCGCCGGGCTCGACATGCCCGAGCAGGACCGCCGCGCCGCCCAAAAGGCGGAGCGCGCCAAGGGCCTGCACGACGCGATGGCCGATGCCGCCGCATGGTTTTCCGAACAGCTGGGCGGCCTATCGGGCGGTGATGCACGCGAGTTGCTGACCCGCCGCCGGGTCACGCCAGACACGGCCCGCGCCTTTGGTCTGGGCTTCGCGCCCGACAGCCGGGGCAAGCTGAAGGCCGCGCTCAAGGATTATGGCGATCCCGCGCTGATCGAGTGCGGGCTGCTCATCAAGGTCGACGGCAAGGACCCGTATGACCGGTTCCGCGGCCGCTTGATGATCCCGATCCGCGACGCACGCGGCCGGGTGATCGCGTTCGGCGGCCGGATCATCAGCGACGGCGAACCGAAGTACTTGAACTCGCCCGACACGCCGCTCTTCGACAAAGGCCGCACGCTCTACAATCTCGACCGCGCCGCGCCTGCGGTGCGCAAGTCCGGCCGCGTGCTGGTGGTCGAGGGCTATATGGACGTGATCGCCCTCGCCCAGGCCGGGATCGCAGAAGCCGTCGCACCGCTCGGCACCGCGTTGACCGAGCATCAGCTGGAACGGCTGTGGCGGATGGTCGACGTGCCGACGCTCTGCTTCGACGGCGATGCGGCGGGGCAGAAGGCCGCGATCCGCGCCGCGCACCGTGCGCTGCCGCTGCTCCAGCCGGGCAAGAGCCTGTCCTTCGTCACCCTGCCGCAGGGCCAGGACCCCGACGATCTGGTCCAGGAAAAGGGTGCGGCGGGCTTCGAGGCGGTGCTGACCCGCGCCACGCCGCTCAGCGACCTGCTCTGGCAGTCTGAGATCGCGCAGGCCCAGACCGACACACCCGAGGGCCGCGCCGCGCTGAAACAGCGGCTGGAGGAATTGGCGCAGCAGATCCCGCACAAGGATCTCGCCTACGAATATAAGCGCGCGATGATGTCGCGCTATTTCGACATCTTCGGCATCCGGCGGGTCAACGCGGCGGCGGTGCATCAGGCGGTGGCCGAGGCCAATCGCCATGTCGGGCGCGGTGTCGAGTACAGCCTGAAGCGCGCGGTGCTGCTCGGCCTGATGCGCTATCCGCATGTGCTGTGCCGCTATATGGACGAGATCAGCCGGTTGGACATGGGCGACCGCTATCTCAACGACTGGCGGCATCACCTGCTCGACGCAGCGGTCAACGACCCGCATCTGTCGCGCAAGGACGCCGCCGAGGCCGAAAGCCTGATCGAACAGATCATGGCGACCACCGACGTCCATCCGATCGACGCGCGCGACTATACCCGCGACCTGGCGTTCAGCTTCTTCAGCAAGACCAGTGATCCGGCCATTGCGGTCCGCGATCTGGAAAAGATCATCGAGGTCATGCTGGAGGAAAGCGAGACGCGCGCGAACCGCGAACGCGCGGTGCAGGCGTTCCAGACCGACATGACCGAGGATCGCTTCGCCGAGCAGACGCGGTGCCACGCCGCGCACGCGCAATCGCTGGACCAGCTCTATAGCTGGCTGGAGGCGGCGCGCGATCTAGCCGAGAAGCAAGCCGGGGAGGCCGCTTGATACAGCACCTCTCCCGCCCCATATCCGGGGCATATTGGGCGACCCACGCCCGCACTGGAAAATTACGCATGGCCCCCTCACCCGCTTGCATCACCTGCGAGCGGTGTGACAGAGGCCGGGCACGGAACCCTGAGGGCATTTGATGGCGAAGGCGAATATGGCGGCGGATACGACCGATACCACCGAAACGGGCGATGCGCCGCTGATCGACCTGAACGAGGCGTCGATCAAGAAGCTGATCGCGCGCGCCAAGAAGCGCGGCTACATCACGTACGACCAGCTGAACGAAGCGCTGCCGCAGGACCAGATGTCCTCCGACCAGCTCGAGGATATCATGGCCGCCCTTAATGAGATGGGCGTCAATATCGTCGAGAATGAGGAACAGGGCGAGGACGGTGAGTCCGAGGAAGAGGCCGACGACGCCGATACCACGGAGGCCGATGGCGATTCCGGCCCGCAGCCCGAGGCGAAGAAGAAGGAAACCGTCGATCGTACCGACGATCCGGTCCGCATGTACCTGCGCGAGATGGGCGCGGTCGAACTGCTGAGCCGCGAGGGCGAAATCGCCATCGCCAAGCGGATCGAGGCGGGTCGCGACACGATGATCCTGGGGCTGTGCGAAAGCCCGATCACCTTCAACGCGATCATCGACTGGTCGACCGCGCTGAACGAAGGCACGATGCAGCTGCGCGAGATCCTCGATCTCGACGCCATGCTGTCCAAGGACGCCGGCCCGGAAAATCTGGGCGAGGAGGACGAGGACGACAATGGCGAGATCAGTGCCAAGAACGCCGGTCCCCAGTTCAAGGAAGAAGAAGAGCCCGAGGAACCCTCGGTCGATGGCGAGGATGAAGAGGGCGGCGAACGCCGTGGCCCCCGCGCCGAGGACGAGGAAGAGGACAATACCCTGTCCCTCGCCCAGATGGAGGAGACGCTCAAGCCGCAGGCGCTGGAGAAGTTCGCCAACATCACCGCGATCTACAAGAAATTCTCGAAAATCCAGCAGCAGCGCCTGGAATCCATGGCGCTGGGCGGCGAGCTGTCGGCGGCTGAGGAACGCAAGTATCACAAGCTGCGCGAAGAGCTGACCGCCGAGGTCGAGAGCGTTCAGTTTCACAACGCCAAGATCGAGTTCCTGGTCGACCAGCTCTATGCCTTCAACCGGCGCCTGACCGCGCTGGGCGGCCAGATGCTGCGCCTCGCCGAGCGTCACAAGGTCAACCGCAAGGACTTCCTCGACCGCTATCTGGGTCATGAGCTGGACGAGAACTGGCTCGATACCGTGCGTGGCGTCGACAAGAAGTGGGGCAACTTCGCCACCAACGAAGCCGCCACCGTCGACCGCATCCGCAGCGAGATCGCCGACATCTCGCAGCAGACCGGCATGGCGCTGACCGAATTCCGCCGCATCGTGAACATGGTGCAGAAGGGCGAGCGCGAGGCGCGTATCGCCAAGAAGGAAATGGTCGAGGCGAATCTGCGCCTCGTCATCTCCATCGCCAAGAAATACACCAATCGCGGCTTGCAGTTCCTGGATTTGATCCAGGAGGGCAATATCGGCCTGATGAAGGCAGTCGATAAGTTCGAATATCGCCGCGGTTACAAGTTCTCGACCTACGCCACCTGGTGGATTCGTCAGGCGATCACCCGCTCGATCGCCGACCAGGCGCGGACCATCCGTATCCCGGTCCATATGATCGAGACGATCAACAAGCTGGTCCGCACCAGCCGCCAGTTCCTGCACGAGCAGGGCCGCGAACCGACCCCGGAGGAGATGGCCGAACGCCTCTCCATGCCGCTGGAGAAGGTGCGCAAGGTGATGAAGATCGCCAAGGAGCCGATCAGCCTCGAAACGCCGATCGGCGACGAGGAGGATTCGCATCTCGGCGACTTCATCGAGGACAAGAATGCGGTCATCCCGGTCGACGCGGCGATCCAGGCGAATTTGAAGGAAACGGTCACCCGCGTGCTCGCCAGCCTGACCCCGCGCGAAGAGCGCGTGCTGCGCATGCGCTTCGGCATCGGCATGAACACCGACCACACGCTGGAAGAAGTCGGCCAGCAATTCTCGGTCACCCGCGAACGCATCCGCCAGATCGAGGCCAAGGCGCTCCGCAAGCTGAAGCACCCCAGCCGCAGCCGCAAGATGCGCAGCTTCCTCGACCAATAAGGTTGGGTTTGGATTTTAACGAAACGGGTCGCCGGTCGAAGGATCGGCGGCCCTTTTTCATGCTCACCCATTTTCGAATGATGGATCAGCAGCCCCAGCCCCTCCACAATCGTGGCCGAAAGGGGTATCGGGCGCGCATGAAGTATGCGTTGCCGCTCCTCGCGCTGCTGACCGCCGCAGCGCCCGCGAACCAGAATGTCCCCCGCCCCGGCTATGTCCGGGTGCAGATCAACACCTCCGAAGGGCCGATCGTCGTCGCGCTCGACGCGCGCCGGGCGCCCGCGACCACGAAGAATTTCCTGGCCTATGTCGATGACGGGCGGTTCGACGGGACGGTCTTCTACCGGACCGCGCGCGACAAGCGTGATCCGAAGAAGGGCTTCGTGCAGGGCGGCATCCGTACTGATGCGCGGCGCATCCTGCCCCCCTTCCCGCTGGAGACGACGACCAAGACCGGGATCAAGCATCTCGACGGCGCGATCTCGATGGCGCGGGGCGCGACGCCGCAATCGGCGGGCGGCAACTTCGTCCTCACCGTCGGCCCTGCGCCCGGCCTGGACGCGCGGCCGGGCTATGACGGCTATGCTGCCTTCGGCCATGTCGTGGCGGGGATGGATACGGTGAAGAAGATCCTCGCCAAGCCCTCGGGCGGGGGCATGGATGCGATGAAGGGGCAGATGATCCTGCAGCCCGTCAAGGTCTTCAACGTCAAGCGGCTGGACGGCAAACCGCATCCGACCGGCGAGCCCAAGATGTGGCTGTATAATTTCGGGGGGTGAAGCCCCTCTCCCGCCAAAGAAAAAGGGCGGCGGCACCGCTTGGTGCCACCGCCCTTTCCTGTCGAACCGCTGGACAGTCCGCCGCGCCGATTACTCGGCGGCTGCGGTGCCCTTGGCCGGACGCGGATCGCGACGCTCGGCGATACGCGCCGACTTGCCGGTGCGACCACGCAGGTAATAGAGCTTCGCACGACGCACGGCGCCGCGACGAACCACTTCGATCGAGTCGACGTTCGGCGAGTAGAGCGGGAAGACGCGCTCCACACCCTCACCGAAGGAGATCTTGCGGACGGTGAACGACGAGCCCATGCCCTTGTTCGCGCGGGCGATGCAGACGCCCTCATAGAACTGGACGCGGGTGCGCTCGCCTTCGACGACCTTCACACCGACCTTCAGCGTGTCGCCGGGGCGGAATTCCGGGATCTTCTTCGTCTCGTTGAACTTGGCGATCTGCTCAGCTTCGATCTGCTGGATCACGTTCATGACTTCATTCCTCAATCGTCGCCGCGCGCCAGAGGGCGACCGACCCGAACGCCCTCATGACGTTCCCAAAGGTCCGGCCGCCTTGACCGTGTATCCTCGCAAGCCCTGGCATGACGCCATTTTGCGATTTTCGCATGATCCCCCGATCGCAGCACTTCAGGGATCGTGCGCCCTTCCCACTCAGCAGGTCGGGTATATTGCGGATATTCGAGGAGGCCGCTTTCGAAGCTTTCCTCGACTCCACTGGAAGCCGCGCCCATTACGCCGGGAAGCAGCCGAACGCAAGCGTCGAGCAGCACTAGCGCGCCCATCTCGCCGCCCGACAGGATATAGTCGCCGATTGACACCTGTTCGATGCCGCGCGCCTCGAACAGGCGCTCGTCGAATCCCTCGAACCGGCCGCACAGGATGGTGACGCCCGGCCCCGCCGCGAGTTCGCGGACACGCGGCTGGGTCAGGGGAGCCCCACGCGGCGTCATCGCCAGCACGGGGCGGTCGTCGGCCACCGAATCCACCGCCGCCGCCAGCACATCGGCGCGCAACACCATGCCCGCGCCGCCACCGGCTGGCGTGTCGTCGACCGAGCGATGCTTGTCGGTGGCGAAGTCCCTGATCTGCACCGCCTCCAGCGCCCAGCGATCCTCGCGCAGCGCCCGTCCCGCCAGCGAGTGGCCCAAAGGTCCGGGAAACATCTCTGGATAGAGCGTCAATATCGTTGCGCGAAAGGTCACAGCGTCCAGTTCTCGATAGTCAGGCCGGGAATGTCGGCGAAGTCGGCTTCGTTGTTGGTCACCAGTGTCAGACCTGTCGCCAGGGCATGGCCACCGATCAGGCGATCGAACCGACCCCGCCGGAAGGGGATCGTCGCGTAGGCCGAGGCAGCGCGCTGGTCGAACGGCAATATCGGCACGCGCTCGAAAAAGCGATCGAATGCCGCGATAGCTTCCGCACCATGATGTTCGAGGCCCCTCATAATCTCGGCATAGGTGATTGCGGATGCAACCGCACTGCCTGGTTCACAGCTGGCGAGCCGCCTTGCAGCGGTTCCCGCAGCGTCGCGCAGGACATAGATGCAAATATTGGAGTCGAGCAGATAGCGCGCCTCAATCACGGCCAAGCAATTTCCCATCCCAGTCCAGCGCACGGGGTTCCATCTCGAAATCTTCCCGCTCGATCGGCTTCAGCCACGGCATCGAGCCAGCAATGCCGGTCAGATCGATCGTTTTGCGCGGCGCCTGGACGGGCTCGAACACATAGCGCCCCTGTTCCTCGCGCAGGGTCATCTCCATCCCCTCGGCCAAGCCCAAGGCGGCAGGCAGGCGAAGCGCCAGTGAGTTGCCTGATCGGAAGACCTTTGCCTGATAATCCTTGCCCATGAAGCCTCCGTATATACGCGATGTATATACATCGCGCGTTGGAAAACGCCAAGGAACGTTGCCGCGCCTCGCGCTTTGCCCTCGCCATGGACGATTGTATCATCATCGGGGCGGGCCCTGCCGGGCTGACGGCTGCAATCTATCTCGCGCGCTATCACCTGCGTATCCATATGTTCGACAGCGGGTCGAGCCGGGCCGCGATGATCCCGTGTACGCATAATCATGCCGGTTTCCCGGAAGGGATCAGCGGCAAGGCCCTGTTGTCACGTATGCACGATCAGGCGCGACGCTATGGCGCGCATTGCACGCCGCGCCGGGTCACGGCGATCCACCCCGAAAATGGCCATTTCCGCGTCGTCACCGATGAGGCCGAGTATCGCACCCGAACCGTCCTGCTCGCCACGGGTGTGGTCAATCATCGCCCCCGCAAGCTCCTGCCCGAGGTGCACGACCCGGCGCTGGAGCGCGGGCTGATCCGCTATTGCCCGGTCTGTGACGGCTATGAGGTCACCGACAAGCGGGTCGGCGTCATCGGCACCAGCGACCATGGCATGCGCGAGGCGCTGTTCCTGCGCGGCTTCACCCGCGACGTGACGCTGATCGCGCCCGATGCCGCGCACGACCTAGATCCCCAATGCGCCAAGGCTTTGGACGAGGCTGGTGTGGCGCGCATCGACGGTCCCTGCGGCGGATGGGCCATAGAAGGCGAGCAAATCGCGCTCGACACGGCGAACGGGCGGATGCGCTTCGACAGCGTCTATCCGGCGATGGGCTCGCGTATCCGGTCGGAATTGGCGGTATCGGCGGGCGCGAAGGCAGACCCGAGCGGCTGCCTGGAGGTCGACGACCACCAGCGGACATCGGTGCCCGGCCTGTTTGCGGCAGGAGATGTGGTGAAGGGGCTGGATCAGATCAGCCACGCCATGGGCGAGGCGGGGGTGGCGGCCACGACGATTCGCAACCTGCTGAACGAGCAATCGCCGATCAGGCGATGAAAGCGCGATCCACGATCAGGCGGTCCTGACTCCATTCCGGCACGGCCTGCGCGTTCATCGGCACCATGAAGCGACGGCCATCGGGACGCTCGATCTCGAGCACGTCGCCAGCGCCGAAATTCTCGATCAGCGCGACATGGCCCAGTTCCTCACCATCACTGGCGATCGCGGACAGCCCGATAATGTCGGCATGATAATATTCGCCCTCCTCCAGCGGAGGCAGGGCGGAGCGAGGCACCGTCAGTTCCGTGCCGCGAAGCGCCTCCGCACCGTTGCGGTCGGTGACTTCGGCGAAGCGCGCGATGACGCCGTTCGAGCCATCGCGGGCCGACTTCAACGTCAGCGCGCCGCCATTAAACGAGCGATAGTCCGACAGGTCGTCGGCAAAAACCTTGAGCCGAACCTCGCCCGTAATGCCATGCGCGCCGATGATGACGGCCAGCGTGACGTGGGGCTCACCCGCTGGGTGATTCGCCGTCCCCTTTGGGGGCGTCGTTGCCGCCCTCGGCGGGGTCTGGCGCGGAGACGCCTTGATTAGTCGCGTCGTCATGATCGTCGGGTGCGGTCCGGGGATCGGGTTCGGTTGGCGGGGTCATGCGCTTATCTCCTAAAGCCATTGGCTTTGGAAACGCATGACCCCGTATCCGGTGCCTTGCCCTACCCCGATCGCGATCGACCGAGGCAGCGCAAAGCCGAAAGCCATTAAGCCTCGGCGGTCTCTTCGGCCGGAGCGTTGGCGGCTTCCTGAGCAG
The DNA here is from genome assembly GCF_001591005.1 of Sphingomonas sanguinis NBRC 13937. Classification (GTDB taxonomy): domain Bacteria; phylum Pseudomonadota; class Alphaproteobacteria; order Sphingomonadales; family Sphingomonadaceae; genus Sphingomonas; species Sphingomonas sanguinis. The sequence goes on from NZ_BCTY01000022.1 coordinate 43,978, forward strand.
CCTTCAGCTTCTCGGCACGCTCTTCAGCGCGCTCGGTGGCCTTTTCGCCGGGCTTCGCCTTGTTCGGGTTGTTGCGAGCGGCGCGCTCACGAACGCCGGCGGCGTCCAGGAAGCGGGCAACGCGGTCGGTCGGCTGCGCGCCATTGGCCAGCCAGTGCTTCGCGCGCTCGGCGTCGAGCTGCACGCGCTGGTCGTTGTCCTTGGCGAGGAGCGGGTTGTAGTTACCGATCTTCTCGATGAACTTGCCGTCGCGCGGCGCACGGGCATCGGCCACCACGATGCGATAGTAAGGGCGCTTCTTCGAGCCACCACGCGACAGACGAATGCTGAGAGCCATATTTCAGTCCTTGAGTTAAAACGTTCAAATCCACCGGCATTCCGTCCGGCGCGGGGGTTATTTCTTCTTCAGGAGATTCTCGAAGCCGGGGGGCAGCTTGGGCATGCCGTCGGGCAGCTTGCCGCCGCCCATGCCACCCATGCCGCCACCGGGCAGGCCGTTGCTGCCCGCCTTGTTGAGCATGTCGCCCATCTGCGGACCGCCCAGCGCATTGCCCAGACCGCCAAGGCCGCCCTTGCCGAGCATGGCCATCATGCCCTTGATGCCGCCCATCTTCTTGATCTTCTTCATCGCCGTGGACATTTCCTGATGCATCTTCAGGAGCTTGTTCACGTCCTGCACCGTGGTGCCGGAACCCTTGGCGATGCGGATCTTGCGCTTGGCGTTGACCAGCTCGGGCTTGGTGCGCTCCTTGGGCGTCATCGAGGTGATGATCGCATCCATGCGGAGCAGGATCTTGTCGCCACCGGCATCATTGAGCGCGCTCTGCGCCTTCTTCATGCCCGGCATCATGCCCGCCAGCGCACCCAGCCCGCCCATGCGGCGCATCTGGGCCAGCTGACCGCGCAGGTCGTTCAGGTCGAACTGCCCCTTGGCCATCTTCATGGCCATGCGCTCGGCATCTTCCTGCTGGATCGTCTCGGCGGCGCGCTCGACCAGCGACACGACGTCGCCCATGCCGAGGATGCGGCCCGCGACGCGTTCCGGGTGGAAGGCCTCCAGCGCGTCCATCTTTTCGCCGACACCGGCGAACTTGATGGGCTTGCCGGTGACGGCGCGCATCGACAGCGCCGCACCACCGCGCGCATCGCCGTCCATACGGGTCAGCACGACGCCGGTCAGCGGCACCTGCTCGGAGAAGCTGGTCGCGACGTTCACCGCGTCCTGGCCGGTCAGCGAGTCGACGACGAGCAGGATTTCCTGCGGCTGGGCGATCTCCGCCACCGCCTTCATCTCGTCCATCAACGCCTGGTCGACGTGCAGACGACCGGCGGTGTCGAGCATCAGGACGTCATAGCCCTGCAGCTTGGCGGCCTGGAGCGCGCGACGCGCGATCTCGACCGGCTGCTGGCCCGCGATGATCGGCAGGGTCGATACCTCGACCTGCGTGCCCAGCGTCGCCAGCTGCTCCTGCGCGGCGGGGCGATTGACGTCGAGCGACGCCATCAGCACCTTCTTGCGCTCACGGCCCATCGCACCGCTCGACAGGCGGCGGGCGATCTTGGCGGTGGTCGTGGTCTTGCCCGAGCCCTGGAGGCCGACCATCATCACGACGGCGGGCGGCGTGACGTCGAGCAGCAGCTCGCTGGCATCGGCACCCAGCATCGCGACCAGCGCGTCATGGACGATCTTGACGACCTGCTGGCCCGGGGTGATCGAACGCAGGACGTTCTGGCCGATCGCCTGTTCGGTAACCTTGTCGACGAAGTCGCGCGCGACGGGCAGCGCGACATCGGCTTCCAGCAATGCCACGCGCACTTCGCGCATGGCGGTACGGACATCCGCCTCGGTCAGCGCGCCACGGCCGCGAAGGCGGTCGAATACGCCGCCAAGCCGATCGCTCAAGCTGTCGAACATCGCCTCACCTCGTCAAACCCGAACCGGAAGCTCCGGCCCAAAAACTCGTGTCGTACCGCCAAACGCAAAAGCGCCGGCGGGCGAAACCTCGCCGGCCAGCGTGCACCCTTGGGCGCTTCACCTTCACATTCCGAAACGGAACTTGGGCGGGCTCTTAGGGGAAAACGCGGATGGACGCAAGCAGAACGCGGCCCGGCGCGGCGTTAACTTTTTGTATACTCCCGGCATGCGACCGATCGGTCATGCCCGGCACGCCCCAGACCGCGTCCAACTCGCCTGCGTCCGCTCGCCTTTTTGGCGTCGCGGCGGCGGTGGGCACCTTGTTGCTGGCCGCCGCGATCCTTTTGATCGAGCTAGGCTTCGATCTGCCTGCCAAGATCGTGTTGTTCGCCACCGCGACCGCCTCGACTATCGTCTATTGGCGACTGCCCGCGCTGCGCATCTCCGGCACGCCGGAGCCCGAGCAGCGCGATCCGCTGACCGGCCTATCCAACCGTCGCCATTTCCACGAAGCGGGCCAGGCGATGATCGACAATGGACATCGGCGCCAGCGCGGTATCGCGCTGCTGCTGGTCGATATCGACCGGTTCCGCGCCATTGCCGGATCGTTCGGCCATGAGGCGGGCGACACGCTGCTCCAGCATGTCGCCAAGACCATTCGCGGCGAAGCCCCGTCCGAAGCGATCGTGGCGCGCTTCGAGGGCGATTGCTTCGGTTGCCTCCTGCCCTTCGATCCGCGCGGGCGTGACCGCATCGAGCGGCTGGCCGACCGGCTGGCGATCCGGCTGGGTCAGCCCATCCGCCTGGCCGACCAGGATTTCTCGCCCCGCGCCACCATCGCACTGACCCGGATCGACGACGGGTCGGCGACGATCGATCAGCTGGTTCGCCAGGCCGACCTGGCCCTGATCGCCGCCAAGACGCGCGGCGACGGCCGTCCGCTGTCGTTCACGCCCGCGCTCGAAGAGGCTATGGCCGAGCGTAACGCGATCATCACCGACCTGCGCGCCGCCCTGACACAGGGCGATATCCGCCCTCGGTTCGAGGCCCAGATCGATCTGGGCACCGGCCGACTGACCGGTTTCGAGGTGTCGGGCCACTGGGACCACCCGACGCTGGGCGCGATGGCGGCCGACCGCTTCCTGCCGATCGCCGAGGCCTGCGGCCTGTCGGGCGAGGTCTCGCTGTCGCTGATGCGACAGGCGATGGCGGCGGCGCGCGACTGGGACCCGTCGATCACCCTGTCCGTGCCCCTCGCCGCCTCGCAATTCCAGGACGCCTGGCTCGCGCAAAAGGTCATCAAGACGCTGACCGAATGCGGCTTCCCGGCGCATCGGCTGGAAATCGAGATCACCGAGAATGCGCTGTTCGCCAATCTGGCGCTGGCCCAGTCGATCGTCGTCAGCCTGAAGAATCAGGGGATCGGCCTGGCACTCGACGATTTCGGCAGCGGCTATTCCAGCCTGGCCCATTTGCGCGCGCTGCCCTTCGACCGGGTGCGGATCGACCCGACCTTCATCCACTCGATGGCCGCCGATCCCGATTGCGGCGCGATCGTCGCCGCAATCGTCCAGTTGGGCGACAGCCTGCACCTGCCGATCGCCGCCAAGGGCGTGGACGATGCCCAGATCGATGCCCGGCTGCGCGATATCGGCTGCTCGCACGGCCAGGGACCGTTCTACGGCCCCACGCTCGACCTGGGTCAGGTGCGTCAGTTGCTGGCCGAGAAGCGCCTGCTGGTGGGGGCCAAGGCGACCACGATCACCAGCCCGCGTCTGGCCGTTTGAGATAGTCGCGCTCGGCGTCGGTCGATGCCCGACCCAGCACGGCATTCCGGCTGGGATAACGTCCATATTGCCGGATGACGTCCCGATGATCGCGCGCGAAGCTCAGATTGTCCTCCCGGCCCAGCTCGGCGAACTTGGCGACGCTCAGGTCCTGCATCGCGCGCGATTCGGCGTGCATCAACGGCATGTAGACAAAGGCCAGCCGGTCGGGCGGATAGCGATCCTCCCACCCGGCATCGATCGCGCCCAGACACAGCTCCAGCGCGAGCGGATCGGCGGCATAGGCCTGTGCGCTATTCCGGTGCAGGTTGCGCGAAAACTGGTCGAGCAGCAGGATTGCCGTCAACAGCGTGTCAGGATCGTCGCGCCACCCGATCGCCTCGGTCGCCAGCACCTGATCGCGCAGGGCGCCGAACCGATCCGCGATTTCCTGGTCGAGCGCTTCGTCCTTCGCAAAATGCTGGTCGGGTGCCAATCCGAACCAGAAGTCCAGCACGGTCTGCGCGTGCGCGTGGACTTGTGCCTCATCCATCCCTAGATCGGCGATCATGTCGTCCCTCCCTGGCCCCGAGATCATCAGTCTGGGCTGTCGCCTCAACATCGCCGAAAGCGAAACGATCCGCGCGCTCGCCGCGGACCGGGCGGACATGGTCGTCATCAACAGCTGCGCCGTCACCAACGAAGCCGTCAAGCAGACCCGCGCCGCGATCCGCCGCGCGGCCAAGGCGCGCCCCGACGCCCAGATCGTCGTGACCGGTTGCGCGGCACAGATCGACCCGGCCAGCTTCGCCGCCATGCCCGAGGTCGCGCGCGTGCTGGGCAATGCCGACAAGCTGCGCCCCGAAAGCTGGACCTCGACCGAGCCGATGCTGGTCACCGACCTGTCGCGCATAGTGGAGACAACGCCACACCTCGCCGCCGCCTTTGCGGGCCATGCGCGGGCCTTTGTCGAGGTGCAGAATGGCTGCGACCATAGCTGCACCTTCTGCATCATCCCGACCGGACGCGGCCCCAGCCGATCGGTGCCCGCCGGGTTGGTGATCGACCGCATTACCCGCGCGGTCGAACTGGGGCACCGGGAAGTGGTGCTGACCGGCGTCGACCTGACCAGCTATGGCCATGACCTGCCCGGCGCGCCCAGCCTGGGCCAGCTGGTCGAGCGTATCCTGACCCATGTCCCCGCCCTCCCCCGCCTGCGGCTATCGTCGCTGGACTCGATCGAGATCGACAACCGGCTGTTCGAGCTGGTGACCGGCGAAGCGCGGGTAATGCCGCACCTTCATCTCTCGCTCCAGGCGGGCAACGACCTGATCCTGAAGCGGATGAAGCGCCGCCACAGCCGCGCGCAATCGGTCGCCATCGTCGAGCGGCTGCTGGCCGCGCGGCCCGAGATCGCGATCGGCGCCGACCTGATCGCGGGCTTCCCGACCGAGGACGATGCGATGGCGGCCGACACACTGGCGTTGATCGACGACGCCCATATCGTCCATGCGCATATCTTTCCTTATTCGGCGCGCGACGGCACTCCCGCCGCGCGGATGCCGCAGGTGCCCCATCCCCTCCGCCGCGAACGGGCTGCGGCCTTGCGCGACGCCGCCGCGCGTCGTCGCCGTGACTGGCTGGCGGCGCAGGTCGGGCAACTCCGCAACGTGCTGGTCGAGCGGCCGGGCACGCGCGGCCATGCGCCCGACTTCGCCGATATTCATTTTACCCCCACCGCCGAACCCGGCAGCATCGCCCGCGTTCGGGTTACGGCGGCGACCGAAACCCATCTGATCGGACAATTGGCATGAGTTCTTCCTCCTCCTGGCACGACAAGCTGCTCGGCGGTTTCCGTCGCACCTCGGACCGGCTGGTCGGCAATCTGGCGGGCCTGGGCACCGCGCGGCTCGACGAGGGCACGCTGGACGAGATCGAGGAAGCGCTGATCGCCTCCGACCTGGGCCCCGAGACGGCGGGCCATATCCGCACCCGCCTGGCCGAGGGCAGCTTCGAGCGGAACATGGAGGATCTGGGCATCCGCCTGGTCGTCGCCGAGGAGGTGGAGAAGGCGCTCGCCAAGGTCGCCACCCCGCTGGAGATCGACGCCTTTCCCCGGCCGCAGGTGATCCTGGTCATCGGTGTCAACGGGTCGGGCAAGACGACGACCATCGCCAAGCTGGCGCATCTGTTCATGGAGCAGGATTATGGCGTGATGCTGGCGGCGGGCGACACCTTCCGCGCCGCCGCCATCGGCCAGCTCGCCACCTGGGCCGAACGGGTCGGCGTGCCGATCGTCTCGGGCAAGGAAGGCGGCGACGCCGCGGGCATCGTCTATGAGGCGGTCAAGCAGGCGACCGCGACCGGCATCGACGTACTGATCGTCGACACTGCCGGACGCCTCCAGAACAAGCGTGAACTGATGGACGAGCTCTCCAAGATCCGCCGTGTGCTCGGCCGCCTGAACCCCGAGGCGCCGCATGACATCCTGCTGGTCCTCGATGCGACCACCGGCCAGAACGCGCTCAACCAGATCGAGGTGTTCAAGGACGTGGCAGGCGTCACCGGCCTGGTCATGACGAAGCTCGACGGCACCGCGCGCGGCGGCGTGCTGGTCGCGGCGGCCGAGAAATACGGCCTGCCCATCCACGCCATCGGCGTCGGCGAGGGCATGACCGACCTGCGCCCCTTCGACGCCAATGAAGTCAGCCGCATCATCGCGGGCATCGAGGGAGGCCGAAAGTGAGCCCCGCCCCCAAGACCGAAGCCGGTCCCGGCCTGAAGGCAGGCATCGAATATGGCCCGCTGGTCCTGTTCTTCGCGGTCAATTTCCTGGCGCCGATGGGGCCGCTGACCCGCGTGCTGGTCGCGACCGGCGTCTTCATGGCGGCGACCGTGGTGGCGATGATCGTCAGCAAGGTGAAGCTGGGCCGCATCTCGCCGATGCTATGGCTGTCGGGCATCCTGGTCGTCGTGTTCGGCGGGCTGACCCTGTATTTCCACGATGAGCGCTTCATCAAGATGAAGCCGACCATCGTCTATGCCATGTTCTCGGCGCTGCTGTTCTTCGGCCTGGCGACCGGGCGGCCGCTGATCCAGATGGTGCTGGGCAATGTCTATCCGGGGCTGACCGAGCTGGGCTGGCGCAAGCTGACGCGCAACTGGGCGTGCTTCTTCGCCTTCATGGCGGTGCTCAACGAGCTGGTGTGGCGCAACTCGACCTGGGACTTCTGGGTCGGCTTCAAGCTGTGGGGCGCGATGCCGCTGACGCTCGGTTTCGCGATCGCGAACATCCCGATGCTGTTGAAGCACGGGCTGAATGCGGACGCCGCCAAGGTCGACGAACCGCCGGTGGAGTGAAGCGATCTCACCAAACCGCGGCCACCACCCCGGCGAAGGCCGGGGCCCAGTTGCGGTGAAGCCGGGTGAGTGGTCCGGCTTTGCGTGGGAGGCAATAACGGGCGGCCGCACTTGCCTCCCTCTCACCCCCTGGCGTACCATAGGCTTGGCGGCACCTGGGCCCCGGCCTTCGCCGGGGTAGAAGAAGTTTTAGAAACAACGAAAAAGGGCGGCCCCATTGGAGCCGCCCTTTCCCTTATCCGAAACGGATCGCGGAATTACGCGACCGCCGCCTCGTACCGGCGACCGGCCTCGTCCCAGTTCACGACGTCCCACCAAGCCTTCAGATAGCCCGGACGATCGTTCATATAGGTCAGGTAATAGGCGTGCTCCCACACGTCGTTACCCAGGATCGGCGTACCCTTGTCGGCAACGACGTCCATCAGCGGGTTGTCCTGGTTCGGGGTCGAGGTGACCTTCAGCTTGCCCTCGGCATCCGCGATTACCCAGGCCCAACCCGAACCGAACTGGCCCGCACCCTTGGTGTTGAACTCGTCCTTCAGCTTGTCGAGACCACCGAACGCCTCGATCGCCTCGGCCAGCTTGCCCGAAGGCTGGGTGGTGCCGGGCTTGGTCATGATCTTCCAGAAGAAGTCATGGTTCCAGAAGCCGCCGCCATTGTTGCGGACGGCCGCCGGGGCCGACGAGATATTCGCCAGGATGTCCTCGATCGACTTGCCCTGCAGCGACGTGTCTGCCTCGACCGCCTCGTTCAGCTTGTTGGTGTAAGCGGCATGATGCTTGTCATGGTGGAAGGTCATCGTCTCCTTGGAGATGACCGGCTCCAGCGCGTCATAGTCGTACGGAAGGGGTGGCAGTTCGAAAGCCATCGTCAATGCTCCTTTGGGTTTGCCTGTGGCAACGCCGAGCACCCCAAATGGCTCCCAAAAGGCGGTTACGCAACCGTTCCGATCAGATCGTGGCGACGAAGCGCGTGACGGAGCTGGTCATAGCTCAATCCCAACGACTCGGCGGTAGTCCGCTGGTTGAAACGGTTCTCGGCCAGCGCCTTGGTCAACAACTCGCGCTCGAACCGGGCGACGCGCGACTTGAAGTCGGACGGGCCGACGTCGCAGGCCGCCACTTCGTCGCCATCGCTGACCGGCCCGGGTGCGCCGACCTGTTCGCTTTTCGCGGCGGCGGGCGACTGGCCCTGTGGCCGATAGGGCGAGCGGAAGGGGTCAATCTCAATGGCGTCCACCGGCCCTTCCCGGTCCCAGCGATAGACGGCGCGCTCGACCACATTGCGAAGCTCGCGCACATTGCCGGGCCAGCGATGCTCCATCAGCGCATCGGTCGCCGCCGCCCCGAAGCCCGGCCAATCCTCCCAGCCGATCTCGGCGGCCATGCGCCGCCCGAAATGATTGGCAAGCACCATGATGTCGCTCTTGCGGGCGCGTAGGGGAGGCAGCGTCACCACCTCGAAGCACAGGCGGTCGAGCAGGTCGGCGCGAAACTGATGGGCGGCGACCTTGTCGGGCAAATGCTCGTTGGTCGCCGCGACGATACGAACGTCGACGCGCAAGGGGCGTGACGATCCGATCCGAGTCACCTCGCCATATTCGACCGCGCGCAGCAGCCGATCCTGTGCCGCCATCGACAGCGTGCCGAGTTCGTCGAGGAACAGCGTCCCGCCGCTCGCCTCCTCGAACCGCCCCGCCCGCGCCTTGGTCGCGCCGGTAAAGGCCCCTGCCTCATGGCCGAACAGCTCGGCCTCGATCAGCGTTTCGGGAAGGGCGGCGCAGTTCATGATGACCAGCGGCTGGTCCCAGCGTCCGCTCAGGCGGTGGAGGCGTTCGGCGACAAGTTCCTTGCCCGTCCCGCGCTCGCCGATGACCAGCACCGGACGGTCGAGCGCGGCTGCGCGGCTAGCCCGTTCCAGCGCGTCCAGAAAGGCCCCCGACTGGCCGATGACCTGACTCGTTCGCTCCATTCCCAACAGGTGGCGGATTTTCCCAAGGCTTGGCAAGGCTGCAATCGTTCGGGTACCGCAACTATTTCACAAATCGTTGATTTTACATCATTTTCAAAATTGGCACGCCCCCTGCAATGCTATCGACATCCCGCCAACGAGCGGACCGACATAAGAATTCAGGGAGTTTTCACCATGTTCGCCACCACCTTCACCCGCCAGATCGCCGCTATCGCCTGCACCGTCGTGATGAGCGCCACCTGCCTGATGGGCGCCCTCGCCCCCGCGCATGTCGCCACCGCGCAGACGTCGGTTGCGGCGATCGAGGCACCGACCGCATAATCCCCGAATAGCCGCCATCAAGGAGTATCCGATGGGCATTTTCTCCCGCACCCGCGACATCGTCGCCGCCAATTTCGCCGACCTGCTCGACAAGGCGGAAGACCCCGCGAAGATGATCCGCATGATCATCCTCGAAATGGAGGAAACGCTTGTTGAGGTGCGCGCCTCCGCCGCCCGCACGATCGCCGACCAGAAGGAAATCCGCCGCCACATCATGAAGCTGGACCAGCTTCAGGACAGCTGGACCGAAAAGGCCGAGCTGGCGCTGTCGAAGGACCGTGAGGACCTGGCCAAGGCCGCGCTGATCGAGCGTCAGAAGGCTGCCGACATGGCCGACCAGCTAAAGGCCGAAGTCCAGGTGCTCGACGATGCGCTGCGCGCGTCGGAAGAGGACATCGCCAAGCTGCAGAACAAGCTGCGCGAGGCGCGGACAAAGCAGAACGCGGTCCAGACCCGTCTGGAGAGCGCCAACAACCGCTATCGCCTGCGCGAGATGTGGAACGGGCCGAAAACACACGACGCGTTCAGCCGCTTCGACATGCTGGAGCGCAAGGTGGACGAAGCCGAGGGCCGCGCGGAAGCGCTGGGCCTAGGCGCGAACCCCAAGACGCTCGAGGACGAGATCGCCGAACTGCGCGCCTCGGACCGGGTGGATGCCGAACTCGCCGCGCTCAAGGCGCGCCTGAACAAGGGGGAATGAGATGAACGGCGTCGCTGTACCCTTCATCGTCTTCGGTTCGCTTTTCGTCGCGCTGCCCTGGCTGGTCCTGCACTATGTCACCAAGTGGAAGCAGGCACCCAAGATCACCCATGAGGATGAGCAACTGCTCGACGAGCTTCACCTGCTCGCCCGTCGCCTGGAGGATCGGCTCAACACTGTCGAACGGATCGTCGCCGCCGACAATCCCGACTTCAAGCCCGGTCTTCAGTCCGAATGGCGCCCCGAACCGCGCCTGGGCCAGACCGACTACAGCCTCGATCGGAGGAATTGAGATGACCGCCAGCCGCACCAATTTCTACCTCGACAAGCAGAATGCCAAGTTCAAGGGCGTCTGCTCCGGCATCGCCGACTATACTGGCGTCGATGTGATGTGGGTCCGCGTCGCCGCGGTCCTGCTCACCCTCACCGGGGTCGGCATGCCCTGGGTACCGCTCGCCTATATGCTGATCGCCTGGATGGCGACGGCCAAGCCGATCGGCCTCTATCAGTCGGACGAAGATGCCAAATTCTGGCAGGGCGTGCGCAGCAACCCGCGCCGCTCGACCGCCGAGGTCCGCTCGAAGTTCCGCGATCTCGACCGTCGCCTCGCCGATATCGAGCTGCATTATACCAGCCGCAACCGCCAGCTCGCCGACGAGATCGACAGCCTGCGCTGAGACTGCGCTGACACATCAACTATCCTATGGGAGTATGGATTATGTCTTGGGGAGGACCGGGTTTCGTCCTGGCGATCATCGCAATGTCGACGATCGGGTGGGTCGTCACCACCTGGATACGGGCCAAGCACGGCTATAGCCTGGAAAACGACTGGGGCGGCATGACGCACAAGAGCGACATCGCCGACGGCCGCAAGGTCGAACTGCTGACCGCCGAGAACCAGAAACTGGTCGGCCAGGTCTCTCGACTGGAGGAGCGGATCGCGGTGCTGGAGCGCATCGCCACCGATCCCGCCGAGCGGACCGCGCGCGAAATCGACGCGCTGCGCGATCGCTGAGGGAGAAGGGTGATGAATGATATCGGCATCCTGGTCCCGCTCTTCGGTATCAGCTGCGGCATGGTCGCGATCATCGGCGGCGTCTTCGTCCGCCCCTGGTTCGCCTATCGCGAAAAGCGGCTGGCCACCGAAGCCTCGATGGTCGCGGAAAAGGCGGCGCAGTACGCCGCCCAGACCGAGCGGCTGGAACAGCGGGTCCGGGTGCTGGAGCGGATCATCACCGATCGCGGCCTGGCGCTGAGCGACGAGATCGACGGTCTGCGGGTCCCCGGCGAGACGCCAGCCCGCATCGAACACTGACATCATAGAAACATAATATAAAAGGGAGTTACCACCATGTCCGGTTCACAGTTCATGGTCGTTCTGATCGTCGCGATCGTCATGGTCGCCAGCATCTTCAAGGCCAAGCATCGCCGCTCGCCCGGTCTCGACATGGTCGAGCATCTGCGCGGCGACAGCGCCCGCGACACCCAGGCGCTGCGCGGCGAAATCCAGCAGCTCAAGGAACGCATCCAGGTGCTGGAGCGCGTCATCACCGACGAGCGCAAGAGCATCGACCTCGACCGCGAGATCGAGCGGCTGCGCGACCGTTAAGCCAACCATTGATACGGACAGGGAGCCCGGATCATGACCGACACCAACCTTTATATCGTCCTTGCCACCGCCGGGCTCGCCGGCCTCGCGATGATCGTCACCGCCGGCCTTGCCGGGTGGCGCGGCTGGTTGCAGCTGAAGAGCCGCGAGTTCGACCGGGCGAACGACATGCCCTACCCGCCCGCCAGCTCGGCGGCGTCGCGGATCGAGATGGCGGACCTGAAGGAGCGTATCCGTAAGCTCGAAGCCATCGCCGCGGGCGTGGACCTGTAAGCCCCATGCGACTGGCCGCCCTTCGCCGATGGACCGCCCGGATCGGATGTGGCGGCGCCGTGATCCTCGCCGCCGTGGTTCACACCCCCGCCGCCCTCGCCTTTCCACACCGCGCCGATTTCGGGTCGACTACGGTGCTGTCGGAACAGCCGATCGATCGCGCGGCGATGGGGCGCGTGCTGGCGCGGGCCGACCGATTGCTGGCGGCGAGCCCGCTCGACCGGCCGGGGCTGTCGCGACAGGTGGTTCTGACCGATGGCGGCTGGCGATGGGATGTCCTGTCGATCGGTGCCCGCAGCGCGATTGCTTTCCGGCGGCCCTTCTCCCACGCGCTGGTCTTCAACCGCAGTGCGGTTGCCGCCGACCGGGTGACGAACGGCGCCCCGCTCGGCGGTGTGCGCACTCTGTCGGGGACCATCGCGCATGAGATGACGCACCGGCTGGTCGCCGACCATATCGGCGAGTGGGCGGCGCTGCGCCTGCCCGCCTGGAAGCGCGAGGGCTATCCCGATTATGTCGCGCAGGAGACGAGCATCCGCCCAGGCGACGAGGCGCTGATCCACAGGCTGAACCCGAATGCGCCGGTCCTGACCTATTATGATGGACGCCGCCGGGTGGCTGCCGAGCTGGCACGCAACGGTGGGTCGGTCGACGCGCTGCTGCGCGACTGATCGCGCCCCTGCCCGGTTGTCGCCGCGCCCGAAGCACGGTAGCGCGGAGGCCATGTCCGACCTTGCCGAAATCCGCGACGAATATGAATTCCTCGACGCCGACGATCGCTATCGCCTGTTGATCGATCTCGGCCGCGCGCTGGAGCCGATGCCCGAAGCGTTAAAGACCGATGCAACGCTGGTGCGCGGTTGCTCGGCCTCGGTCTGGGTCTATCCGACCAAGGGCGATGGCGACGGGCTGCATTTCCTGGCGGACTCGAACGCGGCGATCACCAAGGGGATCATCGCGCTGGTCCTGAAGACTGTGCAGGACCGGACGCCCGCCGACATCCTGGCGACCGATATCGAGGGCGAACTCGCGCCGTTCGACCTGAAGAACCAGTTGAGTTCCAACCGGACGCAGGGGATTCCGAATATGATCGCGCTGATCCGGGAGACGGCGGGGCGGTATTGAGGTTTTCTCCGGGGGATGCGGGCTCGGTGAGACACCCGGCCCTCCCCCA
>NZ_BCTY01000023.1 GCF_001591005.1 Sphingomonas sanguinis NBRC 13937
TCGATAGGGTGATACCCCTCCACCATGCTATGCATGGTCCCCTCCCCTTGCAGGGGAGGAATAGCTAAGACGTACTTTGCGCGTTAGCGGCCGCGCCACTGGCCGCACGCCTCGAATCCCGACATAGCCTGGCCCCATGTCCGTCCTTCGACTCGCCCCCGCCTGGGTTCGGCGCAAGGTTCGCGCCAGCGAAGCGAGCCTGGTTCTGCTGGCCATCGCCATCGGCGCGGGGGCCGGACTGCTCAGCGTGGCGCAGGGCGCGGTCGCCCGCACGCTGCAACACTGGCTGTTCGCGCTGGAAGCGGACCAGCGGTTGAGCGCCACCGCGGCCATCGCGCCGATCGCCCTCCTCGCCCTGCCCTTTGGTGGCCTGATGCTGGCCCTGTTCTCGCGGGCGACGCGCGCACGCCAGCGGCGGCTGGTCGATGCGGTGGAGGCCAATGCCTTGCATGGCGGTCGACTGTCCTGGTCCGACAGCCTGGTGATTTCCGGCCAGACGATCATTTCCAACGGTTTCGGCGCGTCGGTGGGGCTGGAGGCCGCCTATGCCCAGCTCGGCGCAGGGTTGGCGTCGATCGCGGGCGGCTGGCTGAAGCTGCGACGCGGCGACCTTCGCGTGCTGGTCGGTGCGGGCACCGGCGCGGCCATTGCGGGGGCGTTCGGCGCGCCGCTGGCCGGGGCCTTCTACGCCTTCGAGATCGTGATCGGCGCCTATACCCCCGCCGCCATCGCCCCCGTCGCAGCGGCGTCGCTGACCGGGGTATTGGTAGCGCAGATGCTCGGCGCGCAGCCCTATATCGTCAACGCCGTCGCGGGCGAGCCGGTGCTGAGCCATCATTATCTGCTCTATGCCGGGCTGGGCGCCATCGCCGCGCTGCTCGGCATCGTCCTGATGCGCGCGGTCGCCGAGATGGAGACGCTGACCCGCCGCCTGCCAGTCCAACCGTCATGGCGGCCGGTGCTGGGCGGGTTCCTGCTGATCCCGCTCGCGATACTGACGCCGCAGGTCCTGTCCGCGGGGCACGGCGCACTGCATCTCGACCTGGAATATGGCTTGCCGCTCAGCTTCCTGGCCGCGATCTTCGTCATGAAGAGCGCTGCGTCGGTCGTCTCGCTGGGGTTCGGCTTTCGCGGCGGACTGTTCTTTGCCTCGCTGTTTCTGGGCAGTCTGTTGGGGCATATCTATGCCGATCTGATCGCCTGGGGCGCGGGCACGGCGATCATCGATCCGCAGAATGCCGCGTTGGTCGGCATGGCCGCCTTTGCGGTCGCGGTCGTCGGTGGGCCGATGACGATGGCGATGCTGGTGCTGGAGGCCACACACGACTTCTCACTGGCGGGCGCGGCGATCGCGGCCTCGCTGGTCACGACGACGATCGTGCGCGAGACGTTCGGCTATTCCTTCTCGACCTGGCGGCTTCACCTGCGCGGCGAGACGATCAAGAGCGCGCGCGACGTCGGCTGGATACGCACCTTGACCGCCGGGCGCATGATGCGCCGGGTCGAGCGCGCCACGCCCGCCGCGATGAGCATCGCCGAATTCCGCCGCACCTTCCCGCTTGGCTCGACCAGCCGGGTCGTCCTGATCGACGAGCAGGATCATTATGCCGGAATCGTCCAGACCGCGCGCGCCTATGCCGACGGGCTCGATCCGGCGGCCGCGATCGGTACGCTCGCCATCCACCGCAACCATGCCCTGTTGCCCGATGCGGATATCAAGGCGGTGATGAGCGCGCTGGATACCGCCGATGCCGACGAATTGGCGGTGATCGATACCCATCGCGCGGTGCTGGGGCTGTTGTCCGAACCCTATGTCCGGCGGCGTTATGCCGAGGAGCTCGACAAGGCGCAGCGGGAGTTGTTCGGGGAGCATTGAAGGTCGTTCGGGAATGCTCGGCTCATGCCGCCCGCTCCTCGGCCTTCATTGCCTCACCCAACCTGGACCGGATCGACATTCTTCCTATTTCTCCCCTGCAAGGGGCGGTGGCAGGCCGAAGGCCTGACGGCGAGGTGAGGCAAGAGGGTGGGAATGGGAGCAGCGCTTTCCTAACCCCATAGAAAAAGGCCGGACGTTTCCGCCCGGCCCCTGTTCCCATTAGCCTGTTCGGCTTACGCCGCCTTCGACCGCGCGGCGCGCTTGCGCTCGTTCGGGTCGAGGTAGCGCTTGCGCAGACGGATCGACTTCGGGGTCACTTCGACCATCTCGTCGTCGTCGATATAGGCAATCGCCTGCTCCAGCGTCATCTTCTTCGGCGGGGTCAGGCGGATGGCGTCATCCTTGCCGCCCGACGCGCGGAAGTTGGTCAGCTGCTTCGCCTTCATCGGGTTGACCTCGAGGTCATCCGTCTTGGCGTTCTCGCCGATGATCATGCCCTCATAGAGCGCCTCGCCGTGACCGACGAACAGGATGCCGCGCTCTTCGAGCGGACCCAGCGCATAGCCCTGCGCTTCGCCCGCGCCGTTCGAGATCAGAACGCCGTTCTTGCGGCCTTCGATCTTGCCCTTGTGGGGACCATACTTCTCGAACAGGCGGTTCATGATGCCAGTGCCGCGCGTGTCCGACAGGAACTCGCCGTGGTAACCGATCATGCCGCGCGAGGGCGCCGAGAAGGTGATGCGGGTCTTGCCGCCGCCCGAGGGACGCATGTCGGTCATCTCGGCCTTGCGCAGGTTCATCTTCTCGACGACCGTGCCCGAATATTCCTCGTCCACGTCGATGATAACGGTTTCGTACGGCTCGGTCTTCTTGCCGTCCTCGTCCTCGCCGAACAGCACGCGCGGGCGGCTGATGCCCAGCTCGAAGCCCTCGCGGCGCATCGTCTCGATCAGAACGCCCAGCTGGAGTTCGCCGCGGCCGGCAACCTCGAAGCTGTCGCGGTCGTCGCTCTCGGTGACCTTCACCGCGACGTTCGATTCCGCTTCACGCATCAGGCGGTCGCGGATCATGCGGCTGGTGACCTTCGAGCCCTCACGGCCCGCCATCGGCGAGTCGTTGACGGCAAAGCGCATCGACAGCGTCGGCGGATCGATCGGCTGCGCCTTCAGCGGCACGCTGACGCTGGTATCGGCGATGGTGTTCGCCACGGTGGCGACGGCCAGACCCGCCAGCGAGATGATGTCGCCCGCCTTGGCTTCGTCGACCGGCACGCGGTCCAGGCCACGGAACGACATGATCTTCGACGCACGGCCGGTCTCGACGATGTTGCCATCGGCGTCGAGCGCGTGGATCGCCTGGTTCAGCTTGACCGTGCCCGAGTTGACGCGGCCGGTCAGGATACGACCCAGGAAGTTGTCGCGGTCGAGCAGCGTCACCAGGAAGGTGAAGGGCACGTCCTCGACCTCGACCTTCGGCGCCGGGACGTGGTTCACGATCGTCTCGAACATCGGGATCAGCGTGCCTTCGCGCGCGTCCATGTCGGTCGAGGCATAGCCGTTGCGACCCGAGGCGTAGAGGACGGGGAAGTCCAGCTGCTCGTCATTCGCGTCGAGCGAGACGAACAGGTCGAACACTTCGTCCAGCACTTCCTGGATACGCGCGTCGGCGCGGTCGACCTTGTTGACGACGACGATGGGCTTCAGGCCCAGCGCCAGTGCCTTGCCGGTCACGAACTTCGTCTGCGGCATCGCGCCTTCCGACGAATCGACCAGCAGGACGACGCCGTCGACCATCGACAGGATGCGCTCCACCTCGCCGCCGAAGTCGGCGTGGCCGGGGGTGTCGACGATGTTGATGCGGATCGACTCGTCGCTGCCCGGGGGAGTCCAGTCGACCGAGGTCGGCTTGGCGAGAATGGTGATCCCGCGCTCCTTTTCCAGGTCGTTGGAGTCCATCGCGCGCTCTTCGACGCGCTGGTTGTCGCGGAAGGTGCCCGACTGGCGGAACAGCTGATCAACCAGGGTCGTCTTGCCATGGTCGACGTGCGCGATGATCGCCACGTTGCGGAGGCTCATGCAAATTTCTCTTGTTCGGAGGGTATGTCGCCGCGCGCCATAGCCGAAAGCCAAGCAAAGCGAAAGGGTGGCGCGGATATTGCGGCGCACAAAGGTGGTTGGCGGGTAAAACGTGCGGGCCAATTGCTTGTTCCTCCCCTGCAAGGGGAGGGTGACCCGCGAAGCTGGTGGAGGGGTGTCTCCGCTGATGGTGCCCCCCCTCCGTCAGCCGTTCGGGCTGCCACATCCCCTTGCAGGGGAGGAATTACTTTTGCTTCGGCACCACCTTCAGCGTCCAGTCGGTATCGGGCCGCAGATATTTCGCCGCGACCGCCTGGAGGTCCGCCGGGCCGATCGACACGAAGTCCTGCGCCAGCCGCCTGGTCGCCTCGATCCGCTGCGGGTCATACGCCGCGCCGCCCAGCCGCTGCATCCAGAACATGTTGCCCGACGCCATGCGCGCCAGCCGCTGTGCCATAGGCCGCTTGATCCGTTGCAGTTCGTCGGCATCGATCGGCTTGGAGGCCAGGTCAGCGGCGATCGAGCGCGCGGTTGCCAGGAAGAAGTCGACCTTGTCGGGCGCGACCATGCCGATCGCGATCATCCGCCCCCCGCTGGGCAGGCCGATCGGCCACTGGCTGGCGACCTGCGGGCTGTAGCTGGCCCCCGCCTGCGAGCGCAGCCGATCGAACAGCCGGTCGGCAAAGACCTGCGCCAGCACGTCCAGCCGGTTGCGGATGCGATCGTCGGCCGAACCGCCGCCGGTCGGCCAGGCGATCACCGCCGCCGCCTGGTCGGCCGGGCCGGTGTGCGTGCGTACCACCGGCTCCGCGACATGCGCGGGGAAGCGGATAGGCGGCACCGGACCGACCGTCGCGGGTCGCGCCGGGATCGCGCCCAGGCTCTCGGCCACCGCCTTGATCGCGTCATCGGCCTTCACGTCGCCGAACACCGAGACCTCGATCGGGCCCGAGGCGAGCAGCGGAGCCCAGAGCGCCTTGAAGGATTCGGGCGTGGTCGCCGCTACCGCTTCGCGCGGCGGCGTGCCCCAGCGCGGATCGCCGTCGCGCAGCATCCGCTCCAGGTCATGGCCCAGCACCCCGTCGGGCGAGGCGTCGAACCCGTCATAGCCCGCCAGCATCGCCGCCTTGGCGCGGGCGACAGGTGCCGGGTCCCAGCGCGGCGCGATCAGCTTCGCCGCGATCAGCTTGAGGTTGTCGGCATAATCGCCGGGCGACGACAGCGCGTTGAAGGCAAAGGCATCGTCATCGATGTCGAAGTCCATGCCCATCGTCCGCCCGGCGGTCAGCCGGTCGAGATCGCCCTGGTCGAACTTGCCGATCCCGCCCGCGACCAGCGCCACATCGGCGGCCCAGGCCGGGCTTTCCTTCGTCGCGGGCAGCGCGTCGTAACCGCGCCCGAACCGGACGCGCAGATAGACGCGGCCCGTCTCGCCATCATTGGCAAGCAGGAGAAGGCGGACGCCATTCGCAAAGGTGACCTTTTCCAGCCCCAGCTCGGCGATTTTCTCACGCGAGACGACCTTGCCGGGTGCGCCCAGCCTCGGCAGTTGCGCGAAGCTGATCTTGCCCTGGCGACGGCGCTGCTCCGCGAGCGGGCGGACATCGGCCTTCAAGGCGGCGGTCAGCTTGGCCACCGCATCTGCTTGCGCCGTGCGGGTGTTGACCAGCCCGCGGGTCGCCGTGCCCTGGAAGATCTTGCGGGTCGACGCCAGCACCGTGTCGGGCGTGAACATCTTCGCCGCCACCGCCTGCTTGAAGATCTGATAGCTGGTTTCGGGCGCGGTCACCGTCTCGCGGATATCGAGCGCGCCGACCATGTCGTCGGCCTGCTTCGACCCCGCCTCGACCCGTGCGGTGTCCACCTGATTGCGCAGGATGGCGTCGTAATCGGCCAGCTCACGGTCGATCTCGGCCTGGCTGGGCGGGGTCGCCATCGCATCGGCGACGACGGCGCGCACGTCCTTCAGCGCGGCTTCCCAATTGTCGCCGATCGGCACGACGTTGACCGTCGTCAGATTGGCCGAGCGCGACACATCGTCGAGCGCGACGCTGGCCTGGAGGAAGCTGCCCCCTGCCCGCGCCCGGTTCTCCAGGCGACGACTGATGAGGCGGGCGGCAACCATGTCGACCATCCGCCTCTGGTTGAAGATCGCGGTGTCGTCCTGATACTTCCACGGACGCAGCACGGCCATGGCGACGACCGGCGGCATCGACGGCTCGACCAGCGCACCCGCAACGGGCGCATCGGCCTTGGGCGTACCGAAATCGGGGTCCGGCGGATTGGGGCCGACACCCTGCCAAGACCCGAAATTCTTGGTAACAAGCTTGGCCAGCAGCGCCGGGTCCATGTCGCCGGAGATGATCACGACCGCGCGCTCCGGGCGATACCAGCGGTCGTGGAAGGCGCGCACCGTCTCCGGCGTCGCGGCCTCCAGCGTGGCGAGCTGGCCGATCGGCGAACGCTCGGCGAGCGGCTGTCCGGCAAAGAAGGTTTCGCGCAGCTTGTCCGAATAGCGGACCTGCGGCCCCGGCTGCTCGCGCCGTTCGGCCAGCACCACGGGGCGCTCCGCCCCCAGCGACTGGGCGGTGATCGACGGCGCGGCCATCATGCCCGCCAGGATCTTCAGGCTCTCGTCCAGCCCCGCCTCGGTCGCGCCGGGCAGGTCGAGCTGATAGACGGTCTGGGTCGGCGTGGTCGAGGCGTTAGAGTCCGAGCCGAAGGTCGCGCCCAGCCGCTGCCAGATGCGCTTGGCCTCGCCGTCCGGCACATGCTGCGATCCGCGGAAGGACAGATGCTCGATCAGATGGGCAAAGCCGCGCTCCGAATCCTGCTCGTTCAGCGAGCCCGCGTCGATTCGCACCCGCACCGCCACCTGCCCCGGCGGCACGCCGTTGCGGCGCACGGCAAAGCGCAGGCCGTTGGCGAGCCGCCCGAACTTCCACATCTTGTCCTGCGGCAGGTCGGAGCCCTTGTAGAGCCAGGGCGACTGATCGACGCCGGGGATCGGCGGCAGCGGGGCGAGCGGATCGGCGGCCTCCCCGACGACGGCGACGGGCACCGGCAACCCCTGGGGCACCGATCGATTGTCGGTCGGCCTGGGCTGGCTCGGCTGGGCCTGGGGGACCTGACCGATAACGGGAATCGCCAGCCCGAGAAGGGCCGACAGAGCAAGACTGCGCATCGCGCGGGACGGAAACGCCATGCCCCCTCTTACCCCGGCGGAACGCGGATCGCCAGCCGCCCCTAAATCGCCCCAATGCGACTCGGCAAAGCACCTATGCCGCCATCATTTCGACCCAGTGGACGCCTAGAAGAACAGGGCTGCACCAACGTCATACGGGCCGTCGAAGCCCGGTGCGCTCAGGGGCAGGCCGGGGATGTTCGGAAACGTGATGAGCAAGACGATGAAGGCGCACGCCCCGCATCAGGGCACCGCCACAATATGGCCCCAATCGGGCGAGGCCGAACGGACCCTGCGGGCGGTCCCCCCCGTGCCCTCTCCGACCGTGGCACCTCAGCCACTCGCCCAGGTCCATCCCGCCCTGGCCCGTGTCTGCCGCCTGTTCGACGGGGTGATCGCCGCCTCGTCTCTGGTCTCGAACGAGCCGGTCCTCGACGTCCGTCAGTTCGACTGGACGGCCGGGCTGCGGCGTCAGTGGCGCGCGATCCGCGAGGATGCCCTGGCCCTGACCGGCGCGGTGCGTTCCTGCGGGATCGTGCCGCTCCACCCCGGCACCGCGGCGCTGCGCCAGTATCCCGGCCTGTCGGCGGCGCTGGACGGCGTGCCCGGCCTGCATGATGCGGCCATCGGGCTGCTCGCGCCGGGCACGCATGTCGCCGCGCGGCGGGGGCCCACCAAGGCGCTGCTCACCTGTCACCTCGGGCTGGTGGTGCCGCGCGATGGCGATGCCCGGATGCGGGTTCGCGACCGGATCGTCCGCTGGGCGGAGGGCGAGACGCTGGTCTTCGACGACAGCTATTCGCATCAATTGTGGAACGAGGCGGAGACGACCCGCATCATCCTGCGCCTGCGGTTCGCGCGGCCGCTGCGCCAGCCGGGCCGGTCGGTCGCGGGCGGCGTGGTGCGGTTGCTGGGCGAGGCGGCCTAAAGCCCATCGACATTCGAGCGGCGCAGTCTTCATGACGGCCCCTGCAAGCCAAGGAGTGGCAGGCGCGTCGCATCATGGTCGCACCATACCGACGATTGCGCACCGGAAACGCATCCTTTCCCGGACCCTGCTTGATCCCCGTCGCGACCCGCGCCACATGGGGGCCATGCTGATCGAGACCGAACCGACGCCCAATCCGGCGACGCTGAAATTCCTGCCCGGCCGCAAGGTCATGGACAGCGGGACCCGCGACTTCGCCTCGCCCGAGGAAGCCGCCGCCAGCCCGCTGGCCGAGGCGATCTTTAACCTGGGCGACGTGACCGGCGTGTTCTTCGGCCGCGACTTCGTGTCGGCGACGATCGCACCGGGGGCCGAATGGTCGGACGTGAAGCCCGATGTGCTCGGCATCCTGCTCGACCATTTCTCGGCGCAGATGCCGCTCTTCAAGCAGGGTGCGGCCGATTTCTCGGTGCCCTCCGAAGAGAGCTTCACCGACGATCCCGAGGATGCCGACATCGTCGCCCAGATCCGCGAGCTGATCGACACGCGCGTTCGCCCCGCCGTCGCCAATGACGGCGGCGATATCGTCTATCGCGGCTTTGACAAGGGCAAGGTGTACCTCAAGATGCAGGGCGCCTGCGCGGGATGCCCCTCGTCCACCGCGACACTGAAGAACGGCATCGAGCAGTTGCTGCGCCACTATGTTCCCGAAGTCACCGAAGTGAGGGCCGTCTGATGAACCCGATCGACGACGCCAGCCTGGACCGGCTGTTCCGCGAGGGCCGCACCTTCAACCATTATCTCGACAAGGCCGTCGGCGAGGACGAGATCCGGGCGATCTGGGATCTGATGAAGATGCCGCCGACCTCGACCAACCAGAGCCCGGCGCGCCTGGTCTGGTGCCTGAGCGCGGAGGCGAAGGAAAAGCTCGCGTCCTGCGCCTCGGACAGCAATGCCGACAAGATCCGCAACGCGCCCGCCGCCGTCATCATCGGCATGGACGTGAACTTCCACGAAACCCTGCCGCAGCTGTTCCCGCATGTGGACGCCAAGAGCTGGTTCGACGGCAATACCGAACTGCGCGAGGCCTCGGCCTTCCGCAACAGCTCGCTTCAGGGCGCCTATCTGATCCTCGCCGCGCGTGCGCTGGGGCTCGATACCGGGGCGATGTCGGGCTTCGACCAGGGCGCGGTGGACAAGGCGTTCTTTGCCGATCAGCCGGGCGTGCGGTCGAACTTCATCGCGACGCTGGGTTATGGCGACACCTCCAAGCTGCACCCGCGCAACCCCCGGCTGGCGTTCGAGCAAGCCAACCGAATCGCCTGAGCCAACTTTGCGCACGCTGGTCATCGACACCGCCACCGCCGCCTGCTCGGTCGCCCTTCTCGACGGCGACCGGGTGGTGGCGCATGGCCATGACGTGGTCGGGCGCGGCCATGCCGAACGGCTGGTGCCGATGATCGCGGCCTTGCCCGATGGCGGCCGGGCGGAGCGCATTCTGGTCGATTGCGGGCCGGGCAGCTTCACCGGCATCCGCGTCGGCATAGCAGCGGCGCGCGGGCTGGCGCTGGGCTGGGGCGTGACCGCCTCGGGTTACAATTCGCTGGCGCTGGTCGCCGCCGCCGGGTTCGCCGCGCGCGACGACGAGGCGCTGACCGTCGTGCTGGAGGGTGGGCATGGCGAGGTCTTCGTGCAGTCCTTTGCCCGCGACCTGACCGCCCTCTCTCCCTTTGCTTCGATGAAACCCGACGCCGCGCTCGCCGCGCTGGAGGGGCGGGTCGCGATCGGCAATGGCGTGCGCTGGCTGACCGCTTTGTCGCCCGATCTGCCGGTGGTCGAGGCGCTGCCCGATGCGTCGGAGGCTTGGCGGCTGCCCGGCGACCTTACCGCCCTACCCCCGCGCCCCGTCTATGGCCGCGCGCCCGACGCCAAGTTGCCCGGCGGCATCACGCCCCCGGACGCCGTCGGTCTCGGGGCCGCCTGATGGCCAGCATCGGCATCTCGCTTCGCCCCGGTGACGCGCGCGACGCCGGTGTGGTCGAACAGGTCATGGCCGCCGCCTTTGACCCGCAATGGGGCGAGGCCTGGAACCGGTCGCAGCTGCTCGGCGTGATGGCGCTGCCCGGTATCAAGCTGTTGATCGCCGAGGCGGGTGAAGACCCGGCGGGCTTTGCGCTGACCCGTTCGGTGCTGGACGAAGCGGAGTTGCTGCTGCTCGGCGTCACGCCGGAGCATCGCCGCGCGCGGATCGGCAGTCGGTTGGTCGAGGCGGTCGTCGCCGACTGCGCCGATCACGGCGTGACGACGCTCCATCTGGAGGTGCGGTCGAACAACCCCGCCGTGCAGTTCTATGCCGCCCATGGCTTTGCCAAGTGCGGCGAGCGGCGCAATTACTATAAGGGTGCCGACGGGCGGCATCACGACGCGCACACCTATCGTCGGTCCATCGGCTGACCCGATCACAGTTTCCGGGTTATTGCGAGTCGCTATCCCCTTTTCGCAATTAGGCTTTAAGGGTAGAGAGGGGTTTGCCCGAGGAGTTGAAACGTTACCATGGCCCGCAAAATCGATCTCGAAGCGCTGTGCGCCCAAAAAGGTCTGCGCATCACCGAACAGCGCCGCGTGATCGCCCGTGTCCTGTCGGAGGCGGAGGACCACCCGGACGTCGAAAAGGTCTATGAGCGCGCCGCCAAGATCGATCCCGGCATTTCGATCGCGACCGTGTACCGCACCGTCCGCCTGTTCGAGGAAGCGGGCATTCTGGACCGCCATGATTTCGGCGACGGCCGCGCCCGCTACGAGCCTTCGCCCGAAGCGCATCACGACCATCTGATCGATGTCGAGACCGGCCGTGTGATCGAGTTCGTCGACCCGGAGCTGGAACAGCTGCAAAAGGCGATTGCCGAGAAGCTGGGCTTCCGTCTGGTCGACCACCGCATGGAACTCTACGGCGTCAGCCTCGACCGCAAGGGATGATGGCGGTCGCCACTTCGACCGATGCCGACAGCAAGGGCGGCCTGCGTGCAGCGGGTCGCCTTTTGTGTATCGTGGCCGCGCTGCTGGTCGCACTGGCGCTGCATGGGACGTGGCGGGCACTGGGTCGCTTTTCGCCCTGGCCGCGGCGATTCCTGCGCCGGGTGGCGATCATCCTGGGCGCGGACATCCGCGTGGTCGGCACGCCGCTGCGCCGCGATGCCATGATTGCCGCCAATCATCTGAGCTGGATGGATATTCTGCTGCTGGCGGGCACGTCGGGTACGCGTTTTGTGGCCAAGGCGGAGGTTGCCAGCCAGCCGCTGATCGGATGGCTGGCCAGCCTCAACCGCACACTCTTCGTCGAGCGCGGCGACCGGCTGGGCGTCGGCGATCAGGTCGCGACGATCCGCGCCGCCCTGACCAAGGGGCAGCCGCTGGCGGTGTTTCCCGAGGGGACAACCGGTGACGACCTGTCGATCCTGCCTTTCAAGCCTGCGCTCTTCGCGGCGCTGGTCCCGCCGCTGCCCGGCATCCGGGTGCAGCCGGTGCGGGTCGACTATGGCGCGGCGGCGGCCGATCTGGCCTGGCTCGGCACCGATCCGGGCGATGCCCATGTCAAACGGGTGTTGCGGCGGCGGGGACGGTTCACCGTCACGCTCCATTATCTGGAGCCTTTCGATCCTGCCGACTTCCCCGACCGCAAGGCGATCGCGGCGGAGGCCCGGCGGCGGATCGTCATGTCCTGAAATAGGCCATCGCCTCATCGGGGTCGGCGCGGTAGCATCCGCTGACCATTTGGGGGGAAGCCATGCTCAAGACGATTCTCGTAGCCGCCAGCCTGATGACCGCCACCGCCGCGAGCGCGCAGATGGCCAATCCCTGCCCCATGGGCACCCAGCCCGCCACCATCCGCCACAACAAGATCAAACCCGGCCAGTGGGCGACCTTCGCCAAGGCGGTGGCCGCGCATAACGCGTGGTACACCAGTCACAACGACCCGACCCGCACCACCCTGGTCCGCGTGTTGACCAAGGGCCCCAGCGGCCCCACCGTCACCGATGCCGAAGCGGTGACGGTCACCCGCTATGGCACGACCAAATCCCAGGGGCCCCGCGACGCGGCCTATTCCGCCTTCACCGAACTCTACCGCCAGAGCAGCGACATGGCCGACGAAACCCGCGTGTGCCTGCCCAAGGGCTGACCTTCTTCCTTCCCTACAAGGGGAGGGGGACCCGCGAAGCTGGTGGAGGGGTATTCCGCCATCGAGAGCGCCACACCCCTCCATCATCGCTGACGCGATGCCACCTCTCCTTGCAGGGGAGGAATAGTGGGCATACGCCCAACGCTGGCGAGCGTGCGGCTTTTGCGATAAGGGGCGCGGATGCCCGCATCCCCCAAGACCTTTCACGTCAAGTCCTTCGGCTGTCAGATGAACGTCTATGACGGCGAGCGCATGGCCGAATTGATGGCCGCGCAAGGCCTGTCCACGACCGACGATGCCAGCGCCGCCGATCTGATCGTCCTCAACACCTGCCATATCCGTGAGCGCGCGACCGAGCGGGTCTATTCGGAGATCGGTCGTCTGCGGAAAGATGCGGGCGAGCAGGGCCGCAAGCCGATGATCGCCGTCGCGGGCTGCGTGGCCCAGGCCGAGGGGGCGGAGATCGTCCGCCGCGCCAAGGTCGATGTGGTCGTCGGCCCGCAGGCCTATCACAATCTGCCCGAGCTGGTCGCCAAGGCCGCGGCGGGCGAGGCCGCGCTCGACACCGACATGCCCGTCGAATCCAAGTTCGGCCATCTGCCCGGCCGCCGCAAGGTGAACCCGTCGGCCTTCCTGACCGTGCAGGAAGGCTGCGACAAATTCTGCACCTATTGCGTCGTGCCCTATACGCGCGGGGCCGAGGTCAGCCGGTCCTATGCGGCGATCATGGACGAGGCGCGGTCGCTGGTCGATGCGGGCGCGCGCGAGATCACGCTGCTGGGTCAGAACGTCAACGCGTGGAACGATGCGGACGATCGCGGCCTGCACGGGCTGATCCGCGAGATGGACCGCATTCCGGGGCTGCACCGCATCCGCTATACCACCAGCCACCCCAACGACATGACGCAGGGGCTGATCGACGCGCACCGCGATGTCGAAAGCCTGATGCCCTTCCTGCACCTGCCGGTGCAGTCGGGCAGCGACCGCATCCTGAAGGCGATGAACCGCCAACATACGCGCGACAGCTATATGCGGGTGATGGACCGGGTGCGCGCGGCGCGCCCTGACATCGCGCTGTCAGGCGACTTCATCGTCGGCTTCCCCGGCGAGACCGAAGCGGACTTCGCCGACACGCTGAGTCTGGTCGACGCGATGGGCCATGCCCAGGCGTTCAGCTTCAAATACTCGCCCCGCCCCGGGACCCCCGCCGCGACGATGGCGGATCAGGTTCCGGCCGAGGTGATGGACGACCGGCTCCAGCGGCTCCAGGCCGCGCTCAACCGCGACCAGCATGCGTTCAACCTGGCCAGCGTCGGGCGGACCTGCACCATCCTGCTGGAGCGGCGTGGCAAGCTGCCCGGCCAGATGCTCGGCAAGTCGCCCTGGCTCCAGTCGGTCCACCTGATCGGCGACCACCAGATTGGCGATCTCGTCGAAGTCGAGCTGGTCGCGGCCGGGCCGAACTCGTTGACCGGGCAGGCGAAGGTGAAGGCGGCGGCGTAACCCGAACACCGTTCGGGCTGAGCGAGGTCGAAGCCTACGCCCGCACTTCCGCGATTTTGTTCACGCGGAGGCGCGGAGATGTCTGGCCTGCCGATGGTTCATCCGGCCTTCGCGGCCGGGAGACCCATGACGGTATGCCTGAAGCAAACAGGCCAAGATCGCGGCTGGATAAACCCTCTCCGCGCCTCCGCGTCTTCGCGTCTTCGCGCGAACAAATCTTCTTAATCGCGCAGAGGCGCAGAGGACGCAGGGGCAGCAGAATGTCTCCCGACTGAAACCGAGGGCTCTTCTTCTCCGCGCCCTCTGCGCCTCTGCGCGCAAAAAAGCCTCATCCCGTCACACCCATGTCACGCAATTTCGCTGGCGTTCCGGTCCTGTCGCCCCCATCTTGGTGGTGACCACAGACGGTGAAAGGACCGCATGAGCCGCAAGCCCCTCCCCGCCCAGGCCGGTGAACGCAGCCGGGCGGAACTCAGCTTCGACAAGCCGCAAGTGCTGGCGCAGCTGTTCGGCCAATATGACCGCAATCTGGTCGCATTGGAAAATCGACTGGGCGTCTACATCACCGCACGCGGCAACCGTGTCGGGCTGGAGGGAACCGCCGAGCAGGTCGCGCTGGCCCGCGACGTGCTGAACGATCTCTATGCCCGTATCCAGCGCGGCGAGGAGATCGATACCGGCTTGGTCGACGCCGCGATCGCGATGGCGTCCGAACCGACGCTCGACGGCATCCTGAGTGCCGAGCGCAGCTCGACCCCGTCGGTCATGATCCGCACGCGCAAGAAGACGATCGTGCCGCGCACCCCGGCCCAGGCGCATTACATGAAGGAGCTCGTGTCCCACGACATGATCTTCGCGCTCGGCCCGGCGGGCACCGGCAAGACCTATGTCGCGGTCGCGCAGGCGGTGGCGCAGCTGATCACCGGATCGGTCCAGCGGCTGATCCTGTCGCGCCCGGCGGTCGAGGCGGGTGAGAAGCTGGGCTTCCTGCCCGGCGACATGAAGGAGAAGGTCGATCCCTATCTTCGCCCGCTCTACGATGCGCTGCACGACTGCCTGCCCGCCGAGCAGGTCGAGCGGCGGATCGCCAGCGGCGAGATCGAGATCGCGCCGATCGCCTTCATGCGCGGCCGGACGCTGGCCGATGCCTTCGTCATCCTCGACGAAGCACAGAACACCACGCCGGCGCAGATGAAGATGTTCCTGACCCGCTTCGGCCAGAACAGCCGCATGGTCATTTGCGGCGACCCGAACCAGGTCGATCTTCCCGGCGGCGTCGCGGCCTCGGGACTGGCCGATGCCGTGCGACGTCTGGAGGGTGTCGAGGGCATCGCGATGAGCCGCTTCACCGCCGCCGACGTGGTTCGCCACCCGATCGTGGGCCGGATCGTCGATGCCTATGAAGGGCCTAACGCCTGATCCTGCTTTCGCCCACACCTGCTTTCGATGGCGTAACGATGGAACTGTTGTTAGGGGGCGGCGATTTTCACCTCGTCCGCCCCCATCACCCCGAAAGGCTCCGATGATCGAGATTGCGCTGATCCATGAAGAGCCCTGGTCCGGGGACGAGGAAAGCTGGGAGGCGCTCGCCACCCGCGCCGCCCGTGCCGCGATCGAGCGGACGCCGCACGGGCCGCTGCTCACCACGCCTGCGCTGATCGAGATTTCGGTCCGGCTGACCAGCGACGATGAGGTCCACGCCCTCAACCGTCAGTATCGGCAGAAGGACAAGTCGACCAACGTCCTGTCCTTCCCGATGGTCCAGCCCGACCTGATCGAGACGGTGACGCAGAACTCTGACGATGGCGAGGTGCTGCTGGGCGATATCGTGCTGGCCCACGGCGTCTGTCTTGCCGAAGCGTCCGAGCGCGGGATTTCGCCCGAAACCCATGCGACTCATCTGCTGGTGCACGGCGTGCTGCATCTGCTAGGCTATGATCACATGAATGATGACGAGGCCGAAGCGATGGAGGCGATTGAACGCGACGCGCTGGCCAGCCTCGGCATCGCCGACCCTTATCTAGTGCGCGAGGACTGACACCCCCCGATGGCCGACGGCCCGAGTAGCAGCACCGGCAACGGTGACTCCAACGAAAACAGCATCTGGCAGGGGCTGAAGTCCCTTATCTTCGGCGGCGAGCAGGAAGAGTCGCTGCGCGACCAGTTGGAAGAGGCGATCGACCGGCACGAAGGCGATCCCGGCCCCGACGCCAAGGGCGACCTGACCCCGCTGGAGCGGCAGATGGTGCGCAACCTGCTGCATTTCAGCGAGCGTGATGCGGGGGATGTGGGCGTGCCCCGCGCCGACATCATCGCGGTCGAGGAGCGGACGACCTTCGACCATCTGGTCCAAATCTTTGCCGAGGCCGGGCACAGCCGCCTGCCCGTCTATCGCGAAACGCTCGACCAGATCATCGGCATGGTCCACATCAAGGACGTGTTCAACATCCTGGCGACCGGCGCGGAACATCCCGCCACCATCGCCGGGCTGATCCGTGATCCGCTCTATGTGCCGATGTCGCGCGGCGCGCTCGATCTGCTGGCCGACATGCGCCAGAAGCGGGTGCATCTGGCCGTCGTGCTCGACGAATATTCGGGCACCGAGGGTCTGGTCACCATCGAGGACCTGATCGAGGAGATCGTCGGTGAGATCGAGGACGAGCATGACGACGCGCCGCAGGCGCTGCTCGTGCCGCTCGACGGCGGGGCGTGGGACGCCGATGCGCGCGTCAGCCTGGAAGAGGTCGGCCGTGCCGTCGACCCGTCGCTGGAAGAAGCCGAGGACGATGTCGACACGCTGGGCGGCCTGACCGCCGTCCTGGCAGGCCAGGTGCCCGAGGTCGGAACCTGTATCGACCACCCCAGCGGCTGGCGGATCGAGGTCACCCAGGCCGATGAGCGCCGTATCCACCGCCTGAGACTGCATCCGGCGGTAGTGACGGAGGCGGAGTAAGCGGAGCCGGGCGTGCGGCACCCTCCCACACTTCGGGAGGTGTTGGCCCTACACCCCTGCTGAGGCGCGCCGACAGATGGGACCATCACGTCCTTTCGCGCGGCGTCGCGTTCCTATTTAAGCAGCGATGCAATCGATCACATTGGTCGACACAAGGCGTTAGCGCGGCCGGCATCGCCGACCTATGCCGAGCATCAGGCCGTACGGCTTCCCGGATCGAGGGCGCGAGACAATCTCCCTAACGCTTGCGCTCTCGAAAGGCCGTCGGTGCGCTCCCCGTGACACCGGCGGCCAAAGGTCATTGTTCAGGTCGGAAACAGTGTATCGACATGGCGAGCCGCGACGACCCAGCGGTAAAAGGCGTCGATCAGCACATATCGGAAATATAGTGGCTCGACTTCGACTCGTTCGGGATTTCCCAGACAATGTTTGGCGTGGTCGAGAATGCGATAGACATATTGGGTCTGCAGCAGCGCGTCGCCATGCGCATGCACCAGACGCGTCGTTTCATCGGGCTCCGACCGCACCAGACACTGGGCCACATGAGCGCGAACACGCTCATCGGAATAGGCATGTTGCAGTCGGATCTCTTCGCTGGCTTTCAATCGTGCCATCACGGCAGGGTCGTCGACATCTTGCACCGTCAGTTTCGCATCCGGTGCAAAGCGCATAATCGCCGCCTCCAAGATGGCGCCACGATCGTAATTGCTACGGCACACGGGTATGCCCGCGACCGTGTAGGCCTGCCAGCAACTGGCCAAGGTAGGCGGCGGTGGCGTGGGAGCGGCGGGCAGATCAGGCCAGCACGCCATATTGGCGCGAATGAAGCTGTCCATCGCTAGCATGGCTTTCGGCGTGTTGGATTGGCCATCGATGACGCGGCGCAAGATCTTCGGAGGAAAGAAAGGAGCGCAGCGGACGAACATCTGCGCCTTTTCGTCAAGCACCCGGTTGACCTGCCTGTCACTTTGGATCGTAATCCCCGGCGGCGGCGGAGCCTTTCTCGGAGGTAACCGGTCTGCCTCTACGACGATTTCACGGTTTTGCTCCTTGGGCGCCGTGGCTGGAGATTTTTGCGCTACCGCTGACAGGTTAGTCAACGTCAGGACACAGATCGACCAAGCGGACAGCTTTAGAAACGACGTCATGCGCATGCCATGCCCTCCCAAGCTTTCATCGCGCCAACGAAATGATGACGATACTTGTGACGGACCGCCAGCCAATTTTGCGCATCCCCCTTCCCCCCGCTCCCGCCACGGCTTATCCCTAGGCCATGCGCAAACATGTCCTGATCGTCATTGCCATCATCGTCCTGATCGGCATCGCCGTCGTCGCCTGGCTGGCCTGGCCCGACACGGCGCGGCTGAGCGTCGACCAGGTGGCGGGCAAGCAACCAACGATCCAGGCTCCGCGCGAGCAGGTCATCCCGACGGTCGACATCGCCAAGCCGGTCGGCTGGGCGAACGGGGCCAAGCCCAGCGTCGCGCCGGGCCTGGCGATCCAGCCCTTTGCGACCGGCCTGGATCATCCGCGTTGGCTCTACGAACTGCCCAATGGCGACGTGCTCGTGGCGGAGACGAACTCGCCGCCGCGGCCCAGCACCGGGATCGTCGACCGGGTGATGAATTTCTTCCTGGGCCGCGCGGGTGCGGCGGTGCCGTCGGCGAACCGGATCACCCTGCTGCGCGACACCAATGGCGATGGCAAGGCGGACCTGAAGACACCGTTCCTGACCGGACTTAATTCGCCCTTCGGCATGGTGCTGTTCGACGGACAACTGTACATCGCCGACACCGACGCGCTGGTCCGCGTGCCCTATACCCAGGGCGCGACGAAGATCACCGCGACGCCGGAAAAGGTGGTGCCGCTGCGGGGCGGCGGCAATCACTGGGCGCGCAACGTTATCGCCTCGGGCGACGGACAGACGCTCTATGTCTCGGTGGGCTCGGCCAGCAACATCGCCGACAACGGTCTCGACGCCGAAAAGAACCGCGCCGCCATCCTTCAGGTATGGCCGAAGGACAAGAACTGGCGCATCTATGCGGCGGGCCTGCGCAATCCCACCGGCATGGCGCTTAACCCCGTCAACGGCCAGCTGTGGACCGTCGTCAACGAGCGCGACATGCTCGGCTCGGACCTGGCGCCCGACTATCTGACGCAGGTCGAGTTCGGCGATCATTTCGGCTGGCCCTGGTATTATTGGGGCGGCTATCCCGACAATCGGGTCCAGCCTGACAATCCTCCGCTCCAGCAATATGTGAAGCGCCCGGACTATGCGCTGGGGCCGCATGTCGCGGCGCTGGGCCTGACCTTCGCGACCGGCACGAAGCTGGGCGACCGTTTCGCGAACGGCGCCTTCATCGGCGAGCATGGCTCGTGGAACCGCAAGCCGCCCTCGGGCTATAAGGTGGTGTTCGTGCCGTTCGGCCCCGGCCCCTTCCCGACGCCCAAGGCCAAGCCGATCGATGTGGTCAGCGGCTTCCTGAACGCCAAGGGCGAGGCGCAGGGACGGCCCGTGGGCGTGATCGTCGACAAGAGCGGCGGCCTGCTGGTCGCGGACGATGTCGGCAATGTGGTGTGGAAGGTCAGCGCGGCGAAGTGAGGTGTGGCGTCAAGGCATATACGGATGCCTTTCCCCAACCCGGCTTTGTCCAATGGACGCTCAAGGCTTCACCGTCATTTCGATCGTATCGGACAGAATTTCCGCATAACGGGCGGGCGTCGAATTGCCCGTAAAGAAAAATAGATGAGCGCGAACCTTATACCGCCCCGGACCGGGAAAGATCGTGCGAGACAATTCATCGGTCACCACTGACACGGGTTTCGCCCTCGTTACAGGCGTGAGTTGGTCCACGGTGAGTGGCGGCGGAGGAGGAGACGGCATCATCGGCTCGGCAGGGTCCAGCGGCTGCCCCTCCATCGACCGGACTTCGAATGCGATGCCACGCATCGGCTGGAGAAAGGGCGACACCGCCAAACCGTCCTTCTTTGCCGTGAGATCGACCTTGATCGCCGCCTTGTTGCGCATCGAAACCATGCCGCCATGCAACTGCACGTTGATGGAGGGTTTTTCACCCGTCCAAATGGCCTGAGCAGGAGGAGACCAAGCCTCCACGGCAGCAAGGCTCAAGAACACCAGAAACATCTCGACGCTCCCTTCGACGGTGGAACAACGCCACGCTGGCGATCCAGCAACTACCGCCCGCTTTACTTCAACAATTTCGGCGCCTCCGAGCGGATGACCGCCTCCAACTGGCTGGAGAAGAGCGACAGAAAAGCGGGCAGGTTCACCACCGCGTGCACCTTGTCCTCATACACCGTCGCCTCGGCGCCGATCGACTGGCCCATGGCGCCGACGGTGAAATGCATCGTGTCGCCGTCCCAGCGATGTTCGACGGTGGCGCCGCCGGGGATCATCCGGCCGATCTTGCCGATGCCGCCGTCCAGCCGCTGGCGCACGCCCTCCTTGCCGAGCTGGTGCGGGATATCGAGCGAAATGGGGGCGCTCATGCGCTCATCTCCGTGGCAAAGAGCATCGTGTCGTCGGCAAAGGCCTTGAACTCCAGCGCATTGCCGCTGGGATCGCGGAAGAACATCGTCGCCTGCTCGCCCGGCTGGCCCTTGAACCGGACATGGGGTGCGATGCCGAACGGCAAGCCCGCCGCCTCGACCCGCGCGGCCAGAGCCTGCCAGTCGGCCATGGTCAGCACGACGCCGAAATGCGGCACGGGCACCTGATGGCCATCGACCGCATTCTCGACCGCGACCGGCTTTGCAGCGGGATCGAGATGCGCGACGATCTGATGACCGAACAGGTCGAAGTCGACCCAGTGATCGCTCGACCTTCCCTCCGAGCATCCCAGCACGGAGCCGTAAAAGTGGCGGGCGGCGGCCAGATCGTGGACCGGGAAGGCGAGGTGGAAGGGACGCAGGGTCATAAAAGGAAGCTAGGGTGACGCACTCGGTTTTGCCACCCTTTCCTCCCCGGCACCAGGTGGCCTAGCCGCAGGCTGGTGGAGGGGGCGTGCGGCACAGGGCGACCTGCGCTGCCACCTCCTATACCAGGCAGGATTGCGCACTCCCGCATTGCTCCTGTCACAGGCCCGCGCCATAGCCAGCGCCGTGACCCGCTATCCCGCTCTTATCGCCCTGGTCGCCGGGGCCGTTGCCGCCTGTGGCTTTGCGCCGCTCGATCTCTGGCCGCTGCTGCTGGTCGGACTGATCGTCTTGTTGGCGCTGGTGCAGGACGCGCCCAGCATCCGCGCGGCGCTGTGGCGCGGATGGATGTTCGGGGTCGGGCATTTCACCGTCAATAACAACTGGTTTCAGCACGCCTTCGACTTTCAGGACAAGATGCCCCCCGTGCTGGGCTATTTCGCGGC
Organism: Sphingomonas sanguinis NBRC 13937; assembly: GCF_001591005.1. GTDB lineage: Bacteria > Pseudomonadota > Alphaproteobacteria > Sphingomonadales > Sphingomonadaceae > Sphingomonas > Sphingomonas sanguinis. The sequence continues at coordinate 21,079 of NZ_BCTY01000023.1, forward strand.
GGTGGGGCTGGCGCTGTACCTCGCCATCTTCCCGATGGCGGCGGCGGGCGTCGCGTGGCGGCTTCGTGGACGGCGGGCCGATGCTCCTTACGTGCTGATCTTCGGCGCCGCGTGGATCGCGACCGAATATCTGCGCGCGCGGCTGTTCACCGGTTACGCCTGGGACCCGCTGGGCGTCGCGTGGTTGCCGGTCATCGGCGTAGCGCGGATGAGCGCCTTTGTCGGCACCTATGCGCTGTCGGGCCTGACCGTCGTGCTGGCGGGTGCGATCTGGCTGGGCTTGCGCAAGGACTGGCATCTCGCCGCCGTCATGGTGCCCGCGACCGGTCTGGCCGCGCTGTCCGCCCCGCTGACCCGCGCGCCCGAGCCCGGTCCGAACGCGCCGCTGGTCCGCGTGGTCCAGCCCAATGTCAGCCAGGACCAGCGCGGCGAAAGCGACGGGCCGCTGCTGCTCCAGCGGCTGATCGCGCTGTCGGGCCGCCCCGGTCCGCGCCCCCGGCTGGTCGTCTGGCCGGAAGGCGTGGTGCGCGACATGATCGAGGATGGCTATCCCGACTGGGCCTATATGGGCTTCAACTATGCCCCGCCCTTCTGGACCCGGCGCCAGATCGCCAATGCCTTGGGCCCGCGCGACACCGCGCTGGTCGGCGGCACCGCGCTGCTCTTTTCGCCCGATCGCAATCGGGTGTCGAGCGCGACCAACAGTGTCTTCGCCATCGCGCCGAACGGACGGATCACCGGTCGCTACGACAAGGCGCATCTGGTGCCCTATGGCGAATATCTGCCCATGCCCTGGCTGCTCAAGCCGCTGGGCCTGGCCCGGCTGGTCCCCGGCGACATGGACTTCACCCCCGGCCCCGGCCCGCGCAATCTGCGCATACCGGGCTTCGGCCCGGTTGGCGTGCAACTCTGCTACGAGATCATTTTCTCAGGCCAGGTGGTCGATGAAGCGCATCGTCCGCGGCTGCTGTTCAATCCCTCCAACGATGCCTGGTTCGGCCGCTGGGGCCCGCCACAGCATCTGGCGCAGGCGCGGATGCGCGCGATCGAGGAGGGGCTGCCGATCATTCGCGCCACGCCGACCGGCATCTCCGCGATCATCGCCGCCGATGGCCGCCTGATCGCGACCGTCCCGCACGAGACGGCGGGTGCCGCCCAAGCCCACCTGCCCGCCGCCCTACCGCCGACGCTCTTCTCGCGGATCGGCAACATGATGGCGCTGGCCATTGCCGCAGGCCTGGCCGCGATCGGCGTTGCCATACGGCGTCGCGCCCGCTAGGACCGATATAAAGCTATCTTTATATCCTTATGAGGACGGGAATGCGGAACTCGTACATCTTTACCTCGGAATCGGTTTCCGAAGGTCACCCCGACAAGGTCGCAGACCAGATCAGCGACTCGATCGTCGACCTGTTCCTGTCCAAGGATTCGGAAGCGCGCATCGCGTGCGAGACCCTGACCACCACCAACAAGGTCGTGCTGGCGGGCGAAATCCGCTGCAAGGGCGTGTTCGAGAACGACCAGTGGGCCGAGGGCGCGCTGGAAGAGATCGAGCGGACCGTGCGCGATACCGTCAAGCGGATCGGTTACGAGCAGTCGGGCTTCCACTGGCAGACCTTCGACTTCTCGAACAACCTGCACGCCCAGTCGGCGCACATCGCGATGGGCGTGGACGAGAGCGGTAACAAGGACGAAGGCGCGGGTGACCAGGGCATCATGTTCGGTTATGCGACCGACGAGACGCCCGGCCTGATGCCCGCCACCCTCTATTACAGCCACAAGATCCTGGAAAAGATGGCGGCCGACCGCCATTCCGGCGCGGCCCCTTTTCTGGAGCCCGACGCCAAGAGCCAGGTCACGCTGCAGTATGAGAACGGCGTGCCGGTCCGCGCGACCGCGATCGTCGTGTCGACCCAGCACTCGGCCGAACTGTCGAACGAGGCAGGCCAGGCCAAGCTTCGCGACTATGTGACGTCGGTGCTGACCGACATCCTGCCCGAGGGCTGGCTGCCGGAAGACAAGCAGATTTACGTCAACCCGACCGGCCTGTTCGAAATCGGCGGCCCGGACGGTGACGCTGGCCTGACCGGTCGCAAGATCATCGTCGACACGTATGGCGGCGCGGCCCCGCACGGCGGCGGCGCCTTCAGCGGCAAGGACCCGACCAAGGTCGACCGTTCGGCGGCGTACGTCGCGCGCTACCTCGCCAAGAACGTCGTCGCGGCGGGTCTGGCCAAGCGCTGCACCATCCAGCTGTCCTACGCGATCGGCGTCGCCGAGCCGCTGTCGGTCTATGTCGACCTGCACGGCACCGGCACCGTGGACGAGGCCAAGCTGGAGGCCGCGCTGCCCAAGCTGGTTCGCCTGACGCCCAAGGGCATTCGCGAGCATCTGAAGCTGAATGCGCCGATCTATTCCAAGACCGCAGCGTACGGCCACTTCGGCCGTGAAGCCGAAGGCGCGCTGTTCACCTGGGAAAAGACCGACCTGGTCGACCAGATCAAGGCCGCCGTCGCCTAAGTCTGCGCGACAGCGTTGACCGGCTGAGCGCCCGTGCGGAGACCTCTTCGCACGGGCGTTTGCGTGTCCGGTGACTTGCTCCCGTCGCATCGGCTTGGCACCCTGCTCCCTGGGGAGAGGGGAGAATCACGATGACGGCATGGATGCTCTGGGCAGCGACGGCGATCCTGCAAGCGGGAGGGGCGGGCGCGCCGGTGCCGGAAGCGGTATCCGCCGATACGCGCACGCTGGAGGCCATCGGCAATACCGGTGCGACGATCTTCGCCTTCGACAAGGCCGCCTGGGTCAGCACCGATGCGCTGATGGAAGTCGTCCCCAAGGACCAGCTAACCGGTGCCGGTGGCTATGTCATCGAACCGCTGGGCGGCGGCGTGCTGCGCGCCACCTATTTCCGGGGTCCGGCGATATCGGCCCAGGCCTTTTTCGTCGCCGATGTGAAGGGCGGCAAGGTCACGCGCCACGAACTGCTGGCCCAGCCGGTGCCGCTGACCCCCGACCAGATGCTGCTCGCCCGCGCGCGTGAGATCGCCAAGGACACCGCGCACGCCCGCAACTATCAACCCTGCACGCCCGCGCCGTTCAACACCGTGGTCGTGCCGATGCGCCCCGGCGGGCCGGTCGCGGTCTATCTGCTGACCGCGCAAGTGACGACCAAGAGCTATATGATGGGCGGCAATTACCGCGTGGTGATCGCCCCCGACGGGCATGTCACCAGCGCCCGGCCGTTCAATGTCAGCTGCCTGGCACAGACCAATCCGGAGCTACCCAAGGGTGCCGAGCCGGTCGGCATGGTGGTCAACCATCTGCTCGATCCGACGCCCACCGAAATCCACGTCTTCACCTCGTACAGCATGGGCTCCCCGCTGTTCGTCGCGACCGAGGACAAGGCGACGGGACAGAAGACCGCCTGGCTGGTGCAGGGCCGCCGGATCAGCGCCCTGCCCCAGGCAAAATAGGGCTATGCCCGCGTCTCTCCCTGGACCTGGCCGTGCGCCAGCAGCGTGAACAGCCCGGCCCCGCCGACCAGATTGCCGAGGATCGCCGGGAGCATCAGCCCGAACACCGCCCGCATCGCATCCACCCGGCCGGTGAAGAGCAGCAGGAACGTCTCGTCCGCCCCGACGATGGAGTGGCTGAACCCGGCGATCGCGATGACATAGGTGATTGCCAGGATGATCCAGAAGGCTTGGGTCCGGCCATTGGGCAAGATCCAGGCGACCACCGCGATCAGGAACCCGGCGGGGATGGCGTTCACGAAGGTCTGCCACCCGCCCAGCTCCAGGATACGTGCCGACACCTCGATCATCGCATGCCGGATTTCGGCATTGCCCAGCGCCCCGCCCGCGACCATTCCCGCCGCCAGCGCGGTGCCGATCAGGTTGGCGACCAGCACGATGACCCATAGCCGCACGGTGCGCTGCAACGCCCAGCGCGACGGCTTCGTCACCAGCGGCAGCATCGCGGTGATGGTGCTTTCGGTGAACAGCTGCATCCGCCCGAGGATGACGACCAGAAAGCCGACCGGATAGCCCAGCGCCGCGATCAGGCTGCGCCACGGCGCGTCCGGCAAGGCGGCGTGCAGCGCGCCCTCCGCGATCAGCGAGCTGTGGATCGCAACGCCGGCCGCCAATGCCGACCAGAACAGCGCACTGGCGGGCCGATCCAGTTCACTCTCCCCCGCCTCGCGCACCGCCCGGTGCAGGTCCTTGGCATCGGCGGCCTTTTGCGCGCGGCTATCGGGCTCAGGGCCATCGGATTGGGGAAGTTCGTCGTCCATCTGCGACAGGCAACGAGCCAGGCCAGTCTTGGCTCCCCTGCCCTCCCGCGCTAAGGGCCCGGCGATGAACGATCCGACGACGATCCGCCGCCTTTACGGTCGGCGACAGGGCCACAAGCTGCGCCAGGGCCAGGCCGCGCTGGTCGAGGATATGCTGCCCGTCCTCAGCGTGCCCGAGGACGGCCCGCTCGACGCCATGCGCCTGTTTGGCGACGACCGCCCGCTTCAGGTCGAGATCGGTTTTGGCGCGGGCGAGCATCTGGCGGGTCAGGCCGAGGCGACGCCCGGCACCGGCTTTATCGGCTGCGAGCCGTTTCTGAACGGCGTGGTCGGCGCGCTGGGCCATATCCGCGACCGTGACCTCGCCAATGTCCGCCTGCACATGGGCGACGCGTTGGAAGTGATCGAGCGGCTGCCCGATGCCAGCCTGGAGCGCGTGTACCTGCTCCATCCCGATCCCTGGCCCAAGGCGCGCCACGCCAAGCGGCGGATGATGAACCACGGCCCGCTCGACACCATCGCGCGCAAGCTGAAGTCGGGCGGTGAGTTTCGCCTGGGCACCGACGATCCGACCTATTGCCACTGGTCGATGATGATCATGAATGGCCGCGACGATTTCGTCTGGCAGGCGCGCAGCCCCCAGGATTTCCTCACCCGCCCCGCCGACTGGCCCGAGACGCGCTACGAACGCAAGGCGCGGCGCCAGGGGCATGAAGTGTGGTATTTCCGGTACATCCGCCAATAAGCGGACGGGATCTCAGGCGACCCGCAGTTCCGCACGTCCGACCAGTCCCGCCAAGGGCGGCGGCGGGGCTAGATTGCGGCGGGCCATCTCGGCGCTGATCGCGGCGATATCGTCGCGGTCGGCCGCACCCATCGCCATGGTGAAGGCGGCCAGCAGCGTCGGGTCGTCCATATATTCGATCAGGTCAGGGTCGAGCATCGGGTTCATCGCATCCTCCCAGATGGTTAGTCTGGATCAATAACCAGCGGATTGTCCACTTGTTGCCTCGGCCACGCGATCAATCCCTCTGGTGGCGACCGGCCCCGTCGCTATAGACGGCCGCTTTCGCAGCGGATGGGAGGCGGAATTGGTCGACGACAGCTGGGGCGTGACGCCCGCCAAGGGCGGTTTGCGCATCCGCACCAATGACAGCCTGGAGGACCGCGCCGCCGCCCGCGCCAAGGCGCGCGAAGCCCGGGCCAGCGAGCGCGAATCACTGATGGCCAGCCGCCTGGAAGCGCGCGCCGCCAATCGCGAGCGCGACATCGCCGCGCGCGAGGCCGAACGCGCCGCCCGCCGCGACGCCGAGATGGCCGCCGCCGCCAAGGACCCCCATGCCGCCGCCGCCAAGCGCCACCGCACCTCGGGCCGCAAGGACGTGGTGCGCGAACAGCGCGATACGCGCGGCTATGCCACGCTGGTCGATGAGGGACGGATTCGCGAACTCGCCAAGCGCGGCGCGTCGCTGGGCGGACTGGCCGCTGCCTTCGGGATCAGTGAAGACGAGATTCAGACGATTCTGGCGGCAGACGCAGAGTGACCACGCCTTTCCTCCCCTCCAAGGGGAGGTGGCAGGGCGCCAGCCCTGACGGAGGGGTGTCGCGCTATCGAGAGGGGGATACCCCTCCGACGCGCTCCGCGCGCCACCTCCCCTTGCAGGGGAGGAAGAGCGGCACCCTAACGCCTTGCTTACCGAAATAGGCTAAGGCCTCGCATTCCATGGCCGATCTTCCGCCTCGCTCCCCGCGCCCGCCGCGCCCCGCCTCTGCCGTCAGTCACGGCGTCGGGCTGGTCGGGATCATGGGATCGCTCAGCTGGATCGCCTTTGCGTGGTGGCGGCATCTCGACGGGCCCTATGCCGCGCTGGTCCATCTACTGTGCGCCGGGGTGCCGATGCTGCTCTGGTCGATCCTGGTCGACAAGGTGCATCGCCATGCCTCGACCGGCATCGATTGGGCCCATCCCCGGCCCGCGCATGAGACGCTGGACATCAGCCTGACCAAGCTGGCGGGGTATTGGGCGACCTTTGCCGGGATCGCGCTGATCTTCGCGACCGGGCGATTCTATTGGCAGGGCATTTTCCTGTTCGCGATGCAGTGCCTGGGCTGGGTCGCGCCCTTATTGTTCCTGCTCTCCATTCCCTATGTGATCTGGCTCGACCAGCGGCTGGTCGAGCCTCGCGATGGCGCCTGGATGCTGGGCGCTTGGCTGACCGGGCAGAAGGGTGTCGAGGCCGAGGCGATCTATGCGCACCTGCGCGCCTGGGCGGTGAAGGCGTTCTTCCTGCCCTTCATGCTGGGGGTGGTGCCCGGCGGGTTCGGGGCGTTCGTGCGTGGTGACCTGTCGGTGGTGCTGCACGATCCGGTCGCGCTGGCCAACTGGCTGATCACGCTGATGTTTCTGATCGACGTGGCCTTTGCGACGGTCGGCTATATGCTGACCCTGCGGCCGCTCGATGCGCATATCCGCTCGGCGAACCCTTACGCGGCAGCATGGGCGGCGGCGCTGATCTGTTATCCGCCGACGATCCTGATGGGAGACAACGGCCCGCTCAACTACCGGCCAGGGACGGCGGAGTGGAGCTATTGGTTCGCAGGGCATCCGGTCATCCTGGCAGGGATCGGAGCGGTGCTGGTGGGGCTGACCGCCATCTATGCCTGGTCGACGGTGGCGTTCGGCCTCCGCTTTTCCAACCTGACGCACCGGGGCATCCTGACCCACGGACCTTATGCGGTGTCGCGGCATCCGGCCTATCTGTCGAAGAACATCTTCTGGTGGATCGCCACGATCCCGATCCTGTCGACCGGGACCTGGGTGGATGCGGCGCGCAGCACCCTGTTGCTGGGGGTGGTCAGCGGGATTTACTATTGGCGCGCCCGGACCGAGGAGCGGCATCTGTCGGCCGATCCGGCCTATCGGGACTATGATGACTGGATGGAGCGGTACGGGGTCGTGCCGCGGTTCTTCAGATGGATTCTAGGTCGGGGGTGAGACCTTCGGCTCCGTCCGAACGAAGCCGAAGGGATCACCTCCGCGTCAGAAGCTCGCCTCGCCATATACCCGCGAGATGTCGCCGCCCCACTCGCCATGATAGCGGTCGAGCAGCACCTGTGCGGGAACCTTGCCCGAACGTACGATCTCACGCAGCGGATCGAGGAAGCCGGTTTCGTTATCCCCCGCCCCGTTAAGTCGCGCGCGGGCCGCCAGCCCGGCATGGGCGATATCGAGCACCTCGCCCGCGATATCGCGCAGACGCCCGCCCCCCGGCAGCGGCGCGTCCAGTGCCAGCTCGGGCACCGAGTCGCGCAGCGCCTGTCGCTCGTCGAGCGACCAGTCCTTGACCAGATCCCAGGCCGCATCCAGCGCCCCGTCGTCATAGAGCAGCCCGACCCACAGCGCGGGCAGCGCACAGATGCGGTTCCACGGGCCGCCATCGGCGCCGCGCATCTCCAGGAAGGTCTTCAGCCGTACTTCGGGGAAGGCGGTCGACAGGTGATCGTTCCAGTCGTCGATCGTCGGCCGTTCGCCCGGCAGGACCGACAGCTCGCCCTTCAAGAAGTCGCGGAACGACAGCCCGGCCGCGTCGATATATTTTCCGTCGCGGTAGACGAAGTACATCGGCACATCGAGCGCATAGTCGGCGTAACGCTCGTACCCGAAGCCATCCTCGAACACGAAGGGCAACATGCCGGTGCGCGCGGGGTCGGTGTCCGACCAGATATGGCTGCGGAAGGAGAGCTTGCCGTTGGGCTTGCCTTCGGTGAAGGGCGAGTTGGCGAACAGCGCGGTCGCCAGCGGCTGGAGCGCCAGCCCTACCCGGAACTTCTTCACCATGTCCGCCTCGGACGCGTAGTCGAGGTTCACCTGGATCGTTGAGGTCCGCAGCATCATGTCGAGGCCCAGCGACCCGACGCGCGGCATATGGCGCAGCATGATCGCATAACGGCCCTTGGGCATGATCGGCAGTTCGGCGCGGGTCTTGTCCGGCCACATGCCCAGGCCCAGGAAACCGAGACCCAGCGTGTCGCCCGCCGCCTTCACCTGTTGCAGGTGACGCCCCGTCTCGGCACAGGTCTGGTGCAGATTGTCGAGCGGCGCGCCTGACAGCTCGAACTGACCGGCAGGCTCCAGGCTGATCGATCCGTCCGCGCCGGTCAGCGCGATGACGTTGCCGCCCTCCATGACCGGGGCCCAGCCATATTGCTCCAACTCGCCCAGCAGCGCGCGGATGCCCGAGGCTTCGTCATAGGACGGCGCATGATGGTCGCCCAGCGCATAGACGAACTTCTCATGCTCGGTGCCGATCCGCCAGCGGTCACGCGGCTTTTCCCCCCGCGCGAAGCTCGCGATCAGCTGGTCGCGCGACTCGATGACGGCGCCCTTGGCAAGGCTCTCGGACTTGGTGCTCATGAACCGCGCCTTACGCGCGCGGAAGCGTCCGCGCCATAGGGTGAATCAACGCCAGTCGCCCGCCGCCGCCATCCACAGCGATACCGCCGCCGCCGCCGCCGTATCGGCGCGCAGGATGCGGGGGCCCAGGCCGATGCCGATGGCGGACGGGTGCGCACGGATCGCCTCGCGTTCTTCGGCATCGAAGCCCCCTTCCGGGCCGATCAGGATCGCCGCCGGGCCCCGATGCGCGCGCATCGCCTCCAACGCGGGCACACCGCCGGTCTCGTCGGCGAAGAACAGCGCCCGCCCCTCGGGCCAGTCGCGCAGGCACGCCGCCAGCTTCACCGGCTCGGCCACCTCCGGCAAAGCGGTGCGGCCGCACTGCTCGGCCGCCTCGATCATGTGCGTACGGAGGCGTTCGGTATTGGGCTTGTCGACGACGGTGCGACGGGTGACCACGGGGACCAGACGCGCGACGCCCAGCTCGCACGCCTTTTCCGCCAGCCAGTCGACCCGGCCCTTCTTCAGCGGCGCGGCGCACAGCCACAGGTCGGGCACCGCCTCCCGCTCGCGGAGCAGGGTCGTCACGTCGAGCGTCAGGTCACGCTTGCCGACCGAGGCGGCGACGCCCAGCCATTCACCGCTGCGGTCGTCGAACAGCTTGACCGGATCGCCGACCTTGGTGCGCATCACCGACACCAGATAATGCGCCGCCGGGCCATCGATGCGGATCGGCCCTTCGGCCAAAGGCTGGTCGACGAACAGGCGGGGGGTGGATTGCGGCGGCCAGGCGGGGGTAGCGGGCATGGGCTCCGCTTACACGGGTCGCGCGGCGCTTGCCACTTTTGCGATTTCGGGCGTTCCTTCGCCCAAAGGAGGTGACGATGGCGAAACATTATCAGGAAGAACTGGAGGCGCTGCAACTCGCGTTGGTCCGTACGCAGATGGCGATGGCGGGCTCGGACGCCAAATTAGACGAACGCGTCGTGATCGTGCTGGAGGGCCGCGACGGCGCGGGCAAGGACGGAACGATCAAGCGAATCACCGAACATCTCTCGGTCCGCGCCACCCGGGTGGTCGCGCTGCCCAAGCCGTCCGACCGCGAACGCACGCAATGGTATTTCCAGCGTTACGCCACCCACCTGCCCGCCGCTGGCGAGATCGTGATCTTCAACCGCAGCTGGTACAACCGGGCGGGCGTCGAAGTGGTGATGGGCTTCTCCACCGCCACCGAACAGGAAGCGTTCCTGCGCGACGCCCCCGATTTCGAGCGGATGCTGGTCGAGAGCGGCATCAGGCTGGTCAAGATCTGGCTCGACATCTCGAAAAAGGAGCAGGAAAAGCGGCTGGAGGCGCGGCGCACCGATCCATTGAAGGCGCTGAAGGTGTCGGACATGGACAAGGTGGCGCAGGCCAAGTGGGCCGAATATTCGGCGGCGCGCGACACCATGCTGACCCGCACCCACACTCCCTTCGCGCCGTGGCATATCGTGCGCGCCGACGACAAGAAGGATGCGCGAATCGCGATCATCCGCCACATCCTGCACGCCATCGCGCCCGCTGACATCGCCGATTCGGTCGACGCGCCCGACCCCGAACTGCTCTTTCCGTTCAAGATGGCGGCGCTGGAGGACGGACGGCTGGCAAAATAGTCCGGCGTTCAGACTTTCCTAACCATGGTGCGCTTTAACGCAGGGGGCCACCGCATCCGGCGCTGGCCCCCAAAGTGAAAGTCGCGCGCGTGACCCGCAATGCCATCGAGATCGCCGCCGTGCTGATCGTCCGTAACGAAGAGCGCTGCATCGCGCGCTGCCTGACCAGCGTCGCGCCCTGGGTCGATCGGATGGTCGTGCTCGACACCGGATCGACCGACGACACGGTCGCCATCGCGCAAGAGTTGGGGGCCGAAGTCCACCACCTCCCCTGGCCCGACAGCTTCGCCGAGGCGCGCAACCATGCGTTGGCGCTCGCCGATGCCGATTGGAACCTCATCATCGATGCCGATGAATGGATCATCGAAGGCGGCAAGGGTCTTCGCGACTGGTGCGAGTCGGCGACCGACCTGCTGGGCTGCCCGTGCATCCATAACGAGGCGGAGGGCACGACCGTTCAACGGAGCTGGATGACCCGCGTGATTCCGCGCGGCGTATTCTACGAAGGGCGGGTGCGCGAGCAGGTCGCCTCGGTCCTGCCCCGCTATCGCATCGCGCTCGATATCGGGCATGACGGCGATCTGGCCCCGCAGCTCGAGCGGAAGAAGGATCGCTACGCCCCACTGCTGCTCGCCGATCTCGCTGACCAGCCGGAGAACCCGTACCTGCTCTATCAGGTCGCAAAGGACTCGCAGATGCGTGGCGACCATGCGTCGGCGTGCGATCATTATGCCCAGGCGCTGGACGCCACACCGCCGGAGGCGAATTGGCGGCACGATCTGGTCATCAACGCGCTCAACCAGTTCATCAGAAGCGGCCATCTGCAAGCCGCGCTGACCATCGCGGACACCGAAATGTCGCACTGGGCGCGGTCCCCCGATTTCTATTTCGTGATGGGCGACCTGTTCCTGGAAGCCGCCACGGCCGAGCCGCAGCGCGCGCTCGACCATTGGCTGCCGCTGGCCGAGAGCGCGTGGGAACGCTGCCTGACCATCGGCGAACGTCCCGATCTGGAGGGCAGCGTCGCCGGGCGTGGCAGCCATCTGGCGCAGCATAATCTGGATGTCATTCGCTCGCAGCGGGCGACGCTGGCCGCCTAACGGCGGCGGCGGATCAGCCACCAGCCCAGGCCGATCGCCAGCGCGACGCCCAGCACCACCCCGCCGACCATCCCGGCCACGCGCAGGATCGCCCAGAACAGCGCCTCGACGAAACGGCCGACCGCGACCGACAGGCCGATCATCGAACAAGGGGCATCGGGAGGATCACGCCCCGACGATAGCCGCGAACGGGCTTGCGCGCCACGCTTCGCCCCCATAGGCCACGCGCCATGACGATCGAGATCGTGCCCGATAGCGAGCATAAGGGACTGGTGGGGCGCTTGCCGCCCCGGCTGCGCGGCCTGGCCCTGCTGGCGCGGTTCGACCGGCCGATCGGCTGGTGGCTGCTCTTCTGGCCGGGTGTCTGGGCCATCGCACTGGCAGGGGGCGTGCCGGATCGCTGGCCGCTGGTGCTGTGGTTCCTGCTCGGTTCGATCGCGATGCGCGGGGCGGGATGCGTGCTCAACGATATCGTCGACCGTGATCTGGATGCCCAGGTCGCCCGCACCCGCGCGCGGCCGATCCCGTCCGGGCTGGTGTCGGTGAAGCTGGCGGCGATCTGGCTGGTGCTGCTGTGTCTGATCGGCCTGGTCGTGCTGGTGCAATTGCGTCCGCTGGCGGCGATCGTCGCGGTAGCCAGCCTCGCGCCGGTGGCCGCCTATCCCTTCATGAAGCGGATCACCTGGTGGCCACAGGCCTGGCTGGGCCTGGTGTTCAGCTGGGCCGCGCTGGTCGGCTGGGCCGAGGTGGCGGGGGTGCTCTCCGCGCCGCTCTGGCTGCTCTATGCCGGGTCGATCGCCTGGGTGATCGGGTATGACACCATCTATGCGCTGCAGGACCGGGAGGACGACGCGATGATCGGCGTCCGCTCCTCTGCGCTGCGCATGGGGGCCCATGTGAAGCCGGGCGTGGGGGCGTTCTACGCGGGGGCGATGCTGTGCTGGGCGGGGGCGATCTGGCTGGTGCGGCCCGATCCGATGGCCGTCGCGGCGCTGGTTCCCGTGGCGCTGCATCTGGGCTGGCAAGTGGTGACGTTGCAACCCGACGACGGCGCGGGGGCGCTGCACCGGTTCCGGTCGAACCGGTTCGCGGGGTTGCTGATGGCGCTGGCCTGTGTGGTGGTGGGCAGCAGCCTCTAATTCCTCCCCTGCAAGGGGAGCGGGCAGGGCGAAGCCCTGACGGAGGGGTGTCGCCGCTGGTGAAGGCATACTGTCCTCGCTACCGGTGACACCCCTCCACCAGCTTCGCTGGTCCCCCTCCCCTTGCAGGGGAGGAATTGCGCTCTTTCCTTAAACGCATGCCCCGCAACGCTTTGGCGGGTTGTCGCGTTGGGCAAAGTTCGTCACATCTTCAGGCCGATGACCGTAGCCACGCCCGCCACCCGCTCGCTTGCCGAAAGCCATCGTTCGATCGCCGTGCCGGAAGGGGCATCCTTCCTGCGGCGACTGTTCGCCTTTGCCGGACCCGGTTATCTGGTCGCGGTCGGCTATATGGACCCGGGCAACTGGGCGACCGACATCGCGGGCGGATCGGCCTATGGCTATGCGCTGCTGTCGGTCATCCTGCTGTCCAACATCATGGCGATGATCCTGCAAGCGCTGTCGGCGCGGCTGGGCATCGCCGCCGGGCTGGACCTGGCGCAAGCGTGCCGGGCGGCCTATTCCAAGCCCGTCGGGCGCATATTGTGGCTGCTCTGTGAGATCGCGATCATTGCCTGCGACCTGGCCGAAGTGTTGGGCACCGCGATCGCGTTGCAACTGCTGTTCGACCTGCCGCTGGTCTGGGGCGTGCTGATCACCGGGCTCGACGTCTTCCTAATCCTTGCGCTCCAGCGTTACGGGTTCCGCAAGGTCGAGGCGTTCATCATCGCCCTCCTCCTCATCATCGGCGGCTGTTTCCTGTACGAGCTGATCGCCTCGCGCCCCGATCCGGGCGCGGTGATGGCGGGCTTCGTTCCGACGACGCGGATCGTGACCGACCCGGCGATGCTCTACATCGCGATCGGCATCCTCGGCGCGACGGTGATGCCGCATAATCTCTACCTTCACTCCTCGGTGGTGCAGACCCGCGCTTTCGGCCTGACCACCGAGGGCAAGCGTGACGCGATCAAGCTGGCGACGATCGACAGCACCGTCGCCCTGTTCTTCGCCTTCTTCATCAACGCCGCGATCCTGATCGTGGCGGCGGCCACCTTCCATGTCGCCGGGCGCACCGACGTGGCGGAGATCGACCAGGCCTACCGCCTGCTCGCCCCGATGCTGGGCGCGGGCGCGGCGAGCGTGGTGTTCGGCGTAGCGCTGCTCGCCTCGGGCCAGAACTCGACCGTCACGGGGACGCTCGCCGGGCAGATCGTGATGGAGGGGTTTCTCGACCTTCGGCTAGCCCCCTGGCTGCGGCGGCTGATCACGCGCGGGCTGGCCATCATCCCCGCCGTCATCGTCGTCGGCGCCAGCGGTCAGGCGGGGGCGACGAAACTCTTGGTGCTCAGCCAGGTCGTCCTCAGCCTGCAACTGCCCTTCGCGGTCGTGCCGCTGGTCCGCTTCACCGCGGACAAGGGCATGATGGGCCCCTTCGCCAGTTCCCTCTGGCTGCGCATGGTCGCTTGGGTCATCGCGGCCACGATTATCGCGCTGAACCTGACCCTGCTCTGGGGCATCGCGACGGGCTGAATCGTCCCGCAGTTGCGAAACGTTGGCGCGTGACTTCGGGGGGCGCGCGGCTAAGCTGGCGTGAACTGGGATACAGGGACGCCCGAATCAATGACGACCACCATCACCACGCTGCATGTCGACGACACCGGGCCGCTGGCCGACGCCATTGTCGACACGCTGGTGCACCGGATCGGCAAGGACGCCGCCAATGCGCGACCGCACGACTGGCTGGCCGCGACCATCCTGACCGTCCGCAACGACATCATCGAACGCTGGATGGCCTCCACCCGCCAAGCCCATGCGGCGGGTGCAAAGCGGGTCTATTATCTCAGCCTGGAGTTCCTGATCGGCCGGTTGCTGCGCGATGCCCTGTCGAACATGGGCGTCATGGCGCAGGTGGCAGGCGCGCTCCAGACGCTGGGCGTCGACCTGGCCGCACTGGAAGAGATGGAACCCGACGCCGCGCTGGGTAATGGCGGCCTGGGGCGGTTGGCGGCGTGCTTCATGGAAAGCCTCGCCAGCCTCGACCTGCCCGCCTACGGCTATGGCATCCGCTATGTGAACGGCATGTTCCGCCAGCGGATCGACGATGGCTGGCAGGTCGAGCTGCCCGAAACCTGGCTCAGCCACGGCAACCCCTGGGAATTCGAGCGTCGCGAGAGCGCCTATTTCGTCGGCTTCGGCGGCGAGGTCGTCGGGACCGAGACGGGCGCGGTCCACTGGAAGCCCGCCGAGGCGATCGAGGCGATCGCGGTCGACACCCCCGTCGTCGGCTGGCGCGGCAAGCGGGTCAACACGCTGCGGCTGTGGACCGCACAGGCGATCGACCCCATCCGGCTCGATCGGTTCAACGCGGGCGATTATACCGGCGCGCTTGCCGGACAGATGGCGGCGGAGACGCTGGTCCGCGTCCTCTATCCCTCGGACAGCTCGCCCGCCGGCCAGGAATTGCGACTGCGGCAGGAGTATTTCTTCTCCTCCGCCTCGATCCAGGACATCGTTCGGCGGCATATCCAGTATTTCAAGGATATCCGCACCCTGCCCGACAAGGCGGCGATCCAGCTCAACGACACCCATCCGGCGGTGTCGGTCGCCGAGTTGATGCGCCTGCTGATCGATCATCACGATCTGGGTTTCGACGAGGCGTGGGACATCACCCGTCGCACCTTCGGTTACACCAACCACACCCTCCTGCCCGAGGCGCTGGAAAGCTGGCCGCTGCACCTGTTCGAGCGGCTGCTGCCGCGCCACATGCAGCTGATCTATGCGATCAACGCCAAGCTGCTGCGCGAGGCGCGGGGCATGGAGGGCGTGGACGACCGCGCCATCGCCGCGATCAGCCTGATCGACGAAGGCGGCGAGCGGAGGGTGCGCATGGCGAACCTGGCTTTTGCGGGCAGCCACAGCGTCAACGGTGTCGCCGCGCTCCACACCGAGCTGATGAAGAAGACGGTCTTCGCCGATCTCCACCACCTCTATCCGACGCGGATCAACAACAAGACCAACGGCATCACCCCGCGCCGCTGGTTGCAGCAATGCAATCCGCAGCTGACCGCGCTGATCCGCGAGGCGATTGGGCCAGGGTTCGAGGATGACGCGGAAAAATTGATAGCGCTCACGGAATTTGCGCAAGACGCGAATTTCCGGGAACGCTTTCTCAGCATCAAACGTTCCAACAAGGTGGGGCTGGCAAATTATCTCCGGGAATCGAGCGGGCTGCGCATAGACCCCGATGCGCTGTTCGACGTCCAGATCAAACGCATCCACGAATATAAGCGCCAGCTGCTCAACATCATCGAGACGGTGGCGCTCTACGACCAAATCCGCAGCCATCCCGAACGCGACTGGACGCCGCGCGTAAAGCTGTTCGCAGGCAAAGCGGCGTCGAGCTATCACAATGCCAAGCTGGTCATCAAACTCGCCAATGACGTCGCCCGCCGGGTCAATTCGGACCCCAGCGTCGGCCATCTGCTGAAGGTCGGGTTCATCCCCAACTACAATGTCAGCCTGGCCGAGAAGATCATTCCTGCCGCCGATCTGTCCGAACAGATTTCGACCGCGGGCATGGAGGCGTCGGGCACCGGCAACATGAAGTTCGCGCTCAACGGCGCGCTGACCATCGGCACGCTCGACGGCGCCAATGTCGAGATCAAGGAGCATGTCGGCGACGATCATATCGTCATCTTCGGCCTGACCGCCGATGAGGTCGGCGCCAAGCGCCGTGACGGCTACAACCCGCGCGACGTGATCGAGGGCAGCCCCGAGCTGCGCCAGGCCGTCTCCGCCATCGCCTCGGGCGTGTTCTCGCCCGACGATCCCGGTCGTTATGCGGGACTGATGGGCGGACTGTACGAAGGCGACTGGTTCATGGTCGCCGCCGATTTCGATGCCTATGCCGCCGCACAACGCAGCGTCGACACCCGCTGGCAGGACCAGGCGGGCTGGGCGACCTCGGCCATCCACAATGTCGCGAAAGTCGGATGGTTCTCCTCCGATCGCACCATCCGGCAATATGCCGAGGAAATCTGGAACGTGATGTGAAGCCACCCCGTGCCGCTCTGGATGCCCTGATCGAGGGCCGCAACGCCGATCCCTTCGCGTTGCTGGGACCTCATGAAGGACCGGGCGGCACGTTCCTGCGGGCGCTGGTGCCGGGTGCGGAGGCGGTCACGGCCTTCGACCTGTCCGGCACGGCGCTGGGCGACCTAAAGAGCGTCGATGCGCGCGGCCTTTTCGAGGGACCAGTCGAAGGTCCCGCCCAGCCGGTCAAGTACCACGCACGCGGCCATGGCGCGGAGTGGTGGATCACCGATCCCTACAGCTTCGGCCCGGTGCTGGGGCCCCTCGACGACTTCCTGATGGGCGAAGGCAATCACTTCCGCCTCTATGACAAGATGGGCGCGCACCTGATCGAGCATCAGGGCGTGGCGGGCGTCCACTTCGCCGTCTGGGCGCCCAATGCCGAGCGTGTCGCGGTCGTCGGCGACTTCAACGACTGGAATCCCGGCCGCCACGTCATGCGCCGCCGCCTGGATGTCGGCGTCTGGGAAATCTTCATCCCCGATATCGGCGAGGGTCGCGCTTACAAGTTCGCCATCACCGGCCCGCATGGCGCGGAACAGCCGATGAAGGCCGACCCCTTCGCCTTCGCCGCCGAGCTTCGCCCCAAGACCGCCTCGGTGACGACCGCGCCGCCCCAGCATGTCTGGAAGGATGCCCCCCACCGCGAGCATTGGTCGAAGATCGACCCGCGCCGCGTGCCGATCAGTATCTATGAGGTCCATGCCGGGTCGTGGGACCGCGACGAGAATGGCTGGTATCTCAGCTGGGACGCGCTGGCCGACCGGCTGATCCCCTATGTGGTCGAGATGGGGTTCACCCATATCGAATTCCTGCCCATCTCCGAGCATCCTTACGACCCGAGCTGGGGCTATCAGACGACCGGGCTCTATGCCCCGTCGGCACGCTTCGGCGATGTCGAGGGCTTTTCGCGCTTCGTCGACGGTGCGCACCGCGCCGGGGTGGGCGTGATCCTCGACTGGGTGCCCGCGCACTTTCCCACCGACGCGCATGGCCTGTCGCATTTCGACGGCACCGCGCTCTATGAGCATGAGGACCCGCGTCAGGGTTTCCATCCCGACTGGAACACCGCCATCTATAATTTCGGGCGGCGCGAGGTTTCGAGCTTCCTGGTCAACAACGCGCTGTTCTGGCCCGAGCGTTATCATATCGACGGGCTTCGCGTGGATGCGGTCGCCTCGATGCTCTACCGCGATTACAGCCGCAAGGACGGCGAGTGGGTGCCCAACGAGCAGGGCGGCCGCGAGAATTGGGAAGCGGTCGAGTTCCTCCGCCAAGTCAACCGCCAAGTCTACGGCCAGCATCCCGGCGTCTTCACCGTCGCCGAAGAGTCCACCGCCTGGCCCGGCGTCTCGGCACCCGCGCATGACGGCGGGCTGGGCTTTGGGTTCAAGTGGAACATGGGCTTCATGCACGACACGCTCCAGTACATGGCGCGCGAGCCGGTGCATCGGCGGCACCATCATGGCGAAATCCTGTTCGGCCTCCACTACGCCTTCGACGAGAATTTCGTCCTGCCGCTCAGCCATGACGAAGTGGTCCATGGCAAGGGCAGCCTGCTGACCAAGATGGCGGGCGATGACTGGCAGAAATTCGCCAATCTTCGCGCTTATTACGCCTTCATGTGGGCCTATCCGGGCAAGAAGCTGCTGTTCATGGGCCAGGAATTCGCCCAGCGCGAGGAATGGTCGGAGGATCGTCCGCTCGACTGGCATCTGCGGTGCAGCCATGCGCATGAGGGCGTCCGCTCGCTGGTCCGCGACCTGAACCACCTGTACCGCGACACGCCCGCGCTCCATGCCCGCGACTGCGAGCGCGAAGGCTTTGAATGGCTGGTCGCCGACGACAGTGCGCAGTCGGTCTTCGCCTGGTTGCGCAAGGCACCTGGCGAAAAGCCGGTCGCGGTCATCGCCAACATGACGCCAGTCGCCCGCGCCCCCTATCGCCTGCCGCTGCCGCAGGAAGGCCGCTGGACCGAGGTGCTGAACTCCGACGCCACCCAATATTGGGGCTCGGGGCTGGGCAATATGGGCGGTGTGGATGCCAAGGACGGCGCGGCCTGGGTGACGCTGCCACCGCTGGCGACCGTGATCCTGCGCTTCGACGGCTGATCTGGATCGAAGCTTTTCCAAGAATACCAACGCGTTGTCAGCGCGTTGCACCACAGACAAACGGGATGGGAGACGGACGATGGACCTGAGGCGCGGACAACCGCTGGCGCGCGATGCCATGGCCTATGTGCTGGCGGGCGGTCGTGGCAGTCGCCTGATGGAGTTGACCGACACCCGTGCCAAGCCCGCCGTCTATTTCGGCGGCAAGGCGCGGATCATCGACTTTGCCCTGTCCAACGCGATCAACTCGGGCATCCGCCGCATCGGCGTGGCGACCCAGTACAAGGCGCACTCGCTGATCCGCCACCTCCAGCGTGGCTGGAACTTCCTGCGCGACGAACGCAACGAAAGCTTCGATATCCTGCCTGCCAGCCAGCGGATCAGCGAATTCCAATGGTATGAGGGCACCGCCGACGCGGTGTTCCAGAATATCGACATCATCGAAAGCTATGCGCCGGAGTTCATGGTCATCCTGGCGGGCGATCACGTCTACAAGATGGACTATGAGCTGATGCTCCAGCAGCATGTCGACAGTGGCGCCGACGTCACCGTCGCCTGTCTGGAGGTCTCGCGCGAGGAAGCCAGCGCTTTCGGCGTGATGCATGTCGACGAGACCGACCGCATCGTCGACTTTGTCGAGAAGCCCGCCGATCCGCCCTCCATCCCCGGCAATCCGGGCGTGTCGCTCGCGTCGCTGGGCATCTATGTCTTTCGCACCGCCTTCCTCTTCGAGCAGCTGCGTCGCGACGCCGCCACGCCGGGCTCCGCCCGTGATTTCGGCAAGGACATCATCCCCTATCTGGTCGAGCATGGCAAAGCCCAGGCGCACCGCTTCTCCGCCAGCTGCGTCCGCTCCGAGGACGAACCCGGTGCCTATTGGCGCGATGTCGGCACCGTCGACGCCTATTGGGAGGCCAGCCTCGACCTGACCGATGTGGTGCCGCAGCTCGACCTGTACGACCGCAGCTGGCCGCTCTGGACCTATGCCGAGATCACGCCGCCCGCCAAGTTCGTCCATGACATGGAGGGACGACGTGGATCGGCGGTGGCCAGCCTGATCGCGGGCGACTGCATCGTGTCGGGATCGTCGATCAACCGCTCGCTGCTGTCGACCGGGGTCCGCACGCACAGCTATGCCTCACTCAACGAGGCCGTCGTCCTGCCCTTCTGCCATATCGGCCGCGGCGCCCAGTTGCGGCGGGTGATCCTGGATCGCGGCGTCAAGATTCCCGATGGCCTGGTGGTTGGGGAAGACCCGGTGCTCGACGCGCATCGGTTCCGGCGCACCGACAAGGGCATCTGCCTGATCACCCAGCCGATGATCGACCGTCTGGCCAACTGAAAGTCCCCATGACCCTTTCCGTCCTGTCGGTCGCCTCGGAGGCGTTCCCGCTCATCAAGACCGGCGGCCTCGCCGATGTGGTCGGCGCGCTGCCCGAGGCGCTGGCGCCACACGACATCGCCGTGACCACGCTGATCCCCGGTTTCCCCAAGGTGATGCGCGCGATCGGCGAGGATGCGCCGCGCGTCCATCACTTCCCGCATATCATCGGCACCGAGGCGTGGCTTCGCGAGGCGATGATCGGCACGCACCGCCTGCTGGTGATCGACGCGCCGCAGCTTTGGGAGCGCGACGGGCTTCCCTATGTCGATACCGCCGGCAACGACTGGCCCGACAATTGGCGGCGCTTCGCGGTACTGGCGCGCGCCGGGGCCGATCTCGCCTCGGGCGCGGTGCCGGGTTATGATTTCGACCTGCTCCACGCGCATGACTGGCAGGCGGCGCTCGCCCCCGCCTTCCTCCATTACGCGCCGGGGCCTGGGCCTGTGGCAAAGAGCATCGTCACCATCCACAATATCGCGTTTCAGGGTTCGTTCGCGGCGCATCACTTCCCCGATCTGGGCCTGCCCCCCGAGGCGTGGAGCGTCGACGGCGTCGAATATTATGGCCAGATCGGCTATCTGAAGGCGGGCCTGCGGACGGCGGATGCGATCACCACGGTCAGCCCCACTTACGCCGAGGAAATCCACCGGGTTCAGTATGGCATGGGGCTGGAGGGCCTGATCGCCCAGCGCGCCGAA
The DNA here is from genome assembly GCF_001591005.1 of Sphingomonas sanguinis NBRC 13937. Lineage (GTDB taxonomy): Bacteria > Pseudomonadota > Alphaproteobacteria > Sphingomonadales > Sphingomonadaceae > Sphingomonas > Sphingomonas sanguinis. Next base: position 41,948 of record NZ_BCTY01000023.1, read on the forward strand.
TGCGTCAGCGGCATCGTCAACGGTATCGACCCCGCCATCTGGAGCCCAAAGGCCGACCCCGCCCTGCCCGCCCCCTTCACCGTCGACACGCTGAACAACCGTATCGCCAACAAGCGTGCAGTCGAGCAGGCGTTCGGGCTGGACGAGGATGACAGCCCGATCTTCACCGTCATCAGCCGCCTGACCTGGCAAAAGGGCATGGACGTGTTGGTCGAGGTGATCGACGATCTGGTGGCGCTGGGCGGACGGCTGGTCGTGCTGGGCACCGGCGACCCGGCGCTGGAGATCGCCTTCGCCACCGCCGCCCTTCGCCATCCCGGCCGCGTCGCCGTGCGCATCGGCTATGACGAGCCGGTCTCGCACCTGCTCCAGGGTGGCTGCGATGCGATCGTCATCCCTTCGCGATTCGAGCCGTGCGGGCTGACCCAGCTTTATGCGCTCGCCTATGGCTGCGTTCCCGTGGTCGCGCGCACCGGCGGGCTGGCCGATACGATCATCGACGCCAATGAGGCCGCGCTGGCCATGGGCGTCGCGACCGGGCTCCAGTTCGATACTGTCACCGCGGACAATATCGTCGCCGTGCTGCGTCGCACTATGAGACTCTATGCCGACCAAGACCAATGGCGTACCATTCAGGTCAATGGCATGAACGCCGACTATAGCTGGCACCATAGCGGCCGCCACTATGCCGAACTCTATCGATCCGTGCTGGGGAACCCATGATCAAGACCGTCGCGACCGAGCCTTATCTCGACCAGAAGCCCGGCACCTCGGGCCTGCGCAAGAAGGTCCGCGTCTTTCAGCAGCCCAACTATGCCGAGAACTTCATCCAGTCGACGTTCGACGCGCTGGGCGATGAAAAGACTGGCCAGACGCTGGTGATCGGCGGTGACGGTCGCTTCCTGAACCGCGAGGTGATTCAGGTGGCGATCCGCATGGCGGCGGCGAACGGCTTTGCCCGCGTCGTGGTCGGCCAGGGCGGCATCCTGTCGACCCCGGCGGCCAGCAACGTGATCCGCCAGCGCAAGGCGCTGGGCGGTCTGGTCCTGTCGGCCAGCCACAATCCGGGCGGGCCGGACGAAGACTTCGGCATCAAGTACAACATTGCGAACGGCGGCCCCGCGCCGGAAAAGGTGACCGACGCGATCCATGCCAACACCAAGTCGATCAGCCGCTGGCTGACCGTCGAGGCCGATGACATCGACCTGGACACGCTGGGCGAGGTGACGGTCGGCGGCATGACGGTCGAGGTGATCGACTCGGTCGCCGACTATGCCGCGCTGATGGAAAGCCTGTTCGACTTCGCCGCGATCAAGCGCGCAGTTGAGGGCGGTTTCACCATGTCGTTCGACGCGATGAGCGCGGTGACGGGGCCCTACGCGACTGAGATTCTGGAAAAGCGGCTGGGCTTCGCGCCTGGCACCGTGAAGAACGGCACTCCGCTCCCCGATTTCGGCGGGCATCACCCCGACCCCAATCTGGTCCATGCCAAGGAACTCTACGACCGGATGATGGCCCCCGACGCCCCCGATTTCGGCGCGGCGTCGGATGGCGACGGCGACCGCAACCTGATCATCGGTCGCGGCCGCTTCATCACGCCATCGGACAGCCTGGCGATGCTGGCGGCGAACGCGCATCTGGCCCCGGCCTATGCCGGTGGCCTGAAGGGTATCGCCCGCTCGATGCCGACCAGCGCCGCTGCCGACCGCGTGGCCGAGAAGCTGGGCATCCCGGCCTATGAGACGCCGACCGGCTGGAAATTCTTCGGCAACCTGCTCGATGCAGGCATGGCGACGATCTGCGGCGAAGAAAGCGCGGGCACGGGTTCGGACCATGTGCGCGAGAAGGACGGGCTGTGGGCGGTGCTGCTCTGGCTCAACATCCTTGCCGCCTCGGGCAAGTCGGTCGACCAGATCGCCCGCGATCACTGGGCGACCTATGGCCGCAACTATTATGCACGCCACGACTATGAGGGCGTCGAGAGCGTGCGTGCTGATGCGCTGATGGCCGACCTGCGTGCCAAGCTGGCCACCCTGCCCGGCGAGACGTTCGCGGGTCTGACGGTCGAGACGGCGGACGACTTCGCCTATACCGACCCCACCGACCAGTCGGTCAGCCGCAACCAGGGCATCCGCGTGTTGTTCGTGGGCGGCAGTCGCGTCGTGTTCCGCCTGTCGGGCACCGGCACCAGCGGCGCGACCCTGCGCGTCTATCTGGAGCGTTATTCCGCCGATCAGCTCGATCGCGAGACGCCGGATATGCTGGCGGACATCATCGCGGCGGCCGACGAGATCGCCGGAATCACCCAGCATACCGGCCGCACCGAACCCGATGTGGTGACCTGATCGCCCTTGGGGGAGAGACTATCGCCCTCCCCCCTTCCACCCCGGCGCAGGCCGGGGTCCAGATGCCACCAAGCTGGTGGAAGTCTCGATAGGCTGGCCCAACTGGACCCCGGCCTTCGCCGGGGTGGTCATGATGGGTAAGGTCGCGTCGCCATGACGAATCAGCCCTATTCCCTCGGCGCAACGCCCGCTCCCGGCAGCACCAGTTTCACCGTACGCTCCACTGCCGATCGGGTAGAGCTTTGCCTGTTCGACGGCGCAGACGAACGCCGCATCGCCATGACCCGCGACGGCGATGTGTGGAGCGCCACGGCCCCCGGCACGAACTATCTCTATGGCTACCGCGCGCACGGGGAATACGACCCGGCCCGCAACCTGTGGTTCGACCCTGCCAAGCTGCTGGTCGATCCTTACGCGCTCGAACTCGACCGTCCCTTTATCCAGTCACCGCGTCTGGCGGCCTATGGCGAAGACACTGCCGACATCATACCCCGTGCCCATGTCGTCGCGCCACTGACCGCCACCCCCGCCCCGCCGTTGTTTCGGCCGGGCGGCCTGATCTACGAACTCAATGTGCGCGGTTTCACCATGCGCCACCCCGCCATTCCACCCGAACAGCGCGGCACCTTGGCGGCGCTCGCCCATCCCGCCGTGCTGGATCACCTGAGCAAGCTGGGCGTGGCGGCAGTCGAAGTCATGCCCATCACCGCCGCGATCGACGAGCGGCATCTGCCACCGCTCGGCCTGCGCAATGCCTGGGGTTACAACCCGGTCGTGCCGATGGCGCTCTGCCCGGAGCGGGTGCCAGGCGGCATCGCAGAACTGGTCGCAACTGTCGCTACGCTGCGGCAGGCCGGGATCGGCGTCATCCTCGACCTCGTGTTCAACCATATGGGCGAAAGTGACGTCCATGGCGGCACCCTGTCCTTTCGCGGGCTAGACCCGGATGCCTATGCGCGGACGACGAACGGCACGCTCATCAACGATGCGGGCACCGGCAACACGCTCGACGCCAGCCGCCCTGGCGTCCGTGCGATGATCCTCGACAGCTTGCGCCATTTCGCGCGGGCGGGCGTGGACGGCTTCCGCTTCGACCTGGCGCCGGTGCTGGCGCGCGGACCAGGCTTCGACGCCCGCGCGCCCATCTTTGCCGAGATCGCCGCCGATCCGATCCTGTCGACCCGCATCATGATCGCCGAGCCGTGGGACATCGGCCCCGGCGGCTATCAGCTTGGCCACTTTCCCGAGCATTGGCTGGAGTGGAACGACAAATATCGTGATCAGGTCCGCCGCTTCTGGCGCGGCGACGGACGCAGCGGCGATCTGGCGACACGGATCGCCGGCTCGGCGGATGTCTTTGCCAGCGCCGCCAGCCGCTCGGTTAATTTCGTTGCGGCACATGACGGCTTCACCCTCGCCGATCTGGTCGCCTATGCCGGGCGGCACAACCACGCCAATGGCGAAGACAATCGCGACGGCCATGGTGACGAGGTGTCGTGGAACCATGGGCAGGAAGGCCCGACCGACGATCCCGCCATCCGTGCCGCCCGCACTCGCTCGGCCCGCGCGATGCTCGCCACAGTGTTCCTGTCGCGGGGCACCCCGATGCTGACCGCAGGCGACGAGTTCGGCCGCAGCCAGAACGGCAACAATAACGGCTATGCGCAGGACAACGAGACGACGTGGCTCGACTGGGAAACCCGCGACGAAGCGCTGGAGGGTTTCGTTGCAGGGCTCAGCGCCTTTCGTCGCGCCACACCGATCGAGTGGACCGACTGGCTGGCCGGGGCCGAGTGGCGGAACCTGTCCGGCGCTCCGATGACACCCGAGGATTGGGACGGAAGCAACGGCTTTGCCCTGTACATCCCTGTCGGCAACGAAAACCTGATCCTACGCTTCGACCGCGCACGGGGTGTATCCGGTATCCGGGGCACGATGCTGGAAAGCTAAGGCGTCGCCATCGGCCCCATCAGATTGTGGTTCAGATGCCCCATGATCCAGATCGAGCCCAGCAGCACCAGCGCCACGATCAGGATGCCGAACAGCAGCGCCAGCACATTGTTGCTGTTGTCCGGCCCGGTGGTGATGTGGAGGAAGAACACCAGATGCACCCCCATCTGCCCGATCGCCAGCGCGACCAGCGCGGCGGGGACGGCGGGGCCCCAGACGATATCGAACTGCACCAGCGCAAAGGATGCCGCCGTCAGGATCGCGGCGGCGACCAGCCCGATCGCATAGCTGCGGATGCCACCGACGACCGAGTCCTTCTCGCTCTCCACGCCCGGCGCGGTTTCGTCGCGGGCCATTTCCTCGTCGGGCCGCTCGCTCATCCGCGCACTCCCATCAGGTAAACCATGGTGAACAGCGCCACCCAGATGATGTCGAGCGCGTGCCAGAACAGGCTGAAGCACAGGATGCGACGCAGGATATCCTCGCGAAACCCCTTGGCCCAGGCCTGCGCCATCATCGTCGTCAGCCACAGCATCCCCAGCAGGACGTGCAGCCCATGGCACCCGACCAGCGCGAAAAACGCCGACAAGAACGCGCTGCGCCCCGGCCCTGCCCCCTCGCCGATCAGGTGCAGGAACTCATAGGTCTCCAGCGCCAGGAAGCCCGCGCCGAGCAGCCCGGTCGCCGCCATTGCGATCTGGAACCAGCGCATGTCGCGTGCCAGCGTGGCAATCCCCGCCAGCCCGCAGGCGAAGCTGGACAGGAGCAGCAGCACCGTCTCCGTTTCGACCAGCTTCAGCTCGAACAGGTCCTTGCCCGAGGGACCACCCGCCGTCGCATCCTTCAACACCGCATATCCGGCGAAGAAGCAGGCGAACAGGATGAAGTCCGACAGCAGGAAGATCCAGAAGCCATAGGACACCACCACCCGCTTGGGCGCGGGGCCGTCCGGGTTCGGCTCGGCGGTGCGGCCCAGCTTGTTGGGATCATGCGCCTGGGCGGTCTGGCTCATGACAGCGCCTCTTGCGGCAGGTCGAGCAGGGTCGCCTTGCTGCGCCGCCGCGCCTGATCCAGCCGTTCGACTTGCTCGACCGGGATTTCATACTCCGCTTTGTCGCGCCAGGCGAAGACGATGAACGTCCCCCAGGCGCCGAAGAACCCCAGGATCACCAGCCACCAGATATGCCAGATCAGCGCAAAGCCCATGGCCGTGGCAAAGAAGGCCGCGACGATCCCGGTCGGCGAATTACGCGGCATCTCGATCGGTTCGTAATCAGGGCGATCGGACAGAGCGCGGTTCTCGCGTGCCTTCGCCTTGATGCCCCAATAGGCTTCCTCGCCCTTCACATCGGGCAGCACCGCGAAGTTGAAGGCGGGCGGCGGCGAAGTGGTGATCCACTCCAACGTGCGCCCGTCCCAGGGATCGCCACTCTCGTCGATCCGATCTTTCCGCGTCTTGATCGAGACGTAAAGCATCATGACCTGGCACGCGATGCCAGCCGCGATCAGCAGCGCACCGACGCCCGCGACCAGCAGCCAGGGATCCCAGCCCGGCACGTCATAATGCTGCATCCGCCGCGTCATGCCCATCAGGCCGAGCACATAGAGCGGCATGAAGGCGACGTAGAAGCCGCTGATCCACAGCCAGAAGGCGCGCTTGCCCCAGGTCTCGTCCAGCGTGAAGCCGAACATCTTGGGAAACCAGAAAGTGAACCCCGCAAACGCGCCGAACAGCACGCCGCCGATGATGACGTTGTGGAAATGCGCGACCAGGAACAGCGAGTTGTGCAGCACGAAATCGGCCGGGGGCACCGCCAGCATCACGCCGGTCATGCCGCCGATCACGAAGGTCACGATGAACCCGATCGACCACAGCATCATCGACGTATAGCGGATACGCCCACCATACATGGTGAACAGCCAGTTGAAGACCTTCACCCCCGTCGGTACGGCGATGATCATCGTCGTGATGCCGAAGAAACCGTTCACATCGGCCCCTGCCCCCATGGTGAAGAAATGGTGCAGCCAAACCATGAAGGACAGGATGCAGATCACCATGGTCGCGATGACCATCGAGCGATAGCCAAACAAGGGTTTGGACGAGAAGGTCGAGATGATCTCGGAAAACACCCCGAAGGCGGGCAGGATGAGGATGTAGACTTCCGGGTGGCCCCAGGCCCAGATGAGGTTGACGAACATCATCTGATTGCCGCCCGCTTCCGGCGTGAAGAAGTGGAAGCCGAGATAACGGTCGAGGATCAGCATGCCGAGCACGGCGGTCAGCACCGGAAAGGCCGCGACGATCAGCAGGTTGGAGGCCAGCGACGTCCAGGTGAACATCGGCATCCGGCTATAGCCCATGCCCGGCGCGCGCATCTTCAGGATGGTGGTGACGAGGTTCACGCCGGACAGCAGCGTCCCCATCCCCGATATCTGAAGCGCCCAGAGATAATAATCGACACCAACGCCGGGCGAGAATCTCAGCTCCGACAGCGGCGGATAGACCAGCCAGCCGGTCTTGGCGAACTCGCCGATGACCAGGCTCATATTGATGAGCAGCGCGCCGCTGGCGGTCAGCCAGAAGCTGACCGAGTTGAGCGTCGGAAACGCCACGTCGCGCACGCCGAGTTGGAGCGGCACGACGAAGTTCATTAGCCCGATCATGAACGGCATCGCCACGAAGAAGATCATGATCGTGCCATGCGCCGAGAATATCTGGTCGTAATGATCGGGCGGCAGATAGCCTTCATTGCCGTACGCAATCGCCTGTTGCGACCGCATCAGCAACGCATCGGAAAACCCGCGCAGCAGCATGACGCCTGCCAGCAGGCAGTACATGACACCGATCCGCTTATGGTCGACGCTCGTGATCCATTCGCTCCAGATGTACGGCAGGTGCCCGCGCCGCCACACCCAGACGAAGACGCCCAGCAGGACCAGCCCGATGATGCCCGCCGACACCAGGGGCAGCGGTTCGTGGAACGGGATCGAATCCCAGCCGAGCTTGCCGGTGAAACTCATTGCTCGCGCCCGTCCTTGGCTGTCTCACCCTCGGGCGCGCCGTTCTTCATGACGATCTGGTCGTAAAGGCCGGGCTGGAGCCGGGGATAGCTGGCGGGACGAACGTTGCGACTGGGATGCGCCATCGCGACGAACTCGTTCCAGTCGAGCGTCTTGCCCTGCCCTTCGCGCGCGGTCGCGACGAAGCGATCGAAGGCGGCCTGGGGCATCGCATCGACGAAGAAGTCCATATCCGCAAAGCCCTCCCCGCTATAATGCGCCGACAGCCCGCGATACCGCCCGGCCTTGTCGGCGCGCAGGTGAAGCGTCGAGTCCATGCCCGACATGGCGTAGATCTGGCTGCCCAGTTGCGGCACGAAGAAACTGTTCATCACGCCTGCCGAGGTGATGCGGAACCTGACCGGCGTACCGACCGGCACGACCAGCCGGTTGATCGTCGCGATCCCCTGTTCGGGATAGAGGAACAGCCATTTCCAGTCGGTCGCGACGACCTCGACGGTCATCGTCTTCGCCTTGGACGCGATGGGCTTGGGCGGATCGAGATCATGGCTGCCGATCCAGGCGATGCCGCCCAGGAACATGATCGCCAGCGCCGGGATCGACCAGACCAGCAATTCCAGTCGCCCTGAATAGGCCCATTCGGGCAGATGCTTCGCGCGACTGTTGCCGGCTCGAAACCACCAGCCAAAGGCGAAGGTGAGCAGGATGACCGGCACGACGATGGCCAGCATCACCACCAGCGCGTTGAAGAAGATGCTGCGCTCGCCCGCCGCGATCGGCCCGGCGGGGTTCAGGATGCCGGGCTCACAGGCGGCAATGACCACGCACAGCCCAAGACACGCGAAACGCGCTGTAATTTTGGCGAGGCGCGGATCGCGGAACATTCAGGCGGGTGAACGGCGGCCTGGCGCTTTCGTTCCGCCCCCGCAAAGGATCAGGCGGCCAGTCTCCGCCCCTCGCTATCGTCGCTGTCGTTGGCGGGTCGCTCCACCCGGCGCGGGTGAGCGGTCCGACTAGAGGACATCCGCCCGGCCCAGCGACCGAAAACTGGCCAGCGCGCCAGCAGCGAGGAAGACAGGACAACTGCCATGGCCAGTTCGGCCACACCGCCCCATTCGACCGCCGATGCGAGCATGACCAGATCGCCCATTGCCCCGGCAGCCGGGGCGAGCATGCGAATCTCATCGATCTCGAACCAGATGGCGAGGCCCAGTAGCGCGATCCCCAGCGCCATCATCGCCATATGCCCCGGCCGCACCCGGCCGAGCAGCCGCGCGGGGGCCTCGACCAACATGCCCGCCAGCCAGCGGCTGACCGGCAGGTCCGGCCAGACGTAAAGCGTGATCGTCAGCCCCAGCAGCAACAGCGTCGCGGTCATATCATCCCCCCTTCGAGGTTTCGATTATGGGGCGACCCCGCCATTTTACCAGAGGCGTGACCCCGCTATGCTCGCGCGATGACCCTGCGCAGCGCCCTGTTCCTCCCCGCCTCCAACCCCCGCGCCATCGCCAAGGCGCGTATGCTCGACAGCGATGCGGTGATCCTCGACCTGGAGGATGCGGTCGCCCCCGATGCCAAGGCCATGGCGCGCGAGGCGGCGGTGACGGCGTTGCGCGAGGGAGGCTTTGGCGAGCGAGTGCTGGTCGTGCGGACGAACGGGTTCGACAGCCCCCATGCCGCCGACGACCTCGCCGCGCTGGCGGAAACCCGTCCGGCGGCGGTGCTGATCCCCAAGGTCGATGATGTGGCGACTCTGGCCGCCGCACGCGGGGCGCTAGGGCCCGACGTGCCGCTCTGGGCGATGATCGAGACGTGTCGCGGCATCCTGTCGCTGGGCGCGATCGCGCAGGCCGCCACGGCGTTGGGACTGACCGCCCTGATCGCCGGGACGAACGACTTGGCGAAGGAGATGCGCCTGCCCTCGCCGCCTGCGCCCGAGGCGTTGCTGCCCTTGCGTGTCCAGATCGTCGTCGCCGCCCGCAGCGCCGGGCTGATCGCGCTGGACGGCGTATGCAACGCCCTCGACGCCCCCGAACGGCTGGCGGCGGAATGTGCGGAGGGGCGGCGTCTGGGCTTCGACGGCAAGACGCTGATCCATCCCAACCAGATCGCCACGGCAAATGCGGGGTTCGGCCCGGACGCGGACGAGATCGCCTGGGCGCGGAGGGTGGTAGCGGCCTTCGCCGATCCCGAGCAAGCGGCGCTGGGCGCGATCCGGCTGGATGGCCAGATGGTCGAACGCCTGCACCTGGCGGAGGCGGAACGGATCTTGGTGCTCGCTCGCCACTGACCCCACCCCGGCGGAGGCCGGGGTCCAGTTTCCATGCATAGGGTGGCGCGCATTGTCGTGGCGGGGGAGGTAACGGCGCCCCGCGTTTGATAGCCCATAGCAACTGGACCCCGGCCTTCGCCGGGGTGGATTGGTTTACTCTAGTTCCAGGATAACGGCATCCACCGCGAGGCTGTCGCCGGCTTTGGCGGAGATGGTCTTGACGGTGCCCGTCTTGGCGGCGCGCAGGATGTTTTCCATCTTCATCGCCTCGACCACCGCCAGCGGCTGTCCGGCCTCGACCTGGTCACCCTCGGCAACATCAAGGCGGACGAGCAGGCCCGGCATCGGTGCGATGAGGAACTTCGACAGGTCGGGCGGCACCTTTTCGATGAGGTGCTGAGCGTAAGGGGCGGCGCGGGCGGGGAGCACGCGGACCAAGTGGCTGGCCCCGCGCGTGGTTAGCTTGAAGCCGGTGCGGGTCTTGGCGATGCGGACGTGGAGGGTTTCGCCGTTCTCGTCCTCCACCGCGATCATCCGGTCTCCCGGCGTATAGGCGATGGCGAGGTCGAGCTCGGCGCCGTCGACGCTGATCCCGTCGGTCGAGACGTTGACCACATGGTCCTGCCCGCCGATCCGCACCATCCAGTCGGCGGGCGGTTGCAGGCGGTGGCCGAGCTGGCCGTCGATGCGGCGGGCGCGGTCGGCCTCGGCCGTGGCGGCGAAGGCGGCGACGGCAGCGAGGGTCTGGGTCAGGTCATCGGACGCCGGCGCGCCCTGGAAGCCTTCGGGATATTCCTCGGCGATGAAGCCGGTGGACAGGGCTCCGCTCCGGAAGCGCGGATGCTGCATCAGCGCCGACACGAAGTCGATATTGGTCCCCGGCCCGACGATCTCGAACGCGTCGAGCGCGGCGATCTGCGCGTCGATCGCGGCTTCGCGGGTCGGCGCCCAGGTGACCAGCTTGGCGATCATCGGGTCGTAAAACATGCTGACCTCGCCGCCCTCGGCCACGCCGTCGTCGACGCGGACGCGCGTTTCGTCGTCCGCATGCTCGGCGGGCGGGTTGTAGCGGACCAGCCGCCCGGTCGAGGGCAGGAAGCCGCGATACGGGTCCTCGGCATAGACGCGGTTTTCGATCGCCCAGCCGGTCAGGGTCACATCGTCCTGGCCGAACGCCAGCGGCTCTCCGGCGGCGACGCGGATCATCTGCTCGACCAGATCGAGGCCGGTGATCTCTTCCGTCACCGGATGCTCGACCTGAAGCCGGGTGTTCATCTCGAGGAAGTAGAAGCTTTGGCCGGTGGTATCCGCCCCCGACACGATCAGCTCGACGGTGCCCGCCGAATAATAGCCGACCGCCCGCGCCAGCGCGACCGCCTGCTCGCCCATGGCGCGGCGCATCTCGGGGGTGACGAAGGGCGACGGGGCTTCCTCGACCACCTTCTGGTGGCGGCGCTGGACCGAACATTCGCGCTCGCCGAGATAGACGATGTTGCCATGTTGATCGCCCAGCACCTGGATTTCGATATGGCGCGGGCTCTCGATGAACTTCTCGATGAAGACGCGGTCGTCGCCGAAGCTGGCGAGGCCTTCGCGCTTGGTCGCCTCGAAGCCTTCGCGCACGTCCGCCTCGGACCAGGCGAGCCGCATGCCCTTGCCGCCGCCACCGGCCGACGCCTTCATCATGACCGGGAAGCCGATGTCGGTGGCGATACGCACCGCTTCCTCGGTGTCGGCGATCTCGCCCAGATAGCCGGGGACGACGTTGACGCCCGCAGCCTTGGCGAGCTTCTTCGATTCGATCTTGTCACCCATCGCGGCGATCGCGTTCGGCGGCGGACCGATAAAGGCGATGCCCGCCTCGGCGCAGGCCTCCGCGAAGCTCTCGCGCTCGGACAGGAAGCCGTAACCGGGGTGGATGGCGTCGGCACCGGTCGCCTTAGCAGCGGCGAGGATCAGCTCGGCCTTCAGATAGCTTTCGGCGGCGGGTGCGGGGCCGAGGCGCACCGCTTCATCGGCCAGCCGGACATGCGGGGCGCTGGCGTCGGCGTCCGAATAGACCGCGACGGTGGCGATGCCCATCGCGCGGGCGGTGCGGATCACCCGGCACGCGATTTCCCCGCGATTGGCGATCAGGATTTTCTGGAACACGGGGATACCTCTCCTTTTATGTCGTTGGTCCGTGTCGTCTGTCGTTTGGGAAGCTCCACCCCGGCGAAGGCCGGGGTCCAGTTTCCCTTTGGCCGATGGCGCACCGTCGCTCCTCGGGGGAGGCCCATGCGTCGCGCCATCGAGGGCTTACCGCAACTGGACCCCGGCCTTCGCCGGGGTGGTCAGGATGAGTGGCAAACGCGTCACTCCGCGGCGACCCGCATCGGCTCGGCGCCTTCCATCGGCTTCAGGCCCAGCTTGGCGAACAGCGCCGCATCGGCATCGTCGCCCGCATTGCCCGCGGTCAGCAGCTTGTCGCCGGTGAAGATCGAGTTCGCGCCCGCCAGGAAGCACAGCGCCTGGGTGGCAGCCGACATGCTCTCGCGGCCCGCCGACAGGCGGACCATGCTCATCGGCATGGTGATGCGCGCGACCGCGACGGTGCGGACGAACTCGATATCATCGATCCGCGCCAGCGGCGTGTCGGCGAGCATATCGCCCAGCACCGTGCCCTTGACCGGGACCAGCGCATTGACCGGCACGCTTTCGGGATGGCGCGGCAGGGTGGCCAGCGCATGGACGAAACCAACCCGGTCGCCGCGCGTCTCGCCCATGCCGACGATGCCGCCGCAGCAGACCGAAATCCCCGCCTCGCGCACGTTCGACAGCGTCTCTAGCCGGTCCTCGAAACAGCGCGTGGTGATGACGTTGGCGTAGTTTTCGGGGCTCGTGTCGATATTGTGGTTGTAGTAATCGAGGCCCGCCTCGGCCAGCCGTTGCGCCTGGGGCGCATCGAGCATGCCCAGCGTCATGCAGGTTTCCAGCCCCATGGCCTTCACGCCCTCGACCATGGCGACGACCTTGTCCATGTCGCGCTCCTTCGGGCTGCGCCACGCCGCGCCCATGCAGAAACGCTGCGAGCCCGCCGCCTTGGCCTCGGCCGCCGCCGCGAGGACCGCTTGCACGTCCATCAGCTTTTCGGCCTTCACGTCGCTTTCGGCCGAGGCGCTCTGCGAGCAATAACCGCAATCCTCGGGACAGCCGCCGGTCTTGATCGAGCACAAGGTGCACAACTGCACCTCATCCGCCGCATGATGCGCACGGTGCACTTCCGCTGCCCGGAACAGCAGCTCGGTGAAGGGCAGGTCGAACAGCGCGCTGATCTCGGCGCGGGTCCAGTCGGTGCGCAAGGTCGTTGCCTCGGGGCGGAGCGCGGTGGTCGTCGTCATCACGTCGTATCCTGTCATTCGCCCGTCTCGGGCGGCATATTATGGCCCAGCAGCCTCAGCACATCCTCGGCCGCCTTCACAAGGTTGGTGCCGGGGCCGAAAATCGCCTGCACCCCGGCATCATAGAGCGCCTGATAGTCCTGTGCGGGAATAACGCCACCCGCGATGACCTTGATATCGGCACGGCCTGCGTCGCGGAGGTGGCCGATCAGCTCGGGGATCAGCGTCTTGTGCCCGGCCGCCAGGCTGGAGGCGCCGACCACATCGACGTCGCGGGCCAGCGCCAGTTGCGCGGCTTCCTCCGGCGTCTGGAAGAGCGCGCCGGGCACCACCTTGAATCCCAGATCGCCGAACATCGAGGAAACGAGGTTCGCGCCCCGGTCATGGCCGTCCTGGCCCATCTTGGCGACGAAGAGCCGCGGCTTGCGGCCCAGGCGGCGCTCCACCGCCTCGACCCCTCGCAGCAGGCGGGCCCAGCGCTCGTCCTCGCCGTAAGCGCCGCCATAGATGCCCGACACCGGGGTCGGCTGGGTGCCATAGCGGCCGAACACATCCTCCAGCGCGGCGGAGATTTCTCCGAGCGTCGCCCGCGCCCGTGCCGCTTCCACCGCCAGCGCCAGAAGATTCGCCCCCATTCCTCCCCCAGCGGGGGAGG
>NZ_BCTY01000024.1 GCF_001591005.1 Sphingomonas sanguinis NBRC 13937
CGACGCCATCGTCGATACTGGCGGCTTCGCCGCCGGGCTTGTCGGCGGGGCACCGCTCTCCTGCTGCTTGCGCTGCCAGCGACGCAGCATCGTTTGCGTGATCCCCAACTCGGCGCCCACCTCGATCTGTAGCCGACCGCTCGTCTCCCACAGCGCCACCGCCTCGCGCTTGAACTCCTCCGTGAACCGACGCTTCGTCGCACTCGCAATCATACACCTCTTGGCTCCGCAGAGCCTATCATCGGTGTCCGTCAAACCGAGGGAACATCAGGCTTCAGATCCTCGCGGATGCCAGACAGATCCACGAACCGATCTATCGAACGCAATGGATGATCCGCCGGCACGTGCCGCTCCAGGCTGAAGCTGTAGAACAGCGCCTCCTGCGCCACCGTCCGCTCGCCCATCATCGGCTCGTCTCCGCTTACTTCGCGAAGATTGAATCAAACCATCACCACGACTGCAAGCCAGCCATTTTCGATACAATCGGGTCTTACGCGTCGTAACTGGCCACCGACTATCGCGCGATATGCGACGGGCTGCCGCGGCTCATCGCACATTTCTGTCATGTTGACGCGTTAGCATTCAGGTGGGGGTACTCGCGGGGGTGCTTACGGTCCGTCTTAGAAAATTACTCACAATTTCAATTTTTTAAAGTGTGCCGTGGTTGCAAAATCATCCTGCCCCCGCAACCATCACCATACCACAACCGCCCCGGAATATCCCGAGGCGGCTTCTTGCGTTTCTTCCTCCTGGCTTAGACTCGAGGCGCGCGGGCGCTCATCAAGCGCTGGCGGAGCTGAATTCGTCCAACTTAATTTGGTCGGACTCTAAGGGTTTTCTAGCCAACTCTACGCGTATCCAAGTGCGCCATGGCGCGCACCCTCAACCGCTGCGCTTGACCCGCGGGAAAACCGTCGAGCGTTTGACGATGCCATAGGCGAAGCTCGTGTCGATCGCCGCGATTCCGGCAATGGGGTGCAGTTTGGACCCGCTTGATGCCGGGCATGCCACCCGGCTGATGATCCGCCTCAAGCGTGATGTCTTTCCGATGCTCGGCAAGTTGGCACTGTCCGCCATTTTGTCAGGCGAGATGTATTTCTGCCCTGGTGTCTGTCACTGCCAAACAACTGGAAAAGTCTCGAAACCTCGAACCCGGGACGGCTTGTTCGGTCCCTATATATGGATCATTATTCCACATAGCGACTCATAAGATGTCGGGCAGGGTGGAGGGATGTATGCGGAAGTGGCTGATCAAGCACGGGTGCACTGCGGCGTTTTCGCTTATTGGAACGACGGCGATGCCCGTCATGGCGCAGCGGCAGATTGAGGCGTTGGACCGGGGACTGGTGGTGGTCCCGGCCAATGGCGGCGGTAATCTGGTCAGCTGGCGGATCACCGCCAACGATGCGGCGAACACCGGGTTCAACGTCTATCGCGGTTCGACCTTGCTCAATTCCAGCCCGATCACCGACCGCAGTAACTTCGTCGACACGGCCGGATCGTCGAGCTCCATCTATACCGTCAGGACGGTCGTGAACGGTGGGGTGGGCGCAGCGACACCGGCCGCATCAGTTTGGAGCGCGGGCTATCTCTCGGTCCCGATCCAACAACCGACGGGCGGGACGAGCGGCAATTCGGATTACACCTATGCCGCGAACGATGCGAGCGTCGGCGATCTCGATGGCGACGGCCAGTATGAGATCGTGCTGAAATGGGAACCGACCAACGCCAAGGACAATTCGCAGAGCGGCTATACCGGCCCGGTCATCATCGATGCCTATAAGCTGAATGGCACGCGGCTATGGCGGATCAATCTGGGCCGAAATATCCGCGCCGGGGCCCATTATACCCAGTTCATGGTGTTCGACTTCGACGGGGACGGCAAGGCGGAGGTCATGATGAAGACCACCGATGGCGTACGCGATGGACAGGGGGCCGTTATTGGCAGCGCGTCGGCCGATTATCGCAACAGTAATGGCTATGTTCTGTCCGGTCCCGAATATTTGACCGTCTTCAACGGGCAGACCGGTGGCGCGATGGCGACGATCAACTATAACCCGCCGCGCCACCCTGATACCCAGTCGCCCACCTCGGCCCAGCTGAACCAAGTCTGGGGAGATGGCTATGGCAACCGCGTCGATCGTTTCCTGGGCGCCGTCGCCTATCTGGACGGGCAGCGGCCGACGGCGGTGTTTGCGCGTGGCTATTACACCCGCACCACGCTTTGGGCGGTCGACTGGCGGGGTGGCAAGCTGACTCAGCGCTGGTTCTTCGACAGCGACACGGCGGGTAGCCAGTATCGTGGGCAGGGCAATCACAATCTGTCGATCGCCGATGTCGATGGCGATGGCCGTGACGAGATTATCTATGGCGCGATGGCGCTGGACGACAACGGCACCGCATTGTGGACCAGCAATCTCGGTCATGGCGACGCGATGCACGTCTCCGACCTTATCCCGTCGCGTCCAGGACTCGAGCGTTTCGGCGTTCATGAGCAGGTCGGGTCGAACGGTGGGATCGGGTCGGCGATGTTGGATGCGCGGACCGGGGAGCGGATCTGGACGACCAGCGCGAATTCCGACACGGGGCGCGGCTTGGCGATGGATATCGATCCGCGCCATGCCGGAGCAGAGGCTTGGGCGTCGAACAACAATAATCTCTACAGCGCAACCGGCAGTGTGATCGGCACCAAGCCGCCATCGGCCAATTTCGGCATCTGGTGGGATGGTGATCTGCTCCGCGAATTGCTCGATCGCGGCAATATCGACAAGTGGAACTGGATCGCCGCGACCACTACGCGGCTGCTGACCCCATCGGGCACGACCAGCATCAACGGCACCAAGGCCAATCCGTTGCTGTCCGCCGATATCCTGGGCGACTGGCGCGAGGAACTGATCCTGCCGACGAGCGACAACAGCTCGCTGCGTATCTACGCCACACCCTATCCCACCAGCTATCGGCTGAAGACGCTGATGCACGATCCGGTCTATCGGCTGGGCGTTGCGTGGCAGAACACGTCGTACAACCAGCCGCCGCATACCAGCTACTTCCTGGGCGACGGCGCAGACTTGTCAGGCCGGTGAGAATGGCGGCGGTGCGGCGTTATGCAGGGTCGCTCTTCATGGCGGCCCTGATCCTCGCGGCCATCCTCTGGTTCGTAACGAGGAATGGGGATCGTCCGGCAACTGATGCCATCGAGACGGTGACGGTGCGCAGCGTCCCGTCCGCGCCCCGCCCTGCGGGACCGGCTCCCGCCGCCAAGCCCCTGCTTGAGCCCCCGACGGCACCATCGTTGCCCGGCGCCGTTCCGGCCACTTCGGACAGCTTCGTCGGTGAGTGGAGGACCGCGCGGGGTGAGCGGTTACATGTCACAACCGCTGGAAATGATCGCTACAGCGTGACGCTGAACGACGAGCGTTATGACGGCATCCTGAAAGACGGGCATTTGCATTTCACGCGCGGCATTGACGGCGACTGGCTCCAGATGATGGAGAATGAACCCTGTCTGATGCTGGGGAGTGGAACACGCTTCTGTCGGTTGGGGCGCTGATCGGTCATCGCTTGCCAAATGGTGGGGCAGGGCGCTGGACTATCAGTATGGCTTTGACGCCTCTTACCGTCTCCCATATGGTGGATAATAATTCCATTATACGGAGAGGATGGCGATGATCGGCTGGAGCCGCAGGGCATTCCTGATGTCGAGTTCGGCCGCTTTGGTCATGCCCCTGCGGAACGCGGCCGCAGCCCCACTGGCGGAGGCGCGGCGCGATGCGGCCGGATCGACCGGAACGGCGACTTGGCTTGATGGCGCTCCGCCAGAGCAGCATGAGGGCATGACCTGGGGGCAGCCCTGGCCTCGCGGTACGGCCATTGCGCGTGATTATCGACTGGCGTCGGGTGACGCTCTTCAGAGCTGGCCGCTGGCGTGGTGGCCGGACGGATCGATCAAATGGACCGGCCACGCGGTGCCGGCCGATGCGGCGCGGGCCGATGGACTGCGGATCGAGCCGGGGCGGGGGCGGCCATCGGCCAGCACGGTGCAGATCCGCGAAACATCCGATGCGCTGACCGTCATCGTCGGCGACACCATTTGGACGGTCGGGCGGCAAGGGGCGGCGATTATCCGTCAGGCAACGACGGGCGGGACCGTCGTGATGCGGAACGTCGCACTGACCGCCACGGCTCTCGACCGTTCGGAGGATGACGGTGAAGACCCGGCCCGGTTGCTCCGCTATGCAGGCCGGATCGATCGTGCGGTGGTCGAACAAAGCGGGCCGATCCGCGCCGTGATCCGCGTCGAGGGCCAGCACGAAGGGGGGGGCGAGCAATGGCTGCCCTTTTCGCTCCGCCTCTATTTCCATGCCGGGGCGGCATCGGTGCGGATCGTCCACAGCCTGATCTTCGACGGCGATCCCGCACGTCGGTTTATCCGGGGGCTGGGCCTGCAAGGCGATGTGCCGATGCGCGATACGCTGGTCGATCGTCATATTCGCTTCGCCGGACAGGATGGCGGATTGTGGGCAGAGGCTGTTCGGCCGTTGACAGGGTTGCGCCGCGATCCCGGCAAGGCTTTTCGCCAGGCGCAGACCGAGGGCCGGGCCGTCCCACCGATCGCGACCATGGCGCCCGCCGTGCGCGACAAGCTCGACTATATTCCGGCCTGGGGCGATTTCCGCCTGCGCCAGCCCAATGCCGACGGCTTTGCGATCACCAAGCGGACCGGGGCGGGGCATGGCTGGATCGACGTGGATGGCGGCGCACGGGCGGCTGGTCTGGGCTATATCGGTGGGGCGGGGGGCGGCGTCGCCTTTGCCATGCATGATTTCTGGCAGCGCTGTCCGGTGGGGTTGGACGTGACGGGGGCGGCGGGCGACATGGCGCGCTTCTGCCTGTGGTATCATGCGCCCGACGCCCCGGCGATGGACCTGCGCTTCTACCACGACACGATGGGCATGGCCGACTATGCCCATCAGAATCTCGGCCTCGATATTACCTATGAGGATTATGAGCCGGGTTGGGGGGAGGCGACCGGGATCGCCCGGACGACCGAGTTCCGGCTCTGGGCGCTGCCTTCCACCCCGCCGCGCGAGCGATTGGCCCAGATGGCGGCACAAGTTGCCGCATCCCCGCGCATCGTACCCACCAATGCCGCGATCCATGCCGCCGGGGTCTTCGGCATCTGGAACCCGGCCGGTCCTGTCGGGCCGGGACTGCGCGGCATGGTCGAGGCGCGGGCGGCGCGAGAGCTGGATTTCTATATCGGGCAGGTCGATCAGCGGCGCTGGTACGGGTTCTGGAATTATGGCGACGTCATGCACAGCTATGACGACGACCGCCATGTCTGGCGCTACGACATTGGCGGCTTCGCCTGGGACAATAGCGAGCTGTCGACCGATCTCTGGCTCTGGTACGCCTATCTGCGCACCGGCCGTGCCGACGTGTTCCGCATGGCGGAGGCGATGACCCGGCATACGAGCGAAGTCGACGTCTATCACCTCGGCCGCTTCAAGGGATTTGGCACGCGCCACGGCGTGCAGCATTGGGGGGACAGCTCGAAGCAGCCGCGCATCTCCAATGCCGCGTTCAAGCGCATCTTCTATTACATATCCGCCGACGAGCGTTGCGGCGACCTGATGCACGCCCTGGTCGATTGCGACGAAACGCTGCGCCATGTCGAGATCGGTCGTAAGGTCGAGGCGCGCGTGGGCGGTGCCGCGCCGCCCGGCGGAACCGGCGCGGTCGTTGCGGACAAGCCGTTGCCGCCGGGGCAGGTCTTCGTTCAGTTCGGCACCGTCTGGGGACCGCTGGTCGCCGCCTGGATGACCGAGTGGGAGCGCACGCGCGACACACGCTGGCGCGACCGGATCGTGGCCGGGATGCAGTCGCTGGCTGCCTTGCCCAAACAATGGTTCGCGGGCGGGGCGCCCTTCGACCTGGCGTCCGGGCGCTTTATCGGCGGCGGAGACCATGTGAGCATGAGCCATCTGAACGGCGTGTTCGGGGTGTTCGAGACTATGGCCGAGTTGCTCGAATGGGTCGATGTGCCCGCCTATCGCGAAGCCTGGCTCGACTATTGCGCCTTCTACAATGCGCCCGAGGCGGCGTTCCGCGCGAAGACGGGCGAGCCCGGCAAGGGGCGGGGACTGACCCAGGCGCATTCGCGCTACACCGCCTATGCCGCCGTCCAGCGGCACGACCCGGCCCTCGCCCGTCGTGCCTGGGCCGAGTTTACCGGAGCGGGCGATCGTGCCGGACGCGACCAGCGGCGCGGGCCGACGAAGATTCTGCCGCCCGCTGTGCTGAAGCCGGTCGATGAACTGGCCGACGTCTCGACCAACGATGCCGCGCAATGGGGGCTGGCGGCGACCGCCAATCTGGTGCTGCTGACACCCTTGCTGGAGGGGAGCGTGTGATCCATCCCCTGGTCGCACTGGCCGTGGTGGCGACACCTGTGGCGTCGCAAGCCGATGCGTTCCGGGGCAACGACCTATCCCGCTGGCGGATCGAGGCGGAGCCGGGGGCACGGATTTCCGCTCGAAACGGTATCCTCGATATCGATGCCGCGGACGGTGCGACCCTATGGTACGCCCGCGCGCTGACCGGGCCGGTGGCGATCGACTATGAGGTGATGGCGGTAATGGCCGGTGGGCCACATGACGCGGTCAGCGACGTCAATGCCTTCTGGATGGCGCGTGACCCGGCGGTAGCCGGAGGCTCGGTCCTGGCGCGCCCACGCGATGGGCGTTTCGCCAGCTATGATGGGCTGGAGACCTATTATGTCGGGATCGGCGGCAATCGGAACACGACCACCCGCATGCGCCGCTATGTCGGACGGGCAGGGGACCGGCCGCTGCTCCCCCAGCATGACCTGGGAGACAAGACGGCGATGCTGGTACCCAATCGCTGGATGCATATCCGCTTGATCGCGAACGGAAACGAGATTGCGGTCGAGCGCGATGGGCGGCGGTTGTTCACGATGCAGGACGTCGCACCCTATCGCCAGGGTTGGTTCGGCCTGCGCACGACGCGGAGCCATTTGCGGGTGCGGAATATACGGATCACGCCGCTGCCCCGATAAGGCATGGTGGCCGGATCGTCGCCGATCCGGCCATTCCCGCCTTAGAATTTCAGGCTGAGCCCCGCGAAGAAGCGCTGGCCGGGATAGAAGACTTCGGACGTTCCGATATTCTTGATATAGGTGCGGCCGAACCCCTTGTTGATGTTCTGCATTTCCATGAATAGGCTGTAATGCCACTGCGGGAAGCGGAACGTCACCTTGGCGTCGAGATAGCCTTCGCCCTTGCGATAGATGGGCAGGTTGCCGTTGTTCGCATCGGCCACCGTCTGCAACCAGTCGGACCGGAAGTTATAGGCCAGGCGGGCATTCAACCAGCCCTTGTCATAAAAGATGCTGGCATTGTACGTCCATTTCGACAGGCCCGGATAGTCGTTCAGCGGCTGGCCGGTCGCGCTATTGGTCAGGTTGGTGCGCAGTGCACGGGCATAGGTCATGTTGGCGCTGGCGCCGAAACCGTCGAACGGAGCGGGCAGGAAGGTGAAAGCGGTCTGCGCGCTCGCCTCGATCCCGTCGAGCAGTGCGCCGAAGCCGTTTACCGGCTGGCGCACGGTATAGGTTAGGCCGTCCTGGAACAGGTCGACGCCCGAGCGTACGATGTTTTCGATGACAAAGCTGTTCTCATACTTCTTGTAATAGCCCAGGCTGACCAGCGTGTCTTTGTTGGGATACCAAGCTAGGTTCACCTCCCACTGATCGGCGCGGTAAGGTTGCAGCGCCGGGTTGCCTGCGGAACAGGCACTGTCCGCGGCGGCGATGGTCAGATCGTCGAGGCAGTTGATGTTGGGGACGAGATTGGTCGGCTTGGGGCGGGCCATGTTCTTGGCCCAGTTGCCCTGCAGAACGAGGTTGGGCGTGATCGCCAGCTGAAGGTTGAAGGTCGGCAGGATGTCGACGTAGTTATTGTCGAGCGACAGCTGCTGCGCACCGAGCACCACGGTTTCGGGCCGACCCGCCGCGTTCAGGCGGGTCTGGCGACGGACATTGGTTCCGGTTCCGACATCCTTGGTAAAGACATAGCGGACACCGGCATTGCCGGTCAGGCGCATGCCGAACACTTGCTGTTCGAAATTGCCCTGGACGTAGCCCGCCGCGATCGTCTCATTGATCTTCACCTGCGGGATTTGCGGCAAGCCGTTGGCCTGGCGCACCAGCGACTGGTTGAAGCCCGACAGATCATAGAATTGCCCAAGAATCTTCGGATCGAAATTGGCAAAGGCCAAGCGGGTCGGGATGGAGGACGGAATGCCTTGAATGCCCGTGAACATCGGCGCGCCACCGGTCGTCGTACCCAGCGCGCTGATGAGGTTGGCATACTCGTTGCGCGTCAGGAAATAGGTGTTGCCGATCGAGCGCTGCGGCACTGTCGCCGCATCGACGATCTGGGTGTTGTACGACACGTTCGCGCTCGTCTGATAGACGGCGGGCGTCGAACCCGACGCGGGCGTCAGCAAGCGGGAGCCGCCGCCCTGATAGGTGTAATAGTCCGCCCAGCGGAACTGGCCGCCGAAATCGATGCTCCGCAGCGGCCCCAGATCGGTGTCGTAGGTCCCGTCCAGTTTCAGCTGGTTCTCGCTATTGCCCTGATCGCTCGGACGATACTGGACGGTCGGGCCTGCGGCCATGAAGTTTCCGGTCCGCGTGTAGTCGGTATAGATGCCCGGATCGGCGGGGTTGACGTTACTGGGATAGATGAAGACCGGCACGCCCAGGTCGTTGCGGCGGTCGACCTGCATACCGGCGATGCCGGTGCTGAGCGAAATCAGGTTGGTGTTGCCGATCGTACGCGATTCACTGCGCGAGGCAAGCCCCTTCAGTCGCAGGCGGTCGACGTTCCATTCGAAACCGGTGATATAGTAACGCGACTTCTGGTTGTACTGGAAGTCACGGCGCTGAACGCCCAGGATGTTGGACGAGCCGTTATAGTTCGGTGCGGCCGCGCTGCCGATGTTCACCGCGTTGAGCGCCGTCGTATAGCTGGTGACGACATGGTTGGCATCGACGGTCGATGTGCCGTTCTGAATGACCGCCGTGTTCGGAGCCGCCAATTGGTAGCGCTGGATGCGGCCCATATCGAGCGCGTAGTTGACGTCCTGGAGCCGCTGATCGCGGTTGTTCCATTGCACTTCGGCATAGGCGCGGAAGTTGTGCGCAAACTCATACTGCGCCGTGATGTCACCGGACAGGCGCTTGTCGCGGCGCACGAGGTTGCGATAGCGCGGTACGGTCGGAGCCCAGTCATAGAACTGGCTCTCGCACGCGGTACGGCGCGTCGCCGCGCTCTGACTGGCCGACGCGCCGACGCCGGAGCAGCTGGCAAAGCTGTTGAACGCGGAATAATTCGGATCGGCGACCGTCTTTTCGTTCGAACGGTCAAAGTCGGCGATGCGATTCCAGTTGGTGTTGCTGGCGTAATCCTGTCGCGTGGTCACGTCGCTATAGGTGATGTTGGCGAGGACGCCGAGGCCGTCGATCAGGAAATGGGGCGTACCCACCAGCAGGGTTGCACGGGGGCGCCAATCCTTGGTCGTTTCCAGATGCTGGCCGGATAGGTTGACCGTCGCCACCCCCTTTTTCAACTCGAGCGGCTTGCGCGTCTCGATCAGCACGGTGCCGCCCAGGCCGCCCTCGGTCAGCTTGGCCTGATAGCCTTTGTACACATCGATCGACTTGACGAGTTCGGAGGCGAATTCGCGGAAGTCGCCCGCGCGGGCTCCCAGCGCCGAGGACTGGCCGACGCCGTTGATCTCGACGCGGTTGAGATCGGGTTCGACGCCACGGATCGAAATCTGATTGCCTTCGCCGAATTCGCGGCTGAGCTGGACGCCAGTGACGCGGGCCAGGCTGTCGCCGATATTCTTGTCGGGGAAGCTGGCGATATCGTCGGCGACGATCGAGTCGACGACGGTACCCGCATTGCGCTTGCGTGCGATGGCGGATTGCAGCGAGGCGCGTGTGCCGACGACGATGATGTCCCCGGCGCTTGCACCCCCCAGCGGGTCGGAGGACTGGCCGCTTGTTCCGCTATTGTCGTTCTGGCCGTTTGCTTGGGTATTCTGCGCAAAGGCCGGGGTGCCCAGTGCCAGCCCGGCGGCCAGGACGCCCCAGGCCGATGTCCGCAACATGCCGCGCAGGAATGGCCGACCATGGACCTGATGCGATCCGGTGATGGCGACGAAACCGTTCATGGTGTCCTCCCTCTCGCCCCGGTGCCGCCGATGTGTCTCGGCTGACGGTTCTGGGGCCCCCTTACTGTGTAAAATTGTTGTATATGACCACAATGTGGAATGCAATCATATAGATTGGAATTTTCTTCGGGTTCGCTATTCTTGCCTCCGTAGTCGAAATGGCGCGGCAAGCAGCCGGAAAGACGGTGTTTTTGGAGAGGATGGCGGATGAGGAAGCGGACGGGACGGGCGCTACGCGGCGGTATCGCGTCATGGGTTGGGATCGCTGCTGCGATTCCCTTGATGGCGATGCCGCCCGGCGGGAACCGGCAGGTTGAAAGGCTGGATCGGGGCGTCGTCGCTGTTCCGGCCATGGGCGGCGGTGTGCTGGTCAGCTGGCGGTCGCTGGCGGCCGATGCGAAGGGAGTGGGCTTTGACGTCTATCGCGATGGTCGAAAGGTCACGGCGCGTCCCGTCATCGATTCGACCAATTTCCGAGACGCGGCAGGCACGCCGGCCAGTCGTTATGCGGTACGCATGGTCGTACCCGGTGCTGCTGGCGCACTGACCCCCGACGCACCAGTCTGGGCGAAAGGCTATCTGTCCATCCCGCTCGATCCGCCGCCGGGTGGAGTCACTCCTGACGGCCAAGCCTATGGCTATACCGCCAATGATGTGGGGATGGGCGATCTGGATGGTGACGGGCAGCCCGATCTGGTGCTGAAATGGGACCCGACCAACAGCCATGACAACAGCCAGGCAGGCTATACGGGGCCGGTCTATCTCGACGGCTATACGCTGGCAGGCAAGAGACTGTGGCGGATCAATCTGGGTATCAATATCCGGGCTGGTGCGCATTACACCCAGTTCCTGGTGCAGGACTTCGATGGCGACGGTCGCGCCGAGGTCGCGATGAAGACCGCCGACGGCACCATCGATGGTACCGGGCAGGTGATCGGCGATGCCAAGGCCGACTGGCGCGAACATGGCGGAGAGGTGCCGCAGGCCGACAGGACGGGCGCGCATGTGACGGCCGATGGGCGGATGGTCGCTAAGTTGGCCGGTCGTATCCTGACCGGGCCGGAATATCTGACGGTGTTCGACGGGCTGACGGGCCGCGCGCTGGCGACTGCGCCCTATGATCCGCCGCGTGGGCCGCGAAACGATCCGGGCTTTGCGCAGATGGCGAAGCTATGGGGTGATGCCTATGGCAACCGCGTCGACCGGTTCCTGGCCGGGGTTGCCTATCTAGACGGGCGCCATCCCAGCATGATCTTCGGGCGCGGCTATTACGCCCGCACCGCGATTGCCGCCTGGGACTATCGCAACGGCAAGCTGACCGAGCGCTGGTTGTTCGACACCGACCAGCCGGGCAATCAGGACTATGTCGATCGCGGCAATCACCAGTTGAGCATTGCCGATGTGAACGGCGATGATCGGGATGAAGTGATCTATGGCTCAATGGCGGTCAGCGCCGATGGTAAGGGGCTATGGACGCAGCCGCTCTACCATGGCGACACGATGCACGTCGGAGACCTCGATCCGTCGCGCCCGGGGTTGGAGAAGTTCGGTGTGCATGAGCAGATATCGAAGAATGGCGGGGTCGGATCGGCGCTGCTCGACGCGCGGACCGGCGAAATCCTGTGGACTAAGCCCGCCAAGACGGACACGGGCCGCGGCCTCAGCGCCGATATCGACCCGCGTCATGTCGGCGAGGAAATGTGGGGCGCGAACCAGCCCGATCTCTACGACGTGCACGGCAAGGCGATCGGACCGCATCCCAAGGCGACCAACTTCGCCATCTGGTGGGACGGCGATCTGCTTCGCGAACTGCTCGACGGCACGACCATCTCCAAATGGAACTGGAAGACTGGCAAGGCCGAGCCGCTGCTGGTCGCGCAAGGCGCGGCGTCGAACAACGGGACCAAGGCGACGCCAGCGCTGCAAGCCGACCTGATGGGCGACTGGCGCGAAGAGGTGGTGTGGCGGAGCGCCGACAATCGCGAGCTGCGCATCTATACGACGCCGTGGCCGACGACGCATCGGATCACAACGCTGTTGCAGGACCCGGTCTATCGCGCGGGAATTGCGTGGCAGAACACGGCCTATAACCAGCCGCCGCATACGGGCTTCTACCTAGGCATGACCAAGCCGTCCGACACACCGGAGTGAGACGCGAGGCGCAGCCCAGTCAGAGGACTGGGTTGCGTCCCCAGAGCTGATCGTAACGCCAGCCCGACAGGTCCTCGACCACCTCGCGCGTGTGGGGGCTGGCGGGCTCGCGTTCGCCCGCGCGGAGCCGCTCGATCTCGTCCATCAGCACCGCATGGGACGCAGGATCGAGCCGGAAGCGCAGCGACACCCACAGACCGAAGGCGAGCAGCGCCAGCGTGCCCCCGACCATGACGATGACGATCGCATGGACGGTCTGCGCCGACTGGCTGGCGGCACCGGTGACGAAGCCTGAGGCCTGCAGGATTTGGCCGACCAAGATGAGCGCCGCTGCCTGCGACATCTTACGCACGAAGGTCATGACCCCGGCAAAGGCCCCCTCGCGGCGGCGGCCGGTGACGATCTCGTCGACATCGGCCATGTAGTTATAGGTCGCCCAGGGAATATAGTTGAGTGCCCCGCGACCCAGTCCGGCAAACGCCACCGGTAGCACGAAGATCCACCCGCTGGCCCCTTGTCCAGTCCACCACAGGCCAAGGAACAGCAGCACGCCGAGCGCAAAGCTGCCCACCGCAATTCGATAGGCGCGTGCGGGAGAGGCGCGCAGCGCGAAGTTGATGGCCAGCAGCACCGCGACCGTCTGCACGGCATAGGTCAGCCCCGCCAGGTTCGACACCGCCAGCGTCGTGCCGCCCAAGGCGAAGACGACGAAATAGGCGAAGGCCGCATTGAAGATGTCCTGACTAATATAGCCGCCCAGATACATGCCCAGATGCAGTCGGAACGCGCGGATGCGCAGCGTCGAGAAGAGGTTGCGATACAGGTCGCGGATCGCGGCCAGCGGCGTCATCCGCTCCTTCGCCAAGGCCACGGTTTCTGGCGAGCGCCGGCGCTCCCAGCTGAACAGATAGAGCATCGTCGCCGAGAGCATGAACAGCAGGGAAAACAGGATGCCCATGTACAGGTATGTGTCGGGCGAGTCCTTGCCCAGATGCTCGATCAGACGGCCCGGTAGGATGGCGGCGAGAATGGCCGAAATCTGCCCGCACATGATCCGCCAACCGGCGAACTTGGCCTTGGTCCGGTAATCGCTCGCCATCTCGGCGGCCAGCGTCTCGAACGGAATGATCTCGAGCGCATAGACCAGCTCGAATAGGACATAGGTGACGAGGTAGAACCAGAAGCTCTGGCCCGACACCCACATGATCGTAAAGGACGGCAGCAGCGGGATGGCGGCGAGGATGAACGCCCGCCGCCGCCCGAACTTGCGCCCGGCCCAAGTGTTGCCGAACCGGTCGGAGATATAGCCGATGGTTGGGCTCGCCACCGCGTCCAGCACGCGGGCGATGCCGAAAATCAGCGTCGCCTGCGCCGCCGACAGGCCGCAAAAGGTGGTGTAGAAGAACAGCACCCAGGTGCTGATGACCGCCATCGACCCGGCGCCGAGGATGTCGTTCGATCCATAGGCGGCGAAATTGTACCAGCGGACCGGACGGGCGGGGGTGATGGCGGCGGTGGACATCAGATGTAGGTCCGCAGGAATTCGCCGAGCGCGCAGATCGCGAGGCTCTGGCCGTACGGCATCGAGGTCAGCGCGATGTCCTTGTAGAACTGCATCGTGTCGCCCATCGCGGTGCCGAAGCTGACCTGCTTCAACTCGCCCTTGTCGTCGATATTGGCAAGAACCGCGCGGATCGCCTTGATGCCGACCGCTTCGTAATGGCGTGGCAGGTATCCCTTCCGTACGGCCTTCAGAATGCCATAGGCGAAACCGGCGGTCGCCGACGCTTCAAGATAGCTGGTCGGATCGACGATCAGCGTGTGCCACAACCCACTCTCGTCCTGATGCTCGGCCAGCGTCTTCACCTGCGCGGCGAGCGTGTCGATCAGGAAGGTGCGGAAGGCATCGCCCGACTCCAGGTCGAGCATCTCGATGATCTCGGGGATCGCGATCGTCACCCAGCAATTGCCGCGCGCCCACAAGGCACCTGCGAAATTGTGGCGCCCGTCGAAGGTCCAGCCGTGATACCAGAGGCCGGTCTGGCGATCGAACAGATATTTGATGTGGATGAGGAACTGGCGCTTGGCCTCCTCGATATAATGCGGTCGATCGAGGATTTGGCCGATGCGGGCCAAGGGCAGAACGCTCATCATCAGCGTGTCGTCCCACATCTCCTGCGGGTTCTCGTCGTTGAAGACGATATGCTGGAAGCCGCCTTCCTCGGTCTTGGGCAGGCCGTCGTCGGCCATCAGCCATTCGGCCCAGATGTCGAGATAGGGGAGGTAGGTCTGGTCGCCGGTCTGCTCGTACAGGTTGGCGAGCGTCAGGAAGGGCGACATGGTGTTGATGTTCTTGGTCGGCGTGCCTGCGGCGAAGCGGTCCTCGAACCATTTCAGCATCACATCCCAGGCGGCCTGATCGCCGGTCTGCTCCCAATAGCGGTACAGGCCGAACAGGCCGATACCGTGGGTCCATTCCCAGTCGTTCCACCCCTTGGTGTCGATGACGCGGCCATCCTCCAGGCGGAGCAGGAACTCGCCGGTCTCGTCCTTGATGTTGACGAGGTTGTCGATCAGCTTGGCGATCTGCGCCGTCACCTCGGCGCGGGGGATGTCGTGATTGAGGGCTGCCACGGGAAAGTCTCTCCGAAGGATCAGGGGGTGGGATAGAGGTCGCGATAGGCGGGCGCGGCCACGTCGGTGACCGCCACGCCACCGCGCACGTGATGGAGGGTGACGAGCTTGACCGGCTCGATCGCGTTGCCGGGCGCGCCGTCGCTGGTGACGGCCAGCGCCAGCGTATTGCGGCCGCGATGGTGCAGGATGCCGTCCGGGATCGGGAACACGCGTTGCGGCCCGACATTGGCGACGAACTGGCCCATATTCCAGCCGTTGACGAAGATCAGCATGCGGTAGCGACCGGGCGAGCGCGGTGTCTTGGGATCGCCGATCTGGAGGCCGATCGTCGCGTCCTCGCCCTTGGGCACGGACAGGTCGAAGACGGTGCGATACCAGCTGGTGCCGGTATAGGGCTTGGCGTCGGCTAGCTTGAGCGACGGCCATGCGCCGTCGGGGAAGCCCGGCAGCGTCCAGCCCATGCGCTCGCCATACAGACCGCCATTGTTGCTCGGGCCTCGCGCGACGTCCTTAAGCTCTTCGCCGCTCGCACGGCCCTGGATTTTCCACGCGATCGGCACGGCAAAGCTGTCGCCGCCCGGCCGCGCGAGCGAGACGGAGATCAGCCCGCGCGGTTCCTTGTGTGCGTCGTCGACGTCGAGGTCCCAGTTGTGACCGTTCACCCGCACCATCGCCGCCAGCACATGCTCGCCGGGGGCCTGTGCCTCCCGGGGCAGGGCGAATTCCGCGACGCCGGTCGTGATCGGCCGGGGCAGGCCACCCGCCAGCTCGTGCTGGCCGACCAACTGGCCGTCGAGGAACAGCTGCAGCATCCCCGCGCCACCCGCGCCGTAATGGATCGTGGCGGTCTGCGCTTGCGGCGAGCCGGTGAAGCGGCCGCGATACCAGACGTCGCCGTCGTGGAAGCCATAGGAGTCCGCGCCGAGATTGGGCTGGCCGGTCGGCGGGCGTATGGTTGCGACGTTGCGCGCCGTGCCCGCCACGGTCCAGCTAGCATCATCGAAATTGGTCCGCGCTTCGGGCGAACCCTCGGCATAGCGCCACGTCGCCGCCATCAGGTCGGGGAGGGCCAGAGCCTGGGGCGCGGGCAGGGGGCGTCTGGCGATCAGGCTGCCGCTGACCGAGTGGGTGACGGGCACCGCCTGTCCGTTCCAGCGGACTGCACGGACCCGGCCCCAGACTTCCAGCGGTGCCGCGGTTTCGGTGTCGCCGGTCAGGTCGAGCGTGTTTCCGCGCACCGTCGCACGGCGCACCAGCGCCGGACCACGCTCCAGCAGCGCCTCCTGTCGGAAGAAGCTCTGCCCCGCCGCAACGTCGCCGATCAGCAGCAAGAGCGGTGCGCGACCGCCCCCCTCGATCCGCACGCGGGCGAGGCCGTTGTGCGTGTAGGTCAGGCGCAGGTCGCCCTTCGCGGCGTCGAACGCATTCACGACCTCGCCTTCAACCACCGTGACCTTGGGCGCGCTCGTGTAGCGCAGCACGGTCTCACCGGATTCGCCCGCCCGGCCGTAGAACAGCGCGACATCCTCCGCGCCGTGGCGGATCGTCGTCTGCAATTCGGAGGTAGAATAGACCAGCCGCTGCCGTTCGAGATTGACGCCCGCCACCAGCAGCTTTGCATCGCGCCCGTGCAGTTCGTTGGCGAAGCTGTAGCGCCCGTCGGGCAGGTCCGCAGTGATGGTGAAGCGCGCATCGCCGGTCGCGTTGGACGGCTTGGGCGCGACGAACAGCAGACGCGCGTCGGTGTCGGGGTTGCGGTCATGATAGACCTGCACCGCATCGCTGCCGGTGATCGTGACCGGTGGCGCCTTCTCCAGCCGCGCGAGATCGGGCACCGCTTGCAGGAACTGGCCGATCTGCTTCAGCTCCAGTGCCTTGGGCCGCAGGTTGCGCGCCTCGTCGATCGCCGACCCGTAATCGTAAGAGGTATAGACCACCGGCGCGGGCAGCCAGCCCCAGCTCGTGCCGCCATAGCCCATGTAGATGCTCTGGATCGCGATACCGTTGGCGATGTTGGTGCCGTAGAACACGCGCTGGTATCCGCTGCCGCGCTGGATTGCGTTGCACGGATACATGCCGTTCGATCCCCAATAATCGAACCAGCCGCCACCGAACTCCGCGATGAAGCCGGGGGTCTTCGGCGAGGCGCTGGCGCCGCCCCTCGCGCCGCCGGGGCCGTAAAGGCCCCAGTCGGGGGCGGGGGCGCCCCTGGTCGGCTTGTTGTCGACGCCGCACACGCCGCCGGGATAGCCGTCGAACGCGTAGAGCTCCTGTGGCCCCGGCACGGTCAGCAGCACGTCGGAGCTCTTGGGCACCCAATAACCGTTGCGGCCCTGGTCGTTGTGGAACATCGGCACGGTGATCCCGTCGGCGCGGGCCTTGTCGTACAGATGCTGCATGTAGCGGCCCTGGGCGGGGGTGGTCAGCGCCAATTCGTTCTCGATCTGGTGGAGGATGACGCTGCCGCCTCGGCCCAGCTGATGACGCGCGATAATCGGGTTGATCCGGTCGAGCCATTCGTCGACCGCTGCGAGATATTCGGGATCGTCGGTGCGCGCCTTGCCCGGCTGATTGACCAACCAGCCCGGAAAGCCACCGCGCGACAGCTCGGCATTCACATAGGGCCCGGCGCGGGTGATGACATAGAGCCCTTCCTCCTGCGCCATGGTCAGCACGCGCTCAACGTCGCGGATGCCGGTGAAGTCGTAGACGCCTTTCTTCGGGCTGTGAAAACCCCAGTCGATATAGATGGCGACGGTGTTGAAGCCGCTGGCCTTCATCTTCTGCAGGATGTCGCGCCACAGATCGGGCGAGGGCAGGCGGAAGGGGTGGAATTCGCTCGACCAGATCAGCGTCGGATTGCCGTCGATGCGTAGCGAGCGGCTGTCGAAGGTGACGCGCGGCACCTCGGTCGGCGGCGCGACCTGGGGCGCGGCGGCACCGGCCAGCAGCAGGGCGGCAGCCAGGCTCATGCGAAGTGGAACATCGGCGTCAGTGGTGCTTCGACCGGGCGGTTGCCCGGCTGCACCTCCATCAGGTCGGCCATGTAATCCCACCACCGCTGCATGACCGGCTTGCCGGGAAGCTCATCTCGCTTGTCTTCGGGGTGCAAGCGTAGGACGGCAAAGAGTGCGTTCGTCTCTTCGTCGAGGAATATGGAATAATCGTGGATTCCCGCCTCGCGCATTGCGTCGGCAAGGTCGGGCCAGATCGCGTCGTGGCGGCGGCGATATTCCTCCGCCATGCCGGGCTTCAGCATCATGCGGAATGCGATCGGCTGGCTCATGCATCGTCTCCAGGAATATTGAGGCCGTGGCGGTGGGCGAAGGTCGCGAAGCGCGCGAGCCACGGGTGGGGCTTGCCGTCGGGGCCGATCAGGCGGGGGCCATGACCGCCGGTTTCGACGATATGGAGTTCCGCGGGACGGGGCAGCGCGTGGACCGCCTGGAACATGGCAATGCTGTTGGCGACCGGCACGACGGGGTCGTCGGCGGCATGGCCGAGAAAAGTCGGCGGCATGTCGGCGGGCAGGTTCAGCTCGGCGGAATAGCGCGCGGTCGTCGTGGCGTCGGGGGTTTTGCCGAGCAGTTCGTGTTTCGACTGACCATGGGCGAAGCTCTCGGTCATCGTGATGGCCGGGAAGAGCAGGCCGACGGCCTTTATCGTTGTCGGCTGGCTGTCCGCCGTGTCGACCGGACTATACGTCTCAAGCGCCGACCGGGACGCTAGCCGCGCCGCGAGATGTCCACCGGCCGAAAAGCCCATCGCCGCGATGTTGGTCGGATCGATGCCCCATTCCCGCGCGCGCGAACGGATGACGCGCAGCGCGCGCTGGGCGTCCTGCAAGGGCGCATCGGGGCCAGCCGCCCATCCGTCATGCGGCAGGCGGTAGAGCAGGTCGAAGGCGGTGACGCCCTGCGCCGCAAACCAGCGCGCGACCGGCGACGGCGCGCGCCCGACCGCAACGCGAGCATACCCACCGCCGGGGATCAGCAGTACCGCCGCGCCGGTCGGCTTCGTCGCGGGGCAGACGGTCAACATCGGCGTCGCGACATGTGGCCAGGCGATATTGTCAGCCGGCCCATTGGGTGAGCGCAGCACGAAATCGTCCACCACCGGCGGACCAGGCATACCCGGCGGCGTGGCGGGCCAGATCGGAAAGCGGCTGGCGGCGGAGGCCGCGATGGCCACGCGCGGCGTTGCGGCGAGCGACAGGCCAGCGGCGATCAAGGTGCGTCGGTCGAGCGTCATGGTCAGTTCCCTGCCGGTCGTTCGCTGCTGGTCGTCATGCTCGCCGCAAGGCGAAAGCTCTCCGGTACGGGCGGCTGGCCGGGGTCGAAAGGAGGCAAGTCTCGCCGCACGAAGCGGGCGAGCAAGGGCATGGCCCGCATCCGTTCGGCAATGTCGCGGGCCAGCACCCATGCGCCGTAATTGTCGTGATGCGTCGCGTCGCGTCCGCCATCGTTAAAGGCGAGTGGCGCACGTGCCGGTCCCAGCGCCTCGTAGAAACGGATCGAATCGGCGTTCAGGTCGATCACCGGCACATGTTCTTCGGCGCCGACCGCGCGGACGGCGGCGGGATAGTCGCCCAACGTCTGCTTGATATGACCATCGACCGTCCATTGGCGCCGTTCGGGCGAGGTAATCAGGATTGGCGTCACGCCGCGCCGGCGCAGCTCGGCGATATAGGTGCGCAGATAGGTACGATAGGTCGTCGCGGCCTCTACATAGGTCTGCGGCCACTGCATTTTCTGGTCGTTGTGCCCGAACTGGATCATCGCGACATCGCCGGGCTTAGCGCTCGCTAGCACCTTGTCGAGCCGCAGCTCGGTCAGGATGGATTTGAGCGTCTCGCCCGACTCCGCATGGTTGGCGACCGCGACGGTCGGCGACAGGAAGACCGGCAGCATCTGCCCCCAGCTGGCGGCCGGTTCGGCGGGCTGGTCGGTCACGGTGGAATCGCCCAGCAGGAACAGCGTCGGCACTTCGACAGGTGCGATCGTGACGTGGCGCAGGCCCGGCGCAGCACCGAGGATTTCCAGCGTCAGCCGGTCGTCCCAGTTGCGCGACCCCAGTTCGCGTGGCTTCAGCCGCACCGCGCTTCCCCCCGGCGCGTTGGCGGGCGGGGGGCTAAGGGCAGGCGTGCGCACATTCACGATGAAGCGCCGCGTCACGATTTCGCCCGGCCGGATATGCACCGCGTCGAGCATCAGGCGACGGCTTTCGGCCTTGATCGTGGTCTCGGTCGCGCGGTCGGGGTCGCCCAGAGTCACGGTGACCGCATAATTGCCCGGCAGCACCGCGACCGAGAACAGGTGCGGATCACCCTCGAACCCGTGATCGCCGTTGAAGCGATGACCGGCTTGCGCGATCAGGTCGAAATCGCGCGAAGGGGACTGGGCGGATGCGATGCTTGCCACGGTCAGCGCCGCCATGGCGATCAGCTGGCGCATGACGGCCCGCCCGCGGGCGTGGTGCGGGCCAGCGCCGGACGGTCCTTCAGGATATGGCGGGCGATCGGCAGATGCGTCTTCGCTAGTGCGTCCGCGATCAGGTCGGCGATCCGGCGCGCGCCGAGTTCGCTGAAATGCGTATCGTCATCGACCGCCTCGGTATAGCCGGGCAATCCTTCGCCCTTGGCGTAATGGAGATAGTAGATGCGCGAGCCATCCAGGCCGATGCCGTCGATCCAGTGCTCCGACAGGGCCGCGAGGTCGATCAGCGGCACATGTTCCTGCTTCGCCACGCGCCTCGCCGCGTCCGAATAGGTCGGAAAGCTGGGCACGACATGGCCGTCCTTGAACGCGCGCCGCGTGACGGGGGTCAGCAGCACCGGTCTGGCCTTGGCGGCACGGGCGACTGCGATGAAGTGCTTCAGATTGGCTTCATAGTCCGGGATGGGGGTATAGCGTTCGGGTTTGGCCTGGTTCGCGTCGTTATGGCCGAACTGGATAAGCAGCGTGTCGCCCGGCTTCAGGTCCTGGGCGATGGCGTCCAGCCGTCCCTCGGCCATGAAGCTCTTGGTGCTGCGCCCGCCGATCGCGCGATTGACGACCGTGACCTCCGGCCCGACGGCGCAGCGGAGCATCGAGCCCCAGCCGGACAGCGGATATTTATCGGGCCGATAATCCTGAGCGGTCGAGTCGCTGGCGATGAAGATGCGGGCGGGGGGCATCGCGTGAGGGGGCGCCCCTGCGAGCAGCAGCGGCAGAGCGGCGACCAACAGTCCGACAGACGCCCGATGACGCTTCGCCATGCACCCGCTCCCTTGTCATGCCTTGCGAACCTGTCCGGTCCGCTTTCCCGAACTATGCGCATCAATCCCACATAGTGCAAGACAAGTTTGCTATCTGGAATGAATTTAACGGCCTTCTTTCTCCCGCCAGCCCAGGTCGCGGCTGATGGCATGGGCGGTGGCCAACACCTCGCCGGTCAGCGTGGTCATCCGGTCGTCCGACATATATTGCGCCGCGCTCGACACGCTGATCGCCGCAACGATGCGGCCACTGGCGTCGCGGATAGGGGCCGCGACACAGCGTATCTGGTCCTCATTTTCCTCCAAGTCGTAGGCGCAACCCAGACCGACATAGCCGCGCATCCGTTCGAGCCAGATCGCATAATCGGGGGCTTTGGGATCGCCGCCGCGCTCCTCCTCAAACCGCTGGCCCCAGACCCGCACATCGTCGTCGAGCATCAGCGCCTTGCCGAGGCCCGTGGAGGTCATGGGCTGGCGGTCGCCGACCCGGCTCGATATGTCGACCCGGCGGCGGCCCGGAATCTTGTCAAGATACAGCGCCTTGTCGCCGTCGCGCACGCCCAGATGGACGGTATCTTCCGATGCGGCGGCCAGCGCCTCGATATGGTCGCGGCCGATCTGGACCACGTCCGCCTGCTGCTGCGCCAGAAAACCGAGCTCGAGCAGCTTCGGTCCCAGGCGATAGCCCTGACGCGGCGTGAAGATCAGGAAGCGCCGGTCGATGAGTGCGCTCGCCAGCCGGTGCGTCGTGCTGCGCGTCAGGCCCAGCCGCTCGGCCAGTTCGGCCAGTGCGATAGGGCGGTCGGCGACTTCGTCGATCAGGTCGAGACCGCGCAGCAGCGTCTGGCTGCCCGTCGGCCCCTTGGTCTCGCTGGATTCGGCTTTGGCGGTTTTGGCGGGTGCGGGCATCGGAAAGGCTCTCCAATCGCGCCACAGTGTCTGCGTGCGCGTACCATATTGTGGAAGTGTTTGCCCGGACGGGGTGCCGCTGTCGAGAACAAAGCGCGTCGATGCAGCGCTATCACGGCCAGAATGGCGTGTTCTGTGCATTCGTCTGGATCACCCGGTCCAGAATGATCGCCGCGCGCGCGTCCCAGCCATCATGCGACAGCACCAGCCCATCGACTTCCAGTCCGTGGACATGTCGTGCCCATAATCCCCAGGCTGGCAGGGGACCGAACATGCTTGGCTCGGGATACGCGTCGGGACATTCCTCGGGCGTTCGCGCGGCGTCCTCCGCCGTGCCGCCGCCGCGATAATGGAGGCTCAGGCGTGCGAGCGTCACGTCGCAAATCGGGCGGTGCCGCAGTCCGGCAATGATTAGCGGATAAGGATGAGCGATGCCGGTCGCCTGGATGTCGGTCAGGCTTATATCACGCATCGCGCCCACGCCCGTACCTTCCGGCCCGCGTCCGCGATGACCCAGGCGCAGGAAAACCGGGGCGCTGGTCACGTCGGCCATGGACAGCCGTCGCGCAGTCACCCCTTCCATAATGCCGCCATCGACCACTTCCAGCGCCAGCCCCCGGCTGCGGTCGAAGCGGCAATCCTCGATAACGATATCGCGAAAGCCGCCATTGCTCTCAGTGCCGATCTTGATCCGGCCGGTGGGCCCGTCCCGGTCCGGCGCGAGCTGCTGAGTCGTGCCGAACCGCCCGTCCAGCATCGTTCCCCGATCATAGCCTGACACGGTGCAGTCGCGTATGATGATATTCTCGACATCGATCGGGTGGCCCATGGCCAGGCTGCTCTTGATGACGATAGCATCGTCATTGGGCGTGTTGACCCGGCAGCGCGTCACGGTCGCATGACGCACGCCGTCCAGGTCGATCCCGTCGCGTTCGCTGTCGATACGCAATTGATCGAGCGATACATGCGTGCAGCCGGTCAGCAGAACGGCGATATGCCCGCCGCGATCGATGGTCAGTTCCTCGATTGTAACGCCATGGCAGTCGCGCAGTGCGATCGCCTTGTTGCCGTGGCCGTGCATCGCCTCGAACCCCGGTTCCAGCGCGGCAATCGCGGCAGCGCTCATGCCCTGCATCGACAGTGGCCGTTCGCCGAGCTGGGCCCGCCAGCGCGATCCGGGGCCGTTGCGGGTCAGCCCTGTTCCCTCGATCCGGCCCGGCCCGGCAATGGCGATGTCGTGCAGCCCGTCGCCCCAAATCAGGCTGTTATGCCAATGGCTGTGCCCGAAATCCTGATAGAGCTGGTCTCCGCGCGGTTCGGGATCGTCATAGCATCCGGCGTGCCGCGCCGGATCGGCTGCCTCGATCACCGCGCCCTCGGCCAACCACAACGCCACGCCGCTCGCCAGTTGGATCGAGAAGCAGAGATAGCGCCCGGCGGGCAGCGTCACCGTCCCGCCGCCGGTGCTCCCGACATGGGCAATGGCGCGGTTGATCGCGTGGTGGTCGAGCGTTTGCCCGTCGCCGCGCGCCCCGGCTTGCACCACGTCCACCGATTGCCGGGCATGGACCGGCGCGGCGAAGCGCATGGTCAGGGCCGGGCCTTCGCGATCTCGACGGCGTAGACCTGTTGCCCGCCCTGCATGTTGGAACGGAAGACCAGCCATTTGCCGTCCGGCGTGAAGTTCGCGTTGGGTTCCAGCCGGTAATCCTGGCGCTGCATATTGACGAGCTTTTCCGCCTTGAAAACGCCGGGCTGGATCAGCGCATCGGCATCGGGCGCACGGATGCCCGCGACATCGGGAATGGGGCGCGGGCGGAACAGATAGAGCCATTTGCCGTCGGACGAGTGGGCGACCATTTCGCGGTCGCCGCCATCGCCCGAGAAGAGCTTGCCGTCCGGCGAACTGTTGAAATGCACCGACCACTCGTTGCGGTTCAGGTGGTATTGCGTGCGCTTGCCGGTTGCGACGTCATAGCCCGCGACCCAGAAATCCTCGCCGCGCGGGGTTTGCAGATCATACCAGACGGTCCGCCCGTCATGGGAGAACCACTCATGCCCGGCGATCTCCATGTTCATGGTGCGGGTGTGGATTTTCCGCGGCATGTCGTTGGACCGGTCGATCCGCATCAGCCAGAGCCGGTCGACCTTGTGCCATGGCCCCTCGTGACAGAACATCAACAGGCCCGGATCGGTCGGCGAGAATTGCAGGTGGTTCAGCCAGTCGGTCGCGCGGTGAACGATGCGCTTTTGCCCGGTGCGCGTGTCGATGACGAACATCGCCATCGGCACCCGCGCCTCCAGCCGCTCGTTCATCCGCACTTCCTTCGCCTCGGCATAGGTCAGCGGTTTCCCATCCGGGCCTGTGGCGCGATAATCGGCTTGGTCGTAGCGGGCGTCCTTTTTGGCAAAGAGCGCGAGCGTGTCGGACGAGGCATTGGGATCGGTTTCGACACCGCCCAGCAGCGTTTCGTCGGCATTGATCGTCTGGATGTCGCCATGGTCGATGGCGGCCACCTTGCGAACTTTGCCGCTGTCGATATCGGCCGCCCATATGGTCTTCGCTCCCTGACCGTCGGCGGCTTGCGTTTGGTAATAGGCGGTCCGCGTCCGATGCCCGGTGAAGAGCAGGCGGAAGGGCCCCGTGATCGGCACCACCGTCTTCAGCGCGCGGGTCTTCAGGTCGACCGACGCGATTCCCTTGGGCGTCGAGATCAGCAGCTTATCCCCCTGCGGCGTATAGCCGTTATAGTTGAAATAGAGGCTGGCGCTGCCCGGCTCGTCCGACAGCCGGACGATGCGGTGGCCGGTATCGGGATCAATCCACTCGCGCCGTGCGGCCGTGTCCGCCGCGTGCGCGACGGACGGAGCGGTGAGCGCCAGCAGCAGGGCAGCGCAGAGCCTCATTGCAGGTTCACGAACGCGCCGCCATCGACCAGCAGCGCCGCGCCGGTGACGTAGCGCGCCATGTCGGAGGCGAGGAAGACGGCAGGCCCCGCCATATCCTCCGGCACGCCCAGCCGCCCGAGCGGCACGCGGCCCTCCATATATTTGCGCTTGGCCTCGTCGGCGAGATCGTCCTTGTTGATCTCGGTCAGGATGGTGCCGGGCAGCAGCGAGTTGCAGCGGATGCCGTGACGCCCCAGCGCGATGGCGGCCGACTGCATCAGCGAATGCAGCCCCGCCTTGGTCGGGGTGTAATGCGTCTGATACTCGCCGCCGACCAGCGCCGAAATGGAGGAGACCGCGATGATCGATCCGCCATGGCCCTGCTTGACCATCTGCCGTGCCGCCGCCTGGCACATATAAAAGCCGCCATGCAGGTTGACCCGCATCGTCCGCTCGAACGTTTCGACGGGCATGTCGAGGAAGCTGTGGAAGGGGCAGATTCCCGCATTCGACACCATCACATCGACCTTGCCGAACGCCTCGACCGCGCGCGCGATGAAATCGGTCGCGGTGGCCGGGTCGGCGACGTCGCCCCGGATCGCGATCGCTCGGCGACCATGCACCTCGATTCCGGCGATGCACTGCTCTGCACCCGCCGAATCACGGGCATAGTTGATCGCGACGTCCGCGCCATGTTCGGCCGCCCCGATGGCGATCGCGCGACCAATGCCCGTCGAGGCGCCGGTGACGACCACGGTTTTTCCTTCCAGTAGCTTCACGGCCTTGCTCCTCATCCTGTCCGTCTGCTCACTTCGCCGATCGGTTTTTGCAAAACAACCAATTGACCTTCTGAGTCTCAACAATTGGCATACTATTCCATAAAGTGAGAAAGTAAAGCCGGGAGGATCGGATGCGGGGCGGTTGCCAAGGGACGCGGGTCGAAGAGGGCGGGCAATGAGCCTGTCGCGGATCAAGCATGTCCGCGCCTTTGTCGCGCGCGGGGCGGGGGCCGATTATCACGATCAGGGCGCAGGCCACTGGATCGACGATCACATCGCCACGCCGATGAGCCGCTATCCCGAATATCGCCAGTCGCGGCAGAGCTTCGGCATCAACGTGCTCGGCACGCTGGTCGTCGAGATCGAGGCGGACGACGGCACGATCGGCTTCGCGGTGACGACCGGGGGCGAGCCCGCCGCCTATATCGTCGAGAAGCATCTCGCCCGCTTCCTCGAAGGCCGCAGCCCGCACGAGGTCGAGAAGATCTGGGACCAGATGTATTTCTCGACCCAATATTATGGGCGCAAGGGGCTGGTGGTGAACGCCATTTCCGGCGTCGACCTGGCGCTATGGGATTTGCTCGGGAAGCTGCGCGGCGAGCCGGTCTATCACATGCTGGGCGGCGCGGTGCGCGACGAACTGCAATTCTACGCCACCGGCGCGAGGCCCGATGTCGCCAAGGAGCTCGGCTTCATCGGCGGAAAGCTGCCGCTCCACCACGGCCCGGCCGAGGGGCTGGAGGGTATGGAGAAGAACATCGCACTGCTCGCCGATATGCGGGCCAAGTGCGGCGACGATTTCTGGCTGATGTACGACTGCTGGATGGCGCTCGACCTCGATTATGCCACCCGGCTCGCGCACCGCGCCTGGAACGAATGCGGGCTGAAGTGGATCGAGGAGGCGCTTAGCCCCGACGATTACTGGGCCTATGCCGAGCTGCGGAAAAAGGTGCCGCCGGGCCTGCTCGTCACCACCGGCGAGCATGAGGCGACTCGCTGGGGTTTCCGTATGCTGATCGACATGGGCTGCTGCGACATCATCCAGCCCGATGTGGGCTGGTGCGGCGGCGTGACCGAACTGATCAAGATCGCCAATTACGCCGACAGCCGCGGCGTGATGATGATCCCGCACGGATCGTCGGTCTACAGCTATCATTTCGTCATCACCCGGCACAATTCGCCCTTTGCCGAATTCCTGATGATGCACCCCGGCCCGACCGAGGTGGTGCCGATGTTCGCGCCGCAATTGCTGGGCGAGCCGGTGCCGCAGAACGGCCGCATCCGCGCGAGCGCGCTCGACAAGCCCGGCTTCGGTGTCGAGCTGAACGCCGATGTGCCGTTGCATCGCCCCTATACGCACTGAGGATTTTTCCATGAAGCTCTGTCGTTACGGCACCCGCGGTGCCGAAAAACCCGGTCTCGTCGATGCGGACGGCCGCATCCGTGACCTGTCCGGCGTGATCGACGATGTGACTCCCTCGGAAATCACGCCTGAGGCGCTGGCGCGTCTCGCCGCGATCGATCCGGCCAGCCTGCCGCTGGTCGAGGGCGAGCCCCGCTACGGCGTGCCGGTCGCCGGGATCGGCAAGTTCATCGCCATCGGCCTCAACTATGCCGATCATGCAGCGGAATCCGGGCTGCCGGTTCCGCTCGAGCCGATCTTCTTCACCAAGGCGATTTCGTGCCTGACCGGCCCCAACGATCCGGTGATGATCCCGAAGGATGCGGAAAAGACCGACTGGGAGGTCGAGCTGGGCGTCGTGATCGGCAAGACCTGCCGCTATGTCGAGCAGGCGGATGCGCTGGATCATGTCGCGGGCTATGTGCTGGCCAATGACGTGTCCGAGCGCGCTTTCCAAAAGGAGCTCGGTAGCCAGTGGGACAAGGGCAAGGGCTGCGACACCTTCGGTCCGGTCGGCCCCTGGCTGGTGACGCCGGACGAGGTGGGCGACTGCCAGGACCTCGACATGTTCCTCGACGTCAACGAGCGGCGGATGCAAACCGGCAATACCCGGACGATGATCTTCCCGGTCGCCGAGTGCATCGCCTATGTCAGCCGCTTCATCACCCTTCATCCCGGCGACCTGCTGATCACCGGCACCCCGCCAGGCGTGGGGGAGGGGCAGAAGCCCGACAAGATCTTCCTGAAGCCGGGCGATACCATCCATCTGGGCATCGCCAAGCTGGGCGAACAGCACCAGACCTGCATTCCCTTCGCCCTGGAACTGCCCCGGTGACCGTCTTTGGGGGGCGCTTCGCGGGACGGTCCGCGATCGTGACCGGGGCGGCCTCGGGGCTGGGCTGCGAGGTGGCGCGGCGCATCGTCGCCGAAGGCGGATCGGTCGCGCTCTGGGATGTCGATGGCGACAAGCTGGCGGCGTCGGCGAAGGATGTCGGGGCAGCCCATTGGGACGCTTTCGATGTCGCTGATGCGGGGGCAGTCGAACGCGCCACCGCCGCCAGTGTCGCGGCGCTGGGCAAGATCGACGTGCTGATCTGCTCGGCGGGTATCACCGGCGCCACCGCCAGCGTTCAGGACTATCCGCTCGACAGCTGGCAGCGTGTGGTCGAGATCAACCTGAACGGCGTCTTCTATTGCTGTCGCTCGGTAGTGCCGCATCTGCTGGCGAACGGCTATGGTCGGATCGTCAACGTCGCCTCGGTCGCGGGCAAGGAGGGCAATCCCAATGCCTCGGCCTATTCGGCGACCAAGGCGGGGGTGATCGGCTTCACCAAGAGCCTCGGCAAGGAACTGGCGGGCAAGGGCGTCATCGCCAATGCGATCACGCCGGCAACCTTCGAAAGCCCGATCCTCGCCCAGCTGCCGCAGAGCCAGGTCGATTACATGCGCAGCAAGATCCCGATGGGTCGGTTGGGCGAAGTGAGCGAGACGGCGGCGATGGTGTGCTTCATGGCGTCGGAGGAGTGCAGCTTCACCACCGCCTCGACCTTCGACACATCGGGTGGGCGGACGACCTACTGATGATCCCGTTCGTCGACGCGCATATCCATCTGTGGGATTTGGGGCGGCTGCGCTATCCGTGGCTGACCCCGCCCTTCGCCGATGACGGACCGAACGGCTCGGTCGAAGCGATCGCGCGGACCTATCTCCCCGCCGACTATCGGGCGGAGATGGCGCGGTGGAATGTCGTCGGTGCGGTGCATGTCGATGCGGGGGCGCATCCCGGCGATGCGCTGGCCGAGACCGAGTGGCTGGAGGGGCTTGCCGAGGCGGACGGCTTGCCGAGTGCCATCGTCGCCTTTGCGGCGCTCGACGATCCCGATCTCGATGCGACGCTGGCCGCCCATGCCCGGCATCCGCGCGTTCGGGGCATCCGCCATATCGTCAACTGGCATGGCGATCCGCAGCGCAGCTACACCCCGCATGATGTGACGCGCGACGAAGCGTGGCAGCGGGGTTTCGCCAAGCTCAGCGCCCATGGGCTGTCCTTCGACCTGCAATGCTATCCGGCGCAGATGCCGGGGCTCGCCAATCTGATCGCCCGGCATCCGGATATTCCGGTGATCCTGAACCATGCGGGCATGGCGATCCCCTGCGATCCTGACGGTATCGGAGAATGGCGATGGGGCTTGGCGGCACTGGCGGCCTGCCCGAATGTCTCGGTCAAGCTGTCGGGCTTCGGTTTTTCCCGACGCGACTGGACGCCGGCCTTTGTACGCGACACCGTTCGCACCGTCATCGACCTGTTCGGCACCGACCGTGCTATGTTCGCCAGCGACCTGCCGACCGATCGTCTGTTCGGCGCCATCGATGCGCAGATGGAGGCTTGTCACGCCGCCGTCGCCGAGTTCGCCGAAGAGGATCGCCGCGCCTTATTTGGTCGCAATGCCGACCGCATCTATCGATTGGGGCTGGGCTGCTGACCGCGCCAGCCGGACAACACAGAATTTTGGGAGTAAACCGCATGTACGATCGCACTTACTACGCCACTCACCCGGACATGATGGAATGCGTTTCCAATGATGAGCTGCGCGACCGCTATCTGATCCCTGACCTGTTCCGCACCGGCGAGTGCGTGCTGAACTACACCCATGCCGAGCGTTTCGTGATCGGCGGCGTCGCCGTGGGGGACGCACCCGTGAAGCTGCCCGACCAGACCGAGCCGAAGTCGGCGGCGGGGCATCCCTTCCTCGAGCGCCGCGAGCTGGCCATCGTCAATGTCAGCGCCGTCGAGGGCCGGGTGACGGTGGACGGCGAGGTCTTCACGCTGGGCAACAAGGATTGCCTCTATGTGACGATGGGCGCCAAGGAAGTCCTGTTCGACGGGCAGGGCGCGCGCTTCTATCTTGCCTCCTGCCCGGCGCATAAGGCGTTCCAGACCCGCAAACTGGGCATCGCCGACGCCAATGCGCTGGAGCGTGGCAGCCTGGAGGAATCGAACGAGCGGACCATCTATCAGCTCGTCATTCCGGGCGTTTGCGACAGCGCCCAGCTGGTCATGGGCCTGACCGTCCTGAAGCCGGGCAGCGTTTGGAACACCATGCCCCCGCACATCCATGAGCGGCGGAGCGAAATCTATTTCTATTTCGAGCTCGACAATCTGGAGAGCGACCGCGTCATGCACTTCATGGGCGAGGGCGAGGCAACCCGGCATCTGGTCGTGCAGAACGAGGAAGCGGTGATCTCGCCGCCCTGGTCGATCCACATGGGCGCTGGGACCAAGGCCTATGCCTTTATCTGGGCGATGGCGGGCGAGAACCAGGATTATACCGATATGAACGTGCTCGACATCTGTCAGCTGGCATGAGCGTGATGGCCAATCCCTTCGATCTTTCGGGCCGCGTCGCGGTCGTCACCGGGGCCAACACCGGCATCGGCCAGGCGATCGCGGTCGCGCTGGCGGCGGCGGGTGCTGACGTCGCCTGTGTCGGGCGCACGCCCGCCGAGGAGACGGTCGAGACCATTCGGGGGCTTGGCCGCCGGGCGGAGATCGTCACCGCCGATCTGTCGACGATCGAGCCGGTCGACCGCATCGTCGCGGAAACGCTCGGCCGCCTCGGCCGCCTCGACATCCTGGTCAACAATGCGGGAATCATCCGCCGCGCCGACGCCGTGGACTTCACCGAAGAGGATTGGGATGCGGTGGTCGACACCAATCTGAAATCGGTGTTCTTCCTGTGCCAGGCCGCCGGGCGGCACATGATCGCGCAAGGCAGCGGGCGCATCATCAACATCGCGTCCATGCTGACCTTTCAGGGCGGCATTCGCGTGCCAAGCTATACCGCATCGAAATCGGGCATCGGCGGGCTGACCAAGCTGCTCGCTAATGAATGGGCGAAGCACGGGGTGACGGTCAATGCGATCGCACCGGGCTATATCGCCACCAACAACACCGCCGCA
Source organism: Sphingomonas sanguinis NBRC 13937 (assembly GCF_001591005.1). Classification (GTDB taxonomy): domain Bacteria; phylum Pseudomonadota; class Alphaproteobacteria; order Sphingomonadales; family Sphingomonadaceae; genus Sphingomonas; species Sphingomonas sanguinis. The sequence continues at coordinate 31,247 of NZ_BCTY01000024.1, forward strand.
TTGCAGGCTGATACGGCGCGTAACACCGCGATCCTGGACCGTATCCCGGCAGGGCGTTGGGGCGATCCGGCGGATCTTGGCGGGGCAGCGGTCTTCCTGGCGTCGGATGCGGCGGCCTATGTCCAGGGGCATATACTGGCCGTCGATGGAGGGTGGCTGGCCCGCTGAGGCGGGTTGGATAGCCTCCAGCCCTCCAGCGCCGTTCGCCCACGGCCTCGGACGGTCCGGAAGGCTTGCGCATTTTCATGCCGCTGCGACCGATGCGTCGCAGCGGCATTCCTGTCTCGATGGGATGATCGTCAGAGTGTCATAGACGGTATCAGGCCCATTTCGGCCGATCCATTTCCGCCTATAAAAGACTGACAACCCCTATGGATAGAGTGCAGCTTTAGCAGAGCGTGCAATTGGGTCTCAACATATTGAGATTTAGTAGGGTGATGGGCTGTGATTGTTTACAGCTGTCCCAAGTTTCTACATGGAATTGTACACAATAAGGTGGCCGGGGTGCATGATTTTTAAAGCCAGCATGCAGGTAGCGATGCATCAGCATCGCCACCAACACGCAACGCTGGCCCAAATTTAGATGATTCCGCCGCGAAGGTCGTCACGTTGGTACGGCGTGGCCGATAACTTCCTCAAGTCACGCGGCGCAGCCGAAGGCATCGTCGTCGTCGTCCGGCCCACCGGGCGCCAGGTCGAGCGCGAAGCCGCGAGCACGACTTTGCTGATCCAAGACCGAATTCGGTTTTGCCTTTGTGGTTGGGGCCGCCTTGTTTCGGCGCGCCGCCGGTTTGCGGGGCGCGGCTGACTTGCGGGGCGTGGCATCGTCGTTGATGCGGAAGAAGGCGATGCTCTGCTGCAATTCGTCCGCTTGGCTGGCCAATTCTTCGGAGGTCGAGGTGATTTCTTCGGACGCCGACGCATTTTGCTGCGTTACAGTGTCGAGCTGCTGCAACGCCTGATTGATCTGTGACGTGCCGACATCCTGTTCGCGGCATGCCGCGCTGATTTCGGCGACCAGTTCGGCGGTCCGACGAATATCCGGTACCAGCTTGGTCAGCATCTCGCCGGCCTGCGCCGCTGCCTGCACCGTGTCGCCCGATACTGCGCTGATCTCGGCGGCAGCGGTCTGGCTGCGTTCGGCCAGCTTGCGCACTTCCGACGCGACGACAGCAAAGCCGCGCCCGTGTTCCCCCGCACGCGCGGCCTCGACCGCCGCGTTCAGCGCCAGGAGATCGGTCTGACGCGCGATTTCCTGCACGATGCTGATCCTGGCGGCGATGGTGCGCATTGCATCGACTGCCTTTTCGACCGCAACACCGCTAGCTTCGGCGTCCTTCGACGACTGGCGGGCGATCTTCTCGGTCTGGGCGGCGTTGTCGGCATTCTGTTTGATGTTCGCCGCCATCTGTTCCATCGACGCCGAGGCTTCCTCGGCGGCGGCGGCCTGTTCGGTTGCACCTTGACTCACCTGCTCTGACGACGCGGAGAGCTGCTGGCTGCCGGCGGCGACATTGTCCGCAGCGCTTGTCGCATCGCCGACCACGACCCGCAGCCGTTCGACCATCGACACCAGCGCGTGGCCGAGCTTGTCGCGGTCGGACAACGGGGTGTGGTCAATGGTCAGGTCGCCTTCGGCAATCTGGTCCGCCAAAGTTGCCGACTTGCGCAGGCCCTTCGTCATCGCGACCATCGCATGGCCCAGTCGATCCTTATCCGATAGCGGAACATAGTCGACGGACAGGTCACCGACCGCGATGGTATCCGCCAATGTCGCCGACTTGCGCAGGCCGTTCGTCATGGCCACCATCGCATGACCCAGCCGGTCCTTATCCGACAGCGGTTTGTGATCGATCGACAGGTCGCCCTCTGCGATCGTGTCGGCCACGCCGGCGGTCTGGCGTAGATTGCCGACCATGTCGTTCAGCGCGTTGGTCAGCAGTCCGACCTCGTCGTTCGACTGGACGGTGGCGGTTTGCGACACGTCGCCCTGTGCGACCGCATCGGCCAGATCGGTCGCCTGGCGCAGGTTACGACGGATCGCATTGGTGACCACCAAAGCCACCGCCGACGCGATAGCCAGCGAGACCAGCGCCACGACCAGCATCAACCAGTTGAGCGTACGAGACAGGGCAGCCCCGTCGGCTCGCGCGGTTTCGGCGGCCTTCAGCTGATAATCGGACAGACGGCCGATCTGTGCCGTGGTCGGGTCGATCCCGGCATACATTTCGGTATCGGCGAAGTGGGCCAAGGCGGCACTGTCATGTGCCTGGATGATCGCGTTCAGCCGTGCCACTGTCTGATCCGACTGGTTCATATTCTGGCGGACCTGCGTCACGACCGAGCGTTCTTCGTCGGTCAGGCTCGTCTGCATATAAGCAGACCAGTCCCGGTCGATGATCCGCTTCGCATCTGCGATCGAGGCGCTGGCCTGGGCCCAGTCGAGCTTGCCGGCGCGCAACTTGTGCGTGGTATCGACGATGTTGATGGCATAGGCATCCGATACCGCCTTGAGTTGGCGGACCGGCACAAGGCGATCGTCATAAATCGACGTCATTGCCCCGGTCAGCGCGTTCATGCCGTAAAAGCCAGCGCCGCCAATGATTGCCGCGATGGCGATCCCTGATGCCAGCTGGATCGTCAAAATCCGGGTGCCGATGGAGGTGAACTTTGCGCCGGTGGCCTTCATAATTGCATCCCTGTAATTTCCGAAAAGGGTAGGGAGGCAAGATTTAAAACACAGTAAATCGATTGTATGTCATTGATGTTGCGTGATTTTTAATGAGTAATGTGATTCGTTTTGCACAACAACAAAATAATCATCTACTCGATCATCCTTTGTGGACGTTGATTGATCATGAATGTTCGGCATGAAATCGGTGAAATTTTCAAAATAGCTAGGTTGATCATGTCACGACGCTCGGCGGAACCGAGACATTCGGGATAATAGATTGAACCTTAAAGGGATTGCGGGACATGGCGGCGCAGAACGAGAAATCGGGGAGGTCCGGATATAGGGGCGGGAAAGGCGCTTCTGCCCGACCATATCCGATCAAGCGCAGGCAATACGCAGCAGTGACGCCAAACCGATGATCTCGGGTGGGGGCGAGCATGACTTGCGCGCCCTATGTGATAGGCAAGGCGAACAGCGCCTTCGGCCGGGGCCAGCATATCCAAGTCATGATGCTCGGCTGGCGTTTTTCGTCAACCCGACGATGCGCGCAAGTTTTGTCGTCTCACCAGCATTGGGCTGGGTCAACTCGACGTCATCGAACTGAACGAAGCCTTGGCCGCCCAAGTGATCGTGATCCTGCTTGATCCGGGCCTTGTTCCCGACCAGTGCCGTGTGAACAGCAATAGCGGTGCGATCGCTCTCGGTCATCCTGCGACCACATCGCAAAAATCTGGATGTCAGAGCCAGATCGGTTCATCGCCATTCGATCCACCAGACGCTGGTACTGAAAAAATTAGGTACTGAAAGAGTTTAAGTCGCAAGCGCGATGGGGACGCGGTAAATATCGTTCGCCTGCCCCCCCAGTGCGCGACACAAGTCCAATCCAGCCTTCAATAGCGGAAGGGCCAATTCCGCCGCATGCTGCTCGCTTAACCGCGCATCGGGTCCCGCCAGGCTGAGCGCGCCGACCAGACGGTCGCCGTGGCCGAGCAACAGGTCGCCGAGGCGGATCACCATGCCCTCGATTGCGATCGGCACGTTCACTTCGCCGGGGCCGTCCTTGTAGGGACCATGATGCGTCACGCCAGATGCAACGACCGGAAAGGCATTTCCGACACGGCGGCGCGCCGCCCGCCGGTGTGGTGGGGCAGATGCTGTCCGTCGATGGCCGAGGAGGTGTTCTCGCTTAGGCCGGTTCCTCTTCACGGTACATTGTGGGTCGGCGACGTTCGATCCAGGCGTAGAGGCTGGGCAGGAGCACGAGAGTAAGGATCGTTGAGGTGATGATCCCGCCGATGACCACGGTGGCGAGCGGTCGCTGCACCTCCGCGCCGGAGCCGGTCGCGATCGCCATGGGGATGAAGCCGACCGAGGCCACCAGCGCGGTCGACAGGACGGGGCGCAAGCGATCATGCGCGCCGCGGCGCACGGCCTCCTCGGCGGGCAGGGCATTGCCCTCGCGACCGTCGCGCAAGGCATTGATATGGTCGACCAGCACCAGCCCGTTGAGCATCGCGATGCCCGACAACGCGATGAAGCCGATCGCGGCGGTGATCGAAAAGGGCATGCCGCGCAGCCACAGTGCCAGCACGCCGCCCGTTACCGCGAACGGTATGCCGGTATAGACGATCGCGGCTTCGCGCACGCTGCCCAGCGCCGCATAGACGAGCGCAAAGATCAGAATTAACGCGGCGGGGACGACGATCGACAGGCGCTTCTGCGCGGCCTCCAGCTGGTGATATTGCCCACCGAACTCGATGCGATAGCCCGGCGGCAGCTTGACCTGCCCATCGATCGCGGCCTGGGCGCGCTGGACATAGCCCGCCAGATCGCTGGTCGACAGATTGACCATCAGTGCGGCGCGGCGGTTGGTATCGTCGTGCAGGATCGGCTCGACGATGCGGGTTTCCTTCAACCGGGCGACGCGGGACAGCGGCACCATGCCGTATTCGCCGACTCGCAGGGGTAGCGCCATGATCGCGGCGGGATCGGCGCGCAGCGAGTCCGGCATACGGATCACGATGGCATGGCGGGCGGGGCCGTGCGGGATGAAGCCGACCTCCGCCCCCGCCAGCGCGTCGCGGATCGCGTCGTTGACCGCCTGCGCGCCCAGGTTCAGGCGGATCAGCGCGGCACGGTCCAGTTCGACGACGATGCTCTTCGGCCGCCCCGCCGTCTCGAACTCGACGCCCTCGGTGCCGGGCAGTTTTTCGAGGATCGCCTTGGCCTGTCCGGCGGCGCGTTCCAGTACGTCGTAATCGTCGCCGTAGATCTTGACCGACACGTCGGCGCGCACGCCCTCCAGCATTTCGTTGAAGCGCATCTCGATCGGCTGGGCGAATTCGAAATTCTGGTCCTTATAGACTTGGCGCACGACCTTTTCGATCCCGGCGATCAGCTCCTGCTTGGTGCGGGGCATCCCGTCGCCGGTCGGCCAGTCCTTCACCGGCGTGTAGAAGATGTAGAGGTCGTTCTCGTTGGGCGGCATCGGGTCGGTCGCGACCTCGCTGGTGCCGATGCGCGAGAAGGTGTGGCTGATCTGAGGGAATTTGTGGCGGATCGCGCGTTCGGTCGCCTGCTCGATGGCGAGGCTCTGTTCCAGCGACATGCCGACCGGGCGATAGACCATGGCGGTGATCGCGCCTTCATCCAGCTGCGGGGTGAATTGCGAGCCGAGCGACTTGAAGGCGAGGAACGCCGCCGCCAGCAGCATCAGCGCGCCGATGACGAGGATCGCCGGGTGGCGCAATGAACGCTCCAGGACCGGCGTGTAGACCCGCTCGGCTACCGCAACGAAGCCCTTGGGCGCGTTTTCGTCATGCCCCCGCGCAGGCGCACGCAACGCCCAGGCCGACAGCATCGGCACGATGGTGAAGGTCCAGAGCAGCCCCGCGACGATCGCGAGCATCACCGCCTGTGCCATCGGCTGGAACAGCTTGCCCTCGACCCCGCCCAGGCTGAGCACGGGGACGTAGACGAGCGCGATGATCGCGATGCCGAAAAAGGTCGGTCGCGCGACCATGCGGGCGGCATGGGCGACCGTTTCGCGCCGTTCGTCGGCGGTCAGGTCCTCACCCTTTTCGGCGCGGCGCAGGGCGAGCAGGCGCAGGCTGTTCTCGACCACCACGATCGCACCGTCGACGATCAATCCGAAGTCGAGCGCCCCCAGGCTCATCAGATTGCCCGACAGGCCGATGGCGTGCATCCCGCTGACCGTCACCAGAAAGGCGAGCGGGATGACCAGCGCGACGATCAGCGCGGCGCGCCAATTGCCCATCACGAACAGCAGGACGATCGCGACCAGGAGCGCGCCTTCGCCCAGATTGCGCTCGACGGTATGGATGGTCTGATCGACCAGATCGGCGCGGCTATATTGCCGATCGATCACCATGCCCTTGGGCAGCGCGGCGGAGATGTCGGGCAGGGCGTCCTGCACGCGCAAAGCGGTCTCGCGGCTGTTCTGCCCGACCAGCATCATGACCGTGCCCAGCACCGTCTCGCGGCCATTCTGGGTCGCGGCCCCCTGACGCGGCGCGGCACCGGTGACGACCTTGGCGAGGTCGCGGACTTGGAGCGGCAGGACGCCACCGGCGAACTTGACCGGGATGGCGGCGATCTGGTCGGCGGTCATCACCCGCGCATCGGTGCGCACGGTGAAGCGTTCCGCCCCGCGCCGAATGATGCCGCCGCCTGCATTCTCGACATTCTTGGCGACTGCCGCGGCCAACTCGCCCGCCGTGACGCCGTGCATCGTCAGCCGGACGGGATCGGGCTCGACGACATATTGCTCCTCCAGCCCGCCGTTCGAGTTGACGTCGGCGACACCCGCGACCGCACGCAGCATCGGGCGGACGGTATATTCCTGCGCCTCGTACAGGGCCATCAGCTGCGCTTGCGCATCCAGTCCCGGCGGCGGCTTTCGCCATTCCAGCGTATAGTAGAAGATCTCGCCTAGCCCGGTCGTGATCGGCGCCAGCTGCGGCGTGCTGCCCGGCGGCAATTGGTCGCGCACCGCTGCGAGCCGCTCGGTGACGAGTTGGCGGGCCTTCAGTTGGTCTGTGCCATCCTTGTAGAGGAGCGTGACCTGGCTCAGGCCGGTCTTGGTCAGCGAGCGTGTCTGATCCAGGCCCGGCTGGCCACCCATGGCTCGCTCGATGGGCAGGGTCACCAGCCGCTCGATCTCCTCCGGCGCGAGGGCGGGCACCGTGGTGTTGATCTGCACCTGAACCCCGGTGATGTCGGGGATGGCGTCGATCTGGAGATTGGTAAAGGACCATAGCCCGATCGCGGCGATCAGTGCCGCGACCAGCGCAACGCCCAGCCGGTGGCGGGTGACGAGATCGAGCCAGCGCTTCATCGGGCGAGCGCCGCGCCGCCGTTGAGCGCGCGCAGCTGGAGCAGCGCTTCCAGCGCCTCGCGCCTAGTGTCGAGCACGGCATTGACTGCCTCGACATAGGATTGCTGAATCTGGGTATAGGTGGTCAGCGGGATCGCGCCGAGGCGATAGTTGCGGTCGGCGTCGGCAGCGGCCTGCGCGAAACGCTGCGGCGAATTGCCGTCCCATTTGGCCAGCGCCTCGCGCTTGGCCTCATATTGCGCGGCCTGGTCGAACACGTCGCGCGCGATCCGGCGCTCGACGTTGATGAGGGTCGCGTTGGCCTGAGCCTGCTTGCCCTGTTCGACCGCGACATCGCCCGCCTGACGGTTCCACAGCGGGATGGTGGTGGACAGGCGCATCCCGTAATTGGTCTCGCGAATGTCGGAGCGGGCGCGGTCATAATAGGGGCCGACGCTGACCGTCGGGATACGCGCCTTGCGGGCCAGATCGACGCGAAGTCCCTGCTGGGCGAATTGCGCGCGCAGGGCCTTCAGCTCGAAATTATTCTCGCTCGCCCGGTCGGCCAATACTTGCCCTGAGGGCAGGGCGGGCAGCGACATGTCGGGCCGCACGATACGGATGCGTGCGGCAAAAGGGGCACCACGCAGCTGGTTGAGTTCGTAGAGGATCGAATTGGCTTCGGCATCGGCGGTCGCCGCGCTCCGCTCGGCACTGATCGCGCTGGCCTGGAGCGAGGCGGCCTCCAGCTGCGGCGAGGGACCTGCCGGATCGCGCGCGACGATCACCCGGGCGAGGGTGCGCATCCGTCCCGCCACCTCGCGCGCCGCCGCCGCCTTCTCGTCCGCGGCAAACAGGCCATAGCCGAGCGACCGGGCGCGCGCCGCCAGCGTCGCGTCGAACTGCTGCAACCCGATCCGCGCCAGCCCAACCTGTCCGTCGGCGATCGCCCGGCGCAGCGCGATGCGGCCGCCGAACTCGATCGGCTGGACCACCGAGACCGCATAGGTCATCCCCTCGCCGGTGACCGCGCCGCTGGTCGGGTCCTGCGCACGGCGCTGGCCGAATTCGACCACCGCTTCCGGGTCGGCCCAGCGCCCGGCCGCCTCGCGCTCGACGCCTGCCGTCTCGATCTGGCGCTGATAGAATTGGCGCTCGGGATTGCCCGCGATGACATTCTGGACCAGCGCGTCCAGCGTCATCGCCTGCTGCTGCGCCGCTGTGGGCGCGGCCAAGACCGTCGCCGCCACCCATCCTGCCAAAGCCGTGATCCGCATGTCGTCCCCTGCGCGGTATTCGATCCCGGCGCGCTAGACGAAATGCCGGAGGGCCGTCGACTAAATACCGATTTAGGGAAGGGCGTCGTCGGATCGCTCCGCCTTTGTTGTAATGACTATCAATACTAAATCGTAATTTCATTGACGCTGTTGTGTGTCTGTGGCGATTGCAGGTCCATGACGCGGATATTGTTGATCGAGGATGATGGGGGCACGGCGGCGGAAATATTGCTGGAGCTGACCGCCGCCGGGCATGACGTCCGGCACGTCGGCAGCCTGGCGTCGGCCGCGACGGTCCTGAGCGGAGATGGGGGCGATTTCGATCTGCTGATCCTCGACCGGCAGTTGCCCGATGGCGAGGGGCTGGCGCTGCTGTCCGATCTGCGGGGGCAGGGGCGGCGTACGCCCGCTTTGGTGCTGAGCGCACTTGGCAGCCTGGATGACCGGGTGCGGGGCTTGCGTGCCGGGGGCGACGACTATCTGCCCAAGCCCTTCGCGCTGCTCGAACTGATCGCGCGGGTCGAGGCGCTGCTGCGTCGTCCCAACGACACGCGCGAGACGCGACTGATCGTCGGTCCGCTCGACCTGGACCTGCTCACCGGACGCGCCACCCGCGCGGGACGAGACCTGGAATTGTTGCCGCGCGAGCTGAAGCTGCTCGATTACATGGTCCGGCGGCCGGGGCGGATCATCACCCGCTCGATGCTGCTCCAGGATGTCTGGGGTTATACGTTCGAGCCCAACACCAATGTCGTCGATGTTCATATGGGCCGCCTGCGCCGTAAGGTGGATGGCGAGGGTGAGGCGCCGCTGATCCGCAACGTCCGGGGGCAGGGCTATGTCTTTGATCTTCACTGATCCGCGCGCGCGGGCGACGTGGCGCTGGGGCGGTGCGCTGGCGGCGATGCTGGTGCTTCAGTCGCTGGCGCTGGCGGCGGTCTTCTGGGTGCTGGCGGGCGACAATCACCGGCGCGAGATCGAGCATCGGCTGAGCGATGACTGCACCTTCTTCCGCCTGACCCCCGCCGCCGAGCGGTCCGAGGAGTTGCGTGAGAAGCTGGACCGCGATCTCCACCGCGACCTGTTCCTGGCGCTGTTCGATCCGAACGGGCGGCGGATCGCGGGCAATGTCGCGCGGATACCGCCGGGCGCGCCGGCGGGCGGCTCGTTCGTCGCCACCGTCGCACCCACGGAATTGCCAGGCAAGCGCAGCGACGAGGCGCGGGTGCAGCTGTGCCCGATGCCGGACGGCACCCGCCTGCTCGTCGGCGTCGATCTGGACGATACGGTGGAATCGATGCGGCTGGTCGGCCAGTCGCTGTTCGTCGGGCTGGTGCCGGGCATTCTGCTGGCGCTGGCCTTCGGGCTGATTGCCGGGCGGCGCGCGGCGCGGCAGGTCGATGCCGTCCGCCGCCTGACCGAGCGGATCATGGCCGGCGACTTGTCCGAACGGCTGCCCGTTGCGCGCGATCCCGACAGTTTCGGGCTGCTGTGCGCCGACATCAACCAGATGCTCGACCGGCTCCAGCTGTTGGTCGGCGACATGCGCGGCATCGGCGACGACATCGCGCACCAACTGCGAACGCCGCTGACTCGATTGCGTGCGCGGGTCGAGCGCGGGATGCGCGACGATGCCGATCGCGATGCGTTCGCCGCGACGGCCGAGGCGACGCTGGCGGATGTCGACACGCTGCTGGGTATCGTCGCCGCGCTGCTGCGCATCCGCGAGCTGGAGGATCACGCCCGCCGCAGCCGCTTCGCACCCGTCGACCTGGCGCAGCTGGTCGAGGATGCGTGTGATCTCTACCGCCCGACCGCCGAGGATCGCGGCATCGCCTTGTCCTATGCGGTCGCTGCCGTTCCTCCGGTCGAGGGCGATGCCAGCCTACTGATCGAGGCGGTATCCAACCTGATCGACAATGCGATGAAATTCGGCCCCGTCGGCGGCACGGTGCGCGTCACGCTGTCCGTGGATGGTCGCGACATGGTGCTGAGCGTCGCTGACGACGGCATCGGCGTGCCTGCGGCGGAGCGGGCGCTGGTGCTACAACGCTTCTATCGCGGGCGTGTCGACCAGCCGGGGGTCGGGCTGGGCCTGCCGCTGGTCAAGGCGATTGCTGATCTGCACGGCTTCACGCTGGCATTTGCTGCGCAGGGCAGTGTGGTATCGATCCTCTGCCCCAGTGCGGCACAGTAAAGAGGAATTCCGACAGGTCGCGTTCGACGCCGGAGCCTCTACAACCGGATCAAGAGCGATGCGTTATGCTTCTGCCCTGTCCGTCGACAACAGTCTCAGCGCCACCGCGCCATAGAGACACGCCAAGACGGCCATGACCGATAACGGGCCGATCGCTTCGGCTGTACTGGCACCCATCTGGTTGAAGCGGACGAACAGGTGCATGGCGGGCGTCGCCGGCGACGCCCAGGCCAGCGTCGCGAGCCAACCGGGCATCTGGTCGAGTGGCCAGGCGAAGCCCGCCAGGAAGACGAGCGGCACGGATGTCGGGATCAACAGCTTCAACGCGGCATCACCGTCGCGCACCGCATGTCCGATGGCCAGCCCCAGGGCGGACACGGCGGCTGCAAACAGCGGCATCGCCAGCGCCAATCCGGCCATGTTGCCGCCGCGCGGTATATCCTGCACCCAATAGGCGAAGCCGAAAAAGAAGGCCTGTGCCAGCAAACCGATGAGGATCATCGCTGCCCAGGTCCCGAGCGCGGCGGACAGGCCGGTGAAGGGCGCATTGCGCCGCCGCCGCTCGGCCGCCAGTCGCGCCGCGGCAAACAGCAGCGTCTGTTGCAGGATGATATTGGCGACGGCCGGGAAGATATAGTCGCGATACCCGGCGGTGGTGTTGAACAGCGGCTGCACGCGCACCAGTCGGCCGGGATCGGGCAACCGGCGATCGATCGTCCGCGCGCGCTCGGCCACCCGGGTGAGCAGTGTGTCGACCAGCGTCTGGGCGATCGCCTCGGCCCGGGTGAAATAGGCGGCGTTGACGACCAAGGCGATGCCCGTACCGGGCCGGGCGGCGGCGGGATTGGTGACGATGCGGTCCAGGTCGCGCGACAGCAGCAATATGCCGTCGGCGCTACGATCGAGCAGCCGGTCCTCGCCCGTCGCCATGTCGGGGGCCATGCCGACGATGCGCACCGATCGACTGGCCGACAGCGCCCGGACGATCGAGCGGCCTAGCGGCGAATGGCCCTGATCGACCACGACCAGTCGCATCCCGACCGATTCCTGCTGCGAATAGGGCGCGGGATAATAGAAGGCGTAGAGCAGGACCGAGAGCATCGCCAGCGACAGCAGCGCGCGGGTCGTCGCGACCTCGATCAGCGTTCGCTCAAAGGCATCGCGCAGCGTCATCGGGCGTTCGCGCTCCGTCCGAACAGCCAAAGCCCGGCTCCCCCGGCCAACGCGGGATAGAGGAGCATCGCCCCCGCCTCGACCAGCAGCGGCCGGGTATGCGCGCCGATCATCACGTCCATCTCGAACCGGACATAATGGGTGAGCGGCAGCACCGCGCTCCAGACGCGCGCGAACCACGGCGCCCCGTCGATCGGCAGCGATGCCCCCGAATAGGCAAGCGCCGAGCCCGCGACGATGACGGCGGCGGACAGCGCGGTCGCGACCTCGCGCGTGACGACGATCAGGAACAGCGCGACGCCGACGGTCGCCAGCGACAACAGCCCCAGTCCGGCGGCCACCGCCCAGATGCTGCCCAGGAAGCGATAGTCGCCGAGGAGCGTCAGGGCGATGATCCAGACGATGCCCCACAGCCAGCATGCCAGACCATGGGGGGCCAGCCGTCCGACCAGATTCCACCGCGCGCGCGGCGTGGCGCGGGCATGGCTGGCGAAGGCGCGATCAACCATCAGCGGCGCGACCGCGCCGATGGCCGACACCGCGAACAGCAGGTGAATGACCGCCGGGCCCAGCAGCAGCCCCAGATACCATCCCAGGCTGACGGTCTGGTTGCCGAGCAGCGTTATGCGCACGCCGGGAAGCGGGTTGGGCAGCGACACTATGCCGTTCGACCCGACCAAGCGTGGCGTCGCCTGTGCGATGGCCTGCGTCGCAGCGGCGCGCATCGTCGCTTGCGCGATCGATCCCGACGCCAGGAACTGGGCCTGGTACAGGATCTCGACCGGCGGCGCGTCGGCCCTACCGACGCCGCGCGGGATGACCAGCACCGCCAGCGCCCGCTCGGACCGGATCATGCTCAGGGCAGGAGCGATATCGGGAAGGACCGCGACGACCCTCAGCATCGGCGATCCGTCGATCGTCCGCCGGATCGCGCGGGCGATCGCGCCGCCATCGCGGTCGACGATCACCACAGGCTCGTCGCGCAACGACCCGCCCGAGATCATCGCTCCCATCAGCGCGAGCAGAAGGGCGGGCATCAGCGTCAACAGGATCAGGTCGACCCGCGACCGCCCAAGCCGCGCGATCTCCGCCCACCAGCCGCGCGCCATGGCGGAGCCCGGCGTCATCGGTCGAACAGCACGCTCATGCCCGGCCGCAGCCCTTCGACCCGACCCACCGGGACCAGACGGACCTCGAACCCCCGCACGTCATAGCCGCGCGACTGGCGATCGGCGCGGAAGGTCGCGAACTCGCCCTGCACCGCCAGATGGCGGACACGGAAGGCCACCGTCCGGTCAAGCGCGGGGACCCGGCCCTGGAGCACCTGTCCCTCGGCCAGCCCGTGCAGCGCGTCCTCGCGCACGGTCAACAGCACATAGGGATGGTCGATATCGACGATCTGGAGCGCGGGCAGCACCGGACTGACGATCTCGCCGGGCTGGAGCAGGCGGCGGGATACCTGGCCCGCGATCGGAGACACCAGCCGCGTTTCGCCCAGCAGGGCGCGGGCTGTGGCGTCGGCGGCTTCCGCCACGCGCACCTGCGCCTCGGCAATGCGGCGGGTCTGCGGCCGGGCACCGGCCAGCGCCTTGCGATACTGGGCCCTGGCCGCCTCCGCCGCGCGGGCGCTGCTATCGCGTGCGGCGCGCGCCTCGTCACGACGCTGCGCGGCGATCACGCCTTGGGCATAGAGCGTGTCGGCACGACGCGCACTGACCGCGCCGAGATCCGCAGTGGCCTGCGCCGCCAACCACGTCGATTTCAGCGTGGCGACGTCTTCCTGCCGCGCGCCTTCGTCGGTCAGCGACCGGGTGGCGCGTGCGCCGTCCAGCGTGGCGGAGGTCTGCGCTGCGGCATTGCCCAGCTCCGGGCTCGACAGGGTGGCGACGACCTGGCCCGCGCGAACCCGGTCGCCCTCCTCGACGAGCAGCCGGTCGACGCGGGCCAGCGCCTTGGTCGCGACATTCACGCTGTCCGCGTCCACCTCGCCCTGCAGCGGCGGCATCGCCGGACGGCTGGCGAGCCACAGGCCGATGGCGAGCAGCACGACGATCACCGCCAATGCGGCGTAAAGAATCAAACGGTTTCGCCGCGTGGGCGGCGCTTCCTGCATGTCTTCGGTCATTGCGCCCCTCCCGCCGTGACATGCTGATCGGCGCGGCGAAGGAAGTCCTCGAATTCGTGCATTCGTCCGCTTGCCGTCAGCAATCCCGCCAGGGCCAGATCATATTCATACGCGGTGGCGACCCGCTGTGCCCGCGCGGCGGCCAGTGCCGCCTCGGCACCGGCGACGCGCGTCACCGTTCCTTCGCCTTCGCGCAGGGCAACACGTTGCACGCGCAGATTTTCGGTGGCGGCCGCGATCGAGCTGTCGAGCAGCAGGAAGGACCGGCGTGCGCCTTCCACCAGGTTCCAGGCGCGGCGGATCGCTTCGCTCGCTTCCTTGCGGGCCGCGCGTCCCGCATCGGCGGCGGCCAGTTCCCCCTCGCGCGCGGCGGCCAGCGTGTGGCCGCGATCCAGGCTCGACAGCAGCGTCAGGCGCGCGCCGACACCGACCACCCAGTCCGGCTCGGTGGGCAGTGCGTCGCGCCTGTTCGCGTTATACTCGCCGAAGCCGAAGACCTGCGGACGATAGCGCGCCTTGGCCAGATCGACCGCCGCCCCGGCCAGCTCGCGCGACGCATCCGCCTGGCGGGCGAGTGGCACGTCGCCTTCGCGGCCCAGGAACGTCTCGACCGGCGGCAGGACCTGGCTGGAGACGAACAGGGGCGTGGACGGCGCGACCTCCGGCAGGTCGAGCGCGTCGCCGAGATCGCGGGCGGCCGCCTCGTCCGCCAGCAGGGCGCGCTGCAGGCCCCGTTCGGCCGTGTCGCGGGCGACGGCCGCCTCCAGCGTGGTGGCGTGGGGCGTCACTCCGGCGGCTTCCGACTTGCGGACATCCTCGTACACGGCACCCAGGGCCTCCCGGCTTTGCTGCGCCGAATCGCGTAGCGCCTGCGCCGCCAGCCGTCCGAAATAGACCCGGACCAGGTTCAACTGCGCCAGATCGCGGGCCTGCCCGGCGCGCGCCTCCGCCATGGTCGTGCCCGCGCGTGCACCGCGCTGGATGGCCGGGATCGCGCCGCCGGTATAGATGGGCAAGGCGGCCTGCACGGTCGGGCGGAATACCGTGTCGCGATACCGATAGGACAGGCTGTCCGGGATCAGGGCGAAAAGGCCGGGCAGGGCCCGGTCGATGCGGCCCACCACCTCGCCCGCAATCTGCTGAAAGGCGGGTGGGAGCGATCCTGGGACGGTGGACAGGAAATCCTGCGTCGCACCCAGCGCACCGGCCCGCGCGTCCGACAGATCAACGGCCAGCGTTTTCTGATATTCCAGCAGCTGGGCGGCAGCGGTGACGGTCGGGCGATGGAGGGTGCGGGTGGCGGCCGCCGCCTCCCGCGCCGCCGCGATCGCATGGTCCGCGCTGGCAAGCGCCGGGGATGACGCATCCAGGCGCGCCCGCGCCGCCGCGAAGGTCAGCGACGGCGCCTGGGCCTGCGCGGATGCCCCCATGGTCGCGGCGATCAGGACGAGGGTGATACGCATGGGGGCAGCATAGCGAGCGCGACGAAACCTGTCTCGCGCCGTTCTGCTCCAACTCCTATGGGATCAGCCGATCGGCCCGCAGCCGCTCGAACAGCGCGAAGAAGGCGTCGTCGGTCGGCTGGTAGCCCGCGAAGCCGAGGCGTCGGTCACCACCTCGAACGGGCGGCCGAGGTCGGCGGCTTGGACGTGTCGGACGCAAAGAACCTGCGGTCACGGCTTTGCGAATGGGCGCAGCAGTACCGACAGTGCGGCTCTTAGCGGCCGCATATTCTGCCGCGCCGTGAGCCATCGCTGCGGGGATCGAACAGCAGCGGGCGGGGCTCATCCCGCCAGTCGCGTCAACGGCGCACCTGTACAACTACCCCGGCGGGTTTCTGGCCACCTATGGAGGAAAGGGGGCACTCAAGAGGATCGCTGGAGGTCGATCAGGCTGCCCGGCTCGTCGGTGGGTGGCGGAAATTGGCTGTGCGGTGGTGGGCCTGGGATCGTGATGGGGATGCCGCATCGACGTTGAACCGCATCACTGACGCCATCAGCGTTTCGCATTCCTGCGCCAGCACGCTGGCCGCTGCGGTCGACTCCTCGACCATCGCGGCGTTCTGCTGGGTTACGGAGTCGATCTCGCCGATCGCGATATTGACCTGGCCCAGGCTGTGCGCCTGCTGTTCCGAGAAGCGGGCTATGACGTCGACGACGGTGCTGACGTCCGAAACCTTGCCCATGATCCGTTGCAGCGCATTGCCGGTTTCGTCGACCAGCACCACGCCCGACCGAACATGCTCGATGGCGGAAAGGATGCGCGCCTTGACGTCCGAGGCCGCATCGGCCGAGCGTTGCGCCAGCGCGCGGACTTCGGATGCGACGACGGCAAAGCCCTTGCCCGCATCACCCGCTCGCGCCGCTTCGACGCCCGCATTCAGCGCAAGGAGATTGGTCTGGAAGGCGATGCCGTCGATGACGGTGATGATGTCCACGATCTCGCGGCTGGCCTGGTCGATGCCGTTCATGGCGGTGATCGACTTGGCGACGATCTCGCCGCCCTTTTCGGCCTCGTCGCGCGCCTCCGTCACGGCGCGATTGGCCTCGCCCGCGCTGACGGCCCCTTCGCGAACACCTTGGGTGATTTCGCCGACCGCGGCCGCCGTTTCGCGCAGGCTGGCGGCCTGCTGCTCGCTACGCGCCGACAGATGGTCGGTGGCCTGACGGATTTCCTCGATGTTCGAGCGGATGGTGCCCGCGCTGCCGCGCACATCGCTGGTCAGGCCGGAGAGGTTCTGGACGGCGCGATTGAAGTCGGTGGCCAACTGGTGGAAGGAGGGCGGCAGGTCGGTCAGGCGAACGGTAAGGTCCGCCTCGGACAAGCTGTGCAGACCGGAGCCGATGGCCTGCAAGGCCAGTTCGCGCTCGCGATCGTCGCTGACCTTGGCCTTGGCGGCATCGCGGAAGACGACGACAGCGCGGGCCATGTCGCCCAGCTCATCACCCCGCTCGCTGCCCGGTACTTCGATATCGTTGCGACCGCGGGCCAGCTCGGCCATCAGGCGGGTGAGTGTCGTGATCGGCCGTGCGATGCTGCGGCTGAGTACGATCAGAAGGGTGATGACGACGCCGATCATCATCACCCCGCCCAGGAGCAGGGCCACGATGGCGGTACCGATCGCAGTATTCTGCGAGGCGGCATTGCGGGCGATCGCCGCCGTTTCCTGGTCGCGAATGGCGCGGAGGGGAAGCACGATGTCGCTGGTCAATACGGCTTTGCCGGCGTCGCGGACCGCCTGCTGCGCTTCGTCGCGCCGCCCCGCCTTGACCCAATCGGTCAACCGGTCACTCCATGTTCGCCGCCACTTGGTCTTCTCGGCATTGGACTTGCTCAGCAGCGCCAGTTCATTCGGGTCGCTCAGCATCGCGGCCAGCTCGCGGCTGGTCGTGTCATACTCCTTGCGCGCTTCCTCGTAGGACTTGAGATAGCTCTTGTCCGCCGTCACCAGGAAACCCCGCAACTGGCTGTTCTCACGCAGGATCGACGTCTCCAGGGTCAGTGCCTTGGCATAGACTTCTTGGGCATGATTGTTGCGCTTGGTGGCGTCGCGAATTTCCCAGATGTTGGCGAAGAACACGATCGTCATGATCGCGGCCGACAGACTGACGATCAGGAACGATACCCCCAGCTTCTTGGGAATGTTCATGTTCGTGAGCATTATGCGTTTCTCTCAAAAGGTCGGGCCAGAGACGATGCGCGAGGATCAGTCCGATTGTCGGTGTCGGAACCGTAGGAATGCCGTTGACCATTCCGTCTGTCGGTGGGGAACGCGATAGCGAGGCCGGGGACAGGAATGCCCCAAGCCATCACGGATGGCGCTAAACACAGTCGCACTGTCGCCCAATGCTTGGTCGCCATCATGCCATGTTAACCTTCGATTTCGTCGGACAAGTGCTAAGATCACCCGGTTAATTATGGGTGAATTCGTCGATCGCCATCCGCCCCGATCGGGCATTACGCGGGTAACCATTCGATCCAGGCCCCGTACGGGTGGCAGTGGGCGAGCACGCAGTCGCGGCCGTCCGGCCAAGAGCGTAGTCGCAGTTCGACCCGCTCCCGCGCCTCGTCCCACTCGAAACCGATACAAGCCAAGGGCTTGGTTTGTGTCGCGGCCGCTCCGGCCTGTCGCAAGCTCGCCTCAATCGACGAACGGCTCTCCGCGCCGAGATATTGCAGGATCATCGAATGCAATAGGACGCGATGCCGACGATCCGTGCCCGGTGT
Organism: Sphingomonas sanguinis NBRC 13937; assembly: GCF_001591005.1. Lineage (GTDB taxonomy): Bacteria > Pseudomonadota > Alphaproteobacteria > Sphingomonadales > Sphingomonadaceae > Sphingomonas > Sphingomonas sanguinis. The sequence continues at coordinate 49,256 of NZ_BCTY01000024.1, forward strand.
CGCGAGGCGCGCCGCCAGCCAGGTTGCCGCATCGCCGGTGTCGAGTCGGGGCGGATGCCGACGCGCAATCGCCAGCGCCCGGTCCAGCCGCTCGGCGCGCTCAGGCTGGTCGGCGAAGATGAAAGACGCGAGCCGCTCGCACGCCGCCGGATCGTTAACGTCGAGCGGGTGGAGATCGACCCCGCGCGCGTCGCTCACCGCCACGACGGTATCGGGCGGCGGTGGACCACGCCATTCGGGAGCGATCCGCACCGTCGAGCCCGACTTGCCCGTCCGAACCCCGCCCAGATCATAGGCATAGTGCGCCAGATTGAGGTTCAGCCCCGCGCTGGCGCCGATCTCGAACAGGTCGAAATCATGACCATAGTCTTGCGCCAGCACCATCAGGGCGGCGTGAAAGGCTGCCGCTCGACCGATTTCGTTGGTCTGCGGCACGCGCAGCAACCAGTCGACCAGAAACTCGTCATGGCTCGCCAGAGCCAGAGCGACCGCCTCGTCGAAGCGATCATGCGTCCCGGCATAAAGAGCCGTGAGTTGCGGCTCGACCCTGCGTCGCGCCAAGGCATGGAGAGCGGCATTGATCCGCATCGCGATCGCGGAGGATGCAGCGGTATTGCCCCAGGACCGGATCAGGGCGGCGCTGAGCGGGGCCTTGTCGAGCTGCCGGTCCACGGCCGCCAGCAGATCGGCCACGAAGGGTGTGCCGATCGCCCGCATGACCAGCGACTGTCGGTACAGTTCGCTCGGGCGTGCGGTCGGACCATCCGAACCCGGACACATGGTATTGGAATGCTCCGGCTGCATCGGTCGCCTATGACGCTGGGAGAGTGGTTGGGAAAATACGCCCCGGGAGGACATGAAAGTCCATCCCGAGGCGCATCACCCGGTCAGGCCGGATCAGAAGTTGAAGTTCGCGCCGGCGCTGAAGTTACGACCGACGAGACCTGCATAATGCCAGCTGCTCAGATAGTTCGGATTGCTGGTATAGGCTGCCGCCGCCAGCGGAGCGCGGGCATTGGTCAGGTTCTGGACACTGAAGAAGAAGCGGAAATCGTCATTGACCCGCACGCCCAAGTTCAAGTCGGTATAGATGAACGGGCGGACGAAGCACTGGTTGTTGACGTCGCTACCCGCAATGATGGGCACCAGCGTGTTCTTGCACGACAGGTCGATCACGCCGTTGACCGGCTGGATACGATCGGCCGCCACCTGCTTGATCCGGCCGACATAATAGGTCGTGCTGGTCAGCGAGAAATTGCCGACTTCGATCGTGTTCTGCCAGTTGCCGCGAATACGCGGGGTGCCGCCACCCGACGACAGTTCGTACGGCCCCAGCGTACCCGCATATTTCTGCACGACGCCCGCCGGGGTGACGAGGTCGAGGCGAAGCACGCGGGTCACGTCGACACGGCTGATGAACTTCACGCCATTGGCAAGCTGGACATTGGCATTGGCCTGCATGTCGATGCCCGAGCTGACCATATAGTTGGCGTTGACGTAGGGCACGTCGAACACCAGCAGGCGAGGCAGGGCGTTCGGGTTGACGGGATCGGGCGCATCGATGACGTTGCACTTGTAGCCTGGGCCCACCTTGGCCAGCGCGGCGCATCCGTCGGCCGCATTGGTCTGGCTGTAATAGGCATTGATCGCTTCTGAGCGCAGCGGTCCGCTGACGATCAGGTTCGACTTGCGGATATTATAATAGTCGACCGTGACGTTCAGCCAGCGCGTCGGGTTGAGGATCGTGCCGACGGTGAAGCTGCGCGACACTTCCGGCAGAATGTCGGGATTGCCCTGCGCACCACTGCCGATGTTGTAGGAGGTGGTGTATGCGGGACTGCCCGGATGCGCCGCGGTGAAGCTGGCGGGCGGGTTGAACGTCGAGAAGCCCGAATAGCTGCTCGCCGGGTTGTATTCCGCGAAGGTCGGCGCGCGGAAGCCCTGCGAATAGGTGGCCCGCAGCGAGAATTCGCGAACCGGTGTGAACTTCGCACCGATCTTGGGCGAGAAGTGGCTATAGCCCTGCGAATAGTGATCGTAACGGCCCGAGACGTTCAGGTCGAACGAGCGGAGGAAGGGCGCATCGATTTCGAAGAACCCGGCGGTCACGGTCTGGCGACCCTGGGCCGACGAGGTGTTCAGGTTGTAATAGGACAGATCGAAATTCTGATTGCGGTTCATCAGCGTTTCGCGACGGACCTGGAAACCCGCACCGACATTGAGGTCGCCGCCCGGCAATTCCATCAGCGACTTCAGCAGCGAGCCGCCGATCGTCGCGACCGTCGAATAGGACGGGGTGGTCCGGTCCGGCGAAATCTGATTGCGCACGGCCTGCGTGTTCTGCTCCGGATTAACGAAGTTGTACGCGCCGGTGTTGATCGCGCTCAACAGACCCTGGATATTGATGAAGCCACGCTGCGTCACCGCGAAATTGTCGCGGGCATAGACGCCGTTCAGGCGGAACCTGAAGCCGTTGCCCAGATCGCCAGAGATGCCGCCCGTCGCGCGGAACACGTCGACATAACGATGGCTGCCCGCCGGGATGTCGCCGAACAGGTAGAAAATGCGCGCGGCGTTCTCGGCCGGGTTGGCACCGGCCACCGCATAGGGGTTGTTCGGGTTCAGGCGACGATCGGCGGCGTTGGCGCAGTTCACGCCCGCCGAGCAGACATACATGGGCAGGACGATACCTGGGCTGCTCGACGCCAGCGCGGCCGAACCGCCGAACGGCTGGGTCTGGCGGATACCCGCCGGGGTGCCGCGAATGTCGACTTCGGAATGCGAGTAGCTGCCGCTGGCAAAGGCTTCCCAGCCCTCCGCGAGGCGAACGTTCAGGCGCGCCGTGGTCGAATAGCGCTCTTGGCGCGGCTGGATGATGCCGTATTCGTCGGGCAGGTTGTGCTTGCAGCCCGTACCCTGCGCCGCGCCCGAGGTCACCGTGAAGGTGCCGAACGGGCAGGCGTTCGGATTCAGCAGGCGATACTGGTTGGTCAGCGGCGAGCCGACCTGGCCCGCCAGCGGGTTGTTCAGATCGGTCTGACGGACACGCGTGACGACCGCCTGCGGGTTGGCTTGCAGAAGCGAGTCGTCGTTGCGGTTGCGATCCTGCAGGCCACTCGGGCTCAGGTCCAGCGTGTTGAACGGATAGCCGCGGCTGTTGTTGGTGATGTACCCGTCATAGGTATATTCACCGTTGACGTAGAAGTTGAAGCCCTGCTCGCGATAATCGCCGATACCGGCGGTCAGCGTGGCACGGTAGTGCGAGCCATCGGCCTTTTCGGTAGTGCCGCCCTGGACCGAACCCGAAATGCCCTGGACGTTCTTCTTGCTGATCAGGTTGACCACGCCGCCAATGGCGTCCGCGCCATAGGTCGAGGAGGCGCCGTCCTTCAGGACTTCGACACGCTCGATGGTGCTGAACGGGATCGAATTCAGGTCGACATAGGCGTTATGGCCGTCGTCGTTCAGCGGGAAGTTGGCCGAGCGCAGGCCGTCGATCAGCACGACGGTGGACGAAACGCCCAGGCCGCGCAGCGACACCGCCGCGCCACCGGCCGAGAAGCCGTTCTTGAAGCCGGTCGAGATCGAACCGGCGCTGTCGGCGGATACCGAGCGGATCGCTTCCTGCGCGGTCGTGATGTTCGCGCGCTGGAGCACGTTGGAATTCACCACGGTCACGGGCGAGATCGAGCTGGCATTGGAATCCCGGAACAGCGTGCCGGTGACGACAACCGTCGTCCCTTCCGCCGTGGCGGGGGCGGGGGCTGCCCGCTTGATCTGGAGGTCCTGTTTCGTCTGCGCCTGCTCAGGCGCGGCAGCGTTCTGGTCGGCGGCGTCTGCCGTCTGAGCCGGTGCGGCCTCCTGCGCATAGGCCGGAGCCGCGATCGCCGTCAGCAATGCTGCGGTCGAAATCCCCAGGCGCAGTTTACCGAATGCGGAATTCATCGAAGTCACGTAGCTCTACCCCCTGTGATGCAGCGGCGACTTGCGTCGCGGCTACCCCGCTCGCCATGAACCGGCACAGCGTTAGACGGGCGCCTATCACCCACGAAGTTACCGGGGCGTTAAAAAGGATAGGGCTTTGCAATAAGGTGGTATGGTAATGGTTTTTCTATGAATTAGAAGAACATGCGCCGACATTGTCATACTTTGCGATATATAAAGTCCTGCGCGGTGAAGGAGATAAGCATTGCCGTGTTTCCCGGAAATCATGCCGTTGATAGGCCAGCTCGTCCGACGAAGACGAGCAATGCGGCAAGGCCGTTCTACCAAGGACCAGATTATAGGCGAGCTGCGTGAGCGCGGCACTTGGCGGATACTTCAGATCGGCACGTCTTTCCGGCTGATGCTGGTGAAGCCGTAGGTCCGATAGCGGCTTTCCACCTTACGCCCGGACAGGGTGATTTCGGTATAGCCTTCCGGCGTCCCCAAAAACGATCCACGCCAATCGGCCCCCGCGACGGCACCGGTGGTGATAAAGGACATGCCGTTCAGTTCGATCCTTTCGTAGACATGGCTATGCGCCTGAAGCACGGCCATGACGCCATGCTCGCTAAGGATGCGCAATACTTCCCGCCCGTTCGTCACGAAGGTCCAATTGTGGGGCGTGTTCAGCCAGCTTTCCGGCTCGTAGCAATACATCGCGGTCACGAGGGGAATGTGTGTGATGGCGATGATCCGCGCGCCCTGGGGCTGGGCGGCGAGATCGGTACGCAACCAGTCGAGCTGCGCGGCGTCCACGCGTCCTTCGTAATTCCGGTCTGTTGTGATGCCGACCGAGTCCAGCACGACGAAATGCACGCCCTTGTGATCGAAGGAATAATAGGTCGGGCCGAAGCGATCGATATAGAAATGCTTGCCGAAGTCGGGGGCGGTGGGGGCAATTCCGCTCTTCGCGAACACGCCCAGACAATCGTGATTGCCGAGCACATGACGCACGGGCTTGCGCAGATGCTGCCGCTCGGTCCGCTGGTACAGGTCCATCAGCATGGTCGCGCGCTCGCGGCTGGCTTCCAGCGCGTCTTCGATCATATCGCCACCCTGCACGACAAAATCGACGTTGGAAGCCGAGATTTGCTCAAAGCACATCGCGCAGGCGCGATCCGCGTCGAGTTCGGGTCGGATATGACAATCCCCCACAAAGGCAAAGGTGAAGTCGGGCTGCGCCGTCATACCGTGCGCCTTCGTGCCGAGCGAGAGCAGCGGGGCGGCCGTGGCCAGCTTTAGGAGATCGCGTCGTTCCATGCGGCACCAGATGTCGGAGGATGGGGGGCAGGGGGATCGGGGGGGGGGCGGCACGTGATGGCGCCCCCCCCCCGAGGAACAAGGATCAG
>NZ_BCTY01000025.1 GCF_001591005.1 Sphingomonas sanguinis NBRC 13937
TAAGTTTGGCTTCTTAGGGAACGCCGCGAGGGACTACGCCGGACGAAAGCGCCGTGACACGGTGGGGTTAGCCGAACCGGTGTTGAGCGCGTAGTCGCTCCGGCGTGCTTTTCGGCTAAGTGTATGTGCCGACGGAGTGATCGCAAGCTCAAAGCCCGCTGGGTCGATCCAAACAACCTCATTATCCCGCAGTACGGGTACCACGGCATAGTGCCCGCGTTGTCCGTTGGTGCCGGTCAGCACGGCGTCAAACTGCGCAGTCGGCTTGTCCTCGGTGGCCTTCCTGGCGAGTGACCTCTGCCACTCGAGGAAGCGCTGCGGATCGATGAACGCGTCCGGTTCGGGGGCTGGTTCAGCAGATGTCAGCCAGCGATTAAAGTCGGCGCGGCGGTTCGCGCCTTCATCCCGTGTCTTCGCCAAACCCTGAGATAGACAGAAGGCGATGAATGGATCGTGCGTACCCCAGCGTAGGAGTTCCCGTGCCCAAAAGCCGAACCACGGAAGACCGGTCGTAGCCTTCCAATCACTCAAGCTAGGGATGGCTAACGGATCGGCTGCCCCCAGCGACCAAGCCTGCGCAACGACGGCTCCCAACGCCATACCAAGACGGTATTCGAGGTTGTCGGCGACGAAACGCTGCCAAGATCGCAGTTGATCGGGGGCAGGGGGTGTTACATCAGGTTCGTTGAGGCACCACCCAAGGACGTCATTCCAGCGGTCAAGCAGACGCTCATCGGTATCGGTCCGGCGGACGCGGAAACCGTAGCCGCGATCGTCCTTGATGAGATCGCCGATCCGCTCGAACACGTCGATCCGTTCTTCTGGACTAGCGGTCCCGTAGTTTACCGCCTTGCTGATTTCCGCAAGTATCGCGGTCGCTACTCCCTCGAACCGGCGACCAATCACCGGTGTGAAGCCAAATTGGTAGAGGCGAGTGCGTTCGGCACGGTCAGGGTAGAGCTGGGTGACTACGCCGGAACCGCGACGAATAAATGCTTGTTCAAGCCATGCTTCTTGGGCGGTTGCTGTTGCGCTGAACGTGCGCTCCCAAACGCTTTTCAGATGTGCCTCGATCTGCGCGCGCGACATTGCAGCAGTATCGCTTTGCTGAAGTTCCTCCACGGCCGCCAACGCCAAGCCATCAAGCTCATCCATGGCATCCGCAAGTCGGGCACGAGGGTCGGTCGCTCCAGTGCCGGCTGCTGCGCTGACGGTCGTGGGCGCCGTCGCCTCGAGCCAGTTGAGGAAGTCGTCTGGCGATACCTGCAGCAGCCGATGCGCGCGATCCCAGATCAGTTCCAGCAGCATCGCCAGGGGGCTGGGCACACTATCGGCATCACGCTCTTCTATTACAAGCGCATCACGCAGCTGGTCGTATTCCGTACTCAAGGTTGCCAGCTGACGACGCTGTATGGGGCGGCTCGCAGTGGCAGTGGTTGAAATTTGGCGGGGCAGAGCGACCAGGGTCAGTCCTTCAATCCCTCGCGATGCACCAGGTCGCCCAGCGCGTCCGGCAAGATTGCGAAACTCCGCCGTACTAAGCGGAGCGATGATCTGCTCCTCCTCGACTGGATCCCACGATGTGCGCTTCAGTGAGGTCAAAAATATGAGATCGAACGGAAGATTCACACCCTCCGTCAATGTCGCCGTCGCGACCGTTATCGGGCAAATACGCTGATCGATCATCTCCACCATCAACCGACGGAGACGCTGCGGCATCTGACCGTGGCTGGTGGCAATTCCCCGTTCCAACAGGAAAAGCTCGAAGCTATCGGCTCCACAATAGTCCTGACAAGCGGCTCGCGCCTCGTCAAAGCGCTCACCACGGCGGCCCCGGGGCGGCGTAAAATTGACGATCGCCTGCCAAGCTGGCAGCTCAAGCGCTTCTTTGTACCAGCGCATCGTTTGTTCGGGCTCTTGCGCGACCGAGATCAGGATGCGCTGATCCTCCTCTACGAGATGCAGGGCGGTCCACAAAACGCTCAACGTGTTGAAGCGATTGAGGCTGTTGCGCCACTGCGAGCGAAGCTGAGGCATCGGTGCAACGCGGAGGGGAAGATACACCGGGTCTTCCTCGCCCCGGAGGTAAAGCGGGCGGCCGTTCATGAGGTCGAGCAGGATACGACCTGATGCGTTCGTTGCGGTCTCCAGCACCCCGATAACCTGGCGGGTGCTGCGATAGCGGACGCCAACGGCCTGAGCATCCCCGCGGCCTTCGATCCAGCGCGCAACGGGCTGTGCGGCCCCCCCCTGCAACGGCGGTGAGCGCGATGCGTACGACCTCCGGCTGTCGCGCGACGATACGCGAAACCAGCGTCTCGAGCCGGATGGCCCGATTGCTATGCTCCGCGAAGCTTACGCGGGTGGACTCGTCAGCGTCGGGTACGACCTGATGGGCTTCGTCAATAATGAGGAGTTTGATGCGCGCTATGAGGATGGGCCCGAGATAGCGCATCAACGCGTCAGCCTTCTCGACCGTAGCGATAAGCACCACCGGACGGTCGGTCGTCAGCCAGGCATCCGTGATGCCCCAGTCGGCGCCACCATACAGACCCGTAATCAGGCACTCTCGACCAAGCTCCGAGGTCAGTTTCGCCTCGACCTCGTTCGCCAGCGCGCGAGAGGGAACGATATAAAGCGCCAACGGTCCGATCGCTGCGGGCTCCGCACGCAGGAGCAATTCTTTGACGATCGCCATGTTGGCCACCAACGTCTTGCCTGATCCGGTCGGCGTGCAAAGCGCGAAGGAGTCGTCGCGTAGTAGCCGTTCCAGTCCCTGCAGCTGCGATGTCCAAAGGATACCGCGCCCGCGACTGAATTGGTCACGCGCGTAATCGGTGAGCTTGGAAAGCCGCTCTGGCCGGAGCACAGCTAATGCGCGCAGGGGTTTGTAGATGGAGGCGGCAACGAAGCGATCGGCCACATCCCGGATCAGGGAAAGAACGAGCGCTGCATCGTCGCTGAAGGTCCGAGCTGCCATCTCGTCGAGCGCGCGCAACTTGGCCATTGCGCGATCCAGGCGTGGATCGTCACCGCGGCGGAGGCAGTCGGCGATGAGGCCGACAGTGCGAACTAATTCGATGGTGAAGTACCAGGTGACGCGATCGCCATCCTCGCCGGCTTCGTCGGATTCGAGGAGCGCGGTTGCGAGCAACGTTCCCTGGTCAGGCTGGGTGAGATGTGGGTGCTCGCTCCAGAAATTAGCGGCGCGCGCGATGACATCGTCGAAGTCGGCGCGCAGGAAGGCAGCGAGCAGGCTGACCCCATCCTGATCGGACGGCACCTGGGCGAGCAAGCCGGCTGCCATCGCCGGCAAACCGCCAAGTTGGTAGGCACCGGCCGCGAGCAATTCGATTGGTACGATCGTGCGCAGGCCGTCATCTGCCCGCGCCAACCACTCAAGCAGTTCGCCCGTGCGGCGATAGCAGTCGATAGCGCCAGGGCACGTCGGCCCATCCACTGTGCGGAAAATGTGCGCCGCATGAAGAAGACGGCGCGCGTCACTCAGCTGACTCTCAGACTCACGCGCCGACCAATGGATCGTGGGAACCTGCCAGGTCGTCTGCAAGCAACGCACGAAGGCGCGAGCCTGTGGGCGGGATAACGCGTTTTCGATGGCCAGCGAAGTGCGAACTTGCTCTGCGACGGCACGCCGCATCTCTTCGGACATGGCGTCAGGGCTTCCACATAGAGGTATACAGCCCGTCGATCAGCGCCTCACCGCCTTCAAGGATCAACTCGACAACCTGCAAGTCATGCGGGGCGGTGTAGTCTGCCGGCGGCTTCTTCCACGGGATCAGCACATTCAGTTTCTTGCGGGTCGCTGCGGCGTTGCCGGCGATCACAACGAGGTTCGTCCGAGCAAGCGTGGGTACGGTCGCGGTGATCGCGGCGTCCATGGACGCAATGGCGGTCGCATGATTCACGGGATCCCGCAGCTCCAGCAGGCGCTGCAGCTGACGCAAGCCCTTCGGAACGACGCTATCCCGATTCACCTCAAACCAAATGCCACGACCGTTGTGGACATTCTTGCCCGTAGTCGGATCTTTCAGGTTCTTCTCGCCATGGAGGAGGGCGGCGACGGCCGAGTTGGTAAGGGAGGCGCGCCACTTTGCTTCCCCGACGATGACCCGGACCACGTTCCCGGCCGCGTCGAGCCGTACCCCGACGAAGTCGGAACCGAAGCGACCGAATACCTGGCGCTTGCGGGATGGATCGTAGCGAAGGTCCCACAGATAGCTCTCCACATCGGCATGGAAGCGGAAAAGGAAGATCGGGACCGACCACTGATGCTCGCCGACGAGTTCCTCTGCATAGGCCTGGGTTACCAAGCCGGCGACTACTTCGCCAAATAGGCCACGCCGGGCGACGGCCGGCAGGCAGTCTGGATAGCAGGCATGGGCTCCCGCCGCCCCAGCGTCCGGGTGAAGGTCGATGCCGACCTGCTTATGAAAATGTTCGCGCGCGTCGAGATGAGCTGACTCAAAATACGGGCGAAGAGCGTCGATCAGACTCTTGTCGATTGGCTTGATCTGTTCGAGCAGGAGGTGACCGTAGCGATCTTCGATCGTCCCGTTGGCATCGAGCCACGCCTCAAGTGCGGCAGATGGGGGCGGTTCGGTGTGCACCTCACAACCTACCGGATAGTCACGATCTTCACGGCCACGTCGCCTGCTATGTCGCGCCACGCTTTGTCGGCGGTGTACGCCGCGACGCCGAGGCGTTTGGCCAAAGCGAGGCAGAAGCGATCGCCCAGCGACAACCCGGCCGATGAGGTGGCAGCGCGCAGGTTACCGGCATCCCAGGCGAGCGCATCATCCGCCGCGACGACGGTATAGGGCAGGGCCGCCAGCATCGCCCGCACGTCGTCAAGCGGCGCGCCTAGATGAACAAAGTGGCTGATGACCTCCGCCTGATTGATCGCGCACACTGAGGCATCCGCAATCACGCTGCCGACCTTGCTGGCACCGCGCTCGCCTTTCAACAGTGCGAGGATCGCCGAGACATCGAGAACGACATGGGTCATTCGCCGCTGTCCTCGCGCCGTACGGCAAGAAAGTCATCGACCGACGCGCCGGGCTGTTGTGCGTAGCGCTTGGCGATTGCTTGCGCCTTTGCCACCGCCTGCTCCACGGTGCGCAGGATAACTCCGTCCGGCGTTTCTTCGACAAGGACCGCACCGCCATCCTCAAGCCCTAGGCGCTTTCGAATGCCCACCGGCAGGCTCATACGACCATTTGGTGTGATGTTAACTTGTAGCGTCATATGGCAAAGCCCGCGTGTGGTGGCATTAGGAGTTATATATGCCACCATGATAGCGAAGAGGCGAGGGGGTAAACGCAAGCCGCCATCGATCCCGACAGCCACAATAGTTACTAGCGATAAGCCTGATTCCTGCTAGCAAGGTGGCAGGCAAAATTATGGGTCGGAACGGAGCCGAAACAGTGATCATCGACGTGCCGACGCCGGATGAATTTCACGATGCCGGCGTCAATCAGCTCTACCTGGCATGGAAGATCACCATGGACGCGCACGACGCGTGGTCCATCGGAGTTGGTGCCAGTGGGGATGCGGAGGCGACCGACGACTATTGGCGAAGTGTGCAGCCTGCACTGTCGAACGCCTACAGCCTTATCCAGCAAGCGATGGAGCTCGGCCTCAAGGGCCGGATCGCGCGCGTGTCGCCATACCTCCTCCTTGGCGATCCAGCCGACTGGAGCCCGAAGGCGGCGAAGGGGGCAACATCGTTTGGCGAGCTGCCGAGCCTCGAGGCGTCAAAGCTCGTAGCCGTGCACAACAGCGTTGCGGACCCGCCGCTGGACCCGGCGTTCAACACCTTCTGGACCGCGGTTCGCAAAGACCGCAACCGCATCATGCATTCGGCGCCGCGCGTAACCTTCACTGCGGGTGAGGTCACCCGTACCATCCTAATGGCGGCAAACGCGCTTTTTGCGGAGACATCATGGGTTGACCGGTTGTTTGCGATGGAGGGGGAGAGCAAGTTCGCCATCTTCGGCCTGGATGACCACGTCTACAGCGCCGTTGTCGGCCAGGTGGCCTGTGCCATCGAATTCCTCACACCCGCGGAGGCGATCGACCTTTTCGGCTTCAATCCCAGGCAGCATGCCTATCTCTGTCCTGCCTGCTTTGAGGCCACGCCGTACGATTATGCGGTGGATCTCCCAAAGCTAGCCCAGTTTGCCGCCAAGGTGCCCGGCGAGACCGAGCTAAGCTGCGTCGTCTGCCAGACGACGACTGACGTTAGCAGAGACGAGTGTGTGTATCCGGAATGTGTCGGTAACGTCATCGCCATGGAGCGGTGCCTGACCTGCTACCAGCTGCAGGACGAGCATCTGAAGATCGACGGCCCACCAAACGATGGCCAGGGGGATACTGTCTATGGCTACGACTTCATCTTTGGCCGGCCCCGCGAACGATCGGGGCGAACTTTTCTGAAGCACTATCAACGCGAAGACAGCGATGACGGTGCCATCGCCTTTGGGAAGCGAGCGCTGACGACACCTCACCTCGCAAGCTGGACCAGCGTCTCGATCTACGAGCACCAGTCCGGTATCTTTCCCTTTGGTGACAAGGCTCGAGTGCGCCCGCTTGGTCATTGGCTACGTCAGGAGGGCACGCTGTCATGGCACAAGGACGTGACTCTCTATGATCCTGTGCATGACGGTCCAGTATGATCGGCGATGATGCCGCGGAGCGCCGCGCGCTTCTCGCGATCGGGCCGATCGATCTGTCGCCAGCGTCAATCGATCTCGCACCGGATCTTAACCAGAGCGACCGCGCCCGGGTCGACCATTTCCTGGCGCGCGCATCGGCGGATGCGACCTTGCGTGCCTATCGGTCCGACTGGCGACTGTTCACGACCTGGTGCGACACACGCGGCTACGCCTCACTCCCGGCTTCACCCATTGTCACGGCTGCGTTCCTAAGCGAGCTTGCCAGAGACGGTAGCACCCATTCGAATGGGCGACCGTTATCCAAGTCGTCCATCGGTCGGCGGCTGGCCGCGATCGTCTTTGCCCACCGCGCCGCTGAGCTCGAACCGCCAACCGTACAAGCCGGCGCGGCCGCGCTGGATCGCGTGATGCGGGGTATCCGTAACGCCAAACGCAGCGATCGCCCGGCGAAGAAGCGGCCGGCCGACAGCGACGTGCTGCGTGACATGGTGCGCCATATCACCGGCTCCGCCCTCATCGACTACCGGGATCGCGCGCTGCTGAGCATCGGCATGATGGGGGCGTTCCGCCGCTCTGAGCTGGTCGCGATTGACATCGCCGATGTGGCCGAAGATCCACGCGGGCTGCTGGTCACGATTCCGTTTTCGAAGGGCGATCAGGAGGGCAAGGGGCAGAGCGTCGCGGTCCTCGATGGTCGTCGCATGGAGCCTGTGCGCCATTACCGCGCCTGGTTGGAGGTCGCGGGCATCACCGAGGGGCCCGTGTTCCGCCGTCTCACACCGCACGGCCGCCTCACCGAAAAGCCAGTTAGTCCGCAAACAGTGGCGCTGGTGGTCAAGGCGCGCGCAGCCGCAGCCGGCTATGATCCGGCACTTTTCTCAGGCCATTCACTGCGCGCCGGCTTCCTGACCGAGGCGGGTCGCCATGGTGCCAATTTGTTTAAGATGAAAGAGCACAGCCGCCATAAGTCGCTCGAGATGCTCAGCGAGTATGTTCGCGATCAGGAGGCGTTCCGCAATCACGCCGGCGAAGGCTTTGCGTAATGAGCAGGCGCGGAAGGGATGGGTTGGCGTTGGCGAGGATGTCGCATAGGCATAAGGGCGAGGGGACGCTGTGAAGACCGACACATCCGATGACTTCCAGTTCAGCCTGGCAGGCCGCGTGCGCAACCTTGGTTTCGCGCCCTCTCCGTTGAACGCGCTGTTCCCGTTGTTCGAGGCAATCGCCAACGCGTTCCATGCCATCGAGGCGCGCTGGGATCGTGAGGCGACGGCGAAGGGCGTCATCACGGTGACGATCCTACGCAGCAGCTCGGACGACGAAAACCCACCGGTCGCTGGCTTCCTGATTGAAGACAACGGGATCGGGTTGAACACCGACAATTGGCGCGCGTTCCGCACCGCAGATACCGCCAGCAAGATCAGCCGCGGCGGTAAGGGGGTGGGTCGCCTTTCCTGGCTGAAGGTGTTTCAGAACACGCACGTCAACAGCAGCTTCAGCGAAGGCGGCTCAACGCTGCACCGGTCGTTCGACTTCGCTGTCGCCCAGAACGACGCCAGTCCGCTGATTGGCCATGAGTTGCGGCTTGCGGGTGCGACCCCGACCATCGGCACGAAAGTGCGGCTGGAGCCTTACGTGCAATCCTACAGTGCGCATTGTCCTCGCAAGGTCGACACGATAGCCGCGCACATCATTGGTCATTTCCTGCGCAACTTCGCCAGCTATGAAGTGCCATCCTTCACGCTTGTTGATCGTGCCGAGCGGATCAGCCTGCTCGATTTTTACAGCAGCAACGTCGAGTCCGACACGCCCGAGACATTGAAAGTCGTCCTCGAGCCCGGGGAAGAACCGATCGACGTTGATATGTACCACATCCTGCTCAACAAGGGATTGCGCCTGCACGACGGCGGCAAGCACTGGAACCTGTATGTGGGCGATGGCCGCGTTGTTCGCGACGAGAAAATCGATAATCAGCTTGGGCTTGGTTACATCGGTGAAAATAGCGACTCCGTCTATATCGGCTTGGTGTCAGGCGACTACCTGAACGGCCACGTTAATCAGGAGCGCACCAACTTCACGTTCCGCGAAGATGACTATCGCAGCCTGCATCAGGCGGCGGTCGACGCTGCCAAGCGACACCTAGCGCCCTATATCGAACAGGTTCGCACCAAACAGGCCGGTATTACCTTGCGCGTCGTACGTGAGAACCCGCAGTTTCTGGCCGTCGCCAGCAATATCCCGGCTTTCGTCGAGGAGCATCTATCGCTCAACGCCAAGTCGGAGGAGGATATTTATATCGAGCTGGCGCGCCAGCGTCGACGCAAGCAACGCGAGACGAAGCGCGAGATAAAGGCACTATCCGCCGGCAATGCCAGTGAGGTCGTCGACCGGGTGCAGAAGGTTGCCAGTGCGATCAACTCGGACAAGAAAGCGTCGCTCGCCGAATATGTCGTTAAGCGGAAGGAGATCCTCGATCTCCTCGACAGTTCGCTGGCGTACGTCGATCCGGAGAAGCGAGACTACTTGCGTGAGGAGATCGTCCATGACCTCATCATACCGATCCGCTCGGATGGCGAAGCGCTCGACTATGAAGACCATAACCTATGGATTCTGGATGATCGACTAGCCTTCTATTCCTATTTGAAGTCCGACAAGCCCTTCACAACGTTTCTCACCGACAGCGACAGTACCCGCGAACCGGACGTCGCCGTTGTTTTCGATCGATCGCTGGCGTTCGACCGTGAAGGTACTGACGAACCGATTATCATTGTCGAATTCAAGCGACCCGGCCGACCCAACTACAGTCATAGCGACAACCCGGTCACGCAGGTGCTTGAATATGTAAACATCATGCGGAACGGCGGAGCGTTCAAGGATCGCACCGGCAGGTTCCGCAAACCTATTCCTCCCAGCACCAGATTTATCTGCTTCGTCGTCGCTGATTTTACGCCAAAGCTGGTCGAGGTTGTATCAATGTCGATTGCTCAGAATAAAAGTGCGGATGGCGAGGGGTACTTTGGCTTTTCGCCCATCCACAATGCCGTCGTTGAGGTTCTGCCTTACAACAAGCTGCTTCATGATGCCCGGCTGAGAAACGAGGCCTTCTTTGCCAAGCTCGGGCTGAACTAGTTACTCGGAATCACGAATTTGCGCGGATGACATAGCTGCGATTCCTATGTCAGCTAGGGAGGGCATCAGGTGGCACTACCGTCTCTGGTGGCGTATAAAGCTGGTCCCTAGTCGCGCGAACCACGTCGTTTACATATTCCGGCCATGGGCCGGCACCTGGTGGCATCGCAGCTTCTTCCTGTCGGTCCCGCAGGCGATTGCGGATCGTGCGGGCGGTGGTGCGGGTCGCCTCGTTGTCATCGTGCCAGGCGCCCCAGCGAACCCGCCAGTTAACGTATCGTGGCGCGAAAACCAGGAAGATCAAGGCCCCCACGCCGACGCCGTGTTCGCCAAGCAGCAGGATGGGAAGCGTGGCAATGGCGAATGCCTGAATCAGCGCCCAACAGGAACGATGACGGCGAAAGCCGTTCTGAACCAGCGTCGTCGGCCACCACGGACCTGCGACTGCCCATGCCGCGAGCGCGACCAACAGGCCGGTCAACACCATGCTGACGACGAAACCGATCCACAGCAGCGCCTTGGGAGCAATGAAGGTCAAGAAATCACCCATGCTGGCGCTGCGTGTCGAGGTCGCGCAGCTCGCGCAACAGATCGGTGGCCGGCGTCGAGACCACGATATCGTGGATGACCTTCTGGTCGAGGCTGATCACGTCTCCGACCGGACGTTCCGCGTAGCGAACCAGCGCAGGCTCGCTGGACGGCGTCCAACGTCGCGACGTGCCGGGCTTGAGTTCGAAAAGAAAGCGAGCAGGGGAGGCCAGGCTGATGCTCTGCGTTTGGCCATCGCTGCTCTGGCGGATGTCGGCGACCACGCCGCGATAGCCGACCCCAAGTCCGTCATGCTGGAGATCGGTCAGCACATAGGCGATCGGGCGATGACCGTGCTGCGTAGGCTTGATGATATGCGTGTAGGCCCAGCCGTGCCCGCCAAAGTCCCACCCTTCCGTAGCGACATCGAGTGCATCGTCGGCCATCAGCATGACGACTGCCAGCGTCGAGAAAATCGGTGCGCAAATGCCCCACACCAGATCACTAGCGCTCAACGCGGCTGCCTTTGGCCCACCCTGCGCGACGATCAGCAACGTGCCGATCGGATTGACCGCGGGCGTCCGGTAATCTGCGGGCAAGAAGCGGCTGACGTCGATCAGAAGCGTTTGCACCAGCCCGATAGCAAGCCCGGTCAGCAGGTGCGCGATCAGGGAAACGGCGACCCCGATCGCCAGCACGCTCAATGCGTTAACCGGCAGATCCGGGCGCGCAACGGCGTACCGGGGGGCGCGGGTATTCCAGAGCAGGATTGCGAAGAAGCCAGGAAGGAGGATTGCAACGCCTGTGACAACGGCCAGCGTCAGTGAGAACAAGGCTCAGGCCTCGACCAATTTCCGCTTACCGGTCGCCTGGTCAATGACCATCTTAGGGCGCTTGCCCGCAGCCTTCATAGCCTTGAGCTCCCGCTCGAGGCGTAACATGTCATCGTAACCGCCAAGCTGCCACGCGATCGAGGCGGTCTCTTGCTGTTCGCGAGGGGTCAGAACAGTGGCCATGTGGACAACATAGGGACGCGATCGCGCCGCGTCTATGGGGCACGGTCCTATACCAGCATCTGACGGCCTGAAGGCTTAGTCAGCCAGCGTTCGAAAGTGCGTCGATGATCCGACAATCGGCGATCGTTGTCGCGTCGCAGGTCGCTCCCCATTGCACGATCTCGGTTCTCAGCGCGGCGAGATCGGCGAGCTTGCGATCGATCTCATGGATGTGAACCGCGGCGATCGCATCGACCTCCGCGCAGGAGCCGCGCGGATCGTCTGCTAACCGCAGAAGGTCACGCACCTGGTCGAGGGTGAAGCCAAGATCGCGCGAGCGCTTGATGAACGACAGGCGATCCAGGTGGGAGCCGTTGTAAACGCGGTAGTTCCCTCCGCTGCGGATCGGCGCCCCGATCAATCCTTCCGCTTCGTAGAAGCGTACCGTCTCGACCTTCAACCCGGTCAATCTTGCTATTTCACCGATCTTCATCACAGACCCTTGACCCTCTAGTGGGATGAGGGTTCATATAGGGGGTCCGACCCAACGAATCGAGCACGATGATGGCGGACGCCTGTTGTTCAGCAAAGCGCGACACGATCGCGGAACTTGGCCGTAAGGCCGAGCAGCGACGCGCGCTGATCGTCGTCATGGTCATCAACCTATCGATGTTCGCCATCGAGTTCGGTGGTGGGCTGCTGGCCCGCTCGTCGGCGCTGATGGCGGACTCTGTCGACATGTTCGGCGATGCCGTGGTCTATGGGCTGAGCCTCTATGCACTCAATCGTGGCGCACGTTGGGAGGCGGGAGCGGCGATCGCCAAGGGCGGCCTCATCCTGGTATTCGGCATCGCCGTCCTCGTCGAAATCGCCGGTAAGATCGCCAACGGCGTGCCGCCGTCTTCGACGCTGATGCTCGGCTTCGGCGGGGCGGCGCTGGCAGCGAACCTCACGTGTCTGGCGCTGTTGTGGCGTTTCCGCGCTGCGAACGTGAACATGGCGAGCACCTTCGAGTGTTCGCGCAACGATGTCGCATCAAACATCGGAGTGCTCATCGCAGCGAGCCTCGTCCACCTCACAGGTGCCGCATGGCCCGACATCGTGGTCGGAGGCGTCATTGCGATTATCTTCCTCCGCTCCGCGTGGCGGGTGTTCGCGGATGCTATCCCCGCATGGCGTTTTGCTGACAGGTCCAGTGCCTACAATCGCCCTCATCGCGGAGAGAACGCATGACATCGGGTCGTCATGGTGATAGGCGCGTTCCCATGCTGGCCCGCGCCTGGTCCTTGCTGCTCCTCCTGCTGGCGTCGTCGCTCGTGATGACGGCGACCGTCCACGCGCGCGAAGTGCCGGGGCAGGCGACGACGATCGAATGCACAGGCGTCGTCCATGTAGATGGTGATGCCGATCAGTCGCAGGGTGATGCCGACAAGGCGATCCCGCATCATCATGGAACCTGTCACGGACAGGCTCTGAGCATTCCGCAGGCTGACGCCATCCCGGTCACCTTCAATATCGAGGGCGCTCGTCCCAAACCCGGTTTCGACGCCGTGCGGGCGCTGAGTTCCGTCGATCCGGCGTTGCGGCCGCCAAACGCCTGACGGATGCTGCCGGCCGGGATGACCCGGCCTGACGACATTCGTTAGGATTCCTCGACAATGCAGAAATTGTGCGCAGCCTTGCTGGCTGCGGCGTCGTGCGCCTCGGTGGCCCACGCGCAAGCCGGGCCGCCTGCGCCTATCACGCAGGCTGGACCGATCTATTCGCTCGACCAGGCGGTCGTCGCTGCCGGCGGCTCGGCGCCTTCGACCTCGGCCGCTACCGCTGCCATCGAAGCCGCACGTGCGGGCCGGACCGTTGCGGGATTGCGCCCCAACCCGGTCTTCCAAGGACAGATTGAGAATATAACGGGCTCCGGACCCTATCGGGGCGTGCGCGCCGCAGAGACTACGGTCGGGTTCGCCATTCCGATCGAACTGGGTGGCAAGCGCAGCGCCCGGGTCGGAGTTGCCAACGCCCAACTCTCACGCGCCGAGATCCAGGCGGCCATCATAGCCGCGGACGTGCGGTTGCAGGTGACGCAGCTCTACGTCGAAGCGGTCGCAGCCGAGCGGCGGGTGACGACGGCGCGGGATCAGGCGCGGATAGCGGGCGACGCACTCCGCGCGGCAAGTGTTCGCGTGCAGGCCGGACGGGCGTCGCCGCTCGAACAACAGCGCGCCGACGTCGCGCGGATCAACGCCGAGGCCAACGTCGAGCGTCAGCTCCGACTTTCCGACGCGGCCCGGGCGAATCTGGCGCGACGCATTGGTCAGCCGATCGATGGCCGTCTCGACGAGACGTTGCTCGATCGATTGCCCGACGCGGCGGCCTATGGGCCGGCGGCACCGGTACGAACGGTCGGAACGCTGGCGCTGGCCGCAGCCGATGCCGACTTCAGCATCGCGGATGCGGGCGTAAGGCTCGCGCGCGCCAATCGGGTGCCGGACATCAACGTCGGTCCGGCGCTGCGCAGGCTGGAAGCGACGAACGACACCGCGGCCGTCTTCACGGTCTCGATACCGATCCCGGTGTTCAACAACGGCCGCGCGGCGATCGCACAGGCGACTGCACAGCGTACCCAGGCGGACGCTCTTCGCCGGGTGACGGCGCTCGACATCGAGCAAGCCATCACTGACGCGCAGGCTCAGGCGGCGAACGCGGCGACGACTGCGCGTGCGGCGTCCGGACCGGCTTTGGCGGCCGCGCAGGAAGCGGCTCGGATCGCGCGCATCGGATATCGCGAAGGCAAGTTCGGGCAACTCGAACTGCTCGACGCCGAACGCACCCTCGCCGAGACGCGCGTCGCCGCGATCGACGCGCTCGCCAACTACCAGAATGCACGCGCGCAAGTGGAGCGGCTGACCGCCCCTGCGCCCGTTGGGGGAAACCAGTGATGAAAAGCTATTATCTCGTGGGCGCAGCGACGGCCGCCCTCCTGCTGTCGGCATGCGGCGGTGGAAGCGACGCCGGAAACGAAGCCGCTGCGAACGAGGCATCGAACAGCGCGTCGGCGAACGCCGGGGCGGAAGCACCGGCGCAGAAGGATGCCGTGACGCTCACGCGGGAGCAGATCGCCGCAGCCGGAGTCCAGATCGGCCGTCCGATCGTCGGAGGTGCGGGAACGATCGAGCTTCCTGCAATCATCGAAGGCGATCCGCAGGGCACACAGGTCGTGTCAGCTGCCATCGCCGGTCGGGTGGTCGCGCTCACGCGCAATCTCGGGCAGACCGTCGGCCGAGGTCAAACGATCGCCGTGATCGAAAGCCGGGAGGCCGCACAGATCAAGGGCGAGGTGCAGGCCGCACGTGCACGGCTGCAGCTCGCGAACTCCAATCTCGCGCGCGAACAGCGCTTGTTCTCGCAGAAGGTCTCGCCCGAGCAGGACCTGATCGCGGCGCGCACCGCAGCGACGGAGGCGCGCATCGCGCTGACCCAGGCGCAGAGCACCGTTTCGGCAGCCGGCGTCGGCGGGGCGGGACTGAACCGGCTGGGAATCGCCGCACCGATCTCGGGCCAGGTGATCGCACGGCCCGTGACCCTCGGTCAGACCGTGACGGCCGATGCCGAGCTCTATCGCATCGCCAATCTCGGCCAGGTGTCGCTGGCTTTGAACCTCAAGCCGGAGGATGCCGGCCGCGTCCGTCCCGGCAACGTCGTGACGGTCAAGGCCGCGGGCCGGCAGGCGACGGCGCGGATCACCTTCGTGTCGCCAGCGCTCGATCCCCAGACCCGCCTCGTGCCGTCGATCGCGACGCTCGACAATCGTGGTGGCACTTGGCGCGTCGGCGAACCCGTGACCGCTTCGGTCGAACTGACGGGCAGCGGCGGCAGCGGTGCGATCCGTGTGCCGACCACGGCGGTGCAGACCGACGAGGGCAAATCGGTCGTCTTCGTACGAACTCCGAACGGCTTCCAGGCGACCCAGGTGCAGCTCGGCGACGCATCCGGTGACACGGTGATCGTCCGCTCCGGCCTGACCGGCCGTGAGCAGATCGCCACCACCGGCAGCTTCACGCTCAAGGCCGAACTCGGCAAGAGCGAAGCGGTAGAGGATTGAGATCATGATCGCCCGCATCGTCACATGGGCGGTCGAGAAGCGTTGGCTCGTCCTGCTGCTCGCCGTCATCGCCGCAACCATCGGCGCCTTCTCCCTCTACCGGCTGCCGATCGACGCGGTGCCGGACATCACCAACAATCAGGTGCAGATCAACGTTCGCGCGCCAGCGCTGTCGCCCGAGCTGGTCGAGAAGCAGGTGTCGTTCCCGATCGAGACGGCGCTCGCCGGCACCCCGGGCCTCGAATACACCCGCTCGCTGAGCCGCAACGGCTTCGCCCAGATCACGGCCGTCTTCTCCGACGCGACCGACATCTACTTCGCCCGCCAGCAGGTCGGCGAACGGCTGCAGGGCGTGGCCGAGAACCTGCCCGACGGCGTGAACCCCGAAATGGGACCGATCGCGACCGGTCTGGGCGAGGTGTACATGTACACCGTCCGCCTGCAGCACCGCGCCGACGACAAGCACAAGCCCGGCGAGCCGGGCCAGCAGCCCGACGGCAGCTACATCACCCCCGAGGGCGATCGGCTGACGAGCGAGGAGGACAAGGCGACCTATCTGCGTACCGCGCAGGACTGGATCGTCACCCCGCTACTGAAGAACACGCCCGGCCTGGCTGGTGTCGACTCGATCGGAGGCTATGCCAAGCAGTTCCTGGTCGTCCCCGATGTCCAGAAGCTCGCTTCACTCGGCATCACGCTGACCGAACTGGGTAACGCTCTCGAGCGGAACAATACCAGTGTCGGAGGCGGCTTCGTCAACCGCAACGGTGAGGGACTGGCGGTAAGGTCGGACGCTCTGGTCCGCAACACCGGCGAGTTGGCCCGGACCGTCGTGGCGACCCGCAACGGTGTGCCCGTGACGCTCGATCAGGTCGCGACCGTTCGCACCGGACAGGCGATCCGGATGGGTTCCGCGTCCGAGAACGGCACCGAGGTCGTGGTGGGCACCGCGATCATGCGGATCGGTGAGAACAGCCGCTCGGTCGCGACCGCGGTCGCGGACAAGCTGAAGACGATCAACGCCTCGCTTCCGCCGGACGTGGTGGTGCAGCCGGTGCTCAACCGCACCGAGCTGGTTAACTCCACCATCCGGACGGTGGCGCGCAACCTCGGCGAAGGCGCGGTCCTCGTCATCGTCGTCCTGTTTCTCCTGCTCGGAAACTTCCGCGCGGCGCTCATCGCAGCGCTCGTCATTCCGATCACGATGACGCTAACCGGATTCGGGATGCTCAAGGCAGGCGTCTCTGCCAACCTCATGAGCCTCGGCGCGCTTGACTTCGGCCTGATCGTCGATGGTGCGGTCATCATCGTCGAGAATGCGTTGCGCAGGCTCGCGGAGCGCCAACATCACGAAGGCCGACGGCTCACCGTCAAGGAGCGGCTCGCGAGCGTGGCGGCTGCCGCGCGCGAGATGATCCGGCCTTCGGTATACGGACAGGCGATCATTATACTCGTCTACGTACCGCTGCTCACGCTCACCGGCGTCGAGGGCAAGACGTTCGTGCCGATGGCGCTCACCGTCATCATCGCGCTCGCCTTCGCGTTCGTGCTGTCGCTCACCTTCGTGCCTGCGATGATTGCCATCTGGCTGTCGAAGAAGGTCGATGAGGAGGACGGCCGCATCGTCACCTGGCTCAAGAAGCGCTATGAGCCGGGGCTCAATCGGGCCATGAGGCGTCCCACGATCACGATCGGGGCGGCCGTCGGCAGCCTCGTCCTGGCGGTCTTAGCGTTCGGAACGCTGGGGCAGGTGTTCCTGCCGCAGCTCGACGAGGGTGACCTGCTCATCCAGTCGCTGCGCATCCCGGCGACGTCGGTCCAGCAGAGCCAGGCGATGCAGGTGCCGATCGAACGCATGATGTCGAAGCAGCCCGAGGTGCAGTTCGTCTATTCGAAGACGGGCACCGCCGAGCTCGCATCGGACCCGATGCCGCCCAATGCCACGGACATGTTCGTCATCCTGAAACCGCGCGACGCCTGGCCCGACCCCAAGTTGGCGAAGGAGGATCTGGTCAAGCGCATCGAGGGCAATCTCGCGAAGTTCCCGGGCAACGCCTACGAGATCACCCAGCCGATCCAGATGCGCTTCAACGAGCTGATCGCAGGCGTTCGCGGCGACATCGCCGTCAAGGTCTTCGGCGACGATTTCTCCGCCATGAACCGGACGGCGGAGCAGGTCGCGTCAATCCTGCGCAAGACGCAAGGCGCGGCCGACGTGAAGGTCGAGCAGACGACGGGTCTCCCGATGCTCGACATCCGCGTCAACCGCGATGCGATGGCACGCCTCGGCGTCACCGCTCAGGATGTGCAGGACACCGTCACCGCCACCCTCGGTGGCCGCACCTCCGGGCAGATCTTCGAGGGAGACCGCCGCTTCCCGGTTGTCATCCGCCTCTCGGAGGCGCAGCGTTCGGATCTGGGGCTGCTGCAGCAGGTCCAGGTTCCGGTCGCCGGCGGGTCCTTCGTTCCCCTTTCCAGCGTCGCCGACATCGGAGTCGTGGACGGGCCGAACCAGATCAGCCGCGAAAACGGCAAGCGCCGGGTGGTCGTGCAGGCCAACGTGCGTGGTCGCGACGTCGGAAGCGTTGTGGCCGACGCACAGGCTGCCATCGGCAGCCAGGTGCGCCTGCCACCGGGCAGCTATCTCGAATGGGGTGGACAGTTCGAGAACCTCCAGTCGGCCAGCGCAAGGCTGAAGCTGGTCATCCCGGCCTGCTTCGTCCTGATCCTGTTCCTCCTCTATGGCGCCCTGGGATCGGTGCGTGATGCCGCGATCGTGTTCACCGGCGTGCCCTTCGCGCTGGTGGGCGGCGTGCTGCTTCTCTTCGTGCGCGGCATGGACTTCTCGATCTCCGCCGCGGTGGGCTTCATCGCGCTGTCCGGCATCGCGGTCCTCAACGGCCTCGTCATGGTCAGCTCCATCCAGGACCTGATCCGTTCGGGCATGGACCGCGCCGAGGCGGCGCATGTTGGTGCGATGCAGCGCCTGCGTCCGGTCGCCATGACGGCGCTGGTGGCATCGCTCGGCTTCGTACCGATGGCGCTCGGACATGGTGCCGGTGCCGAGGTGCAGAAGCCGTTGGCGACGGTCGTCATCGGCGGGCTGATCTCGGCGACGCTGCTGACGCTCTTCGTGCTTCCCACCCTCTACGCGCGGTTCGGGCAGAAGGCGATCGAGCTGCCGGAGCACTACAACGAAGAGCACGAAGGCGATGATCACGGTCAGACCTTCGGGAAGACCATGGCCTGACGAACGAGGAGGGCGGCACCGTCGTGCCGCCCTCCCATATCGATGATGGGGATACCCATGCCGGAGATCACGATTTCCCGAGTTTTCCATGGCCCGCCGCTGCGGATCTGGTCCGCGCTGATAGAGCCCGAGCACCGTCAAGCCTGGAGGCCGATGATCCAGCTCGACGATGCCAGCCAGGTTGGCGAAACCCAGTGCACGTTCGCCTTTCCGGGCTGGTCACGCTCCGTCCGTTCACCCGCCGAGGTCGACCACCTGGACAAGCCCCGGGCTTTCGCCTGGTCGTGCGGCATTCCTCACGTGTTCATGATCGAGGAGCGCTTCGAACTCCAGGGCGACGACGGCGGCACCACGGTGTCGCACAGCTGCGCCCTCCGGGGCCTGCTCTCGCTCCCGATCGCCGCGATGGTTCTGCGTCGTCTGCGCGTACTGATGATCGAGGCCGACGACCGACTTGCGGCCTACCTTCACTGGCGCGCCGGACAGGCGGTCCGCGGAGCCGACCGGCGCCGCATAGCGCAGCACTATCGGAGGAAGGTACGATGATTGGCATCAAGATCGTCGCGATGGTCGGCTTCGTGGTCCTGACCGGCTGCTCGAAGCCCGCGCCCAGCGACCCGCCCACCCAGCAGGAGGTTCATTCCGCCGACAGCGGGGTGTCGAGCGGGCAACTCGGCCGTCACCGCTATCGCTGCGACGACGGAAGCAGGCTGCTGATCGACTACAAGGACGATGGACTGCGGCTCGACCTGCGCGACGGGAACGATGCTCCTCCCCGGATCCTCAGCGCGCCCACGCAGAGGCTGCAATATGTCGGCGACGGCATCACGGCGACATTCTCCGGAACGCAGCTGACGATCGTCGAGGGCACGAGCCGAACCCGGACCTGCGTCCAGGAGGGCAGCAAGTGACCCGATCGTATCAACGGTGCGGTTCGGCCGGAACACGTCCGCGCAGACGTCAGCGGAGGGCGTGACGATGTCCGATCCGACCATCTCGAACGTCATGGCGATCCGCGCAGACGTGATCGCGCGCAGTCGAGCGCTTCGCGAAGCGCAGCCGAACGTCGCGCCCGGCGCGGCGCCGGGCACCCCCTCGTCCAGTTTCGCACAGACGCTCGATGGCGTCGTAGCGAAGGTCAACGAGACGCAGCAGCGGGAAGACGTCGCTACCGAGGCCTACGAGCGCGGCGAGACGAACGACATCGCGACCGTCGCGCTGATCCAGAACCGTGCAAGTGTCGCGTTCGAAGCGACGCTTCAGGTCCGCAACAAGCTTCTGTCCGCATACAAAGACATCATGAACATGCCGCTCGGCTGATGCCGAAGCATGCTGGAGCAATGAACATTTATGATTGTGGGCGCCACGCCACGATTTCGGCAGATCATGTTTGAGGTATGGAAGCCGCTGACGATCCTCTTCGTATGGGACGTTGCGGTCACCGCCTTCCACTTCATGACGCCGATCAAGGAGCCGCCGCTTCCGACTGCGTTGTTCGGCACCGCGATCGCGCTGTTCATGGGCTTTCGGACCAACGCCGCATATGCGCGCTGGTGGGAGGCGCGGACTTTATGGGGCGCGCTCATCAACGCGTCGCGATCTTTGTCGCGCGTCGCGCGGAGCCTTTCGGAAGGGAAGGACGATGCGGAGGGTCTCCACCAGGATGTGGTCCGTCGGCAGATCGCCTTCGCCCATGCGATACGATGCCAACTCCGCCGCGAACCCGCCTACGACGAGATCAGGCGGATCGCGGGCGAAACGCTTGCCGAAATGGTCGTTAAGAAGACGAACCCGGCCAATGCGATCCTGAACAGCATCTCTCTGCTGTTCGCCAGTGCCCTCGCGAACCGCAGGATCGACACCATTCAGCAGGCGATGGTCGAGCGCGTGCTGGTCGACATCGCCAACGCCCAAGGCGGTATGGAGCGGATCAAGAACACCCCGCTGCCGAATGGCTTCCGTTTCTTCCCGAACCTGTTCACCCGCCTGTTCTGCCTACTCTTGCCCATCGCGCTGGTCGAATCGCTCGGGCTCTGGACGCCGATAGGCTCGACGTTGATCGGCCTCGTCTTCCTCGCCGTGCTGAGCATCGGCGAAGATCTCACCGATCCCTTCGCCAACACCGTCCACGATGTGCCGCTCACCGCCATGTGCCGCACGATCGAGATCGATCTGCTCGAGTCCGCCGGCCTCGAGGCGCCAGCACCGCTCAAACCGGTGCATGGAGTCCTGTGGTGAGCAGCGAGCGAGCTAAACGGACGGCTGTGCCTCGTGGCAGGCTCTCCCTGCTCGCGCTCGCCGCACTGGGCCTCACGGCTTGCGGGCCAGCGCCAGACGACACGGAAGGCGTTCTTCACAACGCGGAGACGATGCCGGACTTGGTTGGGCAACGTGTCGTCTACTGCGACGACGGATCGCGCGCCGACGTCGACTACCTCCGCGATGGTCTGCGTATGGCGGTCACCTGGCTGCCGCGCGGCAGGACGGAGATCCTGCGCGCGCGGGGCACCGGTGACGAGTTCCGCAACGGCAGCACGAGGGCGGTGATCGCGGGTGGATCGATCGCCTTCACCCGCTCCGACGGCAAGGTGCGCGTCTGCCACCGCACCAAGGGGGAGAACTGAGCGATGCGCCCTCTTGCACGCACTTCGTTGTCGGCGTCCGCGGTGATCCTCGGCACGATCATCATCACCAGAAGCGGGCTGAAGCTGCGGCTGGTTTCGTGTTCTCGGCACCTCGCCGCGAGCGTCGTCTTCCTCGCCGCCGCACGCGAGATGCGACGCGATGCCCGCATACGATCGAAGATCACAGTTGGGAGGCCGTCATGAACGACAAGCTCGAACTCGACATTCCGGTGCTGCTGCCCGACCTGCCCGATGCCGCCGACGCCTGCCTGGAGCGCCTCGTCTCCACCCTGGCGACGCGCGACGGCGTCGAGAAGGCCCACGTCATCGCTGTCGACGGTGACGCCCCTGCGGCACTGTGCATCCATTTCGACGCCGCCAAGCTGCCGCTGCCGCGGCTGCGCGAGATGGTACGTGCGGCAGGCGCCGAAATCACCGAACGCTACGGCCATTCCGTTTGGGAGGTTACGGGGATCACGCACGAACGTCGGGCACGCACGATCGGCGACACGCTCTGCGCGATGCCCGGCGTTGTCCAGGCGAGCGCGACCACCAGCGGAACGATCCGCGTCGAATACGATCGGCAGCGGACCGGCGAGGACGAGATCCGTGCGACGCTTCGCAAGCTCAAGGTGGGTCTCGGCGAACGGATCGCAGCCGACGATCATGCCGGACACGATCATGGGAAGGGCGCCCGGACGAAGGAGGAGCAGCATGGCCCAGGCGACGGCCACGACCATTCGCACGCCGAGTTCCTAGGGCCCAACACCGAGTTGATCTTCGCTCTCGCCTGCGGTGCGCTGCTGGGGATAGGGTACGGCGTCGAGAAGCTGATGCCTGACGCGGCGCAATGGCTGCCGACCGCCTGCTTCGTCGCGGCCTATCTCTTCGGCGGCTTCTTCACGCTGCGCGAGGCGATCGACAACCTGCGACTCCGCAGGTTCGAGATCGACACTCTGATGCTGGTCGCCGCAGCCGGTGCCGCAGCCCTTGGCGCCTGGGCGGAAGGCGCGCTGCTGCTCTTCCTCTTCAGTCTCGGTCACGCGCTCGAGCATTATGCGATGGGTCGCGCCAAGAAGGCCATCGAGGCGCTGGCCAAGCTCGCGCCGGAGATCGCGACCGTTCGGCGGGACGGCCAGAAAAGCGAGATACCCGTCGAACAGCTGGTGATCGGCGATGTCGCGATCGTTAGGCCGAACGAACGCCTGCCTGCAGACGGCTTCATCATCAAGGGCTCCAGCGCGATCGACCAGGCTCCCGTCACCGGCGAGAGCATCCCGGTCGACAAGATCCCCGTCGCCGATGCCGCGATCGCTCGTGCCAAGCCGGACGCGGTGGGTCCGGAAAGCCGGGTGTTCGCCGGTACGATCAACGGCGGGAGCGCGATCGAGATCGAGGTGACGCGTCGCTCAAACGAGAGCGCACTCGCCAAGGTCGTGAAGATGGTCAGCGAGGCGGAAACGCAGAAATCGCCGACGCAGCGGTTCACCGATCGCTTCGAGCGGGTGTTCGTGCCTGCCGTCCTCGTGCTCGCCCTTCTACTCCTGTTCGCCTGGGTCGTCGTCGACGAGCCCTTCCGCGACAGCTTCTACCGGGCGATGGCTGTGCTGGTGGCGGCAAGCCCCTGCGCGCTGGCGATCGCGACGCCGAGTGCAGTGCTTTCCGGCGTCGCGCGAGCGGCGCGAGGCGGTGTCCTGGTCAAGGGCGGCGCGCCGCTGGAAAATCTCGGATCTTTAAAGGCGATCGCCTTCGACAAGACTGGCACGCTGACCGAAGGACGGCCACGCATCACCGATGTCGTGGTGGTCGATGCTGCCGACGAGAACGAGCTGCTGGCACTCGCCGTCGCGGTCGAGGCGCTCAGCGACCACCCGCTTGCGCAGGCGATCGTCAAGGACGGCCGTGAACGACTCGGCGCACGCGGACTACCCGAAGCCGGAGACCTCAAGAGCCTCACCGGCCGCGGCGTCACCGCAACCGTCGGAGACGAGACGGTATGGATCGGGAAGGCCGAGATGTTCGGCAAGGAAGGCATTCCGGTATTGGGTCAAGGGGCAACGAGTGCCGTCGCCGCGCTGCGCGAGAGCGGCCGGACCACGATGGTCGTGCGCAAGGGCGACCGGGATCTCGGCGCCATCGGTCTCATGGACACGCCGCGCGAGGCCGCGAGGACCGCGTTGCGCCGTCTGCACGACATGGGTGTGTCACGGATGATCATGATCTCCGGCGACCATCAGAAGGTCGCCGAGGCGATCGCCCGGGACGTCGGGATCGATGAAGCCTGGGGCGATCTGATGCCCGAGGACAAGGTGGCCGCAATCAAGAAGCTGGCAGGCGAGGACAAGGTCGCGATGGTCGGCGATGGAGTCAACGATGCACCTGCCATGGCGAGTGCGACCGTCGGGATCGCGATGGGCGCGGCCGGGTCGGACGTGGCTCTGGAAACCGCGGACGTGGCGCTGATGGCCGACGATCTGGCCCATTTGCCGTTCGCGGTGGGTCTCAGCCGTCACACCCGTGGGATCATTCGCCAGAACGTCTTCGTCAGCCTCGGCGTCGTCGGCTTCCTCGTACCGGCGACCATCCTGGGGCTCGGGATCGGACCCGCGGTAGCGGTGCACGAGGGATCGACCTTGCTGGTCGTCGTCAACGCCTTGAGGCTGCTAGCCTACCGCGATCCGACCGGTAGGGCAGGATGACGGTGGAAGCCGTGAGAACGCCCACGTCTGAAAAGGCAGTTGCGTGCAGCAGCCTGGGGATGTTGCTCGAGCATCGTCTTCGGCTGCGCCCGCGACGCTCGGGGATCTGAAATCACAATGTTCGACATCATACTGGATGTACTTTCCTCCTTCAAAGGTTTCGGCGTTTTTCTGCTGATGCTTTTGGAGAACGTCTTTCCGCCGATCCCGTCGGAGGTGATCCTGCCGCTCTGCGGCTATGTCGCCACGCGAGGTGAAATCGGCGTGCCAGCCGTCATCGTCGCCGGCACGCTCGGATCGGGTGTCGGTGCGCTCCTGTGGTACTATGCCGGTCGCTGGGTCGGCGTCGATCGCCTGAAGCGCTTCGCCGCCTCGCACGGCCGCTGGCTGACACTGACCCCAAGCGAGATCGATCGGGTCGACCGCTGGTTCGATCGGCGCGGGCGCTGGGCGGTGCTGTTCGGACGCATGATCCCGGGCATCCGCACGCTGATATCCGTGCCGGCCGGCGTCAGCGGAATGCCGCTCGTACCGTTTCTCGTTGCGACGTTCGCAGGATCCGCAATCTGGACGAGCGTCCTGGTGGTGGCCGGCTTCCGATTGGGCACCCGGTATCGGCAGGTGGCCGACCTCATCGAGCCCACCAGCAACGCCGTGATCGTTGCCGCCTTCATCTGGTACGCCTGGAGGGTCGCAACGTTCGATCCATCGAGGGGGGGCACTGATGGCCCTCAGTAATCTTCGCGCGCGTCGATCCATTCGGGTCCAGGCCTGCTCGGATCGCACCCGGATCCGTTCTTCGGCGGGCGCCTTGCGTGGCCGTGCGATCGCCCTGCCTGTCCTGCGGACCATCACAGGGCAGAAGCGTTGCCTGACCACCCGATGAAGACGCTTCAGCTTTTCGCCGCTCTTCTTCCGGCCGGCCTGTGGCTCCTGGCCGCCAACCTGCTTGTACGCACGACGCGCCTTGGCAGAACCTACAGTCTGATCTCCACCCCGCATGTGCTCGTGCTGATCCGATGGATCGGAATGTTCCATCGCATCGGATTCGCGACATGGAGGCGCCGCGGAGGGAAGTGGCACTGGTCCTCACAACCAGGGCCGATCGCATGATCGTGAGGATCCGAAGGTCGGCATACCGACCGGCATCGACCGCATCGAGGGAGCGACGATACGCTGCGAAGACGCCGAAGCGCCGCGGCGGTCGGAGCACGATCCGACTTCGGACGATTGGTGATGGAAGGCTGTCCCGACCGACCGGGCGAAGCCGATCGCGCGGACATTCGCGTTTGGGAGTACTGCCATGCTGGCACTGAGCTACACCATCATCCCGACCATCGCGGTCATTCTGGGCGCAATTGCCGCGGTCGTGCGACGTCCCGGTGCCGCCTTTACCAGCGCCATGCAGCATCTCGCGGCCGGCGTCGTGTTCGCCGCGGCGGCGACAGAGATCCTTCCGCAGGTCAAGCACGAGGCGAGCCCGACCGCGACGTTGATCGGCGGGGCCGCCGGTGTGGCGGTCATGCTCGCGCTCAAGGGCTTCGAGGAACGCTTCGAAGGTCCCGCCGCGCTGCTGGGCGCGATCGGGATCGACCTGCTCATCGATGGCCTCGTGTTGGGACTGGCATTCGTCGCCGGCGCCAAGGCGGGCATCCTGCTGACGGTCGCGCTGACGCTCGAGGTGCTGTTCCTCGGCGTGACGCTCACGACGGAACTCGGTGAGACCATGCGCTCCAGGCTGCGGGTCGTCCTGACGGTCGCAGGCCTCGCCCTTCTGCTTCCGATCGGATCGCTGGCCGCGCTGCCGGTGGCCACACTGTCACCCGTGGTGATCGCCGGCTTTCTGAGCTTCGGCCTCATGGCGCTCCTCTATCTGGTTACCGAGGAGCTGCTGGTCGAGGCGCACGAGAAGCCGGACAGCCCACTCATCAGCGCCTTCTTCTTCATCGGCTTCCTCGCGCTGCTCGCGCTCGAGGAGATCGCCGGATGAACCGCCTCGATCCCAATCGGCGCCCTGCGCCCACCCATCCGAAAGGAGAGACGACATGCCCACGATGAAGAAAATGCTGGCGGTCGCGGCCGTCGCCGCGACCGCGTCGGTGAGCGCGCAACCGGTCGCACAGACCATGCCGCACGGACGGCACCTGCGACCGGCCGCACCGACAGGTTCTCCCGCGACGCGGGCGTATCGCGCAGCCAACGCCAAGATGCACGGCGTCATGGACATCCGGTTCACCGGGGATGCCGATGTCGACTTCATGCGTGCGATGATCCCGCACCACGAGGGCGCGATCGCGATGGCGGAGGTCGAGCTGAGATACGGCCGCGATCCCGAAGTGCGGAAGCTCGCACGGGAGGTGGTCATGGCGCAGCGGGCTGAGATCTCGCGGATGCGCATCTGGCTCGCGAAGCGGGAGGCCGGCAAGTGAGCGCCGGTCACGACCACGGCGCCGGAGCGCACGATGCTGGCGCAGGGCACGATCACAGCCATGGCGCGGGCGGTCACAACCATGCGGCCGGCGCCAACGCCAAGATGCTGAGCTGGGCGCTCGCGCTGACCTTCACCTACTTCATCGCGGAGGTGATCGGCGGCTTCGTCTTCAACAGCCTGGCGCTCCTCTCGGACGCCGCTCACATGATGACCGACGTGATGGCGCTGGTGATCGCGCTGCTGGCTATCAAGCTGGGCCAGAAGCCGGCCGACGACAAGCGGACGTTCGGGTATCGTCGTTTCGAAATCCTCGCTGCGGCCTTCAATGCCGTGCTGCTGTTCGGCGTAGCGATCTACGTCTTCGTCGAGGCGATCAAGCGCTTCAGCACCCCACAGGAGGTTCAATCCTGGGGCATGCTGATCGTCGCGACGATCGGCCTCGTCGTGAACATCGTGTCGATGCGGTTGCTGATGGCGGGTAAGGAAGGCAGCTTCAACGTCAAGGGCGCCTATCTGGAGGTCTGGGCCGACATGATTGGCTCCGTCGGCGTCATCGCCGGCGCTCTCACCATCCGCTTCACGGGTTGGACCTGGGTCGACCCAATCGTAGCGGTCGGCATCGGCCTGTGGGTCCTGCCGCGTACGTGGATCCTGCTGCGCGACACCAGCAACGTCCTACTAGAAGGCGTTCCGGGCGGCCTCAAGCTCAGCGAGGTTCGCACCGCCATCGCCGGCGTGCGCGGCGTCGCCGACCTTCATGACCTGCATGTCTGGTCGATGAGCAACGACGAGGTGAACTGTACGGTCCACCTCGTACTCGATCGCGGTGCCGACGTCGATGGGACGCGCTCGGCCGTTCAAGCGCTTCTGCGAGACCGATACGAGATCGGACACAGCACGATCCAGACTGAGGTCTCGGGACGCGATTGCGCCGAACAGGGCATCCATCCTTGAGCCTCTCGGGCGAACCTCAAGGGCAGGCCATGAACGACATCCCATCGTCATCGCAGCGCCGTGACGGCGTTATGCTGGCTCCCGGATGTCAGCTCGGACTGCTGATCGCCGACCGCCGAGGGGGCGAGCTCTACTATCGCCCCCGATGCCGAGGCGTCTGGTTTGACCCGAGCAGACTCGACAAGGTCATCGCGCGAAATCCGCCTACGCTGGCATTGATGGTCCGCGGGACAGCCCGCATCCCAGCAGCGCCCGCTTCCCTGCCCGGGGGCCTGAAACCAGACCGAAGAGCACGCCCGGCATTCGCGGCGCTGGCCGCCATGAGCGAAGTCGACGAGGGGGCGTGATCGACGGCCTCTTCAACCACTGAAAAGCAAGGCGACGAAGAGCCGTCGCTTGCAAGCAGCATTCAAGCCGACGTGATCAATGGCGCCGCCAATCCAGGCGGTGTCCTGGGCATGATCAGAGCGATGTCTGCGCAGGCGTCACGCATGGATGCTCACCATCGATAAAGCCGAGCAACGGCTGCATACCGGAGTAAATTCGTGAAACTCATCAACATCGCCATCGTCGGCATCGGCAACTGCGCGAGCTCGCTCGTCCAGGGGCTGGAGCATTATCGCGGAGGCACCAACGACGCGGCCGGCCTGATGCACTGGGAAGTCGGCGGCTATGAACCCTCCGACATCAAGGTCGTCGCCGCCTGGGACGTGGATACGCGCAAGGTCGGCAAGGACGTCGCCGAGGCGATCTTCGCCAAGCCCAATTGCACCGCGGTGTTCGCCGCCACCATCCCGTCGACCGGCACGGTGGTGAAGATGGGCGCGGTGCTGGACGGCGTCGCCGACCATATGAGCCAATATAAGGACGATCGCACCTTCGTGGTCGCCAACGACACGCAGCCGACCAAGGAAGAGGTCGTCGCCGAACTGAAGCGTTCGGGCACCGACGTGCTGATGAACTACCTGCCGGTCGGCAGCCAGGAGGCGACCGAATTCTACGCCGAATGCGCGCTGGAAGCCGGCGTCGCCTTCGTCAACAACATTCCGGTCTTCATCGCCTCCAACCCCGAATGGGCGAAGCGCTTCGAGGATGCCGGCGTCGCGATCATCGGCGACGACATCAAGGCACAGCTGGGTGCGACGATCGTCCACCGCGTGCTCACCGACCTGTTCGCCAAGCGCGGCGTCAAGCTCGACCGGACGTATCAGCTCAACACCGGCGGCAACACCGACTTCCTCAACATGTCGAACCACCGCCGCCTCGAATCCAAGAAGATCTCGAAGACCGAGGCGGTCCAGTCGGTCGCGGCCGAGCGGCTCGACGACGACAACGTCCATATCGGGCCGTCGGACTACGTGCCGTGGCAGAACGACAACAAGGTATGCTTCCTGCGCATGGAAGGCCAGCTGTTCGGCGGCGTGCCGATGAACCTGGAACTGCGCCTGTCGGTCGAGGATTCGCCCAACAGCGCCGGTGTCGCGATCGACATGATCCGTTGCGCCGCGATCGCCAAGGACCGCGGCATCGCCGGCGTGATCGACCCCGCATCCGCCTATTTCTGCAAGCATCCGCGCACCCAGATGACTGACGACCTCGCCCAGATCGCGGTCGAGAACTTCATCGCAGGCGCATGAGGCCATCGATGCTTCGTACATCACGCCTACACTTGATCGGCATGGTGCTCCTCGCGGGCGCCGTGCCGGGTCGGGCACAGTCGCAGGCCGCCCCGAAAGCCGGCGCGTCCGCGTCGTCCACAAAGCCCCCGACCGACATCTATGGCCGCGACACGCCGCGAGGCACCGTCTCGGGTCTTCTTTCCGCAATGGCCGAGCGCGATTACAGCCGGGCCGGCCGCTACTTCGAAGCCAAGGCGGACGTTCGCCGTCTGACGGAGGAGCTTCAGTCCGTATTGGATCAGAGCGGTGCGATCGATCCGTTCGTTTCGCTGTCCAACGACCCGCAGGGAAATCTGGAGGACGGTCTCGGGTCCAACATCGAACGGGTAGGAAGCCTCTCGAGAACGGGTGACGTACCCATACTCCTTACCCGTGGCGGAACGGCAACGGCCGGCAACGTCTGGCGTGTGGCGCTGAAGACCAGCATCGCCGCACGGCGGCTGCACGAGCATAGGAACACCGGCAAAGGCGGGCAACCGATCGAAATCGGGGGCGCGGCGGTCGGGGACTGGTCGACCCTGCTCGGCCTCGCGTCGCTCGTCTTCCTTGGCTTCTACGTGGTCAGCGCCGGGATCCTCTTCGTGATGAGGCGCACGATCCACGATCACGAAAGGAGCAGGACCTATCGTGTGGCTCAGGCGGCGATGCCGCCGGTAAGCCTGTTCGGGGCGACCCTGCTGTTCCAGCTATGGGCGGGATCGCTGCCGGTCTCCATCATCGCACGTCAAATCCTGCTGCGGTACCTGGGTGTTTTCGCCTGGATCGCGCTGGCGTGGTTCTTCGCCCGCATGATCGATGCGGTGGCACAGCTCAGCATCAATCGGCTCAAGGGACTGGAACGACGGCAAGCGGTGTCCGTGATCAGTCTCGTCCGTCGCGCTGCGAAGCTCGTCCTGCTGTTCATCGCGGTCGTGGCCGTCCTCGACACGTTCGGGATCGACGTCACGACGGGGGTCGCCGCATTGGGCATCGGCGGCATCGCCTTGGCTCTCGGGGCGCAGAAGACGGTCGAGAACCTGGTCGGAAGCGTGACGTTGATCGCAGACAAACCCGTGCAGGTCGGCGACTTCTGCAAGGTCGGTGACGTGGTAGGCACGGTGGAGGACGTCGGCATACGTTCCACTCGCATCCGCACCTTGGAGCGGACCGTGGTGACCATTCCAAACGGAGATTTCTCGGCGCGACAGATTGAAAACTTCGCTCGACGGGACTCCTTCCTATTCAATCCGATCATCAGGTTGGAGCACGGGATCAGGTCCGACAAGCTGCCCGCGACCCTCCACATGATGACGGAAATCCTGGAGGCGAACGAACATATCATCAAGCCGGGCGCGCGGGCGCGCCTGAAGGACATCAATCTGAGCTCCGTAGACATAGAAATCTTCTCCTACATCAGGGCGCAGGACTTCGACGAGAGCTTGATCATCCGACAGGATTTGCTCTTGAAGATCCATGCCAGCTTGGAGAAGGCTAAGGTTCCGATAGCCTACGCCACGCAGACCGTTCACCTGAAGCATGTGGATACCGACTCGGACGACGTGCCTGCGGAAGTCTCGCCGATTATAACCTGAACCTGGGACTTGCGCAGGGTGCGGGAGCGTGTTCGTCGAAGAAAGGTGCATCTAATGCGATGATGCAGGTCTTACCTGCGCTGCATCATCAGAAGCCACAGGTCCTCTCATACATGCGATGGCGTTCGATCCGGCTCATGCCAGTGGAACTATTCTTTAGCGGATTTGCATATTTCCCCTGCCGATCCGCAATTGAGGTTTGGACATGGCGGATCCTCATCAATAGCTCGTCAATCGACGGAGGCGCTGCGCGCTTCGGTTTCCCACGCGCAGCGCCTTGGCTCACGGCAACCTGACGGTCGCCAGTCCCGAGTTGCCCGTTCGGCCGTTCACGGCGTTGACGTAGATCTTCGCCTTCCCGGCTCGCGGTAGGGCGATGCGCCCACTGAACGTCCCAGGCGCCGCGGTGAACGCAAGCGGCGCGCTCGCCAGTTCGTGGCGCCCGCTCCAGATGCTCGCAGTGACGGCGTAATCGGCGGATGGCCAAGGTCCATCGGGAGTTATCGGGCAGCCGCACATCAGCTCGACCTTGGCCGTGATCAAAACCGATCGGCCCTGCGTCGATATGGTGGGCGTGATCGCGAGCCCCGGAAGCTCGACAAGCCAGCCATTGCCTGCCGTCACCGGCACGCCTGGGACGATCCAGCGCTGCGATCTCACGCTGATCCTGGATCGAGGACGACCTATGGGGCCCTCCACCTCAAGGTCAACGAGCGTCGGCTCGCCGAGATCGAGAGTGACCTTGTAGGATGCGGCATCGGCAAGCGCGATCGAAGGGCTGCGTCGAGACGCCTCCATGATCCGCTCCGTGTCGCCCGTCCCGCCCCTTGTGACGCCGCGTGCGAGCACCCTGCCCGATTTCACCTCGCGCAGCGTGATGGATGCTCCTCCCGTGTGATCGCCGACGAACTTCCCGTCCTGGCTGATTACCCGCACGACGATCTGCGTCGGCTCGGCCGCCGCGGGCGCGACCATCAAGAGCCATGCGATGCATGCCACCGTCGACTTCAGCATGATCAGGCCCTCTCCGTCCGAAGCGTCTGCCTCGCCGAGACCTCGAAGATGATCCCGAGCTGAAAGGACATGATCACGATGGCGCACGACGAGAGGATCGTCGAGTCGAACCAGATCGGATCATGAAGCTTGAACGTCCCTTTGAACATCGCGAGCCAGCCGCCATTGAAGTTCTGCATCATGCCGACGCCCAACCCGAGCGTGGCAACAGCGACTGCGGCATACCGGAGGAAGAACCGATTGCCGTACGGGAGAAGCAGAATCAGTATCCCCAGGATACCGATCGCCGAACGTTGGACTCGACAGAACGGACAGGCGTAGGTCGCCTGTGTGAGATCCAACGTCCAAGTGGCGACGCTGATCAGGATCGATACAAGCCCTGCCAGGAGCAGGAAGCGTTTGGTGCTGATGGCTGCGAGCGTTGTCTCGCTGTGACGTTGGCTGAGCATGAAGGTATGTTCCTCGCTTAGGTCGAGTCTGGTCGCGCGCCATCCGCGGACCGGAGGCGTCATGCGACCTTTCGAATCTTCCATCGGTCATGGAATTATGGTTGGAGGCGGCGGACGCAGAGGATGCCGCCTGACCGATGCCTAGCGGGTCGAGGGTGGTCCCCGTAGTGGAGGACGAAGACGTGGAGGAGCCGGCACAGTGCTTCGTACGGCGTGGAAGATCGACGTCTTGATGATGAAAGCGAGGGCGGCAGTCAGTAGGACCGGATCGACCGCCGAGCAGATCGAGGTGTCCGTGGCGGAGACCGAGCACGGTGACGCAGGGCGGATGGATTCGGAGCCGTCGCGCGTGTCCGTCGACGCACCCGGAACCTGAACGAGGGTCACCAGCGGACCAGAGCTCGTGCAAACCGCCATGACCACGTGGTTGCCCGCCCTCTGCGGCATGAAGCCGCTCGGGACGACGAGTCTTGCTGCGATCGCGAGCACCGCGAACCATATCGCCAGATGGCGCGAACATGGTTGTTGGAGCATACCCATGATGACGGGGTACATGACGTTCAACGCCGTGTCATGCAGGTTGTGGGCTTTCGACCGGAGAGTTGGTGCTTGATGCCGCGAGCGTGTTCACACCGACGACCAGCGGCGCGACACGTACGTCTCGCCCCATCCATCCGGGGAGCGGCCAAACTTTCAAATGTCCGGGATCCACAGGTAGTCCGATGGTGTGCCCTTCGCGAGGAACACGGGCCCGCCGGCACCGTGGCCGTTCGGTGCGGTAGCCCCAGCGCCCGCCTTGAAACGCATCGACGCCGCTACCGCGTGGATCGCGGCGCGAGGTTCGGCTTCCGCGACCAACGGTGTGCCACGTGACACACCGCGGGCTACTGGCGAGAAAGAAATCGATCCCGTCTTACGGGTCGACGATGATCGGGCGCTTCGGATCTATGGATCGGTGCGTATGGTCTTTTATAGCTAGCTCATCGCATGCAAAACGCACCAAAATTGAGAGTGGTACCTTTGAACCTGTAGCACACGGAAAGTGTACTGAGACCCGGTAGTGCTATACGGGTATACCCAAAACGCACCTCCTAAAAAGCGCATCTGGCAGGATCGTAGCGGTGTGACACGTAAGGACAAGCATGACATTGGAGTGGAAGATAGGCGCAAGAGCGACATTGTTGTCGTAGGCGGACGTTTTAGCTATATTGCATCGAAGTGGTGCATCGGGGCTGACGTGCTAACATGACCTTGCAAATTAATATTACCCCTAACGGGCGCATGAGTCTGCCAGCGGACGTCCGGAAGCGCCTCGGTCTGAGTGGCGGTGGTGCGGTCTACCTCGACGAAACCGAAGATGGTGTGGTCTTGCGAACAGCAAGTCAGGCAGTGGCACGTGCCCAAGCCCTGGCCAAGCAGTACACCGGCGGTAACCCTGACGCTTCTGTTGACGCTTTTCTCGCC
This sequence comes from Sphingomonas sanguinis NBRC 13937, assembly GCF_001591005.1. Lineage (GTDB taxonomy): Bacteria > Pseudomonadota > Alphaproteobacteria > Sphingomonadales > Sphingomonadaceae > Sphingomonas > Sphingomonas sanguinis. The sequence continues at coordinate 33,582 of NZ_BCTY01000025.1, forward strand.
CGACGTCGGGAAGAGAGCGGCGAATGAGCGTGGTGCTTGACGCGTCTGCGATCATCGCGATGCTCAAGGGCGAGCGCGGCGCGGCAAAAGTTGCGGCGGAAATCGGTGGCGCGCGAGTGAGCAGCGTCAACTATGCCGAGGTCGTCAGCCACTTCGTCCATGCCGGCATGCCCGAGCGCGAAGTCGATGCGATGCTTGATCCATTGCCGCTGACGGTCGTGCCGGCCGACAAGGCGCTCGCGCAGATCGCTGGGCGGTTGCGGGCGGCCACAGCCGAGGCGGGGCTCAGTCTCGGTGACCGTTTCTGCCTGGCACTCGCACGGCGCGACGGTCTGCCCGCATGGACCAGCGACCAGAATTGGAAGAAGGTCGCCGACGCCGTCGAGGTCAAGGTTGTCGCGATCCGCTGACTTCGTACGGTCAAGGGTTAGGGGAGCGGGTAGGGGGCTCGGCTCGACTGCCATGGCCCACACCGCCAGAAGGTTTCGATGCTACGCCTGATCCACACAGCAGACTGGCAACTCGGCAAGCCATACGGCCGCTTCGACAGCGATGTGCGCGCTGCCCTCAGCGAAGCCCGATTCGATGCGATTGACGCGATCGGCAAGGCGGCAGCGGAGCATGAGGTCAGGCACGTACTGGTCGCCGGCGATGTGTTCGATACCGAAGGACCAGAAGACCGTGTGATCGTGCAGGCGGTATCGCGAATGCAGCGCTATGCCTGTACCTGGTGGCTGCTGCCCGGCAACCACGACTTCGCCCGCAATAGCGGCTTGTGGGACCGTGTCCGCGCCAAGGGCGCCGCCAATGTCCGCGTCCTCGCCGAGCCGGTGCCATGCGAGTTGGAGCCCGGGCAGTGGCTGCTGCCGGCACCGCTAACCCACCGGCACAATCTCGACGATCCAACCGCGCTGTTCGACACGATGGAGACGCCAGGCGCGCGCTCGCGCATCGGTCTCGCTCACGGCTCGATCCGCGACTTCTCGTCGCGCGGCGAGGCGCAGAACCAGATCGCACCTGATCGCGCGCAGCGCTCCAACCTCGACTATCTTGCGCTCGGCGACTGGCACGGGAGCCTCAGGGTCGATGCGCGCACCTGGTACTCAGGAACGCCAGAAACCGACCGCTTCCAGCGGGATGAGCCGGGCTACGCTCTGCTCGTGACGCTTGAGGCAGGGGCGGAGCCGTCGGTATCGCCAATCCGTACTGGCAGGTTCCAGTGGCTGATGCGCTCGTGGACGGTGGCCGACGCGGAGGGCTTTGCCGCCGAGTGCGACCGGCTGCTTGCGCAGGTCGAACCATCGGCAACCCTCCTGCAGCTCTCGCTCTCGGGTATCGTCAGTTTGTCCGATCGTATCGCGATCCTTGCGCGTCTCGACAATGACCTGCGCCATCGCCTGCGCCATCTGGTGGTTACCGCCGACGATCTCGTCGGTCGGCCGAGCGAACAGGATTTGGCAGACCTGCGGGTCGAGGGAATGATAGGTACGGCCGCGGGCAAGCTGATGAGCATGATAGAGGCCGGTGGCAGCGACGGCGCCATTGCCAGGCGCGCGCTTGAGCGCCTGTTTGTGGAACATCAGCGTGGGCAGGACGCGGCATGAGCCTTCGAATCCGGCGCGTTGCGCTTTCAAACTTCCGCAAATACCGCGACCCCTTCGTGCTCGACGGGCTGACCAACGGGCTCAACGTCATCATCGAGCCCAACGAAACTGGTAAGTCGACGCTGCTGGAAGCGATGCGCGCCGCCTTCTTCATCCGGCACAACACCGCCAACCGGCTTGCGCGTAGCTATGCGCCTTACGGTGAGGCCGTCGCTCCGCAGATCGAGATCGGCTTCGAGGCGAAAGGTGAGGCGTGGGAAGTCAGCAAGCGCTTCCTGAAAAGTGCTTCGGTTGAGGTTCGGGGACCGAACGGGCGTGCGCAGGGCGAGGATGCCGAGGCGCAGCTGCAAGCACTGCTCGGTGCGCGTCGCGACACCAGCCAGGGCGGCGACGCGGCCGCCCACGGCGCACTCGGCCTGCTGTGGGTCGGGCAGGCACAGGCGCTTGAAGTGACGGCGCCGGGTGAGATCGTGCGCGACAGCGTTCGCGCTACGCTGGAAGCTGAGGTCGGCACGATCATGGGCGGTGCCGCCTACCAGCGTGTTCGTCCCCGCATCGACAGCCAGTTCGCGGAATACTGGACCAACAGCGGTCGGCCGACCGGTCGCCAGACCGCGGCACGCGACGAGCATGAGGCAGCACAACGCGCCGCGAGCGAGGCGGCCACTCGGCTTGCCGCCTTGGAACAAGGCTTCTCCGATCTCGAGGCTGCGCGAGCGCGGCTAAAGGTGCTAGACCGCGATCTTGCCGATACCACCGATGCTGAGCAGCGTCGGACGCTGGTAGGCCAGCTCGATGTGGCGCGCTCTGCCGCTCAGCTGCTCGACACACGCCGCGCAGAGCACGGCCGCCTTGTCGAACGCGTCAGGGCCCTTGAGGATCTCGCATCGCGCCTCGCAACCGCCCGCAAAGCTGTCAGCGACACGGCTACGGCGCTCAGCAAGGCACGGGATAGTCGATCCGGCTTGGTCGGGGAGCTGGCGGCCGCACAGGAAAGAGCGAGGATAGCCCGTGAGCTGCTAACCCGTGCTCGTGACACTCGGCGGACCGCTCACGCGGCACTTGATGCTGCTCGGATTCGGGCTGCGGAGCGCGAGCGCCGGGGGGCAATCGGCGAGGCACGACGGCGTTATACCGAGTTGGTTGGGCTGGAGGCCGAATACGAAGCGACGCGACAGCTCGCGACTGCGACGATCCCTGCCACCGTCATCAAGGCCCTCGAAGAACGTGAACGTGCCGTGGACAAGGCGCGGGCGGCTATGGATGCCGGTGCGACGCGGATAGAGTTCGCCGGTGATGTCAGCGGTCTGACGATCGACGGAGCTGCGGCGGAGCGTGGAGACCGCATGCTGTCTCGCGAGACGCGCATCAGACTGGGCGATGCCGAACTGATCATCCGTCCGCCGGTCGGGCTGCAAGGCGCCGAGACGGCACTCGCCAATGCGACCGATGATCTGAACTCAGCCTTGGCTGAGCACGGGGTGGAGAGTGTCGCTGCGGCTCGTGATCGTAACGAGGCGGCACGAGACGCGGTCGCCAACCTTCGCACGCTTGAAGCGCGGATCGCCGGGATCACGCCTGCCGTGACGCTGCTCGACGTCGAGGCGGGTGCTTCGGCCCTGAAACTTTTCATCGCCGGATTGCGGGAAGGCGCGGAAGGGGAGGGGAGTGGCGAAGAACCAGACGTCGAGGCGCTGACGATCGCGTCACGTGAGGCGGATATAGCGCTGGCAAAGGCTGAAGGTGTCGATGCGGTGGCATCCGAGCAGTTGCGCGAGGTGGAGGCGCGCAATGCTCCATTGATGGTTCAGGAAGCTGGCGCCGAGCGGGATGCGCTGAATGTCGCGGCCCAGCTTGCCACCCTGGAAGCCAAGTCCGAGGTGGCCTCGCTTGACGACGCTTTGCGCGATGCGCGCCAGCAGGAGGCGGCAGCGCTCGTCAACCTGCAGGATGCCGAACGCGCGGCGACTGCGCATGACGTTGTGACGATCGAACGGCAGATCGGACTGCTGGACAAGCGGGTCGAGGTGGCCCGGGCCCAGCGTACCGACCTGGAAAAGGTGATTGCCGGGCTCGAGGCGCGGATCGAGGCGGAAGGCGGCAAGGGGCTGGCCGACCGCGCCGCAGTTGCGCGTGAGGAGGCTGATGCCGCAGCTGCCAATCTGGCACGTGTGACGCAGGAAGCCGAAACGCTGAAGTTGCTTCGCGACACTTTGGAGAGCGCACGCGCCGAGACGTCACGGACGTTCGTCGGGCCTGTGGCGCGGCGTGCGCGCCGGCACATCGAACGGCTGCTGCCGGGCGCGGACCCCGGCTTTGGCGACGACCTTGGCCTGGCGTCGATTGCGCGGGGCGGATTAGCCGAGGGTTGCGGCGATCTCTCCAGGGGCACGCAGGAACAGCTGGCAGTCCTCACGCGGCTTGCCTTTGCCGACATGCTCCTCGAGCAGGGCATGCCGGTCTCGCTGATCCTGGACGACCCGCTGGTCTATTCGGACGATACCCGCCTCGATCTTATGACCGAGATTCTGACGGAGGCAGCAACGCGAATGCAGGTCATCCTGCTTACCTGTCGTGATCGCGCCTTTCGCCATCTTGGTAACCGGATTAGCCTGGCGGGAGGTCGGTAACGGAACCTAGAAATTCTGGTGGTTAGCGGACCGGCCGCTTTTGGGTAAAGCAAGGCGCATAGCTGACGTTGGCTACCGCGGCCCCCGTTCCGATTGGGATCCCATGCGAGACGGGATCCCGAAACCTTGGGGTGTCATCTCGCCCTCAACCGGACCGGCCACCAGCGGCGCATTTTTCAACAGCCCCGGTCGATTTTCTGGCGGTCTGGCTTTCCGTTTCGCCACGCTCGACAAGCAGTTCGGGAAACGGCACCCGCCTTGCCGTATGTCGTGCAACTCGCGCATTGGTAGTGCTGGCCGCCCTTCCCAATCGGGATAGGACAAACTGAAAGTCAGGCGATCGTATCCACCACACCGCCGTCAACGCGTAGCGCCGCACCGGTGGTCGCGGACGCTTGTGGAGAGGCGATGTACACGCACAGGTTGGCGACTTCCTCGACCGTGGCAGCGCGCTGGATGATCGAGGACGATCGGTGTGCCTTGACGAAATCGGCGCCGGCCTCTTCCAACGATTTGCCCGAGGCGACCGCATCCGCCAGCATCTCGGATACGCCCTCCGAGAGCGTCGGACCGGGAAGGATAGCATTCACCGTTACACCCGTACCCGCCATGCGCTTGGCGAGGCCACGCGACAGGGCGAGGTCGGCGGTCTTGGTCACGCCGTAGTGGATCATGTCCGCCGGGATGTTCAGGCCCGACTCCGAGGACAGGAACAGCACGCGACCCCAGCCCTTGTCGCGCATCCGCGGCAGATAGGCCCGGGACAGGCGTACGCCCGACAGCACATTGACCTTGAAGAAGCGTTCCCATTCCGCGTCAGGCGTCTCGAAAAAGTCCTGCGGGCCGAAGATGCCGGCATTGTTGACCAGGATGTCGACCGCCGGAAGCGCGGATACGATGGCATCGCATCCGGCTTCCGTTCCAACGTCTCCGGCTACACCGCGCACATCGGCATCCCCGACCTCACGCTTCAGCCTGGCCACCGCCTCCTGGGTGCGGCTCTCGTCGCGCCCGTTCAGGACGACGATCGCCCCGGCTGCCGCCAGCCCCTTCGCGATTGCGAAGCCGATACCGGCGGTCGAACCGGTCACGAGCGCTGTTTTGCCGGAAAGGTCGATGTTCATGCGCTATCTCCAGGGATGGCTTTTTAACCGTCGGAGGATTGCGTAACGTCAGCCCTGCGCGGCGAGTTGCGCCCGCACGGCGTCGGCCAGCGGCGTCGTCGGACGTCCGATCAGCTTCGAGAGCTGATGGCCGTCATCGAACAGCGCGCCGTTCGAGGCATCGACGTCCCACGCCGCGAGCCCTTCGGCGAAGCCCTCGGGCAGGCCGACCTGCTTCAGGATCGCAGCGTAGTCGGCCTGCGGCAGGTCGCGGTACGGGATGTCGCGACCCGTCTGGCGCGAGATCTCGGCGGCAAGGTCGGCAAGCGTCACCGCGTCGTCACCAGCCAGCTCATAGGTCTTGCCCTCATGGCCCTCGCTGGTCAGCACGACGGCTGCGGCCTCGGCATAATCGGCACGGGTCGCGAGCGACAGGCGTCCCTCGCCAGCGCTGCCGACGAACGCGCCATTCTCCAGAGCCGCCGGGATCGAGCCCGTGTAGTTCTCGGTGTACCAGCCATTACGCAGGAGGGTCGTCGGGATGCCGGAGGATGCCAGCATCGCTTCGGTCGCACGGTGCTCCTCGCCTAGGCTGATCGGCGAGCGGTCGGTGTGGAGCAGGCTGGTGTAGACGATACGCTTGATGCCCGCCTGCTTGGCGGCCTCAATGACGTTGCGGTGCTGCGGCTCGCGCTGCCCGACTTCGCTCGACGAGATCAGGAGCAGCGTGTCGACCCCGGCCAGTGCCGGAGCAAGCGTCTCGGGCTGCGCGTAATCGAACGCGCGTGCCTCGACGCCCAGATCGCTGGCCTTCTCGGGCGAGCGCACCAGCGCCACGATCGGCTCGCCGGTCGACTTGCGCTTCAGGCTTTCGATGACGAGGCGGCCAAGCTGGCCGGTCGCGCCGGTGACGGCGATGGTCATGACAATTCTCCTTCGATGACGCGTTGAGAGTTGAGATCAGTTGAAACGGAAGCCGGAGATGGCGGTCGACAGCACTTCCTCGGCATAGACCCGGGCGCCTTCGCCTTCGGCCGCGCCGGCCGCGACCATCAGGGGCAGCAGATGCTCCTCCTTGGCCGGGGGATGGGCGAACCGCGCCGAGGGCGCATCGGCCCATTGCGTAAGACGCTCGGCCCGCTGTGGGCCGTCCAGCTCCATGCTTTCGGCCAGCCACTGGTCGAACGCCTGCGAGCCGGGCGTCGAGCGCGGATCGCCATAGGCGCGCATGTTATGGAAGCTCATGCCCGAACCTAGGATCAGCACACCTTCCTCACGCAGCGGCGCAAGGGCGCGGCCCGCAGCGACATGGAGGGCCGGGTCCAGCCCGCGCTCGACGGACATCTCGATCAGCGGAATGTCCGCATCCGGAAAGGCGACCTTGAGGGGCACGAACACGCCGTGATCCAGGCCCCGCTTCGGGTCGACAGACGAGGGGATGCCCGCATCCTTGAGCAGAGCCGCGGCACGGGCGGCGAGCGCTGGTGCGCCCGGCACGTCGTAGCGCAGCTGATAGGTATGGGGCGGGAAGTTGTAATAGTCGTAGATCAGCTCGGGCCGTTCGGCGCCGGTGAAGGCGAAGCCGTCCGTCTCCCAGTGTCCCGAGACGACGAGGATGGCCTTGGGCTTCTCGGCAAGCGAGTTCGGCAGGCTGCGCAGGAACGCTTCCATACCGCTCCACACGCCGCGCGGATCGTCCATGAAGAAGCAGGGGCCGCCGCCATGCGGGATGAAGTAGGTAGGCTGGACGCTCATGGTCATACACTCCGGTGCAGGCGCCACGGAAGCCGCCTGGATCATTGTTCGATCTGTTGACCGGAATATGTGCCCGATATCGCGCAATGATAATCGTTCGCGTAGAAGGATCAGCTTCAACCACGGGTAGGAAATCATGGCTGATCGATTGACGGGTATGGACGTGTTCGTCCGGGCGATCAGGCTCGGTGGCATCTCTGCTGCCGCACGCGATCTGCACATGTCGCCGGCGATGGCGGCCAAGCACCTAGACGCCCTCGAAGCGCGGCTCGGCACCACGCTGATCCAGCGCTCGACGCGTCGGCTGTCGCTGACCGAGGCAGGCACCGACTATTTCGAAAAGGCCGAACGTATCCTGATGGAGATCGGAGAAGCCGAGGCGGAGGCATCGTCGCGGTCGATCACCGCGCAGGGACTGCTGCGCGTCAGTGCGCCCGCCACCTTCGGCGTTCTGCACCTTGCCTCACTCATCCCTGCTTTCTCCGCACGTCATCCCGAAGTGACGATCGAACTGGGCTTCAACGATCGTTACGTCGACCTGCTGGAAGAACGTTGGGATGTCGCCGTACGGATCGGGCGCCTCGCCAACAGTGCGCTTGTTGCCCGCAAGCTCGTGGCGATGCGCGTCGTGTTGTGTGCCGCACCCTCTTATTTGGCGAGGCGGGGAACGCCAACCCGCCTGGCCGATCTCGGCGATCACGATTGCCTGGGCCACACCAACGCGTCGCTTGCAGGAACGACATCGTGGGCGTTCGGCAAAGACGGGACGATCAAGGTGCCGATCTCAGGATCGATGTGTTCCGACAATGGCGAGGCCTTGGTTCGCGCTGCCATCGCGGGCCAAGGGCTGGTCTATGGGCCACGCTTTATTGCGGCAGAGGCGCTTCGCGCCGGCCAATTGAGCGAGCTTGAGCTGGACGAGCCGCCTATGATGCTGGGAGCGGCATATGCCATCACACACCCGACGCGGCGCCCCGCCGCCAAGACGCGGGCGTGGATTGACTTCTTAGCCGAAGCACTCCCCGCTCTTGGCACCGATTGGTGAGAGGCCGAGCTAGCAGACGTCCCGAGTTTTCACCCGAGGACCGCGTCTGCTATCTCAAAACATCACGGTCTTTTATGATTGTAGATATCAGTGACCCAGCGAAAGCGACGCCCACAACCGCACATGGCTGGCATCGATAACGCCGAGGCTTGGTCCTTTTCAGTTGGTGCGGCGGGGGCCGCGGGCACGGCGGACGTTGCGGGTGAGCGTGAACCGCATCACTGCCAACCCTCGATGACGATCTTGCCGCGTGCGGTAGTGCTCTCAAGCGCCTGGTGCGCACGCTTGAGGTTCGCGGCGTTGATGGGGGAGAACCGTTCGGTGAGGGTGGTGCGCACGTCGCCGGCGTCCACGAGGCTGGCGATGGTCGACAGGATCTGACCCTGCGTTTCCATATCAGCGGTCTCGAACATGGACCGGGTGAACATGAACTCCCAGTGGGTCGACACCGACTTGCGTTTGAATGGTACGACATCGAGCGTCTTGGGGTCGTCGATGAGCGCAAAACGTCCCTGCGGGGCGATCATCTCGGCGATCTGCTCGATATGCTCGTCGGTGTGCGTGGTCGAGAAGACGAAAGCCGGCGCGCCAATGCCCAAATTCGCCACTTGCCGAGCCAGCGGCTGGCGATGATCGATGACATGGTGCGCACCGAGCTCGGCCACCCAGGCCTGCGTTTCAGGGCGCGAGGCTGTCGCAATGACGATCAGCTCGGGTACCTGGCGAGCAAGCTGGATTGCCATCGAGCCTACCCCGCCGGCACCCCCGACAATCAACAGCGCATGTGCTGCACCGGCTACAGGAGTACGCACGGACAATCGCTCGAAGAGGGCCTCCCACGCAGTGATCGCCGTCAGCGGCAACGCCGCTGCCTCTGCCCAATCGAGGCTAGCCGGCTTCTTCCCGACAATGCGCTCGTCGACCAAGTGCAACTCGGCGTTGGTCCCATCGCGGCCGATGCTACCCGCGTAGAACACCTCGTCGCCCGGTTCGAAGCCGCGCACTTCAGGGCCAACCGCGCGAACGACACCGGCGGCATCCCAACCCAGGACGCGCCAATCACCGTGGATCGAACCCGAGCCAGCGCGCACCTTCGTGTCAACCGGGTTTACCGAGACAGCCTTGACCTCGACGAGGAGATCACGGCCGGTAGCGTTGGGATCGGGAAGTTCGATATCGACGAGAGCTTCTGTGCGATCGATCGTTCCGGGCTGCTGGTAGCCGATTGCGCGCATGATAAATCCTATCGTCAGAGGCTATATAGCGAATTTTGTTACCTACGGGATACGCACAAGCGACGTCGCGGTTCGACATCGTCCTCAGGCTGGCGACGGCGTGGCTGCCGCTGCCGTCTTCCCCGTGAGGTCAGTGATGACCGCGCCGATCAGCGCCCGTAGCCAGCGGTGTGCGGGATCATGCCGATAGCGGACGTGCCAAGCCATTTCCACGGGAAAGCTGCCAAGGTCGACCGGAGCCGGCAGGATCTTCAGCCGGGGGTCGTGCATCAGCCGCCTGCAGATGAGCGAGGGCAAGGTGGCGCAATAGTCGGTCACCGCCACCATCTCGGCTACCGCGAAGAAGTTTGTCACGGAGATTGCGACGTCGCGCTTCAGCTGCTGTTGCGCCAGCGCCTGGAACAGCCCGGCGCGCATCCGTCCGGGCGGCACGATGTTGACGTGCTTCATCGCCTCGAACTGCTCGCGCGTCATGGCATCGCCGACGCCCGGATGGTCGGCGCGGACGGCGCAGGCGAGCCCTTCGTCCATCAGGTGCTGGACGACGAGGTTGTCGGGCGGATCGACGATGCGGCCCAGCACGAGCGCCGTCGTGCCCGACACGACGCCTGTTTCCACAAGATCGTTGCCGTAGGGCGTCAGGCGGAGCTTGATGCCGGGCGCGACCTTCTCCAGGCGCGCCACGACAGCGGGGACCAGGACGAACTCGACATAGCCGTTCGGCGCGATGGTGAAGAGCCGTTCGGCCTGTGCGGGATCGAAGGCCTGCTGACCGAGGACCGCGTCGTCAAGCTGCGCGAGTGCCTCGGCGATCAGCGGTGAGAGTTCAAGCGCGATCGGGGTCGGCTGGATGCCGTAGCGCTCGCGGACGAACAGTTGGTCCTGAAGCATCAGTCGTAGACGCGATAGGGCATTAGACAGGGCGGGCTGTGTCATGCCCATTCGCTCGGCGGCCCGCGTGACGCTGCGCTCCTCCATCAACGCCACGAAGATCGGCAGCAGGTTCAGATCGTAGCGCACGCAGTCATCCTGTCAGACGTATATCTGACATTAGAAAGATAAACTTCTAGAATATATCAACTAGGCCCATTTCCCATCCATCGGCGACGGGCGCCGCGAACATGGAGGTTCAGATGAGCAAGGGTCAGGTTCTCGTTCTTGGATCGAACGCGACACAGCTCGGTCTGCGTGGCGGCAGTACCGCAACGGTCGGTCAGTATCTCAACGAAACGGCAGTCCCCGCGCTGGCACTGCTCGACGCCGGCTATGATATTGTTCTCGCTACGCCCAATGGGACCAAGCCGCACATCGATGCCGGTTCCGACACGAAGGACCACTTTGGCGGTGATGAGGCGGCATACCAGCGCGCCAAGGACTTCTTCGCCAGCCACCCGGCCATGAACGACGTCCGCACGCTGAAATCGGTCGTCGACGAGGGTCTGGACGGCTTCGTTGGCGTGTTCGTGCCGGGAGGTCACGCGCCCATCGTCGATCTGATGCAGGACCGCGATGCGGGCACGATCCTCCGTCACTTCCACGCGGCGGCCAAGCCGACCGCGCTCCTCTGCCACGGACCGGTGGTCGTTGTTTCTACGCTCGACGATGCTCCGGCCTTCCGCAAGGCGCTGGAGGAAGGCGATGACGCCGGGGCGGCCGACCTGGCGCGAGACTGGATCTACTCAGGCTACCGCATGACCGTCTTCTCGGCGAGCGAGGAGAAGATCGCTGAGGAGCAAGTGCTGAAGGGCGAGCTCTTCTTCGACATGGAAAAGGCGCTGCGGTCGGCCGGTGGCGACGTCTCTGTCACCGACAAGAACTTCGCTTCGAATGTCGTCGTGGACCGGGAGCTGATCACGGGTCAGAATCCGGCGTCGGACCAAGCCATGGCCGACGCTTTGATCGAAGCCCTCGATCGCGCCGCTGCGTGAGTACCAGGATGACGGGCGGGGCGCTCAGGATGCGCCCCGCTTCGGATATAACCAGGACAGGATATGGTGCCATGACCGCCAACGTGAAGATCGTCGCCGTCCTAACCGCCCGTGCGGATACCGTCGACCGCCTGCGCGCTCTGCTCGACGCCATGCTAAAGCCAAGCCGTGCCGAACCGGGCAATTTGCGCTACGATCTCTGGCAGGACCAGAGCGATCCGAACCGCTTCGTCCTCGACGAGCTGTACGCGGACGCGGATGCGGTTACCGCCCACCGCGCGACGCCCCACTTCCAAAACTACCTCTCTCAGATCGGCGATCTGGCCGAGCGCGCCACGTTTGTCCTCAACCCCGTCTCCGCGACCTAAGGGTGCTGCCATGGGCAAGCTTAAAGAATGGGTGGGGTCGGCGCTGCTGGCACAACCGTTCTACATAGAGGAGCTGCGGATGATCGGCCTGTTGGCACCTGCGCTTCGCGCGGGCCTTATCGGCCTCGTTCATCCACGCGGCTACCGCTGGCGCGGGGCCGCGACGCAGCGAAAAATCAACATCTGAAGTGAAGGAAACACAGTCATGACCAAAGGTATCGAAGGCAAGGTTGTTCTCATCACCGGCGGGAGCACCGGCATCGGCGCCGAGACCGCGCGTCTTCTCGCCGAACGCGGTGCGAAGGTCGCCATCGCCGCACGGCGCAAGGACAAGCTCGACGAGGTCGTCGCGCAGATCGCCGAGAACGGCGGAACGGCACGCGCCTATGCGCTCGACGTCACCGACAAGTCGGCGGTCCAGACCGTCGTCGCCGCGATCGTCGCCGACTTCGGCCGTCTCGACGTACTGATCAACAACGCCGGTCTGATGCCGATCCGTCCGATGGCCGAGGTCAACACCGACGAGTGGGACCAGATGATCGACGTCAATTTGAAGGGCACGCTCTACGGCATCGCCGCGGCTCTTCCCGGCTTCCTGGAGCAGGGCAGCGGCCACATCATCAACCTGAGTTCGGTCGCCGGCATCAAGGTCTTCGCCCCGGGCGGCACGGTCTATTCCGGCACCAAGTTCGCCGTCAGCGCGATCAGCGAAGGTCTTCGCCAGGAGGTGGGCGAGAAGGTCCGCGTCACGTCGATCGAGCCCGGAGCCGTCGAGAGCGACCTGAAGTTCACGACGTCGGGTACGGCTGCTGAGACGGTGCTGGACTTCTACAAGCAGGCCATCCCGGCGGCATCGGTGGCGCGTGCTATCGCGTTCGCTGTCGAACAACCTGATGACGTCGACGTCAACGCGATCGTCATCCGGCCGACCGCACAGCAGTTCTGATTTCGACGAGGAGGCGGGGCCGCGTTTGCTCCGCCTCATGGGGAACGTAGCGGCCCGCTCTTCCGTTACTCTGCCGAATAATGACTGTCGGTTTCACTTGAGGAGTCATTTATGCCCAAACTTGCCCTGTATGTACCACTGAAGGCCAAGCCCGGAAAAGAGCGTGATGTCGCCAATTTCCTGACCTCGGCATTGCCGCTCGTTCAAGCTGAGGCGGGCACTCTGACCTGGTATGCGATCGAGGAAGGTCCCGGTGCGTACGCGATCTTCGATACGTTCGACACAGAGGAGGATCGGCAAGCCCATCTCGACGGCAAGGTTGCCGCCGCACTGATGGACAAGGCAGAAGAACTTTTTTCTGAACCGCCGCAAATTCACAAGTTCACCCTGCTGGCCGCGAAATAGCCGAGCGGTCGGCACCCTAAGCTGCTGTCTGACTGCAGGGTAAGGTTCGTGTTTCTATCCGGAATGGGTGGCCCGGCCGTATCGGGAAATGAATAGATGAATATGGCAGGTCATCCGCAATAGTGGATGACCTTGTCTTCTGCACTTATCATATCTCTGAATTTAACGATAAGGCGCCGTTGATGGGTCGCGACGTGACGGCACCATTCGTTCGCGGGAGGGTGCCGAACGCGAGCGATGACTTGCCCGAGCCCGATATGCCGGTGAACACCACGAAGGCGTCGCGCGGTACATCGACGTCAATATTTTTGAGGTTATTCTGGCGCGCGCCGCGAACCTGCACGCAAGCGGGCAGCCCCGTATGCCCATGATCGGTGGCCGGCGTCGTCGCGTGAATATCCTTGCTCTTCAATTCAGTCTTCCTGCCCTATCCGCCCGTGCGGCCCGTGGTTCATCACAGTCGGGGAACAGATGAATGCTTTTCCGACTCAATACATCCAAAGGTCAGGCTGGCCCGATATTCGGCACCTTTGAAGTATTTTTCCAGCAGTGGACAAAGGTTACGATAAAACCATTTTCCCTGTTGGGTCGCGCGACGAGGCCACACACACTCCGCTGGTAAGCGCCTGGGCTGGGCGGCCCTGGTCCGTGCCGCTATCGGCATGTAACGACCGTACTTCGGCGCTTGTTACCGCATCGCGACGCGTTGCCCATTTGCCAGAGCGCGCTTCATCATGGCCGGGGTCGGGCCATGATGACGGCCGAGTTGTCGATCCGAGCGCCTCGCGCCGCTTCGGATCGGCGGGTCAGTAGTGAATGACCGTGCGGATCGACTTGCCTTCGTGCATCAGTTCGAAGGCCTCGTTGATCTCCTCCAAACCCATCGTGTGGGTTACGAATGGGGCCAGATCGATATCGCCTCTCATCGCATCCTCGACCATGCCGGGGAGCTGTGTCCGTCCCTTGACGCCACCGAAAGCGGACCCCTTCCATACGCGGCCCGTGACGAGCTGGAATGGGCGGGTGGAGATTTCCTCGCCCGCGCCGGCAACGCCAATCACGATCGACTGACCCCAGCCACGGTGCGCTGATTCAAGCGCGGCGCGCATGACGTGGACGTTGCCGATGCACTCGAAGGTATGATCGATGCCCCAGCCCGTCATCTCGATCAGCACTTGCTGGATAGGCTTGTCATGGTCCTTGGGGTTGATGCACTCGGTAGCACCGAACTGGCGTGCCAGCTCGAACTTGGATGGATTGGTGTCGATGGCGATGATGCGACCCGCCTTCGCCTGGCGCGCACCCTGAATCGCCGCGAGGCCGATGCCGCCGAGGCCGAACACGGCGACCGAGTCTCCCGGCTGGACCTTGGCGGTATTGTGGACTGCGCCGATGCCGGTCGTGACGCCGCAGCCGAGCAGGCAGACATGTTCGGGGTTTGCCTCGGGATTGATCTTGGCGAGCGAGACTTCGGCGACGACAGTATATTCACTGAAGGTTGAACAGCCCATGTAATGATAGAGGGGCTGACCATTGTAAGAAAAGCGCGTGGTCCCATCGGGCATCAAGCCCTTGCCTTGCGTTTCGCGGACAGCGACGCACAGGTTGGTCTTGCCCGACAGGCAGAAGTCGCACTTGCCGCATTCGGCGGTGTAGAGCGGAATCACGTGATCGCCCGGTCCGACGCTGGTGACGCCTTCTCCGACCTCGACAACGATGCCCGCGCCCTCGTGGCCCAGAACCACCGGGAAAACACCCTCCGGATCACTCCCCGCCAGCGTGTACGCGTCGGTGTGGCACACACCGGTGTGCGTCACCCGTATGAGGACTTCGCCTTTCCGGGGTGGGGCGACATCGATCTCGACGATTTCGAGTGGCTTGCCCGCCTCGAAGGCTACAGCGGCGCGAGATTTCATGTTGGGATACCCTCGTTGAGTTAAACCGATTGCTGGTGCGAGGCCGTCGCGTCAGCGCAAATTCGTGGGGGAGCGATCGCTCACTCCCCCCGGTATGCAGGTCAGACCGTAACGACGACCTTGCCGACCTGGTCGTTCGATTCGAGGAAGCGGTGAGCGTCCTGGATCGCGTCGAGCGGGAAAGTGCGCGCGATCCGCGGCTTGAGCGCGCCCGATTCCAGACCCGCCACGATGAACGCCTTGGCGCGATCGAGGGCGGCATCGTCCGAGACGATCTCGCTGTAGAGATACCCCTTGAGCGTGAGACTCTTGCCCAGCACGGAGAACAACGGGAACGGCGTCGGTTCGCCGCTGAGCGCGCCATATTCGAGCAGGATGCCGCCGCGTGCCATGCTCTCGGTCAGCGGCTCGAACGACGGGCCTCCGACCGGATCGAGCACCACGCGCGCACCCTGACCATCGGTTATCTCCATCACCCTCGCTACCAGATCCTCTTCCCCGGTCGCGACGACATGATGTGCACCGGCATCGATCAGGGCCTGGCGCTTGGCGCCGGTACGCGTCGTCGCGATTACCGTCGCGCCGACCATCCGCGCAATCTGGAAGGCAGCAAGGCCGACGCTGCTGGAGGCAGCAGTGACGATGACGAAATCGCCCTCGCCGAGTTTCGCCTGCTCCACCAGCGCACCCCAGGCGGTGACATACTGCATCCACACGGCCGCCGCTTCCTCGAACGTCAGCGCCACCGGATGCTTGACGACGAGGCGGGCGGGCACGTTGGCGACCTCGCCATAAGTGCCCCAGCGCGCGATATCGAGCGGGGGGATGACGCTGACGGCTTCGCCTTCCGCAAACCCGGTCACGTCCGCGCCGACCGTAACGACAGTGCCGGCAGCCTCATAGCCAAGGCGGCTCGGGAACTCGGCTTCCTGAAGGTAGGCATGGTTGCGGAACATCACCTCGGCGCGGTTTATGCCTATCGCCTTCACCGCGATCTGCACTTCGTCGGCCGCGGGCGCGGGGACTGCCACATCTTCAATCCTGAGGACGCTGGCGTCGCCATATTCGTGGATGCGGACGATGCGGCTCATTGTAAAATCCTTGATTATTGAATGATCGTTCTGTAAGGAGACGGACCACCCGTTTCAAGATATTATTTATCGATCGTTCCATATCGTGCACGAAAGATGACAGAGACGAAAGCCCGTCGCCGCGCAGGTCGCCCTCGTGTGTTCGACACTGACGCTGCGCTCGACAAGGCGGTGCGGCTGTTCTGGCAGCGCGGCTACGAGGCGACATCGATGGCCGATCTGGTGGCGGAGACTGGCGTCGCCGCTGCCAGTCTCTATGCAGCGTTTGACAACAAGGCGGGGCTGTTTGCGGCGGTGATCGAGCGCTACGCCGCGACGTTCAGCGTCCACCTCTATTCACCCATCAACGATCCGGCGTTGTCCACCTACGAGGCCGTCAAAGGCCTGCTGGAACGAGCGGCGTCATCATTCTCGGAACCTGGAACGCCGGCCGGCTGCTTCATGTATTCGGCAGCGGCAGCCGTTTCGCCGGCGTCCGCCGCCATCGAATGCCTGCTGCGCGACAAGCGTATCGCGGCGGAGGCTCTCCTGATCGAGCGTCTGCAACGCGGCGCCGCGCAGGGCGAGCTTGCGGCCAACACCGATCCGGCCGTGCTAGGCAAATTCATCAATACGGTCATGGAAGGCATGTCCGTTCAGGCGCGCGACGGCGCTACGATCAACGAACTGCTCTCCATCGCCAAAATGGCACTCGATCGATGGCCGGCCGCGATATGATCGTTACATGGTGGTCATCTGCCAATCCGCCTCCCGCGACCGAACAGTCGAACTCATCTCATTGGACGAAAGCACATGAAACACGTGACATTGCTCGGCGGGGAAGTGGTTCCTTCAATGGGTCAAGGCACCTGGAAGATGGGTGAACGTGCTGAGCGGCGATCCGATGAGATCGCCGAGCTACGCGCCGGTGTCGAGCTAGAGCCGCCTCGACGATCCGCTCGAACGTCGCCAAGGCGTCTTCGGCGAGGTCTCGCAGGATCACAGATCGGTCTGCTTCTACCCTCTCGGAAGGATTCGTCGCCACTGGTTCGCCCCCTCAATGCATTCTTAGAAGCAAGTTGAGCTCAGACGGTGGTTGATCGCAAGAACTTACGTGTCGCGCGCGCCTTGATGTGTGCCCACAGGCCAATCCGATTTTAAGGTCGCCACCTTGGTGACGGACACGAGGCCTTGAGGCCGGAACGCGACGGCCCGTGCTCCTGATCTTGGCAGCCGGCGCTACGCGTCGATTAGGAGATACATATACCACGATACCCCACCTGCGGGAGCGTCAGCACGGCGTTATTTTACCGCAAATTTCGCTCCCATCTTACGCGACAAGGGTCACGCCGGAGCGATCGGCAAGCGCCTTGAAGCGCATGGCGAGCCCCGGATCACCATCGATGCCAGACGTGCTGACCACGCTTAGCGCACCAGGCGGCACGCGATCGCCGAACAACATCATCGCCTGCGACGAGGGATAGGGGCGAGACTCCCAGACCATCCCATGCGTGGCGGCGTCTTTGCGATGCAGTGCCGCAGACCAGCGCCGCGTGTCCGGAAATTCGCGCGCGGGCGTGTCGATCAGCTGGGTACGGGCGACGCCCAGCTTCATCAGATCGGGCGCGAGAAAGGAGCGAAGCACCAGCGGGCTGGCGACCCGGAGTACCGAGCAGCGAACATCGGCAAGCCTGCTCAGCGCAAAGGTCTTGAAGGTCTGCGTGGAATCGAGATCGTGGAAGATCGTATCGTACACCGCAGCCTCAAACCCGTCTGCGGCATAGGCCGTCGGCACCCGCTTGCGCACCGGGCCGATCGGCGCGAAGCGCGAAGCGCCGAAACCCGGATTGAACGCGTCTCCGGCAAGCTTCTCGGCGTGAATGCGCCAAAGCACCGTCCCCACCGGTAGGTCGGTAACGTGGGTCGGGAAGGCGGTCGGCGGTTTCGCAACGATGCCTGTCGGAGCGAGGGCCGTCACCCGCTGATCTCATCACCTTCGTGGGCTGCCGCCTCGAGAACGGCTGCTGGTTCGTCGAACCGCTCAATGGGTGCGGGACCACCAAGCCATGAGTTGGACGATACGAACCAGAAAGCAACTTGCCATGGCGTGCGGTTCGCGGGGAGGGCCGCGAGAACCTGCCGGATTAGCGGAAGGGGTTTGCCGTCGGCATCGAACTGGAACGCGGGAAAGCGATCCTGCCCCTGATAGGGGACGGCGAAGACACGGGCCTGCGCCTTCCAGCGCGCGGCCGTCTGGTGGCGGTTCTTGGCTTCGTGCCCGGCGCGCGCGGCAACCTCGACCGAGGTAAGCGTCTCGACCTCCTGAAGGAAGCGCTGCCGGATCGCGGTGTTATCGGCCGCGACCGCAGTGTGAAATTCCGCCATCGGGTCATGCGTGTCGGCCAACACATCGAGGAGCTGCTCGATCTTGCGCTCGAGGTGTCGGGTGCGAATGTCGGGCAGCAGCTTGTCGACGATGGCGTAGAGCGCCTGCCGATCCGGATCAGTTGCAATACCGGCTTCAGCTAGCTGCTCCAGCGCGTGATCGACGGCGGTGCGATATTGTGCGGAGAAGCCCTCAACCGTGGGCGCTATATATAAGGTTTCGTCGACCGTAGGCGCCGGCTCGGATCCACGCTGTTTGGCTGGCTTGTTGCGTGCGGTCTCGACCAAGCTGGCGAACACCAGATTGGCAAAGGCACCCGGATCAACGGCGTTGGCGAGGGTCGCCATGAGCAGCTCCTACGGTTAGTCTAGCTAACATATAAGCGATCTAACCGGCTTCGTCACCCTCATTGTATTTTCCGGTAACCCCTCTTCCTGGAAAAAGAGAGTGGCCGGGCAGGGCGCGTGTTGGTTCTCCTGAAACGGGACGCTGGATATCGCACTGCTTCGGATGAGCCGGTCAGCCGCCTAATTGCGGGTACGGCCCGCCTATGACTGGCCATCACTGGAATGGCTGCTCGCTAGCACGCCGAAATGGGTCCAGGCGATGTTGATCCAGAACTGCAAGGACTGGTTGGCGCCGCTGCGCGCTCGTGGCCAATGCACCATCGGCAAATGGGACTGGACGTTGCCGACATTCTGGCGCAGTTTCATGCGTGGCTCGCCGAGCCGAAGCACGCCAGCGCGAGCGGGTGTCGCTGATCGGGTGAGTGCCGGTAGAGCGGCCTAAGTGCTTCCGCCGCAGAGCAGATTTGT
>NZ_BCTY01000026.1 GCF_001591005.1 Sphingomonas sanguinis NBRC 13937
AGAAAGTTCGACGAGAGCCGCTTGGTAGGAGATCGGTTCGATGGTGACAAAGTCGAGTACACGGCCGCCGACGGAATCCATCAACGCGTCGACATAGTTCCGTGCCTCAGCGCGCAGATCCGCATCCCGACGATACCAGAGGTCGACCTCTAGTCTGATGAGGCGTCCGGGCGTTTCGCGCAGGAGCCGATCGACGTATTCCTTTGTCCTTGGATCGACGCGGTCCTTAGGTGACCACGGACGAATATCGTTCAGGTAGCCAAAGAGGTTCCACCATGCGGCTCCATCCTGAGCGGGACGGCTCCTATCAGCCTTGAATTGATGCCATAGGGAGAGAACTTTCTGCAGCCCGGCCATACTTGGCATGGTTACATAGAGAGGCGTGTCTACTTCGGCTTCGCCTTCATCGTCTTCGTCAGATTCTACCTCGTCTTCGTCGTCCAACGGGGCGTAGTCCTCACCCAGCCATTCGAGTCCAGCCGCGTTAGCCGCTCGTACGAAGTTTTGGACTGGACCAATAACCTCAAACACGAGCGCGCGATCGGGCGTTACTTCATCCGCAGACGTAGTAGCTGTTGTATCGCCAAGAATCTTCGCGACGGTACCAGCAATACGGTCGAAAGTGGCCCCAAGGCGTTCAGCCTGTGTCTCTGAGGAGATCCTCCGAGGAAACCTCGCTCGTCGGCCCGGTATTCTCTGACGTTGGACGGGCTCGCGTCCGATTCTTACGATTGGTTCCCGCGCCAACTTGTGTCGTCCCCCCGACTTTGCGGCGACGCTCCCATTGCATCACCGCTTCTTTGAAGGCGTCGACGGACGTCTTCGAGCCTTTGGATAGGACGTGCTTGCGACGAGCGTCCAGAACAACCGTCTCCACTTCCGAGAAGGTTTCTCCTCGAAACATTCTCGTAAAGTCGGCTGCACTGATGCCGATTTCGCCGAACGTGTCATGAACTCGTATATACCAGTCACGGAGTTCCGCATCGCCCGGCTTTGGAAGCTCAATTCGTACCTCGAAACGGCGCCAGACGGCGCGGTCTAGAAGCTCCGGATGATTGGTTGCGCAAACCACTACACAGTGCGACGGAAGGGCATCCATGTGTAGAAGAAGCGAGCTCACTACACGTTTGATTTCACCGGTTTCGTGGGCGTCTGAACGCTCTTTCCCGACGCTGTCGAACTCGTCGAAAAAGAGGACGCAGGGCGTCCGCTGCACGTATTCGACAATCTGTGCCAAACGTCCTGCCGTCTCGCCGAGATAGCTACCGACAAGACCATCGTAGCGAACGGTCAGGAAGGGCAAGGCCAGCTCCTTCGCCAGAGCGCCGGCAAGACTGGTTTTGCCAGTGCCAGGCGGTCCAACAAGCATCACGGTATGGCGAGGTTCGAGCGAGTGCGATCGAAGAAGGGCAGCCTCCGAAATCTCCGCCACGAGATCCATGACCTCATGTCGGACGGCTTTCGGCAGAATGAGGTCCTTGGCCCGACGTTTGGGGGTTGTTTCCCAAAGCAGGGATTGAAGGTTATCAGGGAGCATCGGCGAAAAGCTGATGGGTGATGAGGAGGCCGTTGGGTGAGGGAAGCCGACAGGTTCGTCGCGATTCGACCGCGAGCGGTGCTTCTGTTGGCGATGCGCTTCGTGGATCAACGCTGTGAACGTATCGCGTAGAGCCCCGGTGTCGGGAGCCCCGCCAGCAGGTCGCAGCCTCCGCACAGACTGTTCGTTCTTCATCGCTTTCATTCCTGAAGTTCAGCCTAAGCGTTTCGCACCGCTGCCCTTCGACCATCTTCGCCTGGCGCGCATCTAACGTGGACGATCCGCTTTGCGCCTGCAAGTAGGCAAAAGGCCCTATGAAGGTGGCGTCGACGTTGATCGTCTACGCCTCCCGGATTTCCCGCATCGCGCTGTCCAAGCTAGTAACTCCGTCAAAGCGAAAGGACGCCTAGGCCATTTCCAAACCTAGATCCAACGTCGCGATCATTGAGACGCCAAACGCTGGAGTCGGCAGATAGGAAACACGCAAAAGCGCTCTCTTAAACCCCTCCAGGACGAATGCGGCACGGCGGTGTCCTAGGTCTGGAAGCGCGGCGACGTAGGAGTTAACCCATCGACATCGCCCGTGCAGAGCGGTTCGGTTCGCAGCTGTGGTGAGGCGTGCAGCCTTGTTGATCGGAAGTTGCACCGTAAGCAAAATTTGGTGCAACCTTCTGGCGCACGATCACAATGTAGGAAAAAATGGTGCCCAAGGGCGGGATCGAACCACCGACACTGCGATTTTCAGTCGCATGCTCTACCAACTGAGCTACTTGGGCCCACACCGCGATTGCGATTGGAGGCGTGCCTTTAGGGGTGGTTTTGCCCCGTGTCCAGCCCTTCTTCGTCACTTTCCTTGACCGGAATGCGATAACCTTCGCCCAGCCATTGCAGCAGGTCGCGATCCTTGCACCCGCGCGAGCAGAAGGGGGCGTGTTCGGCGGCGGTCGGCTTGTCGCAGATCGGGCAGGGGGTCATGCGCGTTCCAATTGCAGGGGGCGGCCGGTGCGGCGGGCGATGGCGTCGCGCCAGTCCGGATTCGCCATCAATCGATCATAAAGGGTGCCGGAGAGCCGATGCACGGCGGCGGGACCCGGCGGTTCGCGCTCCCATTGGCGTAGCAGCGCGCGGGCGCGGGCACCGATGGGGTCGATGCCGAGCCGCTCAGGGATCGAGGCACGCGGGCGCGGGCGGACGATCTGGAGAAAGCCGAAGCCGTTCACCGCCGTCCGCTCGAATGGGAGCGGGAGGGCGGCATCCAGAGCCTCGGCCACCGCCTGGCGAGGCCCCTTGCCCTCCAGCGTGGGGAAGTCGATGCCGATCGACCCGCCGATGCCGTGGCGCACGATGCTTTCCGCCACCGTTCGGGCGGCGGCGATCGACAGCGGTTCGTGCGGGAGCGAGCCATCAACGTCGAACAGCGTCATCGCCGGGGTGGGCGTCATGCGCAGCACGCCCGCGCCGAACCCGATCTCGCCCGTGACGGCTTCGTCGAGCAGTTCGGACCAGCCCGCCGCTTCGAGGTCGTCGGGTTGATGGGACAGCAATTCGCGGACGGGAATATCCATTGCGGCGATTCGCGCGCGCAGATCGGGGCCCGGCCCAGGTACGGCGTCCTCGGGTGCGACCACCGCCTTGGGCAGTTTCGAGCGGCCGCGCTCGGGGATGGCCTCGCGGGTAACGAGGACGGTCAGCGCCGATCCTTGCGTCATCCCCTTGGGCACCGGCGCCAGCAGCACGTCGCCGCCGCTCGCCAGCGTCACCCGCCCCTGCCGACCGGGGAGCAGTTCGACCAGCCGCCCCGCCGCCACCGTGCCGACGGTCAGCGTGGCCGTCAGCTCGATCGCGGCCTGGACGATGCGGCCATCCTCGACCAGCGCGGCGCGCGCCTCGCCGATTCCGGCCTCATAGAGCCATTCAGACAAGCGGGAGCCCGGCGGCCTTCAGCAGCGCGCGCGTCTCGAACAGCGGCAGGCCGATGACACCCGAATGCGACCCCTGTAGGAAGCGGACGAACGCCTCGGCACGGCCCTGGATGGCATAGCCGCCAGCCTTGCCCAGCCCCTCGCCGCAAGCGATGTAGGCGTCGATTTCGTCGTCGGAGAGCGGCTTGAACGCCACGATCGTGTCGGCCAGCCGGGTGCGTGCCTTGCCGGTCGCGTCGATGACGCAGACGGCGGACAGCGCATGGTGCCGCCGCCCGGACATCAGGCGCAGCAGCTTGCGCTGGACTTCCTCGGTCTCGGCGGGGGGCAGGATGCGGCGACCGAGTGCGATGGTGGTGTCGCCCGCGACGACCACCTCACCTTCGGCACGGTCAACCGCGTGCGCCTTTTCCACCGCCAGCCGCAGCGCGTAAACACGGGGCAGCTCGGCGGGGCGGGGCGCTTCATCGATATCGGGCGAGGCCGTGCGGTCGGGCACGACTCCCAGCCGCGCCAGCAGATCGCGGCGGCGCGGGGAAGAGGATGCAAGGACGAGCGGCATGGGAGGCCGGTCGCTCACTTGAAGCGGTAGGTGATCCGGCCCTTGGTAAGGTCGTACGGCGTCAGCTCGACGAGCACTTCGTCGCCGACCAGCACGCGGATGCGGTTCTTGCGCATCTTGCCCGCCGTATGCCCCAGGATCTCGTGATCATTCTCGAGCTGGACGCGGAACATCGCATTGGGGAGCAGTTCCACCACGCGGCCGCGCATCTCGAGCAGTTCTTCCTTGGCCAAAAAATACCTCGGTTCGTCTTGTTTTAGGGTATGTCGAAGAGGCGCCGCCATAGCCGCAAAGCCGCCAAAAGGAAAGGCGTGGCCGTTCAACCCAGGATATGGGGATGGAACACGGTTTTGCAATCCTCCCCGCGTGCGGGGAGAATCGTCAGGCGGGGTTATGTTTGGCCAGGAACGCGGCCATCGCCTTCAGGAATTCCAGCCGGTCCTCGGCGCGGGTGAAATGGTGGTCGGCCAGCGGCTGCTCGATATAATTCACCTGCTTGCCCGCCGCCTTCAGCGCGGACACCATCATCCGCGACTGGTTGACCGGCACACGCTTGTCCTCCTTGCCGTGCACGATCAGCAGCGGGATCGCCATGTCGGCCGCGCCGAAGCGGGGCGAGACGGCGTGATAGTCGGGTGCCTGTTTCTGCAGCCAGTCGGCGCGCGTCTTGCCGAACAGGAATCGCGAATCGTAGCGTTTCATCGCCTGAAGATCGGACACCCCCGCATAGGACACGGCGCAACGATAGAGCGCGCTGTTGCGCTGGGCCGCGCGCATCGCGGCATAGCCGCCATAGGAGGCCCCGACCATGCAGGCGCGTTTGGGATCGGCGATGCCTTCCTTCGTCAGATAGGCGACTGCGTCGTCCAGATCGTCCTGCATCTTCAGGCCCCATTCGCCCTGCCCCTTCTTGGCGAAGGCGGTGCCATAGCCCGAGGAACCCCGATAATTCGGCTGGATCACCGCATAGCCCAACTCGGCCAGATACTGGCTCCACCAGTCCCAGCTTTCGGAATCGCGGGCGAAGGGGCCGCCATGTGGCATGACGATCAGCGGCAGGTTCTTGGTCCCGCGTCCGCGCGGCATGGTCAGGATCGCCTCGATCGAGGTGCCGTCGCGGGCGGGATAGCGCAGGGTACGGACGGGCGACAGCCGCTGACCCTTCAACTGGGGATTGGCCCAGGACAGGAACTGCATGTTGCCGTAATCGGTATCCCAATAATAGAGCGACCCCGCCGAGGACGGGCTGCTGACCGTCACCAGGAAACGGGTGCGCGCGGTGTTCCAGGACACGATCTCGGCGCGGCGCGGCGCCACCGACTTGTCGATCGCATCCTGCAATTCCTTGATCCGCGGGTCGGTCCAGGCGTCGTGATAATATTGATCGGTGTAGCGGATCGCCGAAACATCGTCGCCCGTCGCAGTCTTGATGATGCCGTCGATGTCATAACCGGTGACGGTGCTGAGCTTGCGGCCCAGCTTTAGGTCGGGCAGCGAAACTTCATACAGTGCGTCATATCCGTCGCTGTCATCGATCGCCAGCGCGGTGCCGTTGGGACGAAAGACGCTGGGCACCAGCACCGATTCGTCCTTCCGGCCATCGGCCCGTGCGATGGTGCGGAAGGGCTCGGCGTTGGACTGGCGATAAAGGATGCTCTTCTGACGGGTGTCGTCGCTGTAGCGCACGCCCATGCGCAATTGGCCCTGGCCGTCGGCATACCAGTCCCACACATCGGTCTGCCCGCTCGCAATCCGCTTGACCCGCCCGGTCGAGACATCCGCTTCATAGACGGAGGGGTAGACGTCCGACATGGAATAGATGCCGGTCTGCTTGGCGAACAGCAGGCGCGGAGTGCCGTCATGTGCGGTCCACAACACCTCGTCGGCGCGGAAGCCCGAATTGTCCCAATCGATCTTCACCGTCTTCTGCATGTCGGCGCGGACACCGATCAGGCGGGTGACATAATATTCCTCACCCTGGATCACGTCCTGGCTGCCCAGTCCAACGACCAGCCATTCGTCATTGACCCAGCGCCACCAGTTGACGTCGACCTTGTCGCTCAGCGCCGCCAGCGCGGTCTTGCCATGGCCTTTGATCAGCGGGACGACCATCAGATATTGCTTGCCGTTCAGCGCCCGCTTGCCCGCGATGCGGGTGCCATCAGGCGACAGGGCAGGTCCCTCGAATTCGGGCAGCGCGGCAAAGGCTTCGACCGGCAGGGGGCCCGTCTCGGTTGGACTGGCCGGGGTTGGGGTCGGTGGGGCGGGCGGTGTCTGGCCCGCATTCTGCGTCATGCCCGTCAGCGCCATCAACGCGAGCGCCGCCACCGACGCGCCCAGCTTCCTTACCCCACGCATTCCCGACCCCCCCATGTCGGCACCACTCCCCAGGGGCCGAACCAATCCAGATTAACAGCGTAACCAAGGGAAGAAAGGGGATTCAGCGTTCGGGGGCGTGCTCATAGCCCCAGCGGGGCGGCGGCGGGATCGGTTTCCCCGAGTCGATCAGGATCAGACCGCCGCCAGGCCCGAAGCTGCCGACACACGTGGCGGCGACCGGCGGCGCGATACCGGCGGGCAAGGCAAAGAGCAGCTCGTAATCGTCCCCGGCGGTCGCGGCGGCCAGTCGTGCTGCCCGGTCGGTGCCGCCGAATGCCCGCGCCGCTTCCGACAGCGGGACCCGATCGAGCGCGACCGTCACCGCCAGTCCGCTCGCCCGCGCCATTCGGTGGGCGTCGATCAGCAGCCCGTCGGATACGTCCATCATCGCATGGACGATGGGCCCCAGCGCGCGGCCCTCACTCAGTCGCGGAAAGGGGCGGCGATAGGCATCGCGCAGCGCGACCGGGCCATGGCCTGCCTGCGCAATCGCCAGGCCCAGGCCGGCATCGCCGATGGTGCCGGTGACCCACAAGGCGTCGCCGTCTTGCGCACCATCCCGCGAGGGGGCGGCGGCGTCGCGGCCGAAGGCGGTCAGCGTCAGGGTGCGGGGGCCGCGCTTCGACACCGTATCGCCGCCGATCAGCCGCGTGTCGAAGCAAGTCAATACCGTCCCCAGCCCGTCCAGAAAGGCGCGGTCCCAGGTGGAGTCGCCCAGCGGATAGTTGAGCAGTACCCCTTCGACCAGCGCCCCCTTGGCGGCCAGGTCGGACAGGTTGGTGGCGACCAGCTTCCACGCGATATCGGCGGGCGGGTCGTCGGGCAGGAAATGCACGCCTTCGACCAGCGTGTCGGTGGTGACGACCAGCGGCCCGGCGTCGATCACCGCGCTGTCGTCGACCAGTCCGCGCGCACCGGGATGCAGCGGCATCCGGCGCAACGCGGCGATGAACTCCGCCTCGGTCATCGGGGCGGGTGAGGGATCAGGCCCGCGCGACCTTGGCGATCGCGTCGAGCAGGCCGTTGACGAAGCCCGATTCGCGCTTCTCGTAAAAGGCGTGGGCGACATCGACATATTCGCTGATGACTGCGCCGACCGGCACGTCATGGCGCGCAATCAATTCATAGGTGCCCGCGCGCAGGATCGCCTTCATCGGCCGGTCGAGCCGGTTCAGCGTCCAGCCCGAGGCCAACTTGCCCTCGATCATCACATCGATCTCGCCCAGCCGCGCATGGACGCCCTTGACGATGTCGTCGAAGAAATCGGTGTCGGCATCGGCATATTCCACGTCTTCGATGGTCGCGCCGATGCGGTGATTGTGGAATTCGTGGAGCAGCGCCGCCAACGGGGTCTGTTCCATGTCATGCTGATAGAGCGCCTGGACGGCGGCGAGACGCGCGGCGGCGCGCGCCTGGGTACGGGCTGGAGGACGAGTCATTGGCGGGCCTTTACCGGGCTGTCGTCAATCCGTCACGCATTTTGGGAGAGGGGGCGGGAACCCTCAAAGCATCCGGCGGAAATAGACCACCCGTTCGGTCTCGACGAAGCCGAGCGCGCGGTGCATCGCATGAGAGCCGATATTGTCGAATTCGGCATCCGACGCGAACTCGGTGCACCCCTGCGCCTTGCCCCAGTCGGCCACCGCCGCGACCAGCGCACCGGCCACGCCCCGTCGCCGATGGGCCGGATCGACGCACAGCCCTTCGAGGAACAGCACCGGTGAGGTGTCGCAGCCATTGACGTAATCGTGCCGGATGGCAGCCTCGGCGAAACCGATCACCCGGGCGTTCTCCAGCGCGACGAAGCCGCCGCCCTTGGCCAGCCGTCCGGCAATCTCCGCCGGTTCGCCTGCTTCCTCGCCCCAAAGCATCGCCCGCAGCGCCAGCCATCCTTGCGAATGCTCCGGCGCGGCGGGCGTGACGATCACCGGTTGAGCCGCAGCCGCAGCGCCACCGACTTGGCATGGGCGGGAAGCCCCTCGGCATGGGCCAGTGCGACCGTCGCGGGACCCAGTTCGTTGAGCGCGGTTTCGGTCAGGCCCAGGAAGCTGGTGCGCTTCATGAAGTCGAGCACCGACAGCCCGCTGGCGAAGCGCGCACGGCGGCCGGTGGGCAGGACATGGTTCGGCCCAGCGACATAATCGCCGATGGCTTCCGGCGTATGGCGGCCCAGGAACACCGAGCCCGCATGGCGCAGGCGGTCGAACAACTCTTGCGGCTCGTCCACCGCCAGTTCCAGATGCTCGGGCGCCAGCCGGTCGACCAGCGGCATCGCGGCCTCCAGCGACTCGACGACGATGATCGCGCCGTTCGCGTCCCAGGCGGTGCGCGCGACGCTGGCGGTGGCCAGTTCGGGGATTTGCCGGTCGACGGCTTCGGCGACACGGTCAGCGAAGTCGGCGTCGTCGGTGAACAGGATCGACTGGGTAACCGTGTCATGCTCGGCCTGGCTCAGCAGGTCGGCGGCGATCCAGTCGGGATCGTTCTTGCCGTCCGCGACCACGACGATTTCGGAGGGGCCCGCCACCATGTCGATGCCGACCATGCCATAGACCTGGCGCTTGGCCTCCGCGACCCAGGCATTGCCGGGGCCGGTGACGACATCGACCCGCTGGATGCGCCCGGCGCCATAGGCCAGCGCGCCGATCGCCTGCGCGCCGCCGACGCGCCACACTTCGTCCACCCCCGCGAGATGGGCGGCGGCGAGGACCAGATGGTTGATCTCGCCCTTGGGTGTCGGGGTGACCATCACCAGCCGTTCGACACCCGCCACCTTGGCGGGGATCGCGTTCATCAACAGCGAGGAGGGATAGGCGGCGCGTCCGCCGGGCACATAGATCCCCGCCGCATCCACCGCCGTCCAGCGCGCGCCCAGCCGCACGCCCTGCGCATCGACATAGTCGGTGTCGGTCGGCTTCTGCTTTTCGTGATAGGCACGGATGCGTGCGGCGGCGAGGTCGAGCGCGGCGCGGAGTTCGGGCTCCAGCGCCTCATAGGCCGCACGGCAATCGGCGGGCTCGATCCGCCACCCGGTCTCGGCAAGGTCATGGCCGTCGAACTGCTTGGTGAAGGCCGCCACCGCCGCCTCGCCATCGTCGCGCACCGCGCGCAGGATGACCTGTACGTCGCGCGCGACATCGGCATCGCTCTCGCGCCGGGCATCGACCAGCGCGTCGAAGGCGGCGGCAAAGCCCGCTTCCGTCGTATCGAGGCGGATCATGCGGCTTCCCTCTCGGCGACCGCGCGGCGGAATGCCTCGACCAGCGGCACGACTGGCGCGCGCGTCTTCATCGCCGCGCGATTGACGACCAGGCGCGAGGTGACCTCCTCGATCACCTCGACCTCGACCAGCCCGTTTTCCTTCAGCGTGCGGCCCGACGACACCAGGTCGACGATACGCGGCGCCAGACCCAGCGTGGGGGCCAGTTCCATCGCACCGTTCAGCTTGACGCACTCGGCCTGCACCCCGCGCGCGGCGAAATGGCGGCTGGTGATATGCGGATATTTGGTCGCGACGCGGACATGGCTCCACCCGCGCGGATCGTCGCTTTCCGCCATCGCGGCGGGCTCGGCGACCGAGATGCGGCAATGACCGATTTTCAGGTCGACCGGCGCGTACAGCTCGGAATAGCCGAATTCGGACAGCACATCCGACCCGACGATGCCCAGCTGCGCCGCGCCATGCGCGACGAAGGTGGCGACGTCGAAGGCACGGACGCGGATCAGCTCGATGCCCGGCACATCGGTCGCGAAGCGCAGCGCGCGGCTGTCCTTGTCGGTGAAGGCGGGTTCGGGCCGGATGCCGGCGGCGGCGAGCAGCGGCAGCGCCTCGGCCAGGATGCGTCCCTTGGGGACGGCGATGATCAGCGGTTGGGCCATGAGGATCGGGGACTTACCCACCCCGGTGGGGGATCGCAATGTCGTTTCCCTTCCTCCCCTGCAAGGGGAGGTGGCATCGCGTTAGCGATGACGGAGGGGTGTCATCCTATCGAGAGCGGGACACCCCTCCACCAGCTTCGCTGGTCCCCCTCCCCTTGCAGGGGAGGAGTAGGACGCTTCACACCTTGGCGGCGTAGATCATCCGGCCGGGGCCGAGATTGGCGAACACGCGGTCCAACTCGTTCTCGCCGACCGCGAAGCAGCCCTGGCTGCGGCCGAGCATGCCGTGCGTCCTGATCATGTCGCGATTGGCGTACCAGGCCGAATGGATCACGATCGCGCGGTCCAGTGCATTGTTGTTGGTCGGATCGAGGCCGACCAGCCGCTGCGACCGACCATGCTTGCCGACATAATATTCGTCGGTCAGGAAGGCGCCTTCCGAGCTGGCATTCGAATTGAACGCATTGGAAAAGCGCTGAAGATAGCCGCTGTGCGACGGGTCTGAACCGCTGCCGTGCGAAACGAGCAGCGAGTTGCTCCGGCCGCTGACCAGATCGACCAGATGGAGGCGCGGTTCGGAAGAGCCGACCGCGAAATCAACGATCGCCATGCGATCACGCCGCTGTACCTGCGATCCGTGCCGCTGGAGCGAGGCCATGGCCTGGCGCAGCAGTTCCGGCCGGACGACCCGCGACGACGCCAGGATCGGCTGGGCCGGGATCGGCGATGGCATGGTTGGGCGCGTCGGCAGCGGTGGCTGGCGCACGGGGCGCAGATCACTTGCCGTCAGCCGCCCCCGGGCACTTGCCGCCCCCGGAACCGCCAATGCCCCGGCGAGCACCAGCGCGTTCTTCAACAGCGCGCGCCGACCCGGCGCCGCGTCCAGATTATCGTGCATTTTGGTCCTTCAACCCCAGAAATCCCGCGACTCCTAGATAGCAGAGAAGGGGCGGTTTTTCTGCCCGTCCCTTGATCCGTTGATCGCTTGGTTCCATCGACTCGGCGTAAGTTCCGCCGTTCCGCAAAAATTTTCGCTTGGCACAAATTCTGGGTTGACGTGTTTAAAATTTCGTGAACTCGCCAAGGAAAAGGGATATGAAGGCTTTTGCTTTTTCCGCCCTGCTGGGCTTTGCGTCGCTGGGTCTGGCTGCGCCAGCCATGGCCGCCGATGAAGGGCCTGCCACCGCGACCATCGCCCAGGCCGCGGCCGCACTGGCTCCGAACCGCTTCGTCTGGGCCGATCCGCAAATGGCGGCGGTCGACCCCGTGACCCAGCCGGTCACCGTGGTGGTAAGCCTGCCCATGCAGCGTGCCTATGTCTATCGGGGCGAGGCGATGATAGCCGCGGCCTCGGTGTCGACCGGCAAGGATGGCAAGGACACGCCCACCGGCACCTTCCCCATCTTACAGAAGCGCGAAATGCATCGCAGCAACCTGTATAACGACGCCGCGATGCCGTTCATGCAGCGACTGACCTGGGATGGCGTCGCACTACATGCGGGCAACAATCCGGGATTTCCCGATTCGCACGGCTGCATCCGCCTGCCCGCCGTTTTTGCCAAGAAGCTGTTTTCGATCACCTCGGTTGGGACGAATGTGATCGTCACCGATCAGATGGTCGGCGATCATTTCGACCCGTCGCTGCTGGAAACCGAGGCGAGCCAGGCCAATCAGGCGCAGCTGGCGTCGCTGACTCGGTAAATTTCTATGCGGCTTTGGACTGTACCTAGGCCGACCGCCTCGTCAGGCCACCAGAGCCCCAAAGCCTGAAGCTGCGGCCGTAACGTCGCTTCATCGGTGAAGTGCAACGCGTGAATGCCCAGCGCGGCCGCGGCGTCGATATTGGCGCGGTTGTCGTCGATAAACACCGCCTCGCCCGGCTCCAGCCCGAATCGGGCGAGCGCGAGGCGGTAGATGGCGGGATCGGGCTTCACCAGTTTTTCGTCGCCCGACACCACGATATCGCGAAAGCGATCGAACAGTGCCGCTTCGGCCACGCGAAAGGGTGGCCAGAACTCGTGGCTGAAGTTGGTGATTGCGAACAACGGGACGCCCGCCGAATCGAGTTCGGCGACCAGTTCGTGCATTCCCGGAATCGGATCGCCGATGCTCTCGCGAAAACGCGGGCCCCAGGCGGCGATCAACTCGGCATGCTGCGGATACAGCGCGATCAGCTCCGCCGAGGTGTCGGCGAAGTCGCGGCCAGCATCATGCTGGAAATGCCATTCGGTCGTGACGACATCGCGCAAAAACGCATCGAGCGCCCGATCGTCCGCGATCAGGCGCCGATACAGGATGCGCGGGTCCCAGTCGTAAAGGACGCGACCGACGTCGAAGATGACGGCGGTCGGCCGATCGGCACGCGTGGCGGACAAGGCGTCCGTCCCGTTCGATTCGACCGGCATCAGGGCTGATTAGCCCTGGCGCGCCTTGAAACGACGGTTGGTCTTGTTGATGACGTAGGTGCGGCCGCGACGGCGGATCACGCGGTTGTCCCGGTGACGATCCTTGAGCGACTTCAGGGAATTGCGGATCTTCATGATCGATTCGCTTCTTTTGAACTGGAGGGTGATCTGGAAAGCGTCGCCGCCTAGTGGCAACCGGCGTTCAAGTCAAGGTTCGGCAAGTCAAGGTTGGGGCATGACAAGACGATCAGGATGCATCGCGCCCCTTTCGCCACCGGATCAACCGCCATATGTCATGCGTTGCCCATCCGTAACATCCTTCAAGGTGTCTTCAACGCATGAAAGCCCGCTCGCTCCTGATCCTCGCGGCCGCCGCCGGAACGCTGGCCGCCTGTTCCACCACGGGCGGGCGTATGCCGCCGACCGAGGTGATCCGCTATCACCTGGGCGAGCCGATCGCGCGCGGGACCATCCGGGTCGAGCCGCTGTCGAGCACGGGTCCGGCCAGCATCGAGTTCAAGACCTATGCCGCCGCAGTCGAGACCGCGCTGCTGCGCAACGGCTATTCGGTGGCGCAGGGTGACGCGCAGCCGGACTATATCGCCACCGTCTCCTTCACCCGCGCCAATCGACTCGGGCCGCCGCGCCCGTCACCCTTCTCGATCGGCCTGGGCGGCGGCAGCTTCTCCGGCGGTCGCGGCGGCGGCGTCGGCCTGGGCGGGGGCGTGAGCTTCCCGATCGGCAAGAGCCGTCCGCAGGAGATCATCGGCACCGAATTGTCGGTCCAGATCAAGCGCCGAGTCGACCAGTCGCCGATCTGGGAAGGCAGCGCGCGCAACATGGCGCCGGTCGAAACTCTCGCCAAGCTGGATGCCCAGGCGCAGGCGACCAAGCTGGCCGATGCGCTCTTCACCAAATTCCCCGGCGAATCGGGCCGCACGATCGAGGTGAAGTGACGCAATGACGCTGACCATCAATGCGTCCTTCGACGGCGGCAACATTCGTGTCGTGCGCGTCGACGGCGACCGGGTCGACCTGGAAATCGTCGCCGACAAGGATTCGGACTTCTACCAGTGGTTCTACTTCCGCGTCGGCGGGGCGAAGGGGCGGACGCTGACCTTTCGTATCCTGAACGGCGCGGGGTCGGCCTTTGCCGATGGCTGGCCGCATTATCAGGTGCGCGCCTCGACCGACCGGCTGGACTGGCGGATGACACCGACGACCTATGCCGATGGCGTGATCGAATGGCAGTGGGCGGGCGAGAGCGATCTCGCCTGGTTCGCCTATTTCGAGCCCTACACGATGGAGCGTCACCATGATCTGGTCGCGCGAATCGCCGGGCGCGGCGTCCATCACGAGGAAATCGGCGTCACCCTGGACGGTCAGCCGATCGATTATTTCCGCCTGGGCACCGGGCCGAAGCAGGTATGGCTCTACGCACGCCAACATCCGGGCGAATCGATGGCCGAATGGTGGATGGAGGGGGCGCTCGACTGGCTAACTAGCCCGGCGGCCGAGTCGCTGCTGGCGGCGGCGACCGTCCATGTCGTGCCCAACATGAACCCGGACGGCACGCGGCGCGGGCATTTGCGGACCAATGCGGTGGGCGTGAACCTGAACCGCGAATGGCATGATCCGACCCCCGAGCGCAGCCCCGAAGTGCTGTGCGTGCGCAACCGGATGGACCAGACCGGCGTCGACTTCGCGATCGACGCGCATGGCGACGAGGCGATTCCGGCCAATTTCATCGCCGGATTTGAGGGGATTCCCAGCTGGACCGAGGAACACGGCGCCAAATTCTATGAATTCGGCCGCCGCCTGGCCGCGCATACGCCCGATTTCCAGACCCAGATGGGGTATGAGAAGTCGGGGCCGGGCCGGGCGAATCTGGCGATGTCGACCAACCAGCTCGCCGAGCGATTCGGGGCGGTGTCGGTGACGCTGGAAATGCCGTTCAAGGATCACGATCCCAACCCCGACGCGGTGCATGGCTGGTCGGGCGAACGCTCGGCGAAGCTAGGCGTGTCGTGCCTGGAAGTGCTGGCCGGAATGATCGGGGAAATTTGATCGTGGGGGCGGGGGACTTTGGTTCTCCGCCCCGCTGGTTTCCCTTGGCCTTCGACTTCGCTCAGGCTGAACGGGGTTGGTAAGTCGGGTTCACGCGAAGGCGCGAAGACACGAAGAAGATTTTTCGCGCAGAGGCGCAGAGGACGCAGAGAAGGTTATCCGCGGTTAGCGCCGGTTCTCTGTCAAATCATGGCCTCATGCCGCAGTCGCGGCAGCGCCTGTAGGCCTCTGCGTTCTCCGCGCCTCTGTGCGAACCTTTAACGCCGCACGCCCTGCGCCGCGAGATGCCGGTCCAGATCGGCCAGCACTCGCTCCAGACCGAACGCATCCCCCGCCTCCGCGCGCACGGTCAGCGCAGCCTGGGTATTGGAGGCGCGCAGCAGCCACCAGCCATCCGCCGTCCGCACCCGCACGCCATCGGTGTCGTTGACCTCCGCGCCCTCGGCCCGCAGCGCCTCGGCCACCCGCTCGACGATCGCGAACTTGTCGGCCTCCGCCACCGCGATTCGCGTCTCGGGGATGTCGATCATCGCGGGCATCGCACCGCGCAGTTCGGTCATCGATCGGCCCGCCAGATGGACGCTGCGAATCAGACGGATCGCGGCATAGTGCGCGTCGTCAAAGCCATACCATTCCCCGGCGAAGAACATATGGCCCGACATCTCGCCGCCCAGCGGCGCGCCCGTCTCGACCATCTTGGTCTTCACCAGGCTGTGGCCGGTTTTCCACATCACCGGCTGGCCGCCCAAACCCTGGATATGGTCGAACAGCGCCTGGCTGGCCTTCACGTCCGCCACGATCGGCGCGCCGGGATATTGGGCGAGCGCGGGCCCCGCCAGCAGCATCAATATCTGGTCGCCCCAGATCACCCGGCCCTGGCCATCGACCGCGCCGATCCGGTCGCCATCGCCGTCGAAAGCGAATCCGAAATCGAGCCGTCTCTCCGCCACCAGCGCCTTCAGCGCGTCTAGGTTGCTCTCGACCGTCGGATCGGGGTGATGATGCGGGAAATGACCATCCACATCGGTGAACAGCGTATGGTGCTCACCCGGCAGGCGCTGGACCAGCTTTTCGATGACGGGGCCCGCCGCGCCGCTGCCACAGTCCCAGCCGATGCGATATTCGCCGCCCGCGTAACCCGCCATCAGCCGGTCGACATAGGCGTCGAGGATGTCATGCTCGGTGACCTGCCCGGTGCCATCGGTCCAGTCGCGCGCCGCCGCCATCCGCGCCAGGTCCTGCACATCCTCGCCAAAAAAGGGGCGATGCTGCAGCACCATCTTGAAGCCATTGTCGTCGCGGGGGTTATGACTGCCCGTTACCTGTACGGCGCCGTCCACTTCTAGGGTCGCCTCGGCGAAATAGACCATCGGCGTGGGGCCCAGCCCCAGGCGTATGACGTCGACACCGCTGTCGGTCAGACCCTCGATCAGCGCGGCCTCCAGCATAGGCGAACTCAACCGCCCGTCGCGCCCCACCGCGACGCGGGTGCCGCCCGCTTTCCGCACCCGCGTGGCGAAGCCGCGCCCGACCGCATAGGCCGCGCCCTCGTCCAGCGTCTCGGGCACGGTGCCGCGCACGTCATATTCGCGGCAGGCACTGGGGTGGATCGCCGCGACCCGTTCAGCCCCAGGATCAGGCATCGCGCCGAGCCAGCAACAGGTCGCGCGCCGCATTCACCCGCCGCGTCAGGTCGGCCGAGCCGCCGCGATCGGGATGGACCTGTCCGATCCGCCGACGATGCGCCTGGCGGATCGCCTCGGCATCCGCGCCGGGCGACAGGTCGAGA
Organism: Sphingomonas sanguinis NBRC 13937; assembly: GCF_001591005.1. Taxonomy (GTDB): domain Bacteria; phylum Pseudomonadota; class Alphaproteobacteria; order Sphingomonadales; family Sphingomonadaceae; genus Sphingomonas; species Sphingomonas sanguinis. The sequence goes on from NZ_BCTY01000026.1 coordinate 16,541, forward strand.
ATGGCGAGCGCATCCGCCTCGTCACGGGGCAGGCGCGGCGCCGGGCTGCGCTTGGCGGGGCGTGGCATATAGCGCCACACCAGCCAGATGACAGCCAACGCGATCAGCCATTTCATGCGGCGGCGTCTGCCTCTTTGGTGCCGGCTTCCGCCCCAAGCTCGGGCAGCTGCAAGGCCGCCATCATCTCGCGCAGTTCCTGCCGTGCGGCGACATGGCCCAGGCCCATCGCGCCGAATTCCTTGGCATCGATCATGGTCAGGCCGTTGGGGAACATCTCGCGATAGATGACGCGCTCGCCCAGCCCCGGAATCACCCGGAAGCCGACCCGGCGCGACAGGTCGGTCAGCGCGTCCGACACGCGGCGCATGTTGCGCGCCTCGATATGCTGAAGCCGGTTGCGCAGCACGACCCAGTCGATGGTGGTGCCATCAGCGCGCGCCCGCTGCTTGCGCGCGTCCCAGATCAGCTCGGAATAGAAGCTGGGGCGCGTGACCTGGAACGTCTCCGGGTCGACCTGGCCGATCAGGTCGAAGTCGACGAAGCTGTCGTTCATCGGCGTGACCAGCGTGTGCGACAGGGCGGCGGCGGTGCGCGCGAAATGATCGTCGCGGCCCGGCGTGTCGACGATCAGGAAGTCGGCGTCCTGCGACAGGCCAAACCACAGCTCCTCGAACCCTTCCTCCGTCTGGCTGGTATGGGTCGCGTGGACCGGCATGGGCAGCTGGTGCCCGGTGCGCTTGATCGTCTCGGCCCGGTTGTCCAGATAGCGGCCGACGGTGCGCTGGCGATGATCCAGGTCCAGACAGGCCACCCGCGCCCCCTTGGCGGCCAGCGCGATGGCGACGTGAACCGCCGTGGTCGATTTGCCAGTGCCACCTTTTTCATTGGCAAAGACAATTACGTGCGTGGAAGATAGCCGTTCCGGCAACTCGTCGCTTCCTTATTGATCCCCGTTGCCACCCTACATAGAAGCCCTGGGCGTGGGGAACGAGGGGTAAAATCAGTGGAAGTCATTCGGGATCGCGAAGCCTTGGTCGCGGCGCTCGCCAGCTTGCGTGCCGACGGCGCGCGCGTGGCGTTCGTGCCGACCATGGGCGCGCTCCATGCCGGGCATGTCGCGCTGATCGAGGCGGCCAAGCGGCCCGGCACCAAGGTCGTGGCCTCCATCTTCGTCAACCCGAAGCAGTTCGGCGCGGGCGAGGACCTGAGCCGCTATCCCCGGCGCGAGCAGGCCGATATCCGCATGTTGACCGAGGCGGGCTGCGACCTGCTCTGGCTGCCCGGCGTCGAGGTCATGTACCCGGAGGGCCACGCCACGACGATCCGCGTCGCGGGCGTGACCGAGCCGCTGGAGGGGGCGTCGCGCCCCGGCCATTTCGACGGCGTCGCGACCGTCGTGGCCAAGCTGTTCAACCAGGTCGGGCCGGATGCGGCCTATTTCGGTGAGAAGGATTTCCAGCAGCTGGCGGTGATCCGCCGCATGGTCGCCGACCTCGACTTTCCCATCGAGATCGTCGGCGTGCCGACCCAGCGCGACGATGACGGCCTCGCTCTGTCCTCGCGCAACATCTATCTGGACGAGGAGCAGCGGGCCAAGGCCGTGGCGCTGCCGCGTGCGCTGGGCGTGGCGGCGCGCGCGATCGGGCGGGGCGAGGATGTCGCCAGTGTGCTGGCCGATGCGCGCGCCACGCTGACCGCCGCCGGGTTCGAGGTCGATTATCTCGAGCTGGCCGATGCCGAGACGCTGACGTCCCATGGTTCCGGCGACACCGCCACCGACCGCCCCCGCCGATTGCTGGCCGCCGCCCGGATGGGATCGACCCGGCTGATCGATAACATCGCTGTCACGGACGGTTAATCGGTTAACCAATTTGTGACCGTTCTGGTCATATGCCTAGCCTTACGGACAACAGGGGTCCGTAAGGAGGGCAGGACATGGCTAACAGCAGCAAGAGCGCGCATTTCCTGATGGAAAGCCGCCTCGCCGATCAGCGGGTGACCGATGACGGCGCGACGATGTACGATCTGGGTGTCGCCTATTCGACCGGATCGGGCGGGATGCGCCTGGACCTGATCGAGGCGCATAAATGGTTCAACCTGGCCGCGGTCGCGGGTTTCCTGCCCGCACAGATCGCGCGCGCCGAAGTGGCCAGCGACATGACCGCCCGCGAAATCGCCGAGGCACAGCGTCAGGCGCGGGCTTTCCTGCACGGTACGATGCAGCATATGCGCGCGGCCTGAATCGTCTCCACGACCGCGCGCTGACCAACCCGGGCAGGGGAGGCCGGGATCAGTCTTCGCTCGTGTCCTTCACGGCCGTCTTCTTGGCCGCCGCTTTCTTCGGTGCCGGTTTTTTCGCGGGTGCCTTCTTGTCCCCCGCTGCCTTTGCCGTCTTGGCAGGCGCTTTCTTGGCTGCGGCCTTCTTCGCCGGTTTCTTGCGTGCCGGAGCGGCCGCCGCCCGCGCGTCGATCAACTGCGCGGCTTCTTCCAGCGTCAGCTGATCCTTGTCGACCGTCTTGGGGATGGTCGCATTCGTCTCGCCGTCGGTGACGTAAGGGCCGTAGCGCCCCTCCATCAGCTTGATCTCCGCCTCGGTACGTGGATGCTTGCCCAGCACCTTGAGCGGTTCGCGCGATGCGGTTCCGCGCGCGGCGCGGCCGCCACCCGCCGCCGCTTCGGCCAGCTTGACCACGGCGGCGTTCATGCCCGTCTCGAACACATCGGCGGTCGAGGTCAGGCGGGCATATTTGCCGCTATGCGCCAGATAGGGGCCATAGCGCCCGATCGAGGCGGTGATCGGCTCGCCCGTTTCCGGGTGGTTGCCGATGGTGCGCGGCAGGCTGAGCAGCTTCAATGCCCATTCCAGGTCGAGATCGACATCCTTGGGGATCGAAGCGCGCTTGGCGTCCTTGCCTTCGCCCAGCTGGATATAGGGGCCGAACCGCCCCGACTTGCGCTCGACCGGCAGCCCGGTTTCGGGGTCCTGGCCCAGCGTTTCCGGCCCGGTATCCTCGCCCGCGCCTTCGCCGCCCTGAGCAAATCGGCGGGTATATTTGCACTCGGGATAGTTGGAGCAGGCGATGAACGCGCCGAAACGGCCACCACGAAGGGCGAGCTTGCCCTCGCCGCAATTGGGGCAGAGTCGCGGGTCCGACCCGTCCGCCTTTTCGGGGAAGAGATAGGGCGCAAGGAACTGGTCCAGTTCGGCGGTGATCGCCGAGGGTTGCTGCTCCATCACCTCCGAGGTGCGCGGCTTGAAGTCGCGCCAGAAGGCGTCGAGCACCGCCTGCCACTGGGCACGGCCGCCGGACACGTCGTCCAGCTCCTCTTCCAGCTCGGCGGTATAGTCGTAGCCGACATATTTCTCGAAGAAGCGTTCCAGGAACGCCGTCACCAGTCGCCCGCTCTCCTCGGCAAAGAAGCGGTTCTTCTCGACGCGGACATAGGCCCGGTCCTTCAGCGTCTTGATGATCGAGGCATAGGTCGACGGACGCCCGATGCCCAGTTCCTCCATCCGCTTGACCAGCGACGCCTCGGAGAAGCGCGGCGGCGGCTGGGTGAAGTGCTGCTCGGCCTTCACCTCCTTCTTGGCGGGGGCATCGCCCTCGCGCAGGCGGGGGAGGCGGCGCGCCTCTTCATCCTGGCTGTCGTCCTGGCCTTCTTCATAGAGCGCCAGATAGCCGGGGAAGAGCACGACCTGGCCGGTCGCGCGCAGGACGTGACGGCCGGTGCCGTCGGCCATGTCGATGGTGGTCCGCTCCATCCGCGCCGAGGCCATTTGGCTCGCCAATGCGCGCTTCCAGATCAGGTCGTAGAGACGGCCATGATCGCCCGAACCGGCACGATCGCGCGAGAAGTCGGTCGGGCGAATCGCCTCGTGCGCTTCCTGCGCGTTCTTCGCCTTGGACTGGTACATGCGCGGCTTGTCGGGGACGTAGGAGGCGTCATAGCGCTCGGCGACGGCCTTGCGCGCCGCCGAGATGGCCGATCCGTCCATCTGGACGCCATCGGTACGCATGTATGTGATCGCGCCATCCTCGTAGAGCTGCTGCGCGATCCGCATCGTGTGATCGGCGGAGAAGCCCAGCTTGCGCGCGGCCTCCTGTTGCAGGGTCGAGGTGGTGAAGGGCGGCGGCGGATTGCGCGTCGCGGGCTTGGTCTCGACCGACTGGACCTGGAACCGACCCGCCTCGACATCGGCCTTGGCGCGCTTGGCGTCGCCTTCATTGCCGATCGACAGGCGGTCGAGCTTCTTGCCCTCCCACTGGACCAGGCGCGCGACGAAGGGGGTGCCGTCCTGCTCCATATCGGCCGTCACCGACCAATATTCCTGGGGCTTGAAGGCTTCGATCTCGCGCTCGCGGCTCACGATCAGGCGCAGCGCCACCGACTGGACGCGGCCCGCCGACTTGGCACCGGGCAGCTTGCGCCACAGCACCGGCGACAGGGTGAAGCCAACCAGATAGTCGAGCGCGCGGCGCGCCCGGTAGGCGTCGATCAGGTCGGTATCCAGCTCGCGCGGATTCTGCATGGCGTGCAGGATGGCGGGCTTGGTGATCGCGTTGAACGTCACGCGCTCGACCTTGTCGGGCAGCGCCTTGCGGTTCTTCAGAACCTCCTGCACGTGCCAGGAAATCGCCTCGCCCTCGCGATCAGGGTCGGTGGCCAGGATCAGTCGGTCGGCCTTCTTGGCCTCGTCGGCAATGGCTTTGAGCTGACGCGCCTTGTCCGCGTAGTTTTCCCACTCCATCGAAAAATTCTGGTCGGGGTCGACCGAGCCGTCCTTGGGCGGCAGGTCGCGGACGTGACCATAGCTGGCGAGGACGCGGTAGTCCGAACCCAGATATTTCTCGATGGTTTTCGCCTTGGCGGGCGATTCGACGATGACGAGTTGCATTGGGCCTAACTAGGAAGTCTCACACGTACGTGCGAGAGTGGAGGGGAAGGTCGGGAGGCGTCAAGTCGGTGCCGTCGCGGTCGATGTCATCGTCCATCCGCCGCCGCGCCGCATAGGCACACGCCCAGAAGGCGGGGGTCAGTATCGCCCAGACCGACAGGAGCATGTCGGCCACCGCCAGGCTGTTGGGACTGTCGAAGCTCGGGATCAGGGCCGCCACCGCAACAAGGGCCAGCACGGCCAGAAAGGGTACCGCGGCGAGCAGTACGAGGCCGACGAACGACGCAAGATAGGGGCGCGTCAGGACCCAGCTTCGCCGCATGGCTGATACGGCCGGCAGCCGCTCGGCCGCCAGCGCAGGCAGCGCCAGGCTCCAGAGCGCGAGCAGCAGGACACCCGGTACGATCAGCAGCACCAAGCCGATCGCGACGGTCAGGAACGTCAGCAGGCTGAGCAGGAACGCGCCCGGATAGCGTCCATCGGTGGGGCGATCCTCGGGCTGGTCGGGATGGGTCAGCCCGGCATGCGCCAGCGCGCGAAAGGTGACCAGCAACTGGAGATACAGCGTCACCAGCCCCAACAGGCTGCTCAGCCGCGTCCAGTCGCCGGGGGAATATTCCATCGCGATCTGCGGCACCGCATCGATCGCGATCATCATGGCGATGAAGCCCGGCTGCGCTCGCACGAAGGCGAAGGTGTCGGCGAGGACGCGGCGGGGGGCGAGGTCGTCAGTCTTCATGGCGTCCGGGTCTTGTCGGCGCTGTTTTCGGCGAGGCGGAGATAACGAAGGACGTCCTGATCGCGATACTGTGACCGATCATGCGGGCGATAGCCCAGCTTTTCCGCCAGCCGGATGGAGTGCTGGTTGGCGGGTGAGATCATGCACTGGGTCGCGGGCGGAGCATGATGCTCGTCCATCCAACGATGCGCGGCGGCGGCGGCCTCATAGGCATAGCCCTTGCCATGCGCGGCGCGGGTAAAGACCCAGGCGGCCTCTGGAAAGGTATCCAGCCTGGGCGTGACCTCGCGGTGGAAATCCATGAATCCGGTCTCGCCGAGATACTGGCCGGTCGTCCGATCCAGAACCGCGAACAGCCCGTGGCCGAACACCGACCAATGGCCGATGAAGCGCAGCAGCCGCATCCACGCCTCCTCGCCGGTCATCGGTGCCCCGGCATGGCGAACCACCACCGGATCGGCGACCATCGCGGCATAGGCGTCGTAATCTGCGACCGTGTAGGGGCGCAGAGTCAGGCGTTCGGTCTGGATCATGTCAGCGCCACCCGCCCGCCCGCATGGCGTTCCAGCCGTCCGGCCAGCTCCAGTTCGAGCAGGATCGTCTGGACGATGGCGGGAGGGCGGCCGCTTTGGCGGATGAGTTCGTCGACGCTCACCGCCACCGGGCCGAGCAGATCGGTGACGCGTGTGCGATCGGCATCGCTCGCCTCCTGCGGCGGCGGGGGCGTGTAGGGACTTTCGGGCGCGCGGACCATGCGGGCGTCGATGGGGCGGATTTGTTCGAGGATATCGGCCGCCGACTGGATCAGCGTCGCACCCTCGCGGATCAGCATGTTGCATCCTTGCGCGCGCGGATCGGCCGGGTGGCCGGGCACCGCCATGACCTCGCGCCCCGCCTCGCCCGCCAGCCGCGCGGTGATCAGCGAGCCGGAGCGCGGCGCGGCCTCGACCACCACCGTGCCTTGCGCGAGGCCTGCGATGATCCGGTTGCGCGAGGGGAAGTGGCGGGCGAGCGGCTGCGTCCCCGGCGGTTGCTCGGCGATCAGCAGGCCACGCGTCGCGACCTCCTCCTGCAACCGGGCGTTTTCGGGCGGGAAGGCGATGTCGATGCCGCTGGCGATGACGCCGATCGTCCCGCCCTCCAGCGCGCCGATATGCGCCGCCGTATCGATCCCGCGCGCCAAGCCGGAGGTGACGGGCAGGCGCTGCGCTGCGAGGTCCTGCGCCAGTCCGCGTGCGAAGCGGCACGACGCGGCCGAGGCGTTGCGCGCACCGACCAGCGCCACGCCGCCGCGCTGCGCCAGCCCGATGTCGCCGCGGATGATCAGCGCGGGCGGGGCGGTGTCGAGTTCAGCGAGCAGCGCGGGGTAATCGGGCTCCCCCAGCAGGACATGGCGTGCTCCCAGCCGCGCGACCGTCTCGATCTCACGCGCGATCACCGCCGGGTCGGCGGCCTTGGGGGCTTCGCCGCCGCCGCGCCGGGCAAGATGGGGCAGGGCGTCGAGCGCGGCCTGCGCCTCGCCGAAACGCGCCATCAATTGCCGCCAGGTGACGGGTCCGATGCCATGGGTTCGCAGCAGCCGAAGCTGCGCGAACCGGGCGTCAGTCACGCTTCTTGCCGATACGGGGTTCGGTCCCGGCCAGCAGGCGCTCGATGTTCGAGCCGTGCTTCCAGACGACGATCAGCGCGAGTGCGATCAGCAGCAGCACCAGGTCGAACCGGCCCAGCACCGCCGCCGCCAGCGGGGCGCTGACCGCCGCTGTCATTCCCGCCACCGCCGAGATGCGCAGGGTGGCGAGCAGGCCCAGCCAGACGATCGCATAGACGACGCCCAGCGGCCAGTAGAGCGCGGTGACGACACCCATCAGCGTCGCAACACCCTTGCCCCCGCGAAACTTCAGCCAGATCGGATAGCAGTGCCCGATGAACGCGGCCGCCGCCGCCAGCACTTCCTCACCGGGCAGCCATTGCCGCACCACCAATACGGCGGCGACACCCTTCAGCAAGTCGAGGATCAGCGTTGCGGCGGCCAGGCCCTTGCGGCCGGTGCGCAGCACATTGGTCGCGCCGATATTGCCCGACCCGATGCTGCGCAGATCGCCCGCGCCCGCCGCGCGCGTCAGGATGATGCCGAAGGGAATCGACCCCAGCAGATAGCCGATCAGCAAGGCCCAGGTGGGCGGCCCCCAGATGATTTCGGTCGGCAATAGTCTTCCCCTGTGCTCCGGCACATACATAGAACATCGCGTATGGCCTGTCCAATGCGGGCCGCTCTGGTTTCGGTGCTGCGGGGCGTTTAAGGGGCGGGGATGAGCGATGCGCGTCCCATCCTGTTCTTCGATTCTGGCGTCGGCGGACTGTCGATCGCGGGGCCCGCACGCGCCGTCTTGCCGACCGCGCCCTTCGTCTATGTCGCGGACAGTGCGGGCTTTCCCTATGGCGAGAAGAGCGAGGCGGAGATTGCGGGCCGGGTGCCCGCGCTGCTCGGGCGGCTGGCGGAGCGGTATCGGCCGCGCCTGATCGTGATCGCGTGCAACACGGCCTCCACCATCGCATTGCCCGCCGTACGCGCGGCGCTCGACCTGCCCGTGGTGGGCACGGTGCCCGCGATCAAACCGGCGGCGGCGATGAGCAAGACTCGGGCGATCGGCGTGCTCGGCACCCGCGCGACGGTACGCCAGGCCTATGTCGACGATCTGGCGGCGCGCTTTGCGGGCGATTGCCGGGTGATCCGGCACGGCTCGGCCGAGTTGGTGGAACTGGCCGAGGCGAAGCTGCGCGGCGAGTCGCTGTCCCCTGCGGCGTTCGCGGCGGTGCTGGACGGGCTGTTCGAGCAGGAGGGAGGCGAATCGATCGATGTCGTCGTCAACGCCTGCACCCATTTTCCGCTGGTCGAGGCGGAATTGGCGGCGGCGGCACCCCGGCAGATCACCTTTGTCGATGGCGGGCCGGGCATCGCGCGGCGGATCGCGTTTCTGACACAAGGCCAGGACTGGCCCGACTCGGCGGGCGAGGGGGTGGCGGTGTTCACGCGACTCGGGGATCGCGAAGAGGCGCTTCGGCCGGGACTGGCGGCGCGCGGCTTCACCCGGATCGAGGCCCTTTAGCCTCTCGGCGCTCGGCCTGGGCGCAAGGGATACGGAACTCTTCGATCCTTGGGACAATATGTCCACCATGATCGATCACAGTAACCACCGATCTCCACTCGATTCCTTTACCGGATCGTCCTACATTCCCGTTCCATGAGCATCGAGGGCACGGACGCGCGCGTGGATTATTCCCGCGTCTTCACCCAGGCGATCGACCGCCTGCACGCCGAGGGACGTTACCGCGTCTTCATCGACATTCTGCGCAACAAGGGCATGTTCCCTAATGCGCGGTGTTTCGCCGGGCATAACGGGCCTAAGCCGATCACCGTCTGGTGCTCCAACGACTATCTCGCCATGGGCCAGCATCCGAAGGTCATCGCCGCGATGGAGGAAGCCCTCCACGATGTCGGCGCCGGTTCGGGCGGCACCCGCAACATCGGCGGCAACACCCATTATCATGTCGATCTGGAAGGCGAACTCGCCGACCTGCACGGCAAGGAAGCGGCGTTGCTGTTCACTAGCGGATACGTCTCCAACGAGGCGACGCTGGCGACGCTGGCCAAGATCCTGCCGGGTTGCGTGATCTTTTCCGACGAGCTGAATCACGCCTCGATGATCGCGGGCATCCGCAATTCGGGCTGCGAGAAGCAGGTATTCCGCCACAATGATCTGGCGCATCTGGAGGAACTGCTGGCGGCGGCCGATCCGGGCGTCCCGAAGCTGATCGCGTTCGAGAGCGTCTATTCGATGGAGGGCGATGTCGCCCCGATCGCGGCGATCTGCGATCTCGCCGACAAGTATAACGCGCTGACCTATCTCGACGAAGTACACGCGGTCGGCATGTATGGCGCGCGCGGTGGCGGCATTTCGGAGCGGGACGGGGTCGCCCACCGGTTGACCGTGATCGAGGGCACGCTGGGCAAGGCGTTTGGCGTGATGGGCGGCTATATCGCGGCCGACCGGATGATCGTCGACGTGATCCGCTCCTATGCGCCGGGGTTCATCTTCACCACCTCGCTGTCACCGGTGCTGGTCGCGGGCGTGCTGGCGAGCGTGCGCCACCTGAAGCAAAGCTCGGTCGAGCGCGAGGGGCAACAGGCCGCCGCCGCCAAGCTGAAGGCGATGATGACCGAGGCGAGCCTGCCCGTCATGCTGGGCGAGACGCATATCGTGCCGGTCATGGTCGGCGATCCGGTCAAGGCCAAGAAGATCAGCGACATCCTGCTCGCCGAATATGGCGTGTACGTCCAGCCGATCAATTATCCGACCGTCCCGCGCGGCACCGAGCGCCTTCGCTTCACCCCCGGCCCCGCGCATGACGAGGCGATGATGGCGGAACTGGTGTCGGCGCTGGTCGAGATCTGGGAGCGGCTGGAGTTGAAGATGGCGGCGTAACGGGCTCCATCTTTTTCGTTCTTCCCCGGCGAAGGCCGGGGCCCAGTTGCGGCGAAGCGGGTGGTGCGCGGAGCGATGCGACCTTACCCCACCAATGGTAGGGTAACTGGACCCCGGCCTTCGCCGGGGTGGTCGCAATGTTAAAGGCCGGATTTCAGTCGAGCGTGATTGCGGCGTTGCTTCCCGGCACCGCCAATGGTGCGCCAAACCGCACCGTGTGGACGCTGCTATAGTCGCCCTCTGCCGGATCGGCATAGACATGGACGACGCGGCGCACCCCGTCGATCACCCAATAGGTCGGGATGCTCGCCTGGGCGTAGAGCATCCGCTTGAGCCCCATGTCGCGGCTTTGCGTCGTTTGGGAGATCTCGATCACCAGCAGAACATCGTCTGGCGTCAGGAAGCGTTTCTCGACCACCTGCTGGCGCAGCAGCGCGGCATCGCAGGCGACGACCGTCGAATCGTCGATAACAAGACCGGTTTCACCCAAGACCAGCGCGACGCCCACGGCCTGAGCGAGATAGAACACGACATTGGCCTGCGCGGCAGCATGGCCCCCCATCGGCGGGTTCATCCGTTCCAACGCCCCGTCGATGAGCTCGACCTTCATGCCCTCGAACGCACCGCTCTCGACCATGCGCAGGAACTCGGGCGCCGTGAAGCGCGCTCGGTTCTCCGGGGAAAGGCGGGCCAGTTGGTTCACGGTGGCGATCCTATCATGGCGGCGATAGCGAGCCTAGCCGCGCCTCACTTCCTGCAATAGCCCTCACCCGACTTCACCGTCAGGCAGTCGGTCTTGCCCGCCAGATACTTCAGCCCCGTGGCATCGCCATTGGTCGGGCGGAGCGTTTCGCGGACGCCGTTCCGCTCGAAGACGATGGTGTCGCCGACCTGCTCGCCCCGGAACTCGCCCTTGTTGTCCAGGTCCCACTGCATCTCCATGCGGTAGCGGCCCGGCGTCGCGGCGTGCTTGATGTTCAGGTACATGCCCTCCACCCCGACATAGCGGCCGACATAATCGGGGGCCTTTTGCTTGGGCAGGCCGGTAAAGGTTGCGCCATCCCCGGCAGGCCCCGCCGTCGTGGCGGCGCTGGGGGCGTTCGCGGTCGGCGCTGCGGCGTTCCTGACCTCCTCCGGCGTCTCGCGCGAGCAGGCGGTCAGGGCAGAGAGGGCGGTGAGGATCAGGATGCGCTTCATGGCGCGCAGAACCCCTCAACCCTGGCGCACGTTCCGTTGCGCGAAGGGGTAGCCATTCGCCCTGCGCGCGCGTAAAGGCGCGGGCATTCCAATCGACCCTGTCAGGAGCGCCCGTCCCATGCGCATCGCGATCGCATCCGATCATGCCGCCGTCTCGTTGAAGACCGTGCTGGCGGACTGGCTGCGCGAACAGGGGCATGAAGTGCTGGACCTGGGCACCGATGGCAATGCCAGCGTCGATTACCCCGATTTCGGCCGTGCGGTCGGCGAAGCGCTGGCCGATGGGCGCGCCGAGCGTGGCGTGGCGCTGTGCGGATCGGGCATCGGCATCTCGATCGCCGCCAACCGCAACCCCGCCTGCCGCTGCGCGCTGGTGTCCGAGCCGCTGTCGGCCGCGCTCGCCCGCCAGCATAACGACGCCAACGCCATCGCCATGGGCGCGCGCGTCATCGGTGAGGAAATGGCCAAGGCCTGCCTCGCAGCTTTCCTGTCCACCCCGTTCGAGGGCGGACGTCATCAGCGCCGTGTCGACATGCTGTCCACCGCGCCCGCCCAGAATTGAACGCCCGAGGATACGTACCCCATGAGCACGCTTAACGACGTCCAGCCCGCCGGCTTCTTCACCCGCACCCTGGCCGATGCCGACCCCGCCGTCTTCGCCGGTGTCGCGCACGAGCTGGAACGCGAGCAGACCCAGATCGAGCTGATCGCCAGCGAGAACATCGTCTCCAAGGCGGTGATGGAAGCGCAAGGCTCGGTCTTCACGAACAAATATGCCGAGGGTTATCCGGGCAAGCGCTATTACCAGGGCTGCGCGCCGTCGGATGAGGTCGAGCAGCTGGCGATCGACCGCGCCAAGCAGATTTTCGGCTGCGATTTCGTCAACGTCCAGCCGCATTCGGGTGCACAGGCGAACGGCGCGGTGATGCTGGCGCTGGCCAAGCCCGGCGACACGATCATGGGCCTGTCGCTCGACGCTGGCGGTCACCTGACGCACGGCGCGAAGGCCGCGCTGTCGGGCAAGTGGTTCAACGCCGTCCAGTACGGCGTCGACCCCGAAACGCACCTGATCGACTATGACGAGGTCGCCCGCATCGCACGCGAGTGCCAGCCCAAGATCATCATCGCGGGCGGCTCGGCCTATCCACGCGTCATCGACTTCGCCAAGTTCCGCGCCATCGCGGACGAGGTCGGCGCCTATTTCATGGTCGACATGGCGCACTTCGCAGGCATCGTCGCGGGCGGGCTGCACCCGACCCCGTTTGGCCATGCGCATGTCGTGACCACCACCACGCACAAGACCCTTCGCGGTCCGCGCGGCGGCATGATCATGACCAATGACGAAGCGATCGCGAAGAAGATCAACTCGGCGGTCTTCCCGGGTCTTCAGGGTGGCCCGCTGATGCACGTCATCGCCGCCAAGGCGGTCGCGTTCGGCGAGGCGCTGCAGCCTGACTTCAAGACCTATATCGCGGCGGTCGTGGAAAATGCCCGGACGCTGGCCGCGACGCTGAAGGCGCGCGGCGCGAACCTGGTCGCGGGCGGCACCGACACGCATCTGGCGCTGGTCGACCTGACTCCGCTGGGCATCACCGGCAAGGATGCCGACGAGGCGCTGGAGCGGGCGGGCATCACCTGCAACAAGAACGGCATCCCCAACGATCCGCTGCCCCCGATGAAGACCAGCGGCATCCGCGTCGGCTCGCCGGCCGGGACCACGCGCGGTTTCGGCCCGGCCGAGTTCGAGCAGATCGGCCATATGGTCGCCGATGTGCTCGACGGTCTGAAGGCCAAGGGCGAACATGGGGACCCCGAAGTCGAGGCGAACGTTCGTGCCCGTGTGCGTGAGCTTTGCGCACGCTTTCCGATCTATCAGGGATAAGGACGTTACCGATGGCCAAGTTCGACCAGAAGATTTCCGAGGTTCAGGACGACATCAAGTCGACCCCGGGCCTGGGCAAGAGCATGGCGAAGTGGGGCGCGCTGGGCGCGGTCATCGCCATTCCGGTGCCGTTCGTCGGCCCGATCTTCGGCGCGGCGGCAGGTGCCGGTTACGCCTATCTCAAGGCCAAGAAGAAGATCTGAATGCGCTGCCCCTTTTGCGGCCATGAAGACAGTCAGGTAAAGGACAGCCGCCCCACCGAAGATGGGGCGGCCATCCGCCGCCGTCGCCAGTGCGAAGGCTGCGGCGCGCGCTTCACGACGTTCGAGCGCATCCAGTTGCGCGAGCTGTTCGTGCTGAAGAGCGAAGACCGGCGTGAGCCGTTCGACCGCGAGAAGCTGCTCCGCTCCATCGCCATCGCCACGCGCAAGCGGCCGATCGATCCGGTGCGGGTGGAAAAGCTGGTGTCCGGCATCCAGCGCCAGCTGGAGACGAGCGGCGAGGGCGAGGTATCGTCCAAGCGGATCGGCGAGATGGTGATGGAGGGGCTGAAGGGCCTCGACTCGGTCGCCTATATCCGCTTCGCCAGCGTGTATCGCGAGTTCGGCGAGGCCAAGGATTTCGAGGCTTTTGCCGGAACGGTCGAGGAAGTGGCGCCCAAGGGAGAATGATCTCCTCCTGAAATAGCACATCGATCGGGCAAGATCTTGGCGAACACTACGCCGAAATCGTACGGCGTGAGCCAGCATACCTCATTTGGCGGATGTCAAATCCGCCCGGCGCCCATCATATCCCCGCGCTATTCGGGGATATGATGAATGTCTGTAAAATCGCGTAATCGGGCGGGTGTAACAGATCCAGCCGCGCCTCATCGGCCCCATGTCGATACCAACAGATTTAGAATCAAACGATTTTCTGTTTTCGTGAAGATGCTCGAGAGCATCGAATCGAAAGGGATTATCCGTGTATTGGATGTCGGGGGAACCAGGGCTTACTGGGAAGGCTTGAAGGACCATTGGGGCCATATCCCCTTGGAAGTCACCCTGCTTAACCTGGATGCCGTGCCGGAGCAGGATGGCCCTTTCCGCATCGTCGCTGGCAACGCCTGTGCCCTGGAATATGGCGATAACGCGTTCGATATCGTCCATTCCAACAGCGTGATCGAACATGTGGGCGGGTGGCAGGCGATGATGGCCATGGCGGGCGAAATACGCCGTGTGGCCCCCCGATATTTCGTCCAGACGCCCAATTTCTGGTTTCCGATCGAGCCGCATTTTCGCAGCGTGTATTTTCAGCTGCTGCCGCAAAGTGTCCGGGCAAGGATGCTGATGAAAGGCAAGCGAGGGCATCGACCCAGGGCGCAGAGCTTTGAAGAGGCAATGGTCAGCATCGAGTCAGTGAACCTGCTGACGTTTCCGCAAATGCAGGCGCTTTTCCCGGACGCGACGATCACCAAGGAGCGGGTGTTCGGCCTGGTCAAATCCCTGATCGCCATTCAATAGCTGGCCGGATCGCACTGGACGCGCCCGATGGAAGCCGCGATATCGCGGACAGAAGGCGGCGCAACCGGCCGCCGCGCCCGGAAAAGCAAAGTGTCCCAGTTGCCATCGCAGTCCCAACCGCCCGTCATCGTCCTGGTTCGCCCGCAGCTTGGCGAGAATATCGGCAAGGCCGCGCGCGCCATGCTCAATTTCGGGCTGGTCGAGATGCGCCTCGTCACGCCGCGCGACGGCTGGCCCAATCCGCAGGCGGGGCCTGCCGCGTCCGGCGCGGATATCGTGCTGGAACAAGCCAAGGTCTATGAGAGCGTGGCCGAGGCGGTGGCCGATTGTGCCCAGGTCTACGCCACCACGGTGCGCAAGCGCGGCGTGACCAAGCCGGTGGTGACGCCGGAAGAGGCGGCGCGGGAAATCCATGCCGATACGGTGGGCCGCGCGGCGTTCCTGTTCGGGCCGGAGCGCTCCGGCCTCGAAACCGATGACGTCGCCATCGCGCGCAAGATCGTGACCGTGCCGATCAACCCGGAATTCGGCAGCCTCAATCTCGCCCAGGCGGTGATCCTGATCGCCTATGAATGGTCGAAGGGCATCGCACTGGCCCAGCCGCCCGAAGTCGAACTGCCCGAGGTTGCGCCGCAGTTCGAGCTGGACGGCATGATCGGCCAGTTGGAGGAGATGCTAGAGAATGCGGGCTTCTTTTTCCCGCCCGATCGGACGCCTGCGAGCAAGCGCACCCTGCGCACCTTGCTGACCAAGCCCGGCTGGTCGAGCCAGGAGGTGCGGACCCTGCGCGGCGTATTGTCGTCATTGGCGCGGCCGCGTCAGCGGTAAGGCCTTATCCCCGCGTCCGGTCGAAGGTCGCCAGTTCATAGGCGATCGACCCTTCGACCAGTATCTCCCAGATTTCGGCGATGACCGTCTCGGGCACGCCCAGCCGCACCGCTTCGGCGCGCGCCTGATCGATCACCTGGGTCTTGCGATCCTCGTCGCGCACATGGTCGCGGGTCGGTTTGATCCGCGCGGCGGCGTCCATATAGGCGAAGCGGCGCGCGAGCAGCGCCACCAGTTCGCGGTCGAGCTGGTCCACCCCGGCGCGAACCTCCGCCATGGTCGTGCAATCGGGTCCGGCGAGTATCTGGGTCATGGGCAAGGGCTCTGCCGGGCGGGGCGGGCGCTGTCCAGTCCGCTTGCGGCGGGGCGGCAGATCGCGTTAGCATCCTGATCACCGATAAAGGGGGAGTGAGATGATGGTGACCATGTTGCTGTTGTTGGCGCTGGCGGGCCAGGAGACGGCTCCGGCATCGGTGCCTCCGTCCAAAAAGGACAAGGTGATCTGCAAAAAGGAGGAGGCCACCGGATCACGGCTGGGTGGACGACGGATTTGCCACACGCGGCTGGAATGGGACGAAATTGCCCTGATCGCGCGGCGGGATGTCCAGGAAGCCGCTACCCGCACACGCGGCCCGGTCGGCAACTGACTGCCATCTTAGTTGACTTCGGCTTGCCTCTCGTCTAGGCGCGCCGCTTCGCAATTGCCCCCGCATCCCGGTGAAGCGGTGGGCCTGCGCTTGTCCCTCAAAGACTGGCATGGTGCGATACCGGGACCAACGTTGTTCGTAGTTGCTAAGGAATACACATGTCGAAGCGTCAGAGCGCGAAGTACAAGCTCGATCGCCGTATGGGCGAGAACATCTGGGGTCGCCCCAAGAGCCCGGTCAACAAGCGTGAGTACGGCCCCGGCCAGCACGGTCAGCGTCGCAAGGGCAAGATGTCGGACTTCGGTCTGCAGCTGCGCGCCAAGCAGAAGCTGAAGGGCTATTACGGCGACGTGACCGAGAAGCAGTTCAAGGCCTGCTACCAGGAAGCCGCCCGCATGAAGGGCGATACCTCGCAGAACCTGATCGGCCTGCTCGAGCAGCGTCTGGACATGATCGTGTACCGCGCCAAGTTCGCGCCGACGATCTTCGCTGCGCGCCAGCTGGTCAGCCACGGCCACATCCGCGTCAACGGCGTGAAGTGCAACATCGCGTCGCGTCGCTGCTTCGTCGGCGACGAGATCTCGCTGGGCTCGAAGGCGACCGAAATGGCGCTGGTCATGGAAGCTCAGCAGCTCGCCGAGCGTGAAGTGCCCGATTACGTCACCGCCGACGGCAACACCAAGGTCGCGCTGACCCGCATCCCGACCCTGGACGAGGTGCCCTATCCGGTGAAGATGGAACCGAACCTGGTCGTCGAATTCTATTCGCGCTAAGTTTCGGGTCTCTACCGAATTTACGGAAAGGGCGGTCCCATCGGGGCCGCCCTTTTTGTTTACGCCTCGCTTGCCGGGTGGCGGTGGCGCGCGCATACTCCGCCTGTTTAAAGGGGGAGGGTGTTGATGCGCTTGGGATTGATCGCCGCGGCGGCATGGTTGAGCACGACGGCTGCTACCGCCCAGACGGCCGAGCAGGGGCTGTATGCCGACCAGCTTCGCGCGATGATGACCGCCGTTGCCGCCGGTACCTGCCCTGAGGCGCTGATGGGTGAGCAACTGCTCAACGCCTGTCGTCAGCAGCTCCCGCAGATGGCCCCAGCGATCAAGGCGGCGGGCGCGATCCAGTCGGTGAAGTTCGACAAGTCCCAGGACGCGAACGGACAGCGTTACGAGAAATACACGATCAGCTTTGCCAGCGGCAAACCCTCGACATGGGTGATTGGAGGGTTGAAGGATGGCAAGTTCGAGTCCGTCTATTCCCTGGGCGACTGACGGGCAGTCGCCCAAGGGTATGTTGCGGCAGGACCGCAATCAGAAGCGGATCTGTCGCTCCAGCTGATCCGCGCGCAGCGCCGTCTTGCTTACGATGCAGCTGGTATCGATCGTGTCGCCATTGATCTTGCAGCTGTAATCCCGTTCCCGAATCCAGCGGCGCTGCTGGTCGCGCAAGGCGGTCTTGGCCGCCGGACGCGACACCAGTTGCCGCATGACCTGCTGATAGGCCTTGTTCAGTCGGTCATCTTGGACAGCCGACTCGCGCTGGGTACAGACGCCGCTCTGCACGGTGTTGCTACCGGCGCGGCTCATGCAGCTGCTATAGGCGGGCGACAGGTTCGGCGATTCCTGCGCCAGGGCGGGGGTGCCCGTTGCGACGATCATCGCGGCGGTCATGGCGGCAATCCACTTCATCATTCCCTCCTTTTATACGGCGTGACATTCTCATCGGCCGATACAGTCGCACAACCATTTGTCGTCGGGACGGTTTCAGCATCGATCTGGCGCCGCCGCCATTTTCTGACCCTGCCGCGAGAAAAGCGCCCAAGCAGTATGGAGATGCCCTATCCGGCGCGCTTGCTCTGTAAGATCGCGACGCCGATCGCAGTAGCCAGCCCCACGGGGAACCACAGGCCGAACTTGCCGGTCAGCAGGCCGATGCATCCGAAGATCACCAGGACGGCAAAGGGTGACAGTTTCTTCATGATGCCAGCCTGACGCGGCGCTGCCGTATTGGCAAGCTTGCCCCGTGCGACCCCGCCGGGCACAACATCCCAAGATATAAGGGGAAATCATCATGCGCCGTCTGGTCCTATTGTCCCTCCTCCTGTCCGGCACCGCGATGGCGCAGGAGAAGCCCGCCATTTCGGTCGACACGCTGAAGACCGTCACCCAGACGCTCAGCTCCGACGCGTTCGAGGGTCGCGCACCGACCACTCCGGCCGAGGACAAGACGGTCGCGTATATTATCGACCGCTTCCAGAAGGCGGGGCTGAAGCCGGGCAACAAGGGCAGCTGGACCCAGGACGTGCCGATGGTCGAGATCACCGCCAACGACGTCCAGCCCTTTACGGTGGCCGGAAAGGGGACCTCGATCCCGCTCGCCTATCGCACCGACATGGTGGTCGGCACGTACCGGGTGACGCCGCGCATCGATGTGAAGGACAGCGAGCTGGTGTTCGTCGGATACGGCATCACCGCCCCCGAAAAGGGCTGGGACGATTATGCCGGGGTCGATGTGCGCGGCAAGACGGTGGTCATCCTGATCAACGACGCCGACTGGCAGACCATGGGCCGCGAAGGGCCGTTCGAGGGCCGTGCCATGACCTGGTACGGTCGCTGGCCCTATAAGTTCGAGAATGCCGCCAAGCACGGCGCGGCCGCCGCGCTGATCGTGCACCAGACCGAACCCGCCGCCTATCCCTGGGCGGTGGTGCAATCCTCCTGGACCGGGCCGCAGCTCGAACTGGACGAGGCGGGCGATCATCAGGACCAGAGCCGGGTGATCGGCTGGCTGCAGCAACCGGTGGCCGAGCGCATCCTGAAGGCGGCGGGCCGCGATCTCGCCACCCTGACCAAGGCCGCGCAGACCAAGGGGTTCAAGGCGGTGCCCCTTGGCCTCACCCTGTCGGGCGGCTTCAGCAATACGATCCGGCGACAGGCGTCGAAGAACGTTATCGGCGTCCTGCCCGGCACCACCGAGCCGGGTGATTATGTCCTCTATTCGGCGCATTGGGACCATCTGGGCCGGTGCGACGCGGTGGACGGCGACGATATCTGCAACGGCGCGCTCGACAATGCGAGCGGGGTGGCCGGACTGGTCGCGCTGGCCGAGGCGAATGCCAAGGCGGGGCCGGCCAAGCGGTCGATCGCGTTCCTGGCGGTGACGGCGGAGGAAAGCGGGCTGCTCGGCTCGTCCTATTATGCGCAGCATCCGGTCTTCCCGCTGGCGCGTACCGTCGGCGGGGTGAACATGGACGGGCTGAACGTGACGGGCCGGTCCAGGGACTTCGTGCTGGTCGGGCAGGGCAAGTCGGAGATCGAGGATCTGGCGAAACAGATCGTCGCCGCGCAGGGCCGCACGATCAGCGCCGAGCCCAATCCCGAGCGGGGCAGCTATTACCGCTCCGACCATTTCTCCTTCGCCAAACTGGGCGTGCCGATGCTCGACGGCGGATCGGGACAGGACAAGGTGGTCGGCGGCACCGCGGCGGGCAAGGCGGCGGCGGAGGACTATGTCGCGCACCGTTATCACAAGCCCGCCGACCAATATGATCGCCGCTGGGATTGGTCGGGTGCGGTCGAGGATTTGACGGTCTATTATCAATTGGGCAGGACGCTCGCCGACCGGCCGGGCCTGTGGCCCAACTGGTATCCCACCGCCGAATTTCGCGGCATCCGCGATCAAAGCAGGAAGAACGCCCAGTGACGACGTTACATGTGACGACGCCAAACGCGACGACGCCGCCCCCCCCTGAATGGGCCCGGCACGAAGCCGTGTGGATCGGTTTCCCCAGCCATGGCGAGCTGTGGGAAGACGATCTGGAGCCCGCGCGCGAAGAGGTGCTGGCCTTTGCCCGCGCCGTCCATGCCGATGGCCGGGGCGAGCGGGTGATCCTGGTCGCCGCGGACGGCGAGGCGGCCGAGGCCGCGCGCCGCATGGCTGGTGACGCCGCCGAGGTGATCGTCCAGCCGTTCGGCGACATCTGGCTGCGCGACACCGGGCCGATCGTCACGGGCGACGGCACGGCGCGGCTGTTCGAATTCAACGGCTGGGGCGGCAAATACGACCTGCCCGGCGATGATACGGTCGGTGCGCGGCTGGCCGAAGAGCGTGGTATCGCGGCCAGCGCCTGTGGCTGGGTGCTGGAGGGCGGCGCCATCGACGGCGACGGCACCGGCCTGGCCGTGACGACGCGCCAGTGCCTGCTCAACCCCAATCGCAATCCGGGCCTGAGCGAAGAGGCGATTGCCGAGCGTCTGGCGCAGGACCTGGGGCTGACCCGGATCGTGTGGCTGGGCGACGGGCTGCTCAACGATCATACCGACGGCCATGTGGACAATCTGGCCCGCTTCGTCGGCCCGAACCGCATCGCCCTGCCTGAAGCGGCCGAGAACGATCCCAATTGGCAGGTCTATATGGCCGCCAAGCGCGACGCCATCGCCGCGGGGCTGGAGGTCGTGTTGATCCCGTCGCCGGGCCGCGTGCTGCGCGACGAGGAGATCGTGCCTGCCAGCTATATGAACTTCTACATCGGCAATGCCGCCGTCGTCGTGCCGCTCTATGGCAGCGAGAATGACGCGGCGGGCGTCGCGGCGATCCAGGCGATCTTCCCCGACCGCGAGGTCATCGGCCTGCGCGCCGACGCCATCCTGACCGGCGGCGGCAGCTTCCACTGCATCTCGCAGCAGATTCCGGCGATCACCTGATCACGGGTTTCGAGCCCGCGTGTCCGACAAGGAGACGCGGGCTTCAGCCCGTCGGGGGCAGGCCCTTCACTATCCGTAAACCGTCAGCCGACTATGACCTCGCGATCCCCTGTCCGGGATCGGAATCATGCATTGCAAGCCACGATCAATCTGCTCCGCAGCCAATATGACGATATCGCACGGGCCATCGGCGATCTCATGGCGCTGTTCGACATGCGCTATGCCGATGCCGAGCCCATGCTGGGGGCGGTGCGCATGCGGATCGCGCAAATCATCGTCAAGCATCTGAAGACCGAGGACGAGCTGCTGCTGACGCCGTTGCGCGAGCGACGGCTGATGGCGAGCATTCCTGGATGCGAGGCGATCGTGACCGAAACCCGCGAATTGCGACTGGCCTATTCCCGGCATGTCGGTACCTGGACCGCGCGCGCCATTGAGGAACGGTGGAGCGAATATGTCGTGGTGACGCGCCAGCTCAACGAGCGGCTGATGGCGCTGTGCGACCAGAAGATGAAGAACTTCTACCCGGTGGTACTGCGCCGCATCCTGCTCGATCCGGGCATCGACGCGACGGAACGCCTCGCCGTAATTCGGCAGGCATCTTGACCGCCGGGACGCTTCGCCCGGCGCAACCGCAACGCGGCGCCCGGATCTTTTCCCGACGTCCGGCGCGCGGAAGCGGGGTGACGCCCGGTCGCCGAGCCATTAAAGGGCGTGGCCATGACCCAGATCACTGTCGCCGCGCTGCAACTGGCCTTCACCGCCGATATCGACCGCAACATCGCCGAGGTCACGCGCCTCGTCCGTGAGGCGGCCGCCCAGGGTGCGCAGGTGATCCTGCCGCCCGAACTTTTCGAAGGCGAGTATTTTTGCCGTGTCGAGGACGAAGGACTGTTCTCCAACGCCAAGCCGACGGGCGAGCACAAAGCGGTGCTGGCGATGCAGGCGCTGGCGGCCGAGCTGAAGGTCCATATCCCGACCAGCTTCTTCGAGGCGGACGGGCCGCATCACTATAACTCGCTGGCGATGGTCAACCCGGACGGCAAGGTTGCGGGCGTCTATCGCAAAAGCCATATCCCGGACGGTCCGGGCTATGAGGAGAAATTCTATTTCCGCCCCGGCAATACCGGGTTCAAGGTGTGGGACGGCCCAGCGACCAAGCTGGGCGTCGGCATCTGCTGGGACCAATGGTATCCCGAGACGGCGCGCGCGATGATGCTGATGGGTGCGGAAATCCTGTTCTACCCCACCGCGATCGGCAGCGAGCCGCATGACGACAGCCTCGACACCGCCCGGCTGTGGCGGCGCGCGATGGTCGGCCATGCCGTGTCCAACGTCGTGCCGATCGTCGCGGCGAACCGTATCGGCAACGAGCATGGCCAGACCTTCTACGGCACCAGCTTCATCTGCGACGAGCGCGGCGACATCCTGGCCGAGCTGGGCCGCGAGGAAGAAGGCGTGATCGTCGCCACCCTCGACATCGACCGCGTAAAGCGCCACCGCGCCGCCTTCGGCTTCTTCCGCGACCGGCGGCCTGAACTGTACGGGCGGCTGGTGCAGGACATCTGATGATCGAGGCTGAACTCGAGTCGCTGCAATTTAGTCCTTGGGCGAAAATTCAGCTCAAGAATGATCGGCTGCGGTTCGACTATAAGGCGCGCCCTGCGGATCATCGTGAGGGTTTCGTCTACGCATGGGTGTGGACGACTTCGGACGGGCAGGCGAAGGAGATCTGCTATGTCGGTAAGGCAGGTGGCACGCTGGCTGCCCGGGCAGGGCAGCACCGCGAAGGTTTCAAGGGCAATGGACGCGGCGGCGCTCTAGCGGCTTCGATTCGTCCCTGTCTGGCGGACGGGGAAATGTGGGTTTGGGCTCGCCACTCGGCAGAGCAGGAGATTTTCGGTCAGCGCGTTTCATTATGCGCGAGCGAAGAATTAGCGTTGTTCGGTCGCTTGAAACCCTCTTGGAATAAACTCCTGCCCAAACGATAGCGTCTGATGGACCACCGAGGTGACGGCCGGGGTGGTCCAAGCCGGATTCACCCCCGCAACTCTAACGCCCGCGCGAAGACAGCCTCGAACATCTCGGGCGTCAGGCGGCCGGTATTCTGGTTGTAGCGCGAGCAGTGATAGCTATCGAGCACGACCATGCCGCTTGGCATCCGGTGTTCGGCGAGATGCGCGAATCGGGTCTTGGGGAGCTTGCCGCCCAGCGCCTTGACCGCCGACTGGTGCGCGATCTGGCCCAGCGCGATGACGACCGACAATTTGGCCAGCGCCGCCAGTTCCTGGGTCAGGAAGGGGCGGCAGGTGCGGATTTCGTCGGGCGTCGGCTTGTTTTCGGGGGGCAAGCATTTGACCGCGTTCAGGATCACCGCGCCGGTCAGCGTCACGCCGTCATCGACACGCGCGTCGAATTGTCCCTCGGCCAGCCCGAACTTGGCGAGCGTGCCATAGAGGAGCGGTCCTGCGCCATCGCCGGTAAAGGGGCGGCCGGTGCGGTGCGCGCCATGCTTGCCGGGTGCCAGCCCGACAATAGCGAGCCAGGCGTTTTCATCGCCGAACGGCGGCACGGGCGCGTTCCACCAGCCGGGATATTCGGCGGCGACGGCATGGCGGACCTCGGCCAGGCGTGGACAGAGCGGGCAGTCGCGTGGCGGCTGGATCGGGACGAGGGGTGCAGGGATAGCGGGAAAGGATGCGTCGGGCATCGCGCTCGGGTAGTCGGGTGACATGACGACGACAAGCTATGCCATCGCGCTGGGTTCCAACCGTCCGGGACGGCATGGCTCGCCGCAGGACGAGATTCGTGCCGCGCTGGCCGCGATCGGCGGTGTCAGGCGCGTGTCGCCGATCATCACGACCGCGCCGGTGGGGCCGTCGATCCGGGCCTTTGCCAATGCCGCGGCCTTGGTCGACAGTCTGCTTGCTCCCCCGGCGATGCTCCGTCACCTGAAGGCGATCGAACAGGCGTTCGGGCGACGGTGCGGACAACGCTGGGGCGCGCGGGTGATCGACCTGGACATTATCCTGTGGTCGGGGGGGCGGTGGCGCTCCCCCGAACTGGTCGTGCCGCACATCGCCTATGCGGCCCGGAGCTTCGTGCTGCACCCGCTGGTCGCGATCGTTCCGGACTGGCGCGATCCGCGTGATGGCCGAACGGTTCGGCAAATGCGACATGGTGTTGACCGGAGGCGTCCGCGCCCCTAGGTCCCATCCACCCCGATGGAGGGTCCGTAGCTCAGTTGGTAGAGCAAGCGACTTTTAATCGAGAGGTCCCGGGTTCGAGTCCCGGCGGACCCACCATCGCGGGGAAGCATCCGATGCAGGTTCGTCCCCATGCGGACGTCGCGCGTCATGCCATTCCGATCATGCGCAGATATCGGCCGCTCGACCAGGGGAGCGACCGATCCTGTTATGCCGTGGGGAAAGTGAAACGGTCGATCAGAGCAGCTGTTTGACCAGCGCGGAGGCACCCAGCGCGACGCCGCCCACCGCCAGCCAACTCACGACAGCGCCGCACGTCAGGATCAACAGGCGATTGATAGGTAGAATGGCGTGTTCGTCCATGGTCTGGCATTCCTCTCCCACCGGTCTTTGTGCCGGTGTAGGACAGTTCTGCATCAAAAGAATGGGCCTGACAAACCCGTTTTTCCAGGGTGCTTGAGGCCCGAGCTTGCGCTTTGCCTTGGGCATCGTCACAGCATCGTCATGGAAGTTCCCAAGCCATGACGCCGCACGATTCGCTTGAAAGCGACTTGGCGCTTTCCACCGAATCGCAGGCGGCCGAGTCGCCGGGGCTGGCGAGCCTGCCTCTGGCCTTGCGGGGATTGGCGGCCGGGGGCGCGGCGCTGGCGTTGCTGCTGCTGGTGGGCTTGCTGGTCGATCACTGGCCCTTTGCCTGGGATCGCGCGATCCTGACCGGGTTGCGGGCGCATGCCCAGTCGGCTGCGCTCAGGGCGGTGGCGGTTGATTTCACCGCGCTGGGCAGCGTGCCGGTGCTGATCCTGATGGTCGGGGGCGCGGCGCTATTGCTGCTGGCGCGGGGCTGGTGGTTGACGGCGATCGCGACGGTGGCGGCGGGGATCAGCGGCGGCGCGGTCGTCACCTTGGTCAAGCATCTGGTCGCACGCACCCGGCCCGACCTGGTGCCGCACTGGGTCGATGTCCATAATGCCAGCTTTCCCAGCGGGCATGCGGCAGGCGGAGCCATGGTCTATCTGACGCTGGCCGCGCTTGCGACCCAGGCGACGCAGGCTCGGCGGCTGCGTCATATGATCGTGCTGTTGGCCGTGGTGCTGGTCGGCGCGATTGGGGTCAGTCGGGTCTATCTGGGCGTGCATTGGCCGTCGGACGTGGCGGCGGGATGGTGCTTCGGCACGCTCTGGGCGCTGGGCTGGTGGTGGGCGACCGCCGCCGCCCGCGCGTCATGGGCGAAGACCTCAGCCCCGCGCGCGGGCGAGTAGCGCCTGTGCCGCTTTGAGATGCGGCGCATCGACCATCTTGCCGTCGAGCTGGAGCGCGCCTGCGCCGGGGTTCGCGGCGAACAGGTCGACGATCGCCTGGGCACGGGCGATATCCTGTTCGGAGGGGGTGAAGGCGGCGTTGATGACCGGCACCTGCGCCGGATGGATCGCCATCATGCCGGTAAAGCCGTCGCGCTGCCCCCGCGCGGCATAGGCGGCCAGCCCGTCCAGATCGCGGAAATCGGGATAGACCGTCTCGATCGCGGCGGTGCCCGCAGCATGGGCGGCGAATAGGGTTAGCGAACGCGCGAGCTGATAGGGGGCGGTATAGCTGCCGTCCGCTTCACGCGCCGTGGTCGCACCGATCGCGGCGGGCAGGTCCTCCGCCCCCCAGGTGAGCCCAGCGAGCGGCAGGCTGGACCCCGCATATTCGCCCAGTCGGAAGATCGCGGTCGGGGTTTCGGTGACAATGGGCAGGATGGGGATATGCTCCACCCCACGCGCCGCCAGCGCGTGCAGGCTGACCAGGCCCTCCGCCTTGGGAAGTACGATCCCGTCGGGCCGGGCAGGCAAGATCGCCGCCAGATCCTCCGCCGCCAACGGCCCGTCGACCGGATTGATCCGCACGAACAGTTGCACACCGTGATCGCGGGGCTGGGCCAGGAACGCCGCCACCGCCTGTCGCGCGGCGGGTTTCGCGCCTGGGGCGACCGCATCCTCCAGGTCGAGGATCAGCGCGTCCGCACCCAGACCCAGCGCCTTGGCCATCCGGTCCGGCCGGTCGCCGGGCACGAACAATAGCGAGCGCAGCCGCATCGGGATCAGCGGCCCATCTCAGCCAGCTTGCGCTCCCAGGCGAGCGCATCGCGGACGATGCCGTCCAGATCGTCGCGCTCGGGCCGCCAGGGCAGGGAGGCCAAGATCGCGCTATTGTCGGCGACCAGTTCGGCCGGGTCGCCCGCGCGGCGGCCCTCCAAGCGGCGCTCGATCGTGTGATTGGTCACCCGGTCGACCGCATCGAGCACTTCGAGGACCGAGAAGCCCCGGCCGTAACCACAGTTGAGCGTATGGCTCTCACCCGGCTGCGCGACCAGCAGCTCCAGCGCGGCGACATGCGCGGCGGCGAGGTCCGAGACATGGATATAGTCGCGCACGCCGGTCCCGTCGCGGGTCGGGAAGTCGGTACCATAGACGCCGACCGCATCGCGCTTGCCGATCGCCGCCTCGACCGCGATCTTGATCAGGTGGGTCGCGCCGACTGTCGACTGGCCCGAGCGACCCTGCGGGTCCGCGCCCGCGACGTTGAAATAGCGCAGCGCGCAATAGTTGATCGGATGCGCGGCGGCGACGTCCTTCAGCATGATCTCGGTCATCAGCTTGGACATGCCATAGGGGTTGATCGGTGCCTTCGGGTCATTCTCGGCGACCGGCACCTTTTCGGGCGTGCCATAGGTGGCGGCGGTCGAGGAGAAGATGAAATGGGCGACGCCCTCAGCCACCGCGCTTTCGATCAGCGACCGGCTGGCGGCGGTGTTGTTGCGATAATATTTGAGCGGGTCGCTGACCGACTCGGGCACCACGACCGATCCGGCGAAGTGCATGATCGCGCGGACGCGGTGGTCCCGGATCGCGGCGCGGACGGCGGTGTCGTCGGCGACATTGGCGACGACCAGCGATGCGCGCGGATCGACCGCCCAGTCGAAGCCGGTGACCAGATTGTCGAGCACCACGACCTCATGGCCCGCATCGAGCAGCGCCAGCACGGCATGGCTGCCGATATAGCCGGCCCCGCCCGTTACCATCACCTTGCCGTCGATCGCTGCCATCACTTTTGTCCCAAATGCTTGGATTGCCGTGGCCTAGCCGCTTCCTATCTAGGCATACAAGACGACAAGGAGATTCCGAGTG
This sequence comes from Sphingomonas sanguinis NBRC 13937, assembly GCF_001591005.1. Lineage (GTDB taxonomy): Bacteria > Pseudomonadota > Alphaproteobacteria > Sphingomonadales > Sphingomonadaceae > Sphingomonas > Sphingomonas sanguinis. The sequence continues at coordinate 43,790 of NZ_BCTY01000026.1, forward strand.
ACCGAATATGTAACGCTGGCCGGGGGCTGTTTCTGGTGCACCGAGGCGGTGTTCAAGGACGTGATCGGCGTCGAATCGGTCGAAAGCGGCTATATCGGCGGCACCGTGCCCAACCCGACCTATAAGCAGGTGTGCGGCGGCGACACCGGCCATGCCGAGGCGATCCGAATCGGTTTCGACCCCGAACAGCTGGCGCTGGACGATTTGCTCGACATTTATTTCGCGACGCATGACCCGACGCAGCTCAACCGTCAGGGCAATGATGTCGGGACCCAGTATCGCTCGGCGATGTTCCCGGCGGACGAGCGCCAGGACGCCGCGATGAAGGCTGCGATGGAACGGGCCCAGGCGGGCAGCGACAAGCCGATCGTGACGACCATCGAGCCGATGGCGGAATGGTATCCGGCCGAGGATTATCACCAGGATTATTGGGAAACCTCTGGCCGGTCGAACCCCTACTGCATGGCGGTGATCCCGCCCAAGCTGCAGAAGCTGCGCAAGAGCTTTGCCGCACGGTCGAAGGCCGTCACGGCGTAATCCGGGTATCGGGCGGAGGCGAAAGCGAAGGATCAGCTCCCGCCCGCTATCCTAGCGAGTCGCGGCCCGTCGCAGCCGGTCATTGATCGCGTCCCCGATCCCCTCGGCCGGGATCGGGGCGATTGCCAGCCGGGGCCGGTCGCTGGCATCCGCGCGGTGGAGCGCGTCGAACAGGCGCGCCGCCGCCTCGACGGCATCGCCGCTCGCCGACAGCGTATCCTGTCCGGTGACCGCGCCAAAGCCGATCAGCCATTCGTCCGCCTCGGCCCGCATCGCATTCAGCCGCAGCGGCTTGCGCGGGGCATAATGGCTGGCCAGCTGGCCCGGGGCGGTGACGATAGCGGGGGCTTCGGGGCCCTGCTCCACTTCGCCCAGCACCTCGGCCAGCATCGCGGCGGTCACGGGACCGGGGCGCAGGATAGTGCGCCCCGCGACGATGGTCGACTCGACACCCGCCTCGGTCGCGCCGTCGTCGAGGATCGGCACGGCGGGGCCCAGGCTGGCGCGGACATGCTGGCTGCGGGTCGGGCTGATCCCGCCGCTGGCATTGGCCGAGGGCGCGGCGAGCGGACGGCCGGTTTCCCCCAGCAGCGCCTGCATCGCGCGGTGGCGCGGCACCCGGATGGCAACTGTGTCGAGCCCGGCGGTCACCAGCGCGGCGATCCCCGAATCCCGTCGCACCGGGCGGACCAAGGTCAGCGGACCCGGCCAAAAGGCTCCGGCCAGCGCCAGCGCCTCCGCGTCGAACTCGGCGATCGCTTCGGCCGCCGCCAGATCGGGGACATGCACGATCAGCGGATTGAAGGACGGCCGCCCCTTGGCCGCATAGATACGCGCGACGGCTTGCGGCTCGGTCGCATCGGCGGCCAGGCCATAGACGGTCTCGGTCGGCACCGCGACGATGCCACCGGCACGAAGCACCTGCGCGGCCGCGCGGATCGCGGCGGGAGAGAAGGGCAGGGTCGGATCGGTATCGGGAAAGGCCATCGCGCGCGCCTATACCCGGTTGCGCCCTGTTCGATAAGAGGTGCGCCCGATAAGGGGCGGGGCCATCACCCCTTCGACAATCGTGATCCGGCACCCTATCTGCTGGGCCATGTTCGACCTCGATTCCTATCTCGCCCGTATCGCCCTGCCGTCGCGCGTCACCGTCGATGCCGATGGGCTGGCGCGACTGCAATGGGCGCATCGTCTGGCCATTCCGTTCGAGAATCTCGATGTGCGGCTGGGCCGCCCCATCGCCATCGACAGCGACAGCGTCTTCACCAAGCTGGTGATGGCCAAGCGCGGCGGTTATTGCTTCGAGCAGAACCGCCTGTTCCTCGACGCGCTGGCCGCGCACGGGTTTGCGGCACGGCCGATCCTGGCGCGGGTCTGGCTGCGGGCCACGGACGTGCCGCCGGTGACCCACACGCTCAGCCTCGTCCATATCGACGGGCAGGACTGGATCGCGGATGCCGGTTTCGGGGGCAGCTATTCGCCGCCCCTGCCGCTGGTCGAGGGTGCCGAGGCGACGGCCCCCGACGGCGCGCGGTTCCGCCTGACCCGCGACGCGCAGCATGGTTGGATGCTGCTGCGCGACGGGCATCCGGGGCATACCGACGGTCGCTCGACGGGCGAGGGGTGGGAGGCGCAATACAGCTTCACCATCGATCATGTCTGGGACGCCGACCTGGCGCTGAGCAATCACTGGACCTCGACCGCCGAGGCCAGCCGGTTCCGGCAGGCGACCATCGTCAGCATCATCCTGCCGCACGGTTTCGCCTCGCTGACCGATCGCCACTATCGCCGCCGCGTCGGCCAGGATGAGACCGCCGCGACGATCACCGATCCGCGCGTCTATCGGATGCGCATGAGCCTGATGTTCGGCATCGACCTGACGGTCGAGGACAGCGCGATCCTGTTCGCCGAATGACCATTTTCGCCGGTGGGCGGGTGGGTGCAGTGCCGCCCATGCCCACCGGTCCTATCTCCCGCGACTCGGGGAACGGCTCGTCTTTTCTTCGTGGCTGAGCATCAGGCCTTATGCTGTTCGCGGATATGTCCCAGCGCAAACATGGCGGCATCCATGGCATTTTTGTCATGGTCCATGGGATCGATTACAGAAATCGCCATTTCCGTCACATCCTCCTCTACATTTAAGCTCGATTTTACCATTGATGCGTACACCCACGAATGAACGTGGGGGATTACGGATGAGGCTAGGATTTTCGTCACAGCGACCAGAGGCTGGCGGCGTGCGATGGCATCGCTCCGGTGACGATCATCGACTGCCGAAAGACGGTCGCAGCAATCCCAGACTGTAATCTCCGGCGCAGGGCTGCTCCGGCGCCGCCACAGCTTTTCCATGGAAGGAAGCGATCATGTCGATCACCACGGTGATGGCAAGCGAGAATCTGTGCCTGCCGAATATCGGCGTACTTGCCGAAGAATTGACTGCCGCGATCACGCCGGGGGGCACGGTCCGTCTGGACCTGTCCGACGTGGCTGCCCCCGATCTCAGCGTGATCCAGCTGGTGCAGGCGGCGCGGGTCAGCGCGGCGAAGGCCGCCTGTGACTTCGCGCTGACGGCCCCTGCGGGCGATCCGTTCCGCGCCCTTCTCGACCGGGCGGGCTTCACGTCCGCCGACCATCCCGACCACTCCCAATTCTGGTTCCACGGAGACACCTCCCAATGAGCGCATCCATTCTGACCGTAGACGACAGCGCCAGCTTGCGCATGGCGATCCGCATCGCGCTGACCGGCGCGGGCTATGCGGTGACCGAGGCAGCCGACGGTGTCGAAGGTCTGGCCAAGGCGACCGCGACGCGGTTCGACCTGATCGTCACCGACCTGAACATGCCCAACATGGACGGGTTGCAGATGATCCGCGCGCTGCGTGAACAGCCCGCCCAGGCGGGTGTGCCGATCATCTTCCTGACCACCGAATCGGACGATGCGATGAAGGCCCAGGCCAAGGCCGCCGGTGCGACCGGCTGGCTGGTCAAGCCGTTCCAGCCCGAACAGCTGATCCGCGTCGCGCAGAAGGTCCTGGCACGATGAGCGGCCCCGGGAGCAATGAGGACCCGACAGCCGCCTTTCGGGTCGAGGCGGGCGAGCTTCTGGAGCAGGTCGAACAGGGCCTGCTCGATCTGGGTCACCGCCTGGACGATATGAGCCTGGTCAATGCGGTGTTCCGGGGCCTTCACACGCTGAAGGGCTCGGGCGCGATGTTCGGCTTCGACAAGCTGGCGGCCTTCACCCATCATTGCGAAAGCGCGTTCGACCGCGTGCGCAAGGGCGACGTGCCCGCCACCGCCGACCTGGTATCGGTGATCCTGTCGGCGGGCGACCATATGCGCGCCTTGGTCGAGGGCGATGCGCCTGAGGCCGAGGGGCAGGCGATCCTGGCGAAGCTGGCGGCGGCGGTCGACGCCGCAGCGGGCGGCTCCGGCGGCGCTCCGGCCGTGGTGAAGGCTCCGGCGAAGCAGGGCTGGACCCTGTCCTTCCGCCTGCCGCCCGACGCGATGGCCCATGGCACCAACCCGCTGGCGCTGCTCGACGAGTTGCGCGATCTGGGCGAGGCGAGCATCGTCGCGCGCCTCGACGACATCCCCGCGCTGGACGAGTTCAACCCCAGCCACTGCGTCGTCGGCTGGGACTGCACGCTGATCGGCGACATTTCGCGCGAGGCGATCGAGGACGTCTTCCTGTTCGTCATGGACGACATGGACATCACCATCACGCCGCTCGCGGTCGAGGAGACCGAGGACGAGGTGCAGGAGGCGGCTCCGGTGGAGATCGTCGAAGCCAAGGCGGCCGCCACCGCGCCCGCCCCGGCGAACGATGCGGCCCCGCGGGCGGCGGCCGCCAACCGGTCGCAGGGCGAGCATGTCCGCGTCCCCGCCGAGCGCCTGGACGAACTGATGGACCGCGTCGGCGAACTCGTCATCGCGCAGAGCCGGCTGTCGCAGCTGGCAGGCCATGGCCAGGACCTCAGCCTGCGATCCGTCTCGGAAGAGATCGAGCGGCTGGCGGGCGAGATGCGCGACACGATGATGATCCTGCGCATGGTGCCGGTCTCGACGCTGTTCGGCCGCTTCCGCCGCCTGATCCATGACCTTGCCATCGAAACCGGCAAGACGATCGAGCTGGTCACCGAGGGCGAGAGCACCGAGGTCGACAAGACGGTCATCGAGCGACTGTTCGATCCGCTGGTCCACATCATCCGCAACTCCTGCGACCATGGCCTGGAAAAGCCCGAGGATCGTCTGGCGGCGGGCAAGTCGGCCAGCGGCGTGATCCGCCTGAGCGCGCATCAGGCGGGCGGCGAAGTCCTCATCACCATCACCGACGACGGGCGCGGCATCGATGTCGAGCGCGTTCGCGCCAAGGCGGAGGCCAATGGCCTGCTCCAGCCGGGGCAGGTGGTCAGCGAGGACGAACTGCTGGGTCTCATTTTCCATCCTGGCTTCTCGACGGCGGCGCAGGTCACCAACCTGTCGGGGCGCGGTGTCGGCATGGATGTGGTCAAGCGCACGATCGAAAGCCTGCGCGGCTCGATCGTTGTCAAGAGCGTGTCGGGCCAGGGCTCGACCATCACGCTTCGCATTCCGCTGACGCTGGCGATCATCGAGGGGCTGCTCGTCCGGGTGGGCGAGGGAAGCTATGTCATCCCGCTCGCGGCGGTCGAGGAATGCCTGGAGCTGTCGCTGGAGGAGGATCTGCGTTCGCGTGGGCGCAGCATCATCACGCTGCGCGAACGGCTGGTGCCCTTCCTGCGCCTGCGCGACCTGTTCGACACCGGGACCAAGCCCGATACCTATCAGAAGATCGTGGTGGTCGGCACCGGCCAGGAGCGGGTCGGTCTGGTCGTCGACCAGATCATCGGCAACCACCAGACGGTGATCAAGGCGATGTCGCCCTTGCACCGGGGCGTCGCGGCCTTTGCGGGCGCGACGATCCTGGGCGACGGTTCGGTCGCCCTGATCCTCGACATCGCCCAGCTCATCGCGATGAGCCAGCCCAGGGAGGAGCGGCGTCTCGCCGCTGGATAAGCCCATGCCATATCACAAGATTCCCAACTGGACGCCAGAAAATGGCTTGGAGGTCCTGACCTTCGGCCTGGGGTCCGAAACCTTTGCGCTGGAAGCGGGCATCGTCCGCGAAATCCTGGACATGATGCCGATCACGGCGGTGCCCGGGGCCGATCCGATGGCGGGGGCCGTCATCAACTTTCGCGGGCGGATCGTGCCGCTGGCCGATCTGCGCGGGCCCTTCGGCATGGAGGCGCAAGGCTCCACCGCCGACAGCCGGATCATCGTCATCGAACTGGACCTGGACGGCGCGCCCGTTCTGATCGGCCTGACCGCCGATCGCGTCAACGAGGTGGCGGTGCTCGATGCGCTGGATGCCGAAGAGGCGCCCGTCATCGGCATACGTTGGCCGCGCGACCATGTCCGCTGCCTGGTCCGCCGCCAGGGCGACCTGATCGTCCTGCCCGACCTGCCATCGCTGTTCGCGCGCCTCACGGCCCGCACGGCCGAGCCGGTCAGCCTTCACTGATTGCAACCTGCCATCCAATTTCATCCTCAAGGGGGGGGACCCAATACATGCGAGCTACGATCAAAATGAAATTGGCGGCCAGTTATGCCGTCATCATCGTCCTGATGCTGGCCGTCGTCGGCGTCGGCGTCACCAAGATGAGCGCCCTGAACGAAGCCATCACCGAGGTCATCGCGGGTCCTTCCAAGCGTCTGGAGATCGCGTTGCGTGTCAACGAGCGCATGAACAAGACGCTGCGTTTTGAAAAGAACATGGCGCTGACCGAGGACGAGGGCCTCACCCAGAAGTTCGATGCGGAAGACATGAAGGCGCGCAACGAGGTGCGCGAACTGATCGCCACGGGTATCAACATCGCGACGGCCGAAGGCAAGCCGCGCTGGATGCAGGTCCAGTCGCTGTTCGACCAGTATGTGCCGATCAACGACCAGGTTCGCCGCCTGGCGTTGGCCAACAAGAATGCGGAAGCGGGGCAGGTTTCGGTCACCAAGTCGCGTGAGGTTGCCGGTGCAATGTCTCAGCAACTCGACCAGATCGTCGGCATTGCGCAGGACGGCATGAAGCAGGCCGACGCCGACACCAATGAACAATATTCCAATGCGCGCAATATCCTGTTCATCACGGCGGGACTGGCGTTGCTGGTCGCCATTGCCGGTGCCTTCTGGATTTCGCGCATTGTGTCGCAGGGCCTGAACAAGGTCTCGGTGGCGATCGATGCCGTGGCGATCGGTGACCTGAGCCAGGACGTGACGGTCACGTCGAATGACGAGATCAAGGATCTGGTCGAAACCGTCAACCGTATGACCGCTAATCTGCGGCAGAGCGCTGAACTGGCCGATACGATCGCCAGCGGCGACCTGACCGTCGATCACCAGCCGCTGTCCGACAAGGACACGCTGGGTCATGCCCTGGTCGCGATGGTCGAGCGTCTGCGCGGCGTCGTCGGCGATGCCACCCAGGCGGCGCAGAATGTCGCGGCGGGCAGCCAGCAACTGTCGTCATCGTCGGAACAGGTGAGCCAGGGCGCGACCGAGCAGGCCGCGGCCGCCGAGGAAGCTTCCGCCTCGATGGAGCAGATGGCGGCGAACATCAAACAGAACGCCGACAACGCGACCCAGACCGAGAAGATCGCGCGCCAGTCCTCGCAGGATGCCGAGATCAGCGGCCAGGCGGTGCAGAAGGCCGTGATCGCCATGCGCACCATCGCGGAAAA
>NZ_BCTY01000027.1 GCF_001591005.1 Sphingomonas sanguinis NBRC 13937
TTCGCGTCATCGCGGCTTCGCGTGAACCCAGACGGTTCAGGCCGCCACCATCCCCAGCGCGTCCATCGCCCGCGCTGCGATACCGATCGAGCGCTTGCGCGCCTCATGGTCGAAGATCGAGCTGACCACCATCACCTCATCGACCCTGGTCCGCTCGACGAAGGCGGCGAGCTGGCGCTCCACGGTCGCGGGCGAGCCGATCGCCGAACAGGACAGGACGTGGTCGAGGATCGCCGACCCCTGCGCGCCCAGGCTGTCGCGATAGCCGGGGACGGGTGGGGGCAGCTTGCCCGGGCGGCCGGTGCGCAGCGCGACAAAGGCCTGTTGCTGCGAGCTGGCGAGCAGTTCGGCGTCCGCATCGGTGTCGGCGGCGAAGACGTTAAAGCCCGCCATCGCATGAGGCTTGTCGAGCACCGCCGACGGCCGGAAGTCGCGGCGGTAGATGGCCAGCGCATCGTCCAGCGCATCGGGCGCGAAGTGCGACGCAAAGGCATAAGGCAGGCCCAAAGCGGCGGCGAGCTGCGCGCCATAAAGGCTCGACCCGAGAATCCACATTTGCGGACGCGCGCCCGCGCCCGGCGTGGCGACGATGCCCGTCTGGCCATCATCGGCGAAATAGCTTTGCAGCTCCATCACGTCGCGCGGGAAGGCGTTGGGGTCGCTGTCCAGCGTCCGGCGCAGCGCGCGCGCGACGCGCTGGTCCGACCCCGGCGCACGGCCGAGGCCCAGGTCGATACGCCCGGGGAACAGCGCGTCGAGCGTCCCGAACTGCTCGGCGATGGTCAGCGGCGCATGGTTGGGCAGCATGATGCCGCCCGCGCCGATGCGAATGGTCTTGGTCGCCTGCCCGACATGCGCCAGCACGACGGCGGTCGCGGCAGAGGCGATGCCCGCCATGCCGTGATGCTCGGCGGTCCAGTAACGCTGATAGCCGACCGCCTCGGCATGGGCGGCAAGGTCGGCGGCGTTCGCCAGCGCCTGGGCCACGGTGCCGCCTTCGATGACGGGCACCAGATCGAGCAGGGAATAACGTGTCATGCCAGAGAGATGGGGACGCCCATCTCCGCTCGCCAGCCAAATCCGGGTATCAGAAGGTCAAGCCATACTTCATCGCCACGCCGCGTTCGGGCGGCAGGGCCGCGATATGCCCCGGATCGCGCCGCCAGAAGAGATGCGTCGACAGCTCGCCTGCACCGACCATTACCCCGTGCCGTGCCTCGACCAGCAATTCGCGGCCTCCGGGGGCCAGCGACAGCCGGTCGGTGGTCCAGCCGTCGACCGACGAACGGGTATAATCCCAATGCGTCGGGAAACGCAGGTCGAGCCCGCCGCTGTCCACCCGCAGCGGCTGCGACACGCGCAGGTCGAACCGGTCGTGACCGAACAGGCCGTTCTTGCCCGCCTCGACCGACCAGGACCGGCTTTGCAACAGGCCGCCGCCCAGGTCGCCCTGCGCCCGCGTCCAACCGCTGCGCCAACGGGCGCCCAGGGTCCAGCCCCCCGAGTTCCGCCAGCGCGCGGCGGCATCAGCGAACCAGCTGACGCCCCGCGCCTGGCCCAGCGCACCGCCGAACCAGCCGCCCAGCACGGTCGAACGCTCCGCCAGCCGGGTCATGCCCAACGTCGCGGCGACATCGCCGATCCGCCGGTCGAGCGTCACCGCGCTCTGGTCGTAACGCGGTGGCGCGGTGCCGGGCATGGTGGCGGCGAAACGCCCGCTCTCGGCCATCACGCTCACGCCGATCCTGCCGACCATGTGCCGCATCGCGACCGAGGCGGTGGCGGCGCGGTCGACGCCGAAGCCCGGATCGGTCAGCAGAAAGGCCGCGCCCGCCTGTCCGGTCCAGCCCGCGACCATCGCATCGCCGCCGCTGGCGAAACCGACGCCGATGGCGGTGGCGGGGGTCAGGCTCTGGGTGACGCTGCCTGCGACGATTCGGCGGCCCGGTGCGGCTGCGTCGGCGGGCAGGGTAGAGCGCAGCCGTGCCTCGCTGGGCATCTGCATCGCACTGGTCAGCGCGACCGAGCGGGTGCCGTCGCTGACCACCGCGCCCTCGATCCGGCCGAGCAGCGCGGGCGATAGCATCGCGCGCGGCGATGCCCGGGCGATCGTGCCGGACAGGTCGAGCGTATAGGCGCGGGCATAACCGTCGAGCGCGACCAGCCCCACGCGCCCCGTCCGTGCATCGCCCATGGCGGGGGACAGTCGCGCATTGATGCCCATGGCGATCGCGTTGCCGGTCCCCGCCACGCTCATCGCGCCGACCGGCTGGAACGCGGCGGTCAGGTCCAGCGTGCCGCGCCCGTACACATCGTCGATACCGGTCGCACCGGTATCGCGCGCGGTGCGCAGCAACAGGTCGGCGATCTGCGCGCCGGTCAGGTTGGGAAAGGCCTGGGCGAGCAGGGCGGCCGCGCCGCTGATCTGGGGCGCGGCGAAGGACGTGCCCGACCAGAGATAGCGCGCGCCGGTCTCATCGGGGGCCTCCACCCGCTCGCCCAGCGCGCTGAGATAATGCGCGGCCGACTGTCCGGCGCGGTTGCTGAACGACGAGATGGTGCCCGTCTGTCCGACCGATCCGGCGATGATCACCTGTCCGCGCGCGACGGCGGCATCGTTGGCGATCTGCGCCATCAGCGTGGGGTTGGATTCGCTTTCGTTTCCGGCCGCGATCACGATGATCATGCCCGCCGCCGTCGCCCGTCCGATCGCGGCCAGCAGCGCGGCGGGCGGCGTGTCGTTGGAGCCCAGCGAGATGTTGACGATCCGCGCGCCCGCCACGCGGGCGGTGTCCAGTCCGCGCGCGATCGCGTCGGAGGAAAAGGAGCAGCTGCCGCCCAGCCCGTTGCCCGAGGTACTGCCGGTGCAACTGCCCGGCTGGTCGGCGCGCAGGATCAACAGCGTCGAGTCGAAGGCGACACCCTGTGCCAGGTCGCCACCCCGCCCGCCTGCGGCGGTGAAGGCGACGGCGGTGCCGTGCCCGTCCTCGTCGCCCGTGCCCCGCGAACCTGCGACATCGGCCGAGGCGCTGGACACCCGGCCGTTGAACAGGCCGGTGCGCGTGTCCAGACCCGAATCGATGATGCCCAGCGTGACGCCCGCGCCCGTCGCCCCGCGCTGATAGGCGGCCAGCGCGTTCATTGCCACCGCGCCCTTGGTCGCCCGGTATCCGGCGGTGTCGTAATTCTGGCTGGGCGTCGCGCTGCTCGTCGGAGAGGGCGTGGGCGTCGGGGTCGTTCCCGTGGAGGGCGGCGTCGGCGTCGACTGGATACCGCCGCCCGCCCCGCCACAGGCGCTCAGCGTGACACCGGCACAGGCCATCATCAGTCCGATACGGACGATGCGTCCCGCTCCCCCTGTCCCACGCCCGATCAACCCGTCCCCCTATCCCGCTTCTATCCTTGTCATAGAGGGGGTTGTGGCGGCTGCGAAAGCGCGATTTGATCAGGCTCTGACCGGCTTCGGGACGGTCGACCGATGGTAGAATCGGGGTGTGTGGGCCTGCTGCCCGGGCTTGCGACGGGCAGCCCCCGCGCCTACACGCTGGCCGCGATGCTGCCCGCTCTTGCCCATATCGACGCCTGGATCTTCGATCTGGACAATACGCTCTATCCGGCGAGCGCCAATCTGTTCGCGCATATCGACCGGCGCATGACCGCTTTCATCGGCGACCTGCTGGGCGTCGACCGCGACGAGGCGTTCCGCATCCAGAAGAGCTATTTCCACGCGCACGGCACCACGCTGGCCGGGCTGATGGCCGAGCATCAGGTCGATCCTGCCGCCTTTCTCGACTATGTCCACGATATCGAGATGGACGTGCTGGAAGAGGACGCGCCGCTCGCCGCCGCCATCGCGAAGCTGCCGGGGCGCAAGCTGGTCTTCACCAATGGCGACAAGCCCTATGCGTTGAAGGTGCTCGACCGGCTGGGCCTGGGCGGGCAGTTCGAGGCGGTGCACGACATCCATGCGATGGGCTTGGTGCCCAAGCCGCAGCCGTCCGCCTATGCGGGGCTCTGTTCGGCGTTCGACATCGATCCGACCCGCGCGATCTTCTTCGAGGACATGGCGCGCAACCTGGCACCGGCCAAGGCGATCGGGATGACGACCGTATGGGTCGACAACGGCTCCGAACAGGGGCCGGAGGGCGCCCGCGAGCATATCGATTACACCGTCCACGCGCTGACGCCGTGGCTGATCAGCATATTGGAGGAATGACCATGAGCCAGGACCTCGCCGCCACCATCGACGCCGCCTGGGACAACCGGGCCGAACTGACCTTCGCGACGCAAGGGTCGGAGCGGATCGCCGTCGACCGCGCGCTGGCGCTGCTCGACCGGGGCGAGGCGCGCGTCGCCGAGCCGGACGGGAAGGGCGGCTGGACCGTCAACCAGTGGCTGAAGAAGGCGGTCCTCCTGTCGTTCCGCCTGAACGACAATGTGCTGATCGACAATGGCCCGGGCGCAGGCCACTGGTTCGACAAGGTGCCGTCGAAGTTCAGCGGCTGGTCGGAAGCCGACTTCCGCGCCGCCGGTTTCCGCGCGGTCCCGGGCTCGGTCGTGCGGCGCGGCGCGCATGTCGCCAAGGGCGCGATCCTGATGCCGAGCTTCGTGAACATCGGCGCCTATGTCGGTGAGGGCACGATGGTCGACACCTGGGCGACGGTGGGCAGCTGCGCGCAGATCGGCAAGAACGTCCACCTGTCCGGCGGTGCCGGCATCGGCGGCGTGCTCGAGCCGCTGCAGGCCGATCCGGTCATCATCGAGGACGGCGCCTTCATTGGCGCGCGCGCCGAGGTAGCCGAGGGCGTGCGCGTCGGCGAGGGCGCGGTGCTGTCGATGGGTGTGTATCTGGGTGCCTCGACCAAGATCATCGACCGTGAGACGGGCGAAGTCTTCCGGGGCCATGTGCCGCCCTATTCGGTGGTGGTGCCCGGCACGACGCCATCGGTCGACGGCAAGCCGGGCCTCTACTGCGCGGTGATCGTCAAGCGCGTCGACGCACAGACCCGCTCGAAGACCAGCATCAACGACCTGCTGCGCGATTGATTCTTGGCACGCCCCTCCCGCAAGCGGGAGGGGATGGGGGAGGGCAGGGCCACGGGCGATGGTCTCTGCGAGATTCCGAGCCCTCCCCAAACCCCTCCCGTTTACGGGAGGGGCTTACAGTTCGTGGAACGGTATCCCTACAACCCCATCCGTTTCGCCAGCCACCGCGCGGCGGCCTCCGGGCTTTCCTTCGCCGCATCGTCGCGGTCCACCCGGTAGTTTGCCTCGCGCATCGCCTCGACCGGAATCCGGTTCAGCATCGGCCGTAACGCCGCCACGAACTTGGCATCCCCCGCGCGATCCTTCGCCAGCAACAGCACCGCGTCATACCCCGGGATCGCCCGCTTCGGATCGCTCAGCACCGTCAGCTTGTCCGCCGCGATCCGCCCGTCGGAGGAAAAGGCCGAGATCACATCCGCCCGTCCGCTGCCCAGCGCCCGGTACATGAAGGTCGGACTGTAGGGCGTCATGCCGGCGAACCGCAGGCCATAGGCATCACGCACCGCCGCCCATTCGGGTCGGTCGAGAAACTCTAAGTCGCTGCCCAGCTTCAATCGCGGTGCGACCTGCGCCAGATCGGTGAGCGACGTTACGCCCAGTCGCCGCGCCAGCGGTGCCTTCATCGCAAAGGCATAGGCATTCTCGAACCCCAGCGGCCCCAGCATCGCCACGTCGCGCGTCGCCGCCCAATCCTTGAGCGCAGCCAGCATCGCCGCGCGAGGCGGGGAGTCATGCCGGTGCATCGCGGTGGTCCACAGCGTGCCCGCATAATCGACATAGACATCGACCCGGCCCCCGGCCGTCGCCTCGAACGCCACGGTCGAGCCCAGCCCGTCGCGGTAACTGACATCGTAACCCGCTTGGCTGAGCCGGTCGCCGATCAGGCGCGCGAGGATATATTGCTCGGAAAAATTCTTCGCGCCGATCACCACCTGCGGCCGCGCCTCGCCGCCGCGTGGCCAGAGCGGCTGCGTCGCCAGCGCACAGCCCAGCGCCAGTGCGACCAGCCCACCGATCCACAGGGCCTTCCGCCGCGTCGCCAGCCCGCGCTCGATCAGCCCGATCAGCGCATCGACCGTGAGCGCCAGCAGGGCGGCGGCGAAACAGCCCGCCAGCACCAGCGCCCAGGCCTGGGTCTGGAGCCCGGCGAAGATCAGGTCGCCCAGGCTCGGCTGGCCCACCGTCGTCGATAGCGTGGCCGCGCCGATCGTCCAGACCGCCGCCGTGCGGATGCCCGCCGCCAGCACCGGCGCGACCAGCGGTGCCTCGACCAGCCGCAGCTTTTGGGTCCGCGTCATGCCCACCGCATCGGCGGCCTGAAGGACGGCCGGGTCGAGGCCCAGCAGTCCCGTCACCCCGTTCCGCAGGATCGGCAGCAGCGCATAAAGCGTCAGCGCCAGCAGCGAGGGCAGGAAGCCCAAAGCCGGTATCCCACCTCCGACCCATCCCGACAGGGTGAGCAGCACCGGATAGAAGAGCGCCAGCAGCGCCAACGCCGGAATCGTCTGGATCAGGCTCGCGCATCCCAGCGCCACCCGCGACAAGCCCGGCCGCCGCGCGCAGGCAAAGGCCAGCGGCACCGCGATGACGATGCCGAGCAGCAGCGCAGCCATGCTGACCAGCACATGCTGGGCGAGCAGCGGCGGTACGCGGGCAAGGGCGTCGAGGAAGGCGCTCACCGGGCCAGCGCCGCCAGCCGCTCGGCCTGATGCCGGGGGACCGCCATCAGTGCCTGCGCGGCCTCACCGCCTTGCCCCGCGACCAGTTCGGCGGGGGTGGCATCGGCGACGATCCGTCCTGCTTCCATCACCAGTACACGGCTGGCAGTCAGCAGCGCTTCGGCCATGTCGTGCGTGACCAGCAGCGTGGTCAGGCCCAGCCGCTCGTGCAGTTCGACCAGCCGCCCCGCCACCGCATCGCGGGTGACCGGATCGAGCGCGCCCAGCGCCTCGTCGAGCAGCAGGATCGGCGGTTCGGTGGCGAGCGCACGGGCGATGGCCACCCGCTGGCGCTGGCCGCCCGACAGCGCCTCCGGCATCCGCTCGGCGACGTCGCGCGGCAGGTCGACCAGATCGAGGAGCTCGGCCACCCTACCTCCGACCTCTCGCCCGGCGATGCGCAGCCCGATCGCGATGTTCGCTGCGACCGTCATGTGCGGGAACAGGCCGTGTTGTTGAAAGACATAGCCGATCCGGCGGCGCAGTTCGTGAGCGGGCTCGGCGGTGATGTCCTGGCCGTCGATCAGGACACGGCCCTGATCGGGCTGTTCCAGCCGGTTGATCATGCGCAGCAGGGTCGATTTGCCCGAGCCCGATGCGCCGACCAGCGCGACGAAGTGGCCCTTTGCGATGGTCAGCGACACATCCTCCACCGCCGCGACCGTGGCATAGCGGCGGCTTATGCGATCGAGCGCGATCATGGGAACGTCGTGATTCACGCGTCCCCAACGCCGGATGGTCGCATTCCGCCTCACACCGTCATGTTTCGGGGCTATGCCTTGTCCGCGCCAGAGGATAAGGCGCGTAAAACACGTTCAACAAGGCGGCCGAAATGACCGCCAGGAGAGTAAGATGACCCAGACCGCCAGCCAGGTTCTCGACCGCGTCCTCGTCCTCGAAATGGTACGCGTGACCGAGGCGGCGGCGATCGCGGCCTCCACACTGGTCGGGCGCGGTGACGAGAAGGCGGCGGACGCGGCTGCGGTCGAGGCGATGCGCGCCGCGCTCAACGAACTCGACATGGACGGCACCGTGGTGATCGGCGAGGGTGAGCGCGACGAAGCTCCGATGCTGTTCATCGGCGAGAAGGTTGGCACCGGCAATGGGCCCGAGATCGACATCGCGCTCGATCCGCTGGAGGGCACGACGATCTGCGCCAAGGCGGGGCCGAACAGCCTGGCGGTGCTGGCGATCGCGGAAAAGGGCCATCTGCTGAACGCGCCCGACGTCTATATGGACAAGATCGCGGTCGGCCCGGGCTATCCGGCGGGTGTGATCGACCTGAATCGCAGCCCCAGCGACAATATCCGCGCCATCGCCGAGGCCAAGGGGGTGAAGCCCGGCGATATCACCGTCTGCGTGCTCGACCGGCCGCGGCACGAGGCGCTGATCGCCGAGTTGCGGGCGCTGGGTTGCGGCGTGGTGCTGATCGGCGACGGCGACGTGGCGGGGGTGATCGCCACCACCGACCCGGAGACGACGATCGACGCCTATATGGGGTCGGGCGGTGCGCCGGAGGGCGTGCTGGCCTGTGCCGCGCTGCGTTGCGTGGGCGGGCAGTTCAAGGGGCGGCTGCTGTTCCGCAACGATGCCGAGCGGGCCCGCGCGCACAAATGGGGCGTGACCGACCTCGACAAGCAATATGACCTGACCGAGTTGGCGCAGGGCGACTGTATCTTCGCCGCGACCGGGGTGACCGACGGCTCGCTGCTGGCGGGGGTGAAGCGCCATGCGAAGGTGATGACTACCGAGAGCGTCGTGATGCGCGCCTCGTCGGGCACGGTCCGCTGGGTGAAGGGGCAGCATCGCCTGTGATCCCGGCGCCGGTCCTTGCCGGGCTTCTGCTGCTCGCCGCGCTGGGGGGCGTGTGGTGGTTCCAGAAGGGCGATCTGGGTGAGTATCGACGCTTCTGCGCGCTGGACGACAGCCATTCGCGCCGGATGCGGTTCCGGCTTTGGCTGGCCCGGTCGGCGCTGGCGTTTCTGTTGCCGGTGCTGGTCGGGCTGGCGCTGCTCGGCCGGGTGGGGGCCTGGGCGGTGATGCCGGGCGAGTTCGCGGCGGCGGCGGGCGTGATGCCGTCGATCTTCGACGATGATGGCGCGCTGTCGTCGTTGCTGATCGGTGGTGCTACGGGTGGGCTGGTCGCCGGGGCGCTGATCGCCCGTTTTCGGCGGCGCAAGCCGATCGGCAATGTTTCGGCGCTGCTGCCACGCGAGCGGCGCGAGGTGAAATATGCGCTGGCGCTGAGCGTGACGGCCGGGGTGACCGAGGAGGCGTTCTTCCGCCTCTATCTGCCGCTGCTGGTCGCGATGCTGACCGGGCAGGCGTGGATCGGCTTTGCCGCGTCGCTGATCCTGTTCGGGGCGATGCACCGTTATCAGGGCTGGGCCGGGGTACTGGCCACCACCGCGCTGGGGGCGGTGATGACCGGCCTTTACCTGATGACTGGCAGCCTGTGGGTGGTGATGCTGGTCCACACGCTGGTCGACGTAAACGGGCTGGTCGTCCTGCCGTTGACCAATGGGGTGCTCAAGAAGTGATCTCTTTCCCCGGCGAAGGCCGGGGCCCAGTTCCTGCAAATCCGCGTGTGCCGAGACGTTGAGGGGGAGGCAGATGCCCGACATCCTAGATAGCGCACTGCAACTGGGCCCCGGCCTTCGCCGGGGAGTCGGGCGTAAAGAAGACGTCAGTTCTTCAGTCGCCAGCCGGTGCGGAAGATCCAGCCGATCCAGGCCAGGCACGCCAGCAGGAACAGCGCCGTCACGCCCAGGCTGACCCCCGGCGTCACGTCCGAGGTGCCGAAGAAGGTCCAGCGGAAGCCGTTGATCAGATACACGACCGGGTTGAACAGCGTCACCGTCCGCCACGGCTCGGGCAGGATCTTCACCGAGTAGAAGGCACCGCCCAGAAAGGTGAGGGGGGTGACGATCAGCAGCGGGATCACCTGCAACTGTTCGAACCCCCGCGCCCAGATGCCGATCGCGAAGCCAAACAGCGAGAAGGTGGTCGCGACCAGCAACAGGTAGAAGACCATCGCGACCGGGTGCAGGATCGACAGGTCGACGAACAGATAGGCGGTGGCGAGGATGACGAGCCCGATCACCATCGACTTGCTCGCCGCGGCGCCGACATAGCCGAGCACCGTCTCGATCGGCGACAGCGGTGCGGACAATATCTCGTACATGGTCCCGGTGAATTTGGGCATGTAGATGCCCAGGCTGGCGTTCAGGATGCTCTCCGAGAAGATGGAGAGCAGCATGAGGCCCGGCACGATGAACGCACCATAGGGCACGCCCGAGACCTGGTTCATCGCCGATCCGATCGCGGTGCCGAACACCACGAAATAGAGCGTCGTGGTGATGACCGGCACCATCAGGCTGGTCCACACCGTCCGCCGGAACCGCGCCATCTCGAAACGATAGATCGACCAGATGCCATGCAGGTTCATGCGCGTGTCCCCTCGACCAGATCGACGAAGATATCCTCCAGCGAGGATTTATAGGTTTCCAGATCGTTGAACCCGATATCCAGATCGCCCAGCTTGCGCAGCAGCGAGGGGATGCCGGTCCGCTCCGCGCGCGCGTCAAAGATGTAGCGCAGGCGCTTGCCCTCATCCTCCAGCGACAGGTTCCATTCGGCCAGTTCGGACGGGATCGTCGCCATCGGCTCGGCCAGGGTCAGCACCATCTCGCGCTTGCCGAGCTTCTTCATCATCTCGGCCTTTTCCTCGACCAGGAGCAGCTGGCCCTTGGCGATCACGCCCACCCGATCGGCCATCTCCTCGGCCTCCTCGATATAGTGCGTGGTCAGGATGATGGTGACGCCCCGCTCGCGCAAGGCATGGACCAGTTTCCACATGTCGCGGCGCAGCTCGACATCGACACCCGCCGTCGGTTCGTCGAGGAAGAGGAGATCGGGTTCGTGGGACAGCGCCTTGGCGATCAGCACGCGGCGCTTCATGCCGCCCGACAGTTCCATCAGCTTGGCATGACGCTTGTCCCACAGCGACAGGTCGCGCAGCACCTGTTCGATATAGGCCGGGTTGGGCGCACGACCGAACAGGCCCCGGCTGAAATTCACCGTGTCGATGACCCGCTCGAACATGTCCACGGACAGTTCCTGCGGCACCAGCCCGACCTTGCGCCGCGCGGTCTTATAGTCGCGCAGGGCGTCATGCCCGTCGACCCGGATGGTCCCGGCCGAGGGCGTGACGATGCCGCACACGATCGAGATCAGCGTCGTTTTCCCTGCGCCATTCGGCCCCAGCAACGCGAAGATTTCGCCGCGCCGGATGGTCAGGTCGACCGGCTGAAGCGCGGTGACGCCGCCCTTATAGGTCTTCGTCACGCCCTCGACGGACAGGATCGGGTCGGTCATGCGGCAGTCCCCCGTATTTGGCCCCCGTAGGAAGACCGCCGCTTTATCAACCGTTTCGGGCGGCGGCGATGGCCTTTTGCAACTCTTCGAGCGGCAACGCACCCGACAGGATACGGTTGCCGACGATCCAGCTGGGCGTACCGGTCAGGCCCAGCCGCCCGGCGGCTTCCAGGTTGCGGCGGATTTCGGCATCGGCCTGGGGCTGGAACGCCGCCATCTTGCTGATGTCGACGCCCGCCTTGGCGGCGGCGGCGGCGATGGTCGCGTCGCTGACCGGACCGCCCGCATACAGCGCGTCGTGGAAGGCGGCGAACTTGCCCTGCGAGGCGGCGAGCAGGCTGGCGCGCGCCGCCGCCTTGCTCGACGGCGCCAGGATCGGCAGCTCGCGATAGACGATACGCAGCTTGGGATCGGCCTGGGTCAGTTGCTTGAGCAGGGGCAGGCTGGCGCGGCAATAGCCGCAATTATAGTCGTAGAATTCGACCAGCGTGACATCGCCCTTGGGGTTGCCGGTATAGGCATTGCCGAACGGCTTGGTCAGGTCGCCGCCGATCGCCGCCACCGCCTTGCCCTGTTCGCGATCCTGCAACCGCTGCATGGCCTCGGGGATCACTTCCGGGTGGCCGAGCAGATAGGCGCGCACGCTGTCGCCCGATGCGCCGCCGGGCGTGACCATCGGGGCCAGCGCCAGCGCGGTGCCGCCGCCGACCAGGCCGCCCAGGACCGCGACGGCGGCCAATGTTTTCATGCCCATTAGCGGTGCTTCTTCTTCTTGGAACTGGCGGAGTCGGCAGAGGTCATGGCGATATCCTGCGCCCGAATCCATTCGGACGTATTGGGGGTGAGATTGGCCATCGCATAGCGGGCACTCTGGATGGCGGTACGGTCGTCGCCCATCATGCTCGCCCGCTCGGCGGTGGCGAGCGCGGCGCGTGGCGTGTCGCCCAGCTGTTCATAGGCGGTGCCCAGTTGGACCCAGGCAAAGGGATTGTCCTCGTCGCGCTGGACCGCGACCTTCAAGATCTTCACCGCCTCGGGCAGGTTGCGCTTATCCTCGGTCGCGATCAGCGCATGGCCGAAGGTGGTGGCGATCAGCGCGTTCTGGCCCGACCCCATGGTCGCGGCGCGTAAAGGCGCGAGCGCCTCCTGCGGCTTGCCCGACTCGAGCAGGATCTGCCCCTCGATCTCCTGGAAATACGGGTCCTTGGGATCGCGCGCGATCAGGGCAGCGGCCTCCGCCTCGGCTTTGTCGGGATAGCCGCCCTTATGATAGGCATAGGCGCGCGCGTAATGCGCGTACACGCTCTGGTCGCTGTCGGGATATTTGTTGAGCGTCTGCTCGGGCGGCGAGACATAGCCGAGCAGCTTGGCCTTCACGCGCAGAAAGCGTTCCTGGAGCTTGGCGTCGACCGGCTTGTTCCACGCGGGCGAGGCCTTCAGATCGTCGGTCAGCGACTGGATACGCACCGCCGACAGTGGATGGGTCTGCGCGAACGGATCGATGTTCGTATAGCCGTAGCGATATTCCTGGTTCTGCAGCTTCTTGAAGAAGCTCAGCATGCCCTTGCCGGTGACCCCGGCGGTGGTCAGATAGCGGGCGCCCGCCGCGTCGGCGGCCGATTCCTGGTTGCGACTGAACGCCAGGACGTTGCTCATCGCCGCCTGCTGGCCCGCTGCCATCATGCCCATGCCCGCCGCGCCGCCACCCAGGGCCACGGTGGCCAGCCCCAGCACCATCGACAGCAGCTGCATCTTCATCGCAGGCTTCATGGCCTGTTCGCTCAGCACCACATGGCCGTCGGCGATATGGCCCAGCTCGTGCGCGACGACGCCTTGCACCTCGTTCACATTCTCAGCCGCCTGGAGCAGGCCCGAATGGACATAGACGATCTGCCCGCCCGCGACGAAGGCGTTGATCGAATCGTCGTTGATCAGGACGATCTTCACATCGTGCGGATTTAGCCCAGCCGCCTTGATGATTGGCGCGGACATGTCGGCGAACAGCGCCTCGGTCTCTGCATCGCGCAGGATCGACTGCGCGGCGGCCGGCTGCGCCCAGAGGACGGCCGTGGCGGCGAAGGCTGCGATCAGACGCTTCATGATACCTCTA
The DNA here is from genome assembly GCF_001591005.1 of Sphingomonas sanguinis NBRC 13937. Taxonomy (GTDB): domain Bacteria; phylum Pseudomonadota; class Alphaproteobacteria; order Sphingomonadales; family Sphingomonadaceae; genus Sphingomonas; species Sphingomonas sanguinis. Next base: position 13,252 of record NZ_BCTY01000027.1, read on the forward strand.
TCGTCGGGTCGGCTTCGCGACACAACCGGCTTTGCAGTTCAGGACAGGATGGGCAGGCTGTGCCACGACATGGCTGAACGCCGGGCGAACGGGAGGGGGCGCACATGATGATGGGGACGTTCGACAGGCCGCCGGTGTTCCCGATGCCGGACCTGCCGCGCTGCGTGGTGCCGGGCGAAGGGCCGGTGGTCGGCCGGATGGTGGATCTGCCCCCCTCGGTACGGGCCGCATTGGTGGGCAGCGTCGGGCACCCCATTGCTGAGGCGGGCGGCCCATTCAATCCGTCCGATATCGTGCGCGATGGAACGCCCCGTTCGCGCTTCCTGCGGGCCTATCGCGTGCGCGATCGCTGGATCGTGTGGATCGAACAGGGCGGAATTGGGCATGGCTTTCGCGTGTTGGCCTTTCGCGATGGAGCGCATCGCACAAGCGTGGGCCTGCCGGTCTCCCATAAGCCCGGACAGAGCCTGTGTGCGGCATCGCGGGTGCTCGTGGCGGATCGTCGCAAGAGCGGCTGAGCTTCATTCGCCCCGTTCCGGCGACCGCGTTCCTGGGCGGTGAGGGGCATGATGGTCGAAGCCGGTAAACCTCTTGGGCGGTGACACCCCTCCGTCCGACCTGACGGCCTGCCATCTCCCCTGCCAGGGGAGGAACGGGGCGGAGCGGGCTATCCACGAGATTATTCCCGAAAACGCAAAACGCCCTCCTTCCGCTGGGGAAGGAGGGCGTTCTCACATCGGCTGTAACGGGTGTCAGGCGCCGAAGGTGCGCTGCCACCAGCCGCGACGCGGGGTTTCGGTCGAGCCGCTTTCCTCGGTCGCTTCCTCCGCAGGGGCGGGTTCGGCGGCGGGGGTTTCCTCGACGACCGGCTCTGCCGCTGCCTTCGGCGCGGGCTTCTTGCGAACGCGCTTGGGCTTGGCCGGAGCTTCCGCCTCGGCTTCGGCCGCAGGGGTTGCTTCCTCGGCGGCCGGTTCGGCGACGACCTTCGGTGCGGCCTTCTTGCGAACGCGCTTCGGCTTGGCCGGAGCCTCGGCCTCAACTGCAGGAGCTTCGGCAGCGGGCGCTTCCTCGGTCACCGGCGTCTCGACCGTCTCGGTCACGACCGGCGCGGCCTTGCGAGCGCGCGGACGGCGGCGGGTCTTGGGCGCTTCGGCTTCGGCTTCGACCTCGGCGATGACCAGCGGTGTGGTGACCGGCGCGGCGTCGCCCGCCTCGATCGGTTCGGCGATGGTCAGCGGCTCATCCGCCGCGTCGTCCGAAGCGTCCTCGGCCGCAGCCTCGATCGCGTCGTTCGTGCCGCCCTCGTTCCGGCGACCGCCACGGCGACCGCGACGTCCGCGACGGCGGCGACCGCCTTCGCGCGGCTCCGATTCGGTCGCGTCGACCGGCTCGGCGGCCTCGTCCTCAGCTTGCTCGTCGGCGTCCTCGGCGTCCGCCTCTTCGGCGTGCTCGGCATGGTCCTCGCCTTCGCCATGCTCGCCCTCGGCACCACCACGGTTGCGGCGGCCACGGCGGCGACGACGGCGCTTGCGGCCACCACCTTCGCCTTCTTCGCGCGACTCGCGGGGAGCAGCGGCTTCGGTCGCGGCCTCTTCGGCCTCTTCCTCGTCCTCTTCTTCCTCGATCTCGTCGATCAGATCGTCCTCATCCTCCTCGACGGGCAGCAGCATGTCGATCTTGGGCGCATAGGCGGGCGGCGGGCCCGAGGCCTCGACGGTCATGCGCGCCCCCTCTTCCTCGCGGTCGGGGATGATCTCGACGGTCACGCCATAGCGATCTTCGATCTCGGCGATGTCGGCACGCTTGCGGTTCAGGACGTAGACGGCCGCTTCCTGGCTGGCGCGCAGCGTCAGGATCGAGCCGCGACCGCGTGCGGCCTCGTCCTCGATCAGGCGTAGCGCCGACAGGCCCGACGACGAAGCGGTGCGGACCAGGCCGGTGCCCTCGCAATGCGGGCAGGGGCGGGTGGACGCTTCCAGAACGCCGGTGCGCAGGCGCTGGCGGCTCATTTCCATCAGGCCGAAGGACGAGATGCGGCCGACCTGGATGCGGGCGCGATCGTTCTTCAGCGCCTCCTTCATCGCCTTCTCGACCTTCCGGACATTGGAGTTGTTGTCCATGTCGATGAAGTCGATGACGACGAGGCCCGCCATGTCGCGCAGACGCAGCTGGCGCGCGATTTCCTGCGCGGCTTCCAGGTTGGTCGCGGTCGCGGTCTGCTCGATATTATGCTCGCGGGTCGAACGGCCCGAGTTAATGTCGATCGATACGAGCGCTTCGGTCGGGTTGATGACCAGATAGCCGCCCGACTTCAGCTGGACCACCGGATTGTACATCGCGGCCAGCTGGTCCTCGACATGCGCGCGCTGGAACAGCGGCACGGCATCGGCATATTGCTTCACCCGGCGGGCGTGCGCAGGCATCAGCAGGCGCATGAAGTCCTTCGCCTGGCGATAGCCTTCCTCGCCCTCGACGATCACTTCCTCGATCTCGCGATTATAGATGTCGCGGATCGCGCGCTTGATCAGGTCGCTGTCGCCATAGATCAGCGCAGGCGCCGACGAGTGCAGCGTCTTTTCGCGGATGCCGTCCCACAGGCGGGCGAGATAGTCGAAGTCGCGCTTGATCTCGGTCTTGGTCCGCTGAAGACCCGCGGTGCGGACGATGCAGCCCATGGTAGAGGGCAGCTGCATGTCGGCCATGATCGACTTCAGCCGCTTGCGGTCGGCCGCGTTCGAGATCTTCCGGCTGATGCCGCCGCCATGCGACGTGTTGGGCATCAGCACGCAGTAGCGGCCCGCCAGCGACAGGTACGTGGTCAGCGCCGCGCCCTTGTTGCCGCGCTCTTCCTTGACGATCTGGACCAGCAGCACCTGGCGGCGATGGATGACGTCCTGGATCTTGTAGCGACGGCGCAGATTCTGGCGACGCTGGCGCAGCGCCTCGACCTGGTCGTCGTTGACGGTCGACTTGCGCGGGCGCGGCGCGGCCTCGCCATCCTCGTCGTCATGATGGTCGTCGGCGTGGTCGTCATGATCGTCGCCGTCGTGATCGTCATCATCCTCGGCGTCGAGCTCGGCGCGCAGCGCGGCCTCTTCGGCAGCGTGTTCGGCCTCTTCGCGGAGCAGGGCTTCGCGATCTTCCTTCGGGATCTGGTAATAGTCGGGATGGATTTCCGAAAAGGCCAGGAAGCCGTGACGGTTGCCGCCGTAATCGACGAACGCCGCCTGCAGCGACGGTTCGACGCGGGTCACCTTGGCGAGGTAGATATTGCCCTTGAGCTGCTTGCGCTCGGCCGACTCGAAGTCGAATTCCTCGATCCGGTTACCCTTGACGACGGCCACCCGGGTCTCTTCCCGGTGGCGTGCGTCGATCAGCATACGCGTGGTCATTATGAAGTCTCCACGCGCGCGCCGGGCCCAGTGGCAGCCGTCGCGCGCGGTAAATAGGATGGGCGGCGGCGCGGGGCGCCGGTCCGCTGGAAATAACGGAAAGCGTGCCGCTCTCAGCCGCAGCACCGGCAACGGGGCCGGTGCGGACCCACGACACCGCGATCCCACCGGCAAAGGCCGGTCGGTCAGCGGGGTGGATCATATGCGTCATGCGAGCGTCAACCTGGTTGGCCCGGGCGCGAATGGTGTCGCAGTCCCGTTCCTTGGAAGTGGCCCCGCCCCGATCGGTTGGGAGAGGTTGATCGGGGCCGGGGTCCGCTGTTGTGCTAGCATCATCGGAACGTTTGCGCAACAGGCGGAAAACTGCCGATTTCGTCGGCAAAAAAATGCCGAATTTTGTGTTAACCAATGGCTGAAAGCCCTGCGTCAGCTAGCGGCTTCTATCCCGGACCCGTCGATCGGAAGATCGCCAAAAAGGGTTTGGGTACGATGGCTTTTCGCTGGACCAGCGGCAGGCCGGCACGGCATATCCCCCGTGTCGTGCTGATGCTGTTCGCTTTTCTGTTCGGGCTGTTCGCGCCGGTCAGTGCGCTGGCCGCGACGGTGCAGAGGGTCGTGGTGCGCGGTGCGCAACTGATCATCCGCTTCGATTCGCCCGTGAAGCGCGCGCGCAGCGTCATGCTGAACGAGCCGCGCCGCGTGGCGATCGACGTGACCGGCGCGTCGCCCGGCTCCAGCACGGTCCGCCAGGGCACGGTGCGCGGCCTGACCCAGACGCTGGTCAAGCCCGGCGTCACCCGCTTGACCTTCTCGCTGGCGCAGGATGCGACGATCTTCGACGGCGGATTCGACGATGACGCGCGGCAGCTCTCGCTGACGCTGAAGCCGGTGCGCCGGGGCTATACCCAGGCGAGCTTTGCGGGCGGGCTCGACTTCTTTCCATTCCATTTCCAGCGCAAGCCCGCCTATACCCTGACCGTCCCCGTGCCGAGCCCCGCGCGCGCCCTGCCGCTGCCGCGCGTGAAGGGGGCGGACAACCGTCCGCTGGTGGTGATCGATGCGGGTCATGGCGGCGTCGACCCCGGCGCGATCAACCCGGTCACGGGCCTGCGCGAAAAGGATGTGACGCTGGCCATCGCCAAGGCGATCCGCGACACGCTGGTCGCCAGCGGCCGGGTGCGCGCCGCGCTGACCCGCGAGGACGATCGCTATATCCTCCACCGCGAGCGTTACGGCATCGCGCGGCGGCTGCACGCCGACCTGTTCATCTCGATCCACTGCGACAGTGCGGGCGCGGGCGAGGCACGGGGGGCCACCGCCTATACCCTGTCCGACGTCGCCTCCGACAAGGAAGCCGCACGGCTGGCCGCGCGCGAGAACAAGGCGGACGTGATCGCGGGCGTCGATCTGGGCGGCAACAGCGACGTCTCGACGATCCTGATCGACCTGACCCAGCGCGAGACGATGAATGACTCGGCCAGCTTCGCGCGCCTGCTGGGTCGCGAGGCACAGCCGCTGATCCCGGTCAAGCCGGTCTTCCACCGCATGGCCTCGCTGATGGTGCTGAAGGCCCCCGACATGCCGTCGATCCTGTTCGAGACGGGCTATATCTCGAACATGCAGGACGCGGCGTTCCTGAGCAGCAAGGACGGCCAGGAGCGGATTGCGAAAGCGGTATTGCAGGCGGTCGAGGTGCATTTCGCGCGACGGATGGCGTCGCGGTAGGGGAGGTGAACAACGTCCTGACGGTGATGTTCCGCACGCGTCTTTCCATCGCATTTTGTCGATTATTGCCTTAGAAAGTTGCTGGCGGATTAGCTGTTGACCGTCCGGTAGTCGTCGACAATATTGGCGCCTGCGGCCAAGTTGTCGTGCGATCGGTGTCGAGGAGAGGCGATGTCGAACCGGCAGAAAACCGAAATTCTCGGCAGACTTGGGTGGTCTTTCTCCACCAAAGGCAGGACTGGTCCTATCCGCTTCATGGCGGTGACGCTCGCTATGGTCGTCGTCGTCAGCTTGGTCGTCTGGGGCTTTGTGGCTCTTAACGCGGCGACCTACCCGATACTCGGCGCATTGGCGGGCGGGGCGCTCGCCAAGCTGTTCGCCGAAGCAGGGCGCCGATGTCATGATCTGGGGCGCAGGGCGATGCTTGGCGCGGTAGTCCTTATCGGTGCGCTGGGCGCAGTCCTTTCTATTCTCTCGCTCCTGATCGTGGGTGCGGCGGCCATCGGCATTGGCGTGGTCGTCGCGCTTGTGTTCGTGATCACGTTTCTCCGCCCGGGGCAGTCCGGCGCGAATTCCCATGGCGCGCCGCCACCGGGGCCATTGCAGGTCAGCAGGCCGGACGCCGGGCCAATGGATCGTGGCAGTTTGGTCTGGGCGGGCTTATCGATCCTGGGCTGTGCTGCGATGGGCCTGGCCATCCAGACGACGACCGATAGCATTCGTGCCGATCGCGAAAGTCGCTATGCCTTTCGATAGGGTCGCCCGCTGTCGTAAGGGTGATGGAGGGATGACGGCTGAGCCGTCGACTCAAGGGGACCGGCATCTATGGTCTTTAGTCGCACCGTCCTTGTCCTGGTGGTCGGCCTCGCAGCCTGTGGGCAGGGTGCTGTCCAGGTCGATGTGTCCGGCACGGCGCAGGACGTGCGGTTCGCCGCCATCACTGCGGAGGACGGGGGCAAGGCGTGTGTGGAACGCCTGAGTGTGACGCCTTCGGAACCCGAAGCTGCCGACCCGGTGTGGCAGGTCACGGCCGTCGATCCGACCCGGTGTATCGCGACGCTGCGTTATGGTGAGCCGACCGATCGCTTCGCTCAAGCCCGACCGGCCACGCCGCTTCGCCGTGGCATATCCTATCGCGTACGGGTATCCGGTGCAGGTTTTAGCGTAGTTCGGGACTTTCGCATCACACCGAACGCGGTGGTCATGCAGGACTGAACGACGCGCATGTCTGGCCGTACCCGACGGATCGGCGTAATGGCAGCCGGATGATCCGTGTCTGTGCTCTTTACCGTTTCGCATCCTTCCCCGATCCCGCCTTACTCCGCGAGCCGCTGCTCGCCGTCGCCGAGGCGAACGGCATTCGCGGCACGCTCCTACTCGCCAACGAGGGGATTAACGGCACGGTGGCGGGTCGCCATGACGCGATCGAGGCGCTGCTAGACCATATCCGCACGCTACCCGGTTGCGCCGACCTGGACTATAAGGACTCGACCGCCGAGGTGATGCCGTTCCACCGGATGAAGGTGCGGCTGAAGCGCGAGATCGTGTCGATGGGCGTGGACGGCATCGACCCGACCCGTGAAGTCGGGACCTATGTCGCGGGCGAGGCATGGAATGCGCTGATCGCCGATCCCGACACGCTGCTGATCGACACGCGCAACGATTATGAGGTGGCGATCGGCACGTTCGACGGCGCGGTCGATCCGGGGACCAAGAGCTTCCGCGACTTTCCGAACTGGTTCCGCGAGCATCGCGACGAACTGATGGCGGGCAAGTCGAAGGTCGCGATGTTCTGTACCGGTGGCATACGCTGCGAAAAGGCGACGGCGTTCCTGAAGGCGGAAGGGGTGGCGGACGTCTTCCACCTCGACGGCGGCATCCTGAAATATCTGGAGACGATGCCGGAGGAACAGAGTCGCTGGAACGGCGAATGCTTCGTCTTCGATGCGCGCGTGGCGGTGGGGCATGGGCTGGCGCCGGGGAGCCACGGGCTGTGCCATGGCTGCCGGATGCCGGTCGGGCCGGAGGAGCGTGCCTCGCCGCTCTATGTCGAGGGGGTGAGCTGCCCCGCCTGCCACGGCACGCGCGACGCGGAGCGGCTGGCCGCCTATGCCGAGCGGCACCGGCAGGAGCGGCTGGCGGCGGCGCGCGGAGAGGCGCATGTCGGCGCGCGCTTCCCCGTGCAGGACGAAAGCCGCGACGAACCGCGCGAGCCCTGACGCGCAAACCATCCCCAGGCGGGTGGCAAGCCGGGGCGAACCTGCTACACGAGCCTTCGCAACGTCATGGCCCTCACACCCTCCACCTCGCCCGATACCCCCGAAACGCCGCGTCGTCCGCTCTGGCGCCGCTGGTGGGTCCGGCTGTTCGCTGCGCTCGCGCTGCTGCTGGCGATCGCGGCGGGCGTGTTCTGGTTCGTCTTCATGCGCGACCTGCCCTCCGTCGATGCGCTTAAGGCCTATGAGCCGCCCTTGCCCACCCATGTGCGCGGCAATGACGGCACGCCGATCCAATCCTATGCGCGCGAACGCCGGGTCGAACTGTCGTTCAACGAATATCCGCCGCTGCTCGTCCGCGCCTTCCTGGCGGCCGAGGACAAGAGCTTCTTCGAGCATGGCGGCGTCGATTATCCGGGCCTGGCGGGCGCGGTCCTCGACTATGCTAAGAAATGGGGCACCGGGCGGCGCGCGCGCGGCGGATCGACCATCACCCAGCAGGTCGCCAAGAACCTGCTGATCGGCGATGCCTATTCGCCCACCCGCAAGGTCAAGGAGGCGATCCTCGCCTATAAGATCGAGGATACGCTGACCAAGCAGCAGATCCTGGAGCTGTATCTCAACCAGATCGCGCTGGGGCGCAATGCCTTTGGTGTCGAGGCGGCGGCCCATGCCTATTTCGACAAGGAACTGAACGAGCTGACGCTCGGCCAGATGGCCTATCTGGCGCTGCTGCCCAAGGGGCCCGCCAATTACGACCCCATCCGCCATCCCGACCGCGCGCTGGAGCGCCGGGCCTATGTGCTGCGCGAGATGCTGGCGAACAACTTCATCACCCGCGCGCAATATGACGCGGCGATGGCCGAGCCGCTGGGCACGGTGCTGCGCCGCACGCCCAAATATGCACAGGTGGGCGGCTATTTCGTCGAGGAGCTGCGCCGCCAGCTGATCAAGCGCTACGGCGAAAAGGCGGAGAGCGGGCCGAACAGCGTTTATGACGGCGGCCTGTGGGTGCGCAGCTCGCTCGACACGCGGCTGCAGGATCTGGCGGCCGAAGCCTTGCGGGATGGCCTGGTCCGGTTCGAGGGCGGGCGCGGTTGGTCCGGGCCGATCCGGCACGAGGATATCGACGGCGACAATTGGCAGCAGGCGCTGCTCAACACCAATATCGGGCTCGACTATCGCGACTGGCGCGCCGGCATCGTCACCGCCAAGGACGCGGGCGAGGCGACGATCGGCTTCGCCAATGGCCGCACCGGCATCCTGCCGCGTGGGTTGGCCCAGATGCCGCGCCGGGGCACGGCGGCCACCGCGTTCAGCGCGCTGAAGGTCGGCGACATCATCGCCGTCTCGCCGGAGGGAAGCCAGTTCGCGCTTCGCTCGGTCCCGCGCATCTCGGGTGGCTTCGTGGTCGAGGAGCCCGCGACGGGCCGCGTGCTGGCGATGCAGGGCGGCTTCGACGCCCGGCTTCAGGCGTTCAACCGCGCGACCCAGGCCGAGCGTCAGCCGGGCTCGACGATCAAGCCGATCGTCTATTCCGCCGCGCTCGACCATGGCATGACGCCCGCCTCGATCATCGTCGACGGGCCCTTCTGTATCGACCAGGGCGCGGGGCTGGGCACCAAATGCTTCCGTAACTTCGGCAATTCCGCCGGAGCGGGGCCCCACACCATGCGCTGGGGCATCGAGCAGTCGCGCAACCTGATGACGGTGCGCACGGCATCGACCGTCGGCATGAAGAATGTCGTGGCGATGATCAAGCAGATGGGGATCGGCGATTTCCCGCCCTATCTCGCCTATGCGCTGGGCGCGGGCGAGACGACGGTGAGCCAGATGGTCAACGCCTATGCGATCCTGGCCAATAACGGGCGCGGCGGCGACCCGACGCTGATCGACTTCGTGCAGGACCGGCATGGCAAGGTGATCTGGCCGGAGAACTGGCACGCCTGCGACCGGTGCAATGCCGCCGATTATGACGGCAAGCCGATGCCCCGCCCGATCAGTCGCCAGCGCCAGGTGATGGACGCGATGACTGCGTACCAGATGGTCCACATTACCGAGGGCGTGGTCCAGCGCGGCACGGCCACAGGCCTGCGCGACCTGAACCGGCCGATGTTCGGCAAGACCGGCACCAATAACGGCCCGACCGATGTCTGGTTCGTCGGCGGTACGCCGCAATTCGTCGGCGGCCTCTATATCGGCTATGACACGCCGCGCTCGCTGGGCGGCTATGCGCAAGGTGGGACGATCGCGGTGCCGATCTTCCACCAGTTCGCCCAAAAGGCCTATGAGGGGCTGGACAAGCTGCCCTTCCGCGCCGCCTCCGGCATCCGCATGGTGCGCATTGACCGGGCGAGCGGACGGCCGGTCTATGGCACCTTTCCGACTGGCGACGATCCCAAGCCCGCCGTGATCTGGGAAGCGTTCAAGCCGGAAAGCGAGCCACGCCGCCGCGCCCGCCGTGCCGAGGCGGCGAGCCCAGCGCCCGCGACGCCCGCCGGTCCGGCCAAGCCCGCGGCCCCACGCGACAGCGATTTCTTGCAAAGGGAAGGCGGAATCTACTAGCCCGCTTTCCAGATTGAATTTTTCCTTGGCCCCGCCGGGCGGAGGCACGACCGAATTTTTGGAGAATCCCCATGCGCGCTGAAGCGCAGGCTCATGTCGATACGATCAACGAAGCCCTGGAGCTGCTGCGCCGCTTCCTCGACTGGGACCGCGCGCTGCGGCGTCTGGACGAGCTGAACGCGCGCGTCGAGGACCAGGCGCTGTGGAACGATCCCAAGCAGGCCCAGGCCGTGATGCGCGAGCGTCGCCGCCTGGACGAGGCCATCACCGCCACCCGCGCCATCGAGAACGAGCTGTCGGGCACGGTCGAGCTGATCGAGCTGGCCGAGATGGAGGGCGACGAGGAGCTGGAGAAGGAGGCCGTCACCAGCCTGGGCGACCTGGCCAAGCGGGCCGAGGCCGACAAGGTCAAGGCACTGCTGGCCGGGGAAGCCGACGCCAACGACACCTATCTCGAAATCAACGCGGGCGCGGGCGGCACCGAAAGCCAGGACTGGGCCGGGATGCTCCAGCGCATGTACACGCGCTGGGCCGAGCGGCACGGCATGAAGGTCGAACTGATCGACTATCATGCGGGCGAGCAGGCCGGGATCAAGTCGGCGACCCTGCTGGTCAAGGGCGAGAATGCGTACGGCTATGCCAAGGTCGAATCGGGCGTGCACCGGCTGGTGCGGATCAGCCCCTACGACTCGGCCGCGCGTCGCCACACCAGCTTTTCGTCCGTGTGGGTCTATCCGGTGATCGACGACAATATCGAGGTCGAGATCAACGAGAGCGAGCTGCGCATCGATACTTATCGCGCCAGCGGTGCAGGTGGTCAGCACATCAACACCACCGACTCGGCGGTGCGTATCACCCACTTGCCCACCGGCATCGTGGTGCAGTGCCAGAACCAGCGCTCGCAGCATAAGAACAAGGCCGAGGCCTATAACCAGCTGCGCGCCCGCCTGTACGAGCGCGAACTGGCCGAGCGTGAGGCGGCGGCCAATGCGCAGAATGCGACCAAGACCGATATCGGCTGGGGCCACCAGATCCGCTCCTATGTCCTCCAGCCCTATCAGCTGGTGAAGGACCTGCGCACCGGGGTCACCTCGACCGCGCCGGGCGATGTGCTGGACGGCGATCTCGACGCCTTCATGGCCGCGGCCTTGTCGCAGCGCGTGACCGGTGAAGCGGTCGCCGTGGAAGATGTCGATTAAGATGCGCATGCGGGGGGCACGGGCCATCCTGGCGGCGACGCTCGCCATCGCGCTGGGGGGCGCGATCTCGGCGTGCGACGGATCGAAGCCGCTCATCCCGCACAAGGATGAGGAGGAGGAAAAGATCGGTCCCTTCCCGGCGGCCGATCGCCCGGTCGCCCATGTCGTGTCCGCCCGCTGGTCGAACGAGGACGAGCGCGATCGCCTGCGCGAGGCGGATCAGGTCATGGACCGGGCGGAAATCCGGCCCGGCATGACGGTCGCCGATATCGGCGCGGGCGAGGGTTATTACACCGTCCGCCTGGCGCAGCGTGTCGGCAAGAACGGTCGCGTGCTGGCCGAGGATATCGTCGCCGCCTGGCGTGACCAACTGGCCGAGCGTGTCTCGCGCGAGCGGCTGGACAATGTCAGCGTCCGCCTGGGACTGCCCGCCGATCCCAAGCTGCCGCCCAACAGCTTCGACCGGGTGCTCATGGTGCATATGTATCATGAGATCGCGCAGCCCTATGAGTTCCTCTGGCGGCTGTTCCCTGCGCTGAAGCCCGACGGGCTGGTCGTGGTGGTCGACGCCAACCGCCGCACCCGCGCGCACGGCACGCCCCCCGCGCTCCTGAAATGCGAGTTCGCGGCGGTCGGCTTCACCCAGGTATCGATCCAGAACATGCCCTCGGCGGGCGGTTATCTGGCGACCTTCCGCGCCACCGGCCCGCGCCCCGAGCCCAACGCGATCCGGCCGTGCCGGATGAAGGATAATTAGGCAGGCCATGGCGGGCAACGCGCCCGTCGTCCCTTCTTCTCGAGCTGCATGGCCGGGTAATCGATGAAAAGTCGTCACGGCGGTGACGGACTTGAAACATGACAGCTTTGTCATGCATTGATCCGGTGTCGGCTCCCGACGGGGTCGGCAGGCCATCGGCCAGAATAGGCCGAGGCACCGCAAGAAGGAGATGACCATGCATATGCTTTTGATGGCCGGGCTGGCACTCGGCGCGGCGGCCGCTTCCGAGGGCGCGTTGGAGCACCAGGTACAGCTGGATCACCATTCGGGGCCCGTCGCGGTCCGTTACAGCGCGGATGTCGGCGTGACCCACAAGCAGATCGGCGCGGTGACCACCGGCGGTCGCCCCTCGACGCTGCGCTGCCTGTGGAGCGCGAACGTCACCGTGCACCGAGAGGCGCGCGGGGCCACCGGCACTTCCCTGATGCGCAGCGCCGCGCGGGACGGCGTGATCGAGGGCAGTCGTCCGGGCTGGTGCACCACCCAGCGCGCCGCGATCGCCCAGGAGGTAGCCGCCCGTCGCGACGCGGTGCAGGAGCATCTCCAGGCGGTGGCGCAGGAGGATCATGGTCTGCTCCGCTCCGAGCTGGACAGACTGCATAGCGAGACGCGTACCGGATGAAAGATAGCAAGTTGATGTTGGGCGCCCTGCTGGGCGTCATCCTGGCCACGCCGGTCTTCGCGCAGGAGCAGCGGCCCGCCATCGGGGTCGAGTTGAACAGCGACGAGAATCGCCGAGGACTGAGCTGGAGCGGGGGGCGGGTATCGCCCTCCGCCGATATCTTCGCGACGAGCGGTCCGTTCGAGGCGAGCGGCCGGATCGTCGCGTTGCGCGAGTCGGAGCGGCATGGCGGTGCCGGGGTGGTCGGCGACCTGACCCTGGGGGCCAGCACGATGGTTGGCCTGGTCACGGTGCGTGGGCGGGTGACCGGCCATCTGTTCGGCGGCGCGGGCTTCAACGCCGATTATGTCGAGCTGGGCGGTTCGGCCGCCTATACGCTGGGTCCGGTGCAGCTGGATGCCGGAGCCGACTACGCCCCGTCGCAAAGCGCGATCGGCGGCGACAATCTCTATCTTCATGCGGGGGCGCAGAGCGGCATTCCTGGCACCCCCTGGACCGTTCTCGCCGGGATCGGCCGATCGACCGGCAAGACCGACGATCCGTTCCGCGCCGCGCGGCTGCGTCCCGGCGGCGACTATACCGACTGGCGGCTGGGCGTGGAGCATGTGACCGGGCCGGTGACGCTGGGCCTGGACTATGTCGGCACCGATGTGTCGGAACGCGCGGCCTCGGCCTTTATGCTCGCCGATGCACGGCATTCGGGCGACCGGATCGTCGGACGAGTGCGGTTCAGCTTCTGAGCCGCGGGCCGGTGCCGCGAAACGGGCCTTCAGCCCGTTTCTAAAACGCTTTTCAGACCAGCCCCATCTCGCGCAGGCTGAGCACCGCACTGCCCGCCAGGATCAGGTGATCGAGCAGCGTTAGGTCCAGCGCGCCCAGCCCCTGCGCCAGCCTTCGGGTCAGTGACAGGTCGGCGGGGCTGGGGCGGGGATCGCCATCGGGGTGGTTGTGCGCGATCATCACTGCGCTGGCCGAGAAGAACAGGGCATCGCGGACGATGCGCGTCATGGGGACGGCCACGGCGTCGGTCACCCCTGCGACATGACGCAAGCCCAACAACATCCGTTCCGAACCCAGATAGGCGATGCCCAGCGTCTCCCGCTCGGCTTCCTTCAGCCCCGCGAACAGCCGAAGCGCGTCGCGGCGCGTCTGGATACGGGGAACAGGAAGGGGATAAGCCAACACCCCAGGGTCCTGACGCCAGGATATGACCGATGCACGTCGCACTGGCTTCATTCCCGACAGGATTGCTTGGCGGCGGGCGCGCGTGGCGCTAGGCCGGTGGCCATGCGGCAATATCTCGACCTCATGGACCGGGTGCTGACCCAGGGCGTCCGCCAGATGGATCGGACCGGCACGGGCACGCTGTCGGTCTTCGGCCATCAGATGCGATTCGATCTGGCGAAGGGCTTCCCTGTCCTGACCACCAAGAAGCTCCACCTGCGCTCGATCATCGTCGAGCTGTTGTGGTTCCTGCGCGGCGACACCAATGTCCGCTGGCTGCAGGACCGCCGGGTGAGCATCTGGGACGAGTGGGCCGATGAGACGGGCGATCTCGGCCCCGTCTATGGCAAGCAGTGGCGCGACTGGGCGACGGCCGATGGCCGTCATATCGACCAGATCGCCGAGCTGGTGGAGCAGATCCGCACCCAGCCCGCCTCGCGCCGCCAGATCGTGTCGGCCTGGAACCCCGGCGACCTGCACGCCATGGCGCTGGCGCCCTGCCACTGCCTGTTCCAGACCCATGTCGCCAATGGCCGCCTGTCGCTGCAGCTCTATCAGCGGTCGGCCGACATCTTTCTGGGCGTGCCGTTCAACATCGCCTCCTATGCGCTGCTGACCCATATGCTGGCGCAGCAATGCGATCTGGAGGTGGGCGAGTTCATCTGGACCGGCGGCGACTGCCACCTGTACCTGAACCATCTGGAGCAGGCGCAGACCCAGTTGGGGCGTGAGCCCGGCGCGTTGCCGCGTCTGGAAATCCTGCGTCGTCCGGCGGCGATCGATGCCTATGAGCCGGAAGATTTCGTGCTGCACGACTATGTGGCGCAACCGCATATCAAGGCGCCGGTCGCGATATGATCGTCCTGATCCTGGCGCGCGCGCGCAACGGCGTGATCGGCCGCGATGGCGGACTGCCCTGGCACCTGCCCGCCGATCTGAAGCGGTTCAAGGCGGTGACAATGGGGCGGCCGATGATCATGGGCCGCAAGACCTTCGACAGCTTTCCCGCGCCGCTGCCCGGACGACGGCATATCGTGCTGACGCGCGACCGCGCATGGCAGGCGGCGGGGGCCGAGGTCGCGTACGATGTGGCCGATGCACTCGCCCTGGCGGGGGACGGCGATGTCTTCGTGATCGGCGGCGCGGAGATCTTCGACCTGTTCCGCGATCGGGCCGATCGTATCGAGCTGACCGAGATCGACTGCGATGCAGAGGGCGACACCATCGTCGCGCCCTTTGCTGGCTGGTGCGAAGTTGATCGCCAGTCCCATCCTGCTGTGGACGGTCGGCCGGGCTATTCATTTGTGACGTTACTGCGCAAACAGAAAGATAATGTGGTTAAGGCCGGTTAACGACGTCCCGAAAATTTTGTCCCGCGCCCGTCTTCATTCGCGATCCGAACGGCCTTAGGCTGGCGGCAACGACGAAATGCGGTCCGTGTCCCGCATTCATCTTGGGGATGGATCAGGCATCATGGTCATGGACTGGGATAGCGACGGGCGTATGCGGCCGGAAACCGATCCTCCCGGCCTGTTCGACGCCAGCCGCGAGGCCTTGTCGTTCCTCGACCAGCACAGCCTTCCGCGCACCACCGACAGCTATGCCCTGGCGTTGCAGGCGGTCCTGCACCCTTATGGTCCCCTGGGACTGGAAGTGGCGCAGCGGACCGATGGCGGCGTCCGCCTGACCGACGAGGATGTGCGGAGCCTGATGCCGCTGGTCCGCCAGCATGAGATGGCCGAGCGGCATGAGGACCGCACCCGGATGGAGCGCAAACTGGGCGAGCAGGCGGAGCGGCTGGAATCGCTGACCGCCGATGCGCGCCAGATCACCGGCGGCTTCACCAGCGAGTTCGCGGCCCTGTCCCATGCGCGCAGCGGCGGCAACGACATGGGGCCCGATTCGGGCGCGGTCGCACTGCTGCTGGAACAGTTGATCGCGCGCATCGCCCGGACCGAGCGCGATCTGGAAGAGCTGGCGGGTCATGTCGCCGCGCTGCGCACGCGCATCGACTCGGTGTCACAAAGCGACGATGTCGACCCGCTGATCGGCGTCATGAGCCGGACCGGCGCGCGCGCCCTGATCGAGGGGCTGGCCAGCGACCCGCATGGCTATGTCATCGCGACGTGCAGCGTCGACGATCTGGAGGGGATCAACGAACGTTATGGGCGGTCGGTCGCCGACAATGTCCTGCGCGCCTTTGTCGCCACGCTGCGCCAAAGTTGCGAGGGGGCGGAGATCATCCGGTGGCAGGGCAATCTGTTCGTCGTCGTGCTGCGTGGTCGTCCGCTGTCGATGGTGGCGGGCATGATAGAGGATGCGCGCGGTGCGATGCAGGCCCGGACGCTGCGCCTGCGCGGTTCGGGCGCGCCGATCGGCGTGGTCACCCTGTCAGGCGGGGTCGCGGTCGGCGTCGGCGTGGTGATGGAGCAAACCTTCCACAAGGCCGAATCGCTGCGCGCGCTGGCGGTCGAGGGGAGTGGCAACCGCGTGTTGTCGCGCGCCTAGCCAATTTGGCGCGGCCTGTTATAGCGCGCGGCCATGCAGCGTGTTGACGGCGCGGGGGCGATCCCCGCGCATCTGGCGGGCGGTATCGTCGCGCTGGGCAATTTCGACGGTTTTCATCTGGGGCATCAGGCGGTGGTCGGTGCCGCGGTGGCGCGTGCGCGGGCGGAGGGACGCCCCGCGCTGGTGGCGACCTTCGATCCGCATCCGATCCGCTATTTCAAGCCCGATGCCGCCCCCTTTCGCCTGACCACGCTTGACCAGCGCGAGCAGTTGTTCGCGGCGGCCGGGGTGGATGCGATGATCGTGTTCGGCTTCGACGCCGAACTGGCCGCCTTGTCGGCGGAAGCGTTCGTCGAGCAGCGGCTGCTGGCGGCCCTGAAGGTCGGCGGGGTGGTGACGGGCGAGGACTTCACCTTCGGCCGCGCGCGCAGCGGCGATGTCAACGCGTTGCGTGCCTGGGGGAGGGCCCGTGGCTTTTCCACCGATGCGGTCGCGCCCGTCAGGCTGGACGGCGAGACCATCTCGTCCAGCCGGATTCGCGCCGCCCTGATCGCGGGCGATGCGGAAACGGCGGCGCGGCTGCTGACCCGGCCCTATGCGATCGAGGGCGTGGTGCAGCATGGCGACAAGCTGGGCCGCACGATCGGCTATCCGACCGCCAATCTCGACATGGGCGAATATTTGCGTCCCGCCTATGGCATCTATGCGGTGCGTGGGCGGCTGGACGACGGCCGTGTTTTAAACGGGGCGGCCAATCTGGGAATCCGCCCCAGCTTCGATCCGCCCAAGGAATTGCTGGAGCCGCATTTCTTTGATTTCGCGGGCGATCTTTATGGGCGAACCGTGTCGGTCGAGTTGATCGACTATCTGCGGCCCGAGGCGAAGTTCGATACGCTGGACGCACTGGTCACGCAGATGGACGCGGATTGTGCCCGGGCGCGCCAGATACTTTCGTCGCATAATCCGGCATGACGTGTTAACCTAAAGGCGCTAAGGGCCTGTCCCCTATGAGCGACGCGCCCGATTACCGCGACACCGTCTTCCTGCCGAAGACCGATTTCCCCATGAAGGCGGGACTTGCCGCCAAGGAACCGGCGATTCTGGATCGCTGGGCCAAGATGGGGCTGTACGACCGCCTGCGCCGCGAGCGCGCCGGGCGCGAGCGGTTCATTCTGCATGACGGCCCGCCTTATGCGAATGGCGACATTCACATGGGCCATGCGCTCAACAAGGTGCTGAAGGACATCATCGTCCGTTCGCAGACCCTGCTGGGCAAGGACGCGCCCTATGTCCCCGGCTGGGACTGTCACGGCCTGCCGATCGAGTGGAAGGTCGAGGAGGCGTATCGCGCCAAGAAGCTGAACAAGGACGAGGTGCCCGTTGCGCAGTTCCGCGCCGAGTGCCGCGCCTATGCCGATACCTGGGTGGGCACGCAAAAGGCGCAGTTCGAGCGGCTGGGCGTGATGGGCGACTGGGCCAATCCGTACCTGACCATGACCTATGACGCCGAGGCGGTGATCGCGGGCGAGCTGCTGAAGTTCGCCGAATCGGGTCAGCTCTATCGCGGCGCCAAGCCGGTCATGTGGTCACCAGTCGAAAAGACCGCGCTGGCCGAGGCTGAGGTCGAATATGAAGACATCGTCTCGACCCAGATCGATGTCGGGTTCGAGGTCGCATCCTGCCCCGAATATCCCGATCTGGTCGGCGCGCTGGCGGTCATCTGGACCACCACCCCCTGGACGATCCCGGTCAACCAGGCGCTGAGCTATGGCGAGGCGATCGACTATCTGCATTTCGAGTGCGACGGCCGTCGCTATCTGGTCGCAGAGCCTTTGCTGCCCGCCTTTACCAAGCGCACCGGCATTTCGATGAAGGGCTTCCTGGCACTGGCCAAGGGGCCGGTGCTGGAGGGTGCGACCGCGCTCCACCCGATGCACAAGCTGGGCGGTTTCTTCGCCAAGCCCCGTCCGTTCCTGCCGGGCGAGTTCGTTACCACCGACGCCGGTACGGGCCTGGTCCATATGGCCCCCGATCACGGCGAGGACGACTTCCTGCTGTGCAAGGCGCATGGCATCGATCCGGTCTTCGCGGTGCAGGGCGACGGCACCTATCGCGCCGACTGGGCGTGGTTGGGCGGCCAGGGCAGCGTCATCAACAAGAAGTTCGTCGCCGCCGAGGGGCCGATCTGTTCGGACCTGCGCGAGGTTGGCGCGCTGCTGTCCGCCTCGGACGATTTCCAGCACAGCTATCCGCATAGCTGGCGGTCCAAGGCCAAGGTCATCTTCCGCGCCACGCCGCAATGGTTCATCCCGATGGACCGCGCCGACACTTCGCTGATCCCCGATCTGGCGATGGCCAATGTCGACCCGATCTCGGGCGTGACGCCGCTGCTCACCGTGCCGCTGGGCAATGGCGCGACGCTGCGCCAGACCGCGCTGGACGCGATCGAGCGCACCCGCTGGGTGCCCGAGCGCAGCCGCAACCGCATCCGTTCGATGGTGGAGGGCCGTCCCGACTGGGTCATCAGCCGCCAGCGCGCCTGGGGCGTGCCGATCGCGCTCTATGTGAACCGCCAGACCGGCGAATATCTGGCCGACAAGGCGGTCAATGCCCGCATCCTCGACGCTTTCCGCGCGGGCGGGGCGGATGCGTGGTTCACCGCCGATCACCAGGCGCTGCTGGGTGCCGATTATAACCTGGCCGATTACGAGCCGGTCAACGACATCCTCGACGTGTGGTTCGACTCCGGCTCGACCCATGCCTTCGTGATCGAGGCGCGCTATGGCGAGGGCACGCGCGCGAACCTGTATCTGGAGGGCTCGGACCAGCATCGCGGCTGGTTCCAGTCGTCGCTGCTCGAATCCTGCGGCACGCGCGGCCGCGCGCCGTACGATGCGGTGCTGACCCACGGCTTCGCGCTGGACGGGCAAGGGCGCAAGATGTCCAAGTCGCTGGGCAATGTCGTCGATCCGCTGAAGATCATCGGCGAGTCGGGGGCCGACATCCTGCGCATCTGGACCGCCTCGACCGACTATTTCGAGGATGTCCGCATCGGCAAGGAGGTGCTCGCCACCGCCTCGGACAGCTATCGCAAGCTGCGCAACACCTTCCGCTACATGCTCGGCGCGCTCGACGGGTTTACGGAAGAAGAGCGCATCTCGTTCGATGCGATGCCCGAGCTGGAGCGCTATGTCCTTGCCCGTCTGACCGCGCTCGACACCGAGCTGCGCCGGGCGGCGGACGCCTATGAGTTCAACCGCTATCTGCGCGCGCTGACCGATTTCGCGAACGAGGACCTGTCGGCCTTCTTTTTCGATATCCGCAAGGACTCGCTCTATTGCGACGCCGCGACCGATCCGAAGCGTCGTAGCTATCGCACCGTGCTCGACATCCTGTTCCATGCGCTGGTCCGCTATGCCGCGCCGATCCTGTGCTTCACCGCCGAGGAAGTGTGGCAGTCGCGCTTCCCGTCGGAGGATGGCTCGGTCCATCTGCTCGAATGGCCGGAACTGCCGCAGCTGGGCGAGGACGAGGCGCTGATGGCGCGCTGGACCGAGATTCGCGGCCTTCGTGCGCAGGTGACCGAGGCGATCGAGCCGCTGCGCCGCGAAAAGACCGTGCGTTCGTCCAACGAGGCCGAGGTGACCGTGCCGTCGCTGCCGCTCGAACCCCATGCACTGGCCGAGGCGTTCATCGTCGCCGATGTCAGCGTGGCTGATACGGTTACGGTCACGCGTACCGGGCATCACAAATGCGGCCGCTGCTGGCGTCACCTGCCCGACGTGACGGCGGATGGTGAGCTTTGCGGGCGCTGCGCGGAGGTGGTGGCGCATGGCTAAGTTTCCCCGCCTCGGCCTGCTGACGGCGTTGGCGTTGTTTCTGCTCGACCAGGTCATCAAATGGGCGATCACGGGTCCCAGCGGGCTTCGCGCGCTGGGGGACGTTCGCGAAATCGCCCCGATCTTCAACCTGCGTTTCGTGCCCAATTACGGCATCTCGCTGGGCCTGCTGACCGCCGACAGCAACGCGTCGCGTTGGGCGCTGGTGGCGATGACCGGCGCGATCGCCTTGGCGGTGGCCTTCTGGATGACGCGCGAGCGCAATCCGGTCGACCAGGTCGCGCTGGGCTGTGTGCTCGGCGGCGCGCTGGGCAATATCCTCGACCGGGTGCGCTTCGGTTATGTCGTCGACTTCGCCGATCTGCACTTCGGCGAGTGGCGTCCCTTTTTGGTCTTCAATGTCGCTGACGCAGCGATTACGATAGGCGTTCTGGTTCTGCTGGCGCGCGCGCTTCTCGTGCGCGACCGGCCCGCTCCCGTGGAGAAGAGCAATGCGTAAGTTGGTGCCCGTCATCGCAGGTCTGTCCTGCGCCGCGTTGCTGACGGGATGTGGGGCCGGGCGTGGCCTGGACCGGGCGCGTCCCGACGAATTCGCCGTCGCGCGCCAGCCCTCGCTGATCATCCCGCCCGATTTCGCGCTGGTGCCGCCCCAGCCGGGTGCCGCCCCCGTCCAGGCGCGCAGCGGCCAGCAGCAGACGCTGGATGCGCTGTTCGGCGGTCAGGCGGCGCGCAGCCAGTCGGAATATGGCCTGGTGCAGAACGCCGGGGCCGACAATGCCGATGTGGGCATCCGCTCGTCGGTCGGCGACCCCGGTACGAATGTCGTCGACAAGGGCGCGACCACCCGCGACATCGTCGCCGCCCCCGAAGGCGACGGCCAGGACGCGCGCGCGACCACCAAGTAAGCGTTCGTTTCGTTTGGAAAGGGGCCGGGGGCGGGAACGCCTGTCCGGCCCTTTTTCATTCCCATTCCTCCTGGCAAGGGGGGGACCAGCGAAGCTGGTGGATGGGGCGAGCGGCAAATGCCGTCATTTGCGGCGCTTCCCCTCCGTCAGGGCTTCGCCCTGCCACCTCCCCTGGCAGGGAAGGAATTCAGGACGCCGGAACCGGCGCCCCACCTTCGCCGCCCAGGCCACCGGGCGCGGGCGGCCCCATGTTGAAGCGCACCCGGTCGATGCAGCCGGTATAGCCCTGGTCGCTGGTCGGCAGGCGGGCGGCGCGGATCATCGCGATCGCCTGGGTCCCGAAATCGGCTGAGGGCTGGGCATCGACCACCGTCCAGTTGCCCGTCTCGCCCCAGGGGGCCACGTCATAGCGGATCACCGCCCAGCCCTCGATCGAGCGGCGGCGATAGGGCTCGGGAAAGCGCAGCTGCGGCGGGACGGCCCAGCCATGCTGGTCGGGGCAGTGGCCCGCGCCCTTGGTTTCGCGGATCGCCTCGGGCATGTCGGGGGCGGGCAGCTTGGCCGCGTTGCGCCAATAGGGATAGAGGCAACCCTTGCGCGCGCCCTTGGTGAAGCGCGACTCGCGCATCGCCTTCAGGCCGGCGGCATCGAGCGTCCGGTTGCCCGTGCCGGTCAGGACGGTCGGCGCGCGTACCTTGCCCGACGCGTCCACATCATAGCGGATCATCGTCCAGTCACGTACGCCGGGTGTCGCCGGGATGGTCGCGAAATCGGGATAATGCCGCTCCAGCGGCTGAGGCTGCGGCGGGTCCTGGCAATCTCCGGCCGCGTCGCGAATCCGCTTCCACCCTTCCTCGGGCAGGCGGCCCGACAGGGGATGGACGGTGTAGGACATCAACTCGGGCGCGTCCGCTTCGGCCATGGTGCTGCTGCGCATCGTGTAGGTGATGCTGCAGTCCTGATGCGGCGCGCGCTCGGCGAAGCGGCTGGCCGTCAGCGCGGGCGCGACATCGTCGGAATAGGGCACGAAGTCGGTGCCGCCCCGGCCGATCGACATCGGTCGGCCGGTGGCGTCGATCGCAAAGCGGATCGTGATGCTGCGCGCGCCGTTCCCGCCCGCCCAGCCCAGCTGGTTCCAAGGCCGTCGCACCGTCGATGGCCCGGCCAGCACCGCGCCGTCGCACCGGACCTCGCCGGGGCTCCATTGGATCAGGACGCGGGGGTTGGAGACCGAAATAATGGGCGGCGGAACATGGGCTTTGGGGGACTGGGCGGCGCCGGACGCCGTCACCAGGCCGAACGAGGCGATCAGGGCAGGGGCGGAGGGAAGGAACCGGATCATCGCGCGCTCCATGGGACGCGGCCGACAAGGGCCACCGCCATGGCGGGCCCGGACCGATCCGGGGCGCAGACTATGGGCTGCCGGGGTGCGAGGCGAGGGGGATTTTCACCCTTAATCCCGAAACCAAGAAAAAAGGGCGGCACCGCGATCGGCACCGCCCTTCTCCCCCCAAGAAACGCTCTCGCTGTCGATCAGAAGGCCGCGGTCAGTGAGAAGACCACCGTCGCATCCGAGATCGAGGCGCCCCCCGGCGTCTGATATTGCGAGAAGTTCGGCTGGATATAAGCCGCCTTCGCCTTGGTGATATCGGTGTCGACATAGGACACGTTGAACGTCAGGTTCTTGTGAACCGCGACATCCGCGCCCAGCGACCAGTCCCAATAGCTGCCGGTCGGGGCCAGGCTGGTGCCGTTGGGGCCCAGGCCCGGATTGCCCTTGGAATAGCCGATATGCGCCTTGGCGGTGATCGGCGTGTGCGGGATGGCGGCCGCGCCGTCGCCGGTCAGATAGATGTTATCCCAACGCTGGCCCCGGCTGTACGAGGTGTTGGAGAAGTTGCCGAGCGAGGTTTGCTTGGGCGCGTAATAGGCTCCTGCGGTCAGTGTCGCCGGACCCGCCGTGCCCGACAGGCGACCGAAGAATTCGACCACATCGCTTTCCGACGCGCCGCCCGGATAGGTGTACCAGGTCACGCCCGCATCGACGGTCGCGGTGCCATAGGTGTGCTTGTACCCGGCGATGCCGTCCAGCTCCATATTCGCGCCGCCGAACGTGCCCCAGCCCGCCAGGTTCGACGCGAAGGTGCCGATATAGAAGCCGCTTTCATGCGAAACGGTCATCGCGACCTGGACGGCGGCGTTCTTGTTGGTCTGCGACACGCCGCGCAGGCGATAGTCGGTCAGGACCGCGGCGCTGCCGCTGACGGTGATCGCCGAAGGCGCGGCGGTTTCGGAACCGCTGTCCTGCGCAAAGGCGGGAGTCGCGGCGACCAGCGAGAGGCCGCCAAGGAGGATCGTGGAGAAGCGCATCGTTTCCCTTCCAAACCGGAAATTCGATGTTCTCACCTGCAACCTCGCCCAGGTGCGGCCTCTATGTGTCGGGTGAAACCCGGCGGACCGTCTGCCGTAGCGAGGTCTGGAAGATTGGCAGGCGGTGGTGCACTGCACAAGCATAATCTAACATCCGGTGATGCCATGATGACGCGATGTTGCGCGAATAACACAGATCAGGCATCGAGATTCTCATGTCGCACCCCCGTGGGCAGCGACCGGATATGGATGTCGCGCTGGGGATAGGGCAGGCCGATGCCATGCTCCTTGAACAGGAACCACAGGCGGTTGAGCACGTCGGAACGGACATTGCCGACGCCGCTTTCCGGGTCGCTGATCCACGCCAATATCTCGTGCTGGAGCGCATAGTCGCCAAAGCTCATCAGCCAGACGGTCGGCTTGGGGCTTTTCAGGACGCGCGGTGATTCGCGCGCGGCGCGCAGCATCAGTTCCTGCGCCAGCTTCAGGTCGTTGTCATAGGCGATGGACACGGGAATGCGGACGCGGACGTTGCGGTCGGAATAGGACCAGTTCTCCACCTCCTGCGTCATCAGATTCTCGTTGGGAATCAGATGCTCCTTGCCATCGCGGGTGATGATCGAGACGGCGCGTACGCCGATCTTGTTCACCCAGCCGATCTCATTCTGGAGCGCGATGACGTCGCCCGGCTTGATCGAGCGGTCCATCAACAGGATGATCCCCGCGATCAGGTTGCCGATCGTCTTCTGCAATCCGAAACCGATCGCCAGGCCGAAACCGCCCGAGAACAGCGCCAGGCTGGTCAGGTCGATCTCCAGCAGGTCCATCGCGAAGAAGAAGGCGAGGACGACGATGGCGATGCTGGCGAGTTTCTGCGCCAGCAGCTTCTGCGTCGGGTCCAGTCCGCGCGCATGGCCGATCCACTGCTCGGTGATCCGCGTGACGGCGCGGGTGACGGCGAGGATCGCGACCACCGTGACCAGCATCGTCACCAGCAGCATGACCGAGAATCGCCGCGACCCGACGGTGAAGCCGATCTGCTCGGCCAAGCGGCTGACCGGCTCCAGCCCACCGATCTCGCGGCTGAACAACGCCACGAAACACACGATCGCAAAGACCCAGGCCAACCAGCGCGGCAGGTTGAGCCCACGCAAGAGCTGGAACCCCGCCCGCGCCACCGACGCGCCCAGCGCCAGCCCGATCGGCACGCCCGCCAGCGAGTCCCAGGGCCAGATCGCACCCAGCGTCATCAGCAGGAAGGCGGCGGTGCCATGCCGGGTGATCGCGCAGATGCGGGCGTGCAGCGCCTCGCCTTTCGCGATGGCGAAGCGCTGCACCATCGCGGCGATGGGCGGGCCGAGCTTGCGCCCCGCGACGACGCCGCCCGCCAGCATCGCCAGCGTCAGGACCGAGGCGACCGCCGCCTCCATGGCTTCGGCGCGGGTCGGCAGTTCGATGCCGCTCGCCTGAAGCCATTCGAACAGGGTCATCCGCGCGCTGCCCGGAAGCGGGCCAGCCCCCGGTCGAGATCGGCGATCAGGTCGTCCGTGTCTTCCAGCCCGATCTGGAGCCGGATCAGCGGCCCGGCGAATTCGCGCCTCGTCACGCTGCGATAGCGATGCGGGTCGGCGGGGATGGCCAGGCTCTCATACCCGCCCCAGCTGAAGCCGAGGCCGAAATGCGCCAGCCCATCGAGCATCGCGGTACGCGCGGCGTCGTTGCCGCCGTCGAGTACGAAGGCGAACAGTCCGCTCGACCCCAGGAAATCGCGCGCAAAGACCTCATGGCCGGGGCAGGAGGGAAGGGCGGGGTGAAGCACCTGCGCTACGCCCGGCTGTTCGGCCAGCCACTTGGCGATGGTCAGCGCGCTCTGCTGATGCTGGGCAAGGCGAACGCCCATGGTGCGCAGCCCCCGGCTGCCCAGATAGGCGTCGTCGGGGCTGGCGACCTGGCCCAGCTGGAAACTCGTGTCGCGGAGCGCCGCCCAGTGCGAAGGCGCGGCGGTTACCGACCCCAGCATCGCGTCCGAATGGCCGACGATGTATTTGGTGCAGGCCAGCACCGTCAGGTCGACACCCTTGGCGATGGCGGGGAAGAACAGCGGCGTCGCCCAGGTGTTGTCGAGGATCGTCGTGATCCCACGCGCCTTGGCGATTTCGACGATGGCGGGAATATCCTGCACCTCGAACGTCAGCGAGCCGGGGCTTTCGAGGAAGATCGCGCGTGTGGCCGGGCCGATCAGCTCGGCAATGCCCGCCCCGACCAGCGGATCGTAGAAGCGCGTCGTGATCCCCATCCGCGCCAGCAGTCCGGTCGCCAGCCCCCGTGTCGGGTCATAGGCGCTGTCGACCAGCAGCAGTTCGTCACCCGGCGACAGGACCGACAGCAAGGCCGCTGCGATCGCCGCCACGCCCGAAGGATAGAGGAAGGTCGCCCCCGCCCCCGGCTCCAGGCTGGTCAGCGCATCGGCCAGCGACCATTGGGTGGGCAGACCCTTGCGACCGTAGAACAGCGTCTCGTGCAGATCGCCTGCACCGGTGGCGCGCATATGGGCGACATTATCGTACAGCACCGTCGAGCCGCGCCAGACGGGGACGTTGACCACGCCCTTGGTCCACTCGGGGCGACGGCCCGCCTGGACCAGACGGGTGGCGGGCTTGATGGGCAGGTCGTCGTCGGTCATCGTTTCAAGCGTCTTTCGCTTTGGGGGTGCTGGGGTCGGAGCCCCATTCGGTCCAGCTGCCGTCATAGACCGGCATCAGGCCGCCGATCCGCTCCGCCCCGAAGGCGAGGACGCAGGCGGTGATGCCAGAGCCACAGGTGGCGACCATCGGCTTGGCGGGATCGACCCCGGCGGCGGCGAATTCGGCGGCGATGGCGTCCGGGGATTTCCAGCGGCCATCGGCCTCGAACAGGCGGGAATAGGGCAGGTTGATCGCGCCGGGGATGTGGCCGGGCTCGACACCGGGGCGCGGTTCGGGCTCGGCCCCGGCGAAGCGGCCGGGCGAGCGGGCGTCGACGATCTGGGCATCGCCCGCCTCGACATGGGTGCGGACTTCGCGAAGGCTGCGCACGCGGGCCAGATCGGCTTGCGCGAGGAACAGGCCGGGGGCTTCGGGCGCGCCCGCCGGGCCGACCGTGACCGGGTGACCGGCGGCGCGCCAGGCCTCCAGCCCGCCATCGAGCAGCGCCACCGATGGCGCGCCGAACAGGCTGAGCAGCCACCAGACCCGCGCGGCGCTGTGCAGCGGTGAGCGGTCGTAGAGGATGATCCGGTCGGCATGGCCGACACCCGCCTCGCTCAGTGCATGGGCGAAATGCTCGGCCGGGGGCAACGTCATCGGCAGGTCGCTGTCGGGATCGGCGAGCACCCCCATCGGCAGGAAGCGGGCGCCGGGGATATGCCCGTCCTCGAAGCCGTGTCGGGCCCTGGTGCCGTCCGGGTCGTCGAGGAAATAGGTAACGTCGAGGATGCGCACGTCCGCCTCGCCTGCGATGGCGGCGAGCTCTTCCGGGGTGATGAGTGGCGGCATCTTGGGGCTCCTCGGTCGGTGGGTCCGTACCTAGGCGCGTTGGGGGCGGGGTCGCAAGCCAAGCTAAAGCCCCTCTCCCGGCAGGGGGAGGGGTTGGGGAGGGGCTAGGGCCACGGGCGATGGTCTCGGTGAGACGTCATGCCCTCCCCCATCCCCTCCCGTTTACGGGAGGGGAGCGGCTAAAGGTGAGCGCGGGGAACTACTCCAACCCCTTCAAATACCCCGCTGCCTGCGCCCGCACCGCCTTGCGGTCCGCCTCCGCCATCCGGTTCCAGTTCCGGTACGCCATCGCCATCCGCACATTCCCCTCGAACCGCTCTTCGTGCCGCGCGAGGAAGTCCCAATAGAGCGCGTTGAACGGGCAGGCGTCCTCGCCGACCCGCTGCTTCACGTCGTAGCGGCAGGACCCGCAATAATCCGACATGCGGTTGATATAGGCCCCGGACGACACGTACGGCTTGGACGCGATGATACCGCCATCGGCGAACTGGCTCATGCCGACGACATTGGGCAGCTCGACCCATTCATAGGCGTCGATATATATTTCCAGATACCAGCGATGCACCTCCGCCGGGTCGGCACCGATCCGGATGGCGTAATTGCCCGTCACCATCAGCCGCTGGATATGATGGGCATGCGCGGTGTCGAGCGTCTGGCCCAGCGCCTGCGCCATGCAGTGCATGTCGGTCTCGCCCGTCCAGTAGAAGCCGGGCAGTTTGCGATGCGCGTGCAGGAAGTTGCGCTCCACATAATCCGGCCCGACATGCCAATAGAGCCCGCGCACATATTCGCGCCAGCCGATGATCTGACGGATATAGCCCTCGACCGAGTTGAGGCTGGCGTTGCCGTCCTCGTATTCCCCCTCCGCCATCCGGCAGAGGTCGAGCGGGTCGAGCAGCCCCGAATTGATATAGGGCGACAGGACCGAGTGCCAGAGCTGGTGCTGGCCGGTCAGCATCGCGTCCTGATAGTCGCCGAACTTGGGCAGGCCATGCGCCATGAACGCTTCGGCCTGGGCTCGCGCGTCCTCGGCGGTGACGGCATAGGCGAAGCCGTCGAGCGAGCCGGGATGATTGTCGAACCGTCCGGCGACGAGCTTCAGCACGTCGCGGGTGATCGCATCGGGCACGAACGTCAGCGGCTCTGGCGGCGTGTCCTTCTTGGGCGCGGGCTTGCGGTTGTCGGCATCGTAATTCCACTTGCCGCCCTCGGGCTTGTCGCCCTTCATCAACAGGCCGGTCTTGCGGCGCATCAGGCGGTAGAAGAACTCCATGCGGAGTTCCTTGCGATCCTTCGCCCAGTCCTCGAACTCGGCCTGGCTGGCGATGAAGCGGGTGTCGGGGCGGATGTCGACGGGGATGCCAAACATCGTCTCCCATGCCTCCAGCATGGCGGCGACCCGCCATTCGCCCGCCTGGGTCACGACGATGCGTTCGGGATCGTGCCGTTCGACCGCGCGCGCCACCTCGCCGGTAAAGCTGCCCGCATTGTCGGGGTCGTCCAGCTTGACGTAGTCGACCGTCCAGCCCGCCTTCTTCAAGGCCTCGGCATGGTGGCGCATGGCGGACAGGATATAGGCGATCTTGGCCTTATGGTGGCGGACGTAACCCGTCTCGTCCTCGACCTCCATCATCAGCAGGATCGTGCGCCTGGGGTCCGCGCCCTCCAGCGATGACAGATTCATCGACAATTGGTCGCCGAGAATGGGGATCAGCGTTGGCGATTGGGGCATGATTATCCTACATAGCCTTCATGAAGCATCTCGGCCAGACCAGCGCGCTGCCCGCTTCCCCGGAAGAGGCGGTGCTCGATTATGTTCCCAACCCCCGTCCCGGACGGACCTATCTGGTCCGGTTCGCGGCACCCGAGTTCACCTCGCTGTGCCCGGTGACCGGACAGCCCGACTTCGCACACCTCGTCATCGACTATTTGCCCGGCGAGACGATCGTCGAGTCGAAGTCGCTGAAGCTGTTCTTGGGCAGCTTCCGCAATCATGCCGGTTTCCACGAGGATTGCACCGTCGGCATCGGCGAGCGATTGTTCGAGGAAATGAAGCCCGTTTGGCTGCGTATCGGCGGATACTGGTATCCGCGCGGTGGCATCCCGATCGACGTGTTCTGGCAATCGTCCGCGCCACCGGCCGATCTTTGGCTGCCGGATCAGGGGGTTGCGGGCTATCGCGGTCGCGGGTGAAAGCCTCCTAACGTCTCATTCATCCCTATATGAAACAGTGGAAATGTTTGAAGTCGATCATGTGTCGCGGTAATTCCGACTCATGATCGGCATCTTCGTGATGCGCGTAGGGAACAGGCTTGTGCAGAAGATCGTCAAATTTTTCGCGATGATGGCGGCGACGCTCGTCGGTCTGGGTGCGGCGGGCACCGCGAGCGCCAGCCCGACCATCCTGATCAACGATGCCAATGGCAGCCTGGTGTCCTATGACACGGCGACCAAGACCAGCACCGTGCTGGGCAAGACCGGCACCACGATGTTCGACATCGCGCTTAACAATGGGGGCGATCTGTTCGGCGTGGATGGCGGTTCGCTGTTCAAGATCTCGCAATCGACCGGCGCGAGCACGATGCTGGGTTCGCTGGGTTCGTTCGTCAATGGTCTGGTCTTCGGGGCGGACGGCACGCTTTTCGGCTCGGGCGACAACAATCTGTACAAGATCAACACGACCAATGGTCAGGCCAGCCTGGTCGGCTCGATGGGCGCGCTGCAGTCTTCGGGCGATCTCGCCTTCTTCAAGGGGCAGCTCTACCTCGCCAGCAATCTCGGCCTGGCCGTGGTCGACCCGACCACTGCCGCGACCCGTCTGATCGGCGGCACGCCCGATATCTTCGGCCTGGCCTCGACCGGTGACACGCTGTTCGGCGTCAAGGGCACGACGATCTACAATATCGACCCGACGACTGGCCTGGGCATCGGCGTGGCCTCCTATAGCGGCAGCGGTGCTTATGGTGCGGCGTCGGTGCCGGTCGCGGTGCCCGAGCCTGCGACCTGGGCGATGATGATGCTGGGCTTGGTGCTGGTGGGCTTTGTCCTGCGCCGCCGCGGCCATGCGCCGCGCGCCGCCATCGCCTGATCCCGTCACCCGACGTGGAAAAGCGACCGGTCGCCCGAAAGGGCGGCCGGTTTTTTCATGGGGTATCGCCAATTCTCGCTTGGATAAGGATTTCGCAACCGCTTTAGCGGCAGGAACGACGAGACGGGGCTGGCGATCGGCTCATCGTCGGGCGGGATCGTGCAAAGGCGGCCCTGCCGGTTCGTGATGGAGTGTTCGCGTGAAACATCTGCTCTGGAGCGCCTTTCCTCTTGCCGCGCTGGCGCTGTCCGGCTGCCAGTCCAAGTCCGACGGCCAGTCGGTCGCGACCGTCGATGGCCAGGCCATATCGACGCAAGGACTGGACGCCGAACTGGTGGATGCGCCGCCGGGTATCGATCGCCTCGCCTATCGCAAGACGATCCTGCCGCAATTGGTCGACCGCACCCTGCTGGCCCACGCCGCGCAGAAGATGGGACTCGACAAGACTCCCGAATATGCCGCCCGGCGCGAACGACAGGAGCAGAAGCTGCTGGTCGAGATGCTGGCCGAAAAGCTGGCCAACGCCGTGCCCGTGCCGACCGTCCAGGCGGTCGACGCCTATATCGCGGCGCACCCCTATGAGTTCGCGCAGCGGCAGAAATTCTATGTCGACCAGATTCGCTTCGCTCAACCGGCGAGCACCGAGGCGCTGCTGTCGCTCGGCCAGTATAAGACGCTGGACGCGCTGGCCGACGGGCTGACCCGCAATGCTACGCCCTTCAGCCGCGATCATGTCCTGATCGACTCGGCGTTCCTCGAACCCGCCGTCGCGGCGCAGGTCGCCAAACAGCCTTTGGCCGATCCGATCTTCCTGCCGTACAAGGGCGTCTATACCGCCAATGCGATCATCCAGCGGATGCCGACGCCGATCGCGGGCAATGTCGCACGCGGGCTGGCGGGCGAAATCCTGCGACGCAAGGCGATCGCCGATGCGATGGGCCAGACGCTGCAAAAGGCGCGCAAGGACGCCAGCATCACCTATCAGCCAGGCTATAAGCCCGACGGCAAGGCCCCCGCCGCCAGCAAGGCGATCCAAGACGCCACCGACCGCGCCCCCGGCGGGGCGGCGGCCTCATCGGGCGCGGGCGGGTAAGCCGCGCGCCCGAGGGACGATCAGCGCCCCGACAGGATCTGGAGATCGGTGTAGAGGAACTCACCGGTCGAACACATCACCTGCACCATCGGGGAGTCGGTCTTCAGCGGAAAGCTTTTCGTGTCGTCGCCGATCGTGACGACGACTTGGCGACCGTCATAGCTCAGGCGAAAGGGCTGAGCGACACCAAGCTTGTCGGTGACGCTGTGGGGCAGCATGTCGTCATCCCGCCCATTCGCCGTGAAGCCCGACATCTGGACGGGCAGGGGTTTGGTCCCCGGCGTCTTGGCATCCATGGCGAGCGCCACCAGTGTGAGACCGGCATAGCTCTCGGGCGATTGGCCGGCCGGTGTGGCGGAGGCGATCGTCAGCTTGGTGGACGGGATATAGGTCTTGTGCTCGGCCAGCGTATTTAGCTGGACCTTGCCGGTCACGATGAACGGCACCGACTCTACCGGCAGGTTCAATTCCGAAAAATGCCCCGGCGCGCTGTCGCAGTCATAGCTGATGCCCTTGGCATGGCTGGCCACGGCAAGCGAGCCCAAGGCCAATCCCAGTACGGCGCGGCCTATGATCGATCGCCACATCTGTCCCTCTCCCCCTACGAGGCCGATGATCCCGGCCCCGTCCCCTCGCGTGATAGCTTGGGCATGATATCGTTGCCATAGCGTCATGACGGCGGTGGCGAGGGAACAAGGTTTCGATCGCCTATTGTCCATCACGACCTCTTGCGGTTGCGGTGCAGCAAATATGTAATACGGTTTGCAACCTTCCCGGGTCAGGCGGGTTGACCTGCTGGCGAGAAAGATCGGCGGACCCGTCACTTTCCTCGCGCCTGCAAGGACATGCGATATGGTGGATGCGAACGGAACCGTGATCGAACGACTGGCGCTCATTGGAAATTTCCTGCCGCGTCAGTGCGGGCTCGCAACCTTCACCACCGATGTCCATTCCGCGCTGCGCAACCGTTTCCCGGAAATCGCCGTCGACGTCTATGCGATGGACGATCATCCCGGCCGCTACGCCTATCCCCCGGCGGTGACCGCCTCCATTCCGCAGCATGAGCGGTCCGCCTATCTCGACACCGCCCGCCGGATCGAGGCGAGCGGCGCGCAGGCCATCTGGGTCCAGCATGAGTATGGCATCTATGGCGGCGCAGCGGGCGAGCATCTGCTCGCGCTCCTCGACCGCACCACGCTGCCCGTGATCGCGACACTGCACACCGTGCTGGAAAAGCCCTCCGCGGACGAACGCCGCGTGATGGAAGGGCTGCTGCGGCGCTGCGCCCGCATCATCGTCATGGCCGAGAAGGGCCGCGACATCCTGCAGCGCGTCTATGGGGCCGATCCGCGTCAGATCGCGATGATCCCGCACGGCGTTCCCGATCGCGCGCTAATGTCGCCCGAGGCGCTGAAGCCACGCTTCAACTGGGAAGGGCGCAAGGTTGTGCTGACCTTCGGCCTGCTCGCCCCGAACAAGGGGATCGAGACGATCATCGAGGCGCTGCCCGCCGTCGCCGCGAACCATCCCGAGCTGCTCTATGTCGTGCTGGGCGCGACTCACCCCAATCTGATCGCGCATGAGGGTGAGGCGTATCGCGACCGGCTGAAGGCGCTGGCCGACACGCTGGGCGTATCCGGCAATGTCGCTTTCGTGGACTCGTTCGTCGAGCATGAGGAACTGCTCGACTATCTACAGGCCGCCGACATCTACGCGACGCCCTATTCCAACCCCGCCCAGATCACGAGCGGCACGCTGTCCTATGCGGTCGGTGTCGGCAAGGCGGTGGTATCCACTCCCTATGTCCATGCGACCGAGATTTTGGACGACGACCACGGCGTGCTGGTGCCGTTCGGCGATGTCGGGGCCTTTGCCCGCGAGATCGACCGGCTGCTGTCGGACGAGACGGCGCGCAACCGCCTGTCCGCCCGCGCCTATGCGCGCGGTCGCACCATGATCTGGCCTCGCCTGGCCGAAGCCGCGATCGAGCAATTCGCCACCGCCATCACCGCCCGCCCGCGCCGGATCGGCAGCGCCCCCCAGGCGTCGATCAAGCCGCTTGCGCCTGATCTGGCCGCTGTCGAGCGCATGAGCGATTCGACCGGCATGTTGCAGCATGCCATCTATTCGGTGCCCGACCGCCGCCATGGCTATTGCATCGACGACAATGCGCGCGCGCTGATCTTCATGACCCAGGCGCCGGATATCGATCCGGTGACGCGGGACAAGTGGACGACCATCTACGCCTCGTTCCTGCAATATGCCTGGAATCCGGAAGAGCGTCGCTATCGCAACTTCATGCGCTTCGACCGTAGCTGGTGCGAGGAGGTGGGGTCCGAGGACTCCAACGGCCGCACCCTCTGGGCATTGGGCGTGACCGCGCGCGACGCGCAGCAGGGCAAGCATCGCGACTGGGCCCAGATGTGGTTCGACGCCACCGCCTCGCTGGCGCTCGATCTGGGTTCGCTGCGGGCGCAGGCCTTTGCCATGCTGGGCGCGGCGGCCATGTTGGAAGCGCGGCCGGGGCATCAGCTGGCGCGCGCCATCCTCGAAAAGCTCCCCCCGCTGCACCTCGCTTTGCTGGAAGAGGCCCGGCGCCCGGAATGGCAGTGGTTCGAGATCGTGCTGGCCTATGACAATGCTCGCGTACCGCAGGCGCTGATCGAGGCGGGGCGTGCGCTGGGTCGGCAGGACTTGATCGATTGCGGCATCGCGACGCTGGAATGGATCGTCGCCAAACAGACCTCGCCCGAAGGCCGTTTCCGTGCGGTCGGCAGCGAGAGCTTCGGTCGCCCCTATGCCGAACCCTTGCAGTTCGACCAGCAGCCGCTGGAGGCGCATGCGACGGTGGAGGCATGCCGTTCGGCCTATCTCGCCACCGCCGATGCGCGCTGGATCGCTGAGGGGGAACGGGCCTATGGCTGGTTCCTGGGTGCCAATGACCTCGACCTGCCGTTGGCGACCGCGCATGACGGCGGCTGTTTCGATGGTCTGATGCCGACCGGGCTCAACCGGAACCAGGGTGCGGAGTCGATTCTGGCCCTGCAGCTCGCCAATTGCGCCATCGCAAGTCTTTGCCAATCCGCCTCATCCATGGCAGGAGCCGAACGTCATATCGCCTGATGCGGGATCGCATGGGGGGTGTGACGAGCGTTTTGGGTAACATGGCGAGACAGTAGCGCGATGGATTTGTTTAACCACCGGCTGCGGCTTCATGCCGATCCTTCGCGTGTCGTGGTACGACCGTTTCACATCGCCTGGGGCGGCGGCAACGGCGCGCCGCCGAGCCGCACCGAGCGTCTGGTCGGTGAGGTGCTGGCCATGTCGCCGCAGGAAGCGCGGGACCAGCTGGAAACCGTGCTGAAGGATTTCGAGGCACGGCACTGGCAGACGCGCCGCGTCTTCATGACCCGCTATGACCAGATCGAAGATTTGTTGAAGCTCGACGGATCGAAGATCGGTGATGAGAAGCGCCAGCTGATCGGGGCGTATTTCTGTCACGAGTACAGCTATGCCGCCGCCGCGCTGATGAACCCCTCGGCGGTGCCGCATTTCGACCAGACCGGCATCCAGCCGGGGTCGCAGCGTATCCTGATGTCGATGCGCGCGGTGGGCGAGGGGCATATTTCCTCGGTGGCCTTTCGCGAGGGCATCATCAACGATCAGAACCAGCTGCGCCTCGCGCCCGAGCCGCCATTCGCGACGGCGACCGACGTGCATGGCTGGGGCGACGATACGATGCCCAATGGGCCGATCACGGTGCACCGCCACCGCGACTCGACCTTGTCGGGCACGGTCATCTTCCCGATCACCCAGGCCCAGTCCAAGGGGCTGGAAGACATGCGGATCGTCCAGTTCACGCATGATGACGGCGCGCTGGAATGGATCGGCACCTACACGGCCTATGACGGTGCAGGCATTCAGTCCGAACTGATGCGCACCCGCGATTTCCGCTCGTTCGACCTGGTGCCGATGACCGGTTCGGCGGCGCGTAACAAGGGCATGGCGCTGTTCCCGCGCAAGGTGGCGGGCCAATATATGATGATCGGGCGGCAGGACGGTGAAAACCTTTTCCTGCTCAAGTCCGACTCGCTGACCCACTGGGACGAGGGCGAGAAGATCCTGACGCCTGTTTTCCCCTGGGAGCTGGTGCAGATCGGCAATTGCGGCCCGCCCATCGAGGTGGATGAAGGTTGGCTGATGCTGACCCACGGCGTCGGCGCGATGCGCAAATATTCTATCGGCGCGGCGCTGCTCGACAAGAACGATCCGTCCAAGGTGCTGGGCCGCACCAAGCAGCCGATCCTCGCTGCCAAGGATCAGGATCGCGAGGGTTATGTGCCCAACGTCGTCTATTCCTGCGGCGCGATCCGACACGGCGACTCGCTGTTCCTGCCTTATGGCATCGCGGACAGCTCGATCGGCTTTGCGTTCGTGAAGATCAGCGAGTTGCTGGCCGCCATGTAACGGCCTAGCGGCGCCCCTCTATTCCTCCCCTGCAAGGGGAGGGGGACCATGCAAAGCATGGTGGAGGGGTGTCCCCCTATCGAAAGC
>NZ_BCTY01000028.1 GCF_001591005.1 Sphingomonas sanguinis NBRC 13937
GGGGGGGCTTCCTCATAGGACATCCCTTTGCCGCACACCCCCTCCACCATGCTCTGCATGGTCCCCCTCCCCGCCAGCGGGGAGGATTTGATCCCCCAAAAGGTTCAGATTGGCGCAAGGGTCGATTTGCTCTACAGCCTCCCCATTCCTTCCCTTGTCGTAGAGATATGATGCGCGTTTTCGCCGCTCTTGCCGTCCTGATGGCCAGCCCGATCGCCGTTCCGGCACAGGCGCAGAAACAGGCCGAAGTCCAGCCCAAGTTCAGCACGCCTGCCAAGGCCGCACAGGTGCTGGAGGCCAATGTCGCCGACCGCGCGCCCCCGCCGCCGATCACCGACAAGGAGAATCTCTGGCTGCTCGACCTGTCGACCGGTGGCCGGGTGACGATCTGGCTGCGCCCGGACGTCGCGCCCAAGATGGTCGAGCGGATCAAGACGCTGACCCGCCGCCATTTCTATGACGGCCTGACCTTCCACCGCGTGATCGACGGCTTCATGGCGCAGGGCGGCGATCCCAAGGGGGACGGTACCGGCGGCTCGGACCTGCCCAATGTTCCGGCCGAGTTCAACTATCTGCCGCATGTGCGCGGATCGGTTGCCGCCGCGCGCGCCGACGATCCCAACAGCGCCAACAGCCAGTTCTACATCGTCTTTCAGCCGCGCTTCGCGCTCGACAAGAAGTACACGGTGTTCGGCCGGGTGATCGACGGCATGCAATATGTCGACGCGATCGAGCGCGGCGAGCCGCCCGCGAACCCGAGCAAGATCGTCCACGCCTATGTCGCGGCGGACAATCCCCCGGCCTATGTGCCGCTGGCGCCTGCGCCCGCCCCCAGCCTGGGTGCGCCGGTGACGTTGCCCGGCGCGGCGGCCAAGCCCGCCCCTGCCCGTCGCCCCGCCCCCAAGGCGGCTCCGGCCAAGAAGGCGGCAACGGCCACCAAGTGAACGTAGATCTGTTCGACTTCGCGCTGCCGCCCGAGCGGATCGCGCTGTACCCGGCATCCCCGCGCGATTCGGCGCGGATGCTGGTTCTGGAAGGGGACGCTACCCGCGATGCGCGGGTGAGCGACCTGCCCGCCGTCCTGCGCGCGGGCGACCTGCTGGTCTTCAACGACACCCGCGTCATCCCCGCTCAGTTGGAGGGCACGCGCGGCGAGGCGCGGATCGGCGCGACGCTGCACAAGCGGGAGGGGACGCGCCGCTGGCGCGCCTTCATCCGCAACGCCAAGCGATTGCATGACGGTGACGTGATTGACTTCGGCGCGGGCGTCACCGCCACCGCGCGCGACCGGGCCGAAGATGGCAGCTTCGCGCTGGACTTCGCCGGGGACGAACCCGTCGAGCTGCTGCTGGAGCGGGCGGGCACCATGCCCCTGCCCCCCTATATCGCGCAGAAGCGGGGCGTCACCGAGAAGGACGCCGACGACTATCAGACGATGTTCGCCAGCGAACCCGGCGCGGTCGCCGCGCCGACGGCGGCGCTGCACTTCACGCCCGAGTTGCTCGCTTCGCTCGACGCGGCGGGGATCGAGCACGCCACGCTGACGCTGCATGTCGGCGCGGGCACCTTCCTGCCGGTCAAGGCCGACGACACGGTCGATCACAAGATGCACGCCGAATGGGGCCGCATCGACGCCGCCACCGCCGATCGGCTGAATGCGGTCAAGGCGCGCGGCGGCCGGGTGATCGCCGTCGGCACCACCTCGCTGCGCCTGATCGAGAGCGCGGCCGGAGAGGATGGCGTGATCCGCCCGTTCGAGGGCGATACCGCGATCTTCATCACGCCCGGCTATCGCTTTCGCGGGATCGACGGGCTGATGACCAATTTCCATCTGCCGCGCTCGACCCTGTTCATGCTGGTGTCGGCGCTGATGGGGCTGGAACGGATGCAGGCGGCCTATGCCCATGCGATCGCCACGGAATATCGCTTCTATTCCTATGGCGACGGATCGCTGCTGCTGCCGGAGCCCGCCGCATGATCCTGCTGGCGCTGCTGCTCCAGGCGGCAACGCCCGGCGCCAACGAAACGGTGACGGTGACGGCGCGCCCCAAGCCCTTTGCGCAGACGCCCGCGACCATGGTGGTCGAACCGGTCGCGATGATGATCGCCGCCTTTGATGCGGACGGCGACGGCAAGACCACGCGCGCCGAGATGGAGGCCGGGGTCAAGCGCTCCTATGACCTGATCGACACCGCGCATCAGGGTTCGATCGGCTATATCCAGTTCGCCGACTGGGCGGAGCGCTGGCTGGGCGACCGCAACGCGCTGCCCAGTCCGTTCGATGTCGACAAGGACACCGACAACCGCATCACCCTGGCCGAGTTGCAGGCCCATTTCTCGCGCCTGTTCTCACGCTTCGACCGCGATCAGGACGGCGCGATCACCCGCGCGGAGGCGTTGACCATCCGCACCATTCCCGCCGACGCCAACGGCCCCACCGGCCCGCTCGCGCCCAGAGACAGAAAATGACCGCCCGCTTCTCCTTCGCCATCCACGCCACCGACGGCCGCGCCCGCACCGGCACCATCACCATGAAGCGGGGCGAGATTCGCACCCCTGCCTTCATGCCCGTCGGCACCGCCGCCACCGTCAAGGCGATGAAGCCGGGCGACGTGCGCGCGAGCGGCGCGGACATCATTCTGGGCAACACCTATCACCTGATGCTGCGCCCCGGCGCGGAACGGGTGAACCGGCTGGGCGGCTTGCACGGCTTCATGGGCTGGGACCGGCCGATCCTGACCGATTCGGGCGGCTATCAGGTCATGAGCCTGGCCGAGCTGACCAAGCGGTCAGAGGATGGCGTGGCGTTCAAGAGCCATCTCGACGGCACCCGCCACCTGCTCAGCCCCGAACGCTCGATCGAGATCCAGCGGCTGCTGGGCTCCAACATCGTCATGGCGTTCGACGAGCTGGTCCCGACGACGTCGACGCGTGAGGTTCAGGCCAGCGCCATGGAACGCTCGATGCGCTGGGCCAGGCGCAGCCGCGACGCCTTTAACGCGGGTGGGCAACATGCCGAGGACAATGCGATCTTCGGCATCCAGCAGGGCGCGCTGGACGAAGGGTTCCGCAAGTCTTCCGCCGACGCGCTGATCGATATCGGCTTCGACGGTTACGCCATCGGCGGCTTGGCGGTCGGCGAGGGGCAGGAGGCGATGTTCGGCTGTCTCGACTTCGCGCCGGGCCAGTTGCCGGTCGAGAAGCCGCGCTATCTGATGGGCGTGGGCAAGCCGACCGATATCGTCGGTGCGGTCGAACGCGGCGTCGACATGTTCGACTGCGTTCTGCCAACCCGCTCTGGGCGCACGGGGCAGGCCTTTACCCGCAATGGCCCGATCAACATCCGCAACGCGCGCTTCGCCGAGGACCAGGGCCCGCTCGACCCCGCCTGTGGCTGTCCGGTTTGTGCGACCTGGAGCCGGGCCTATCTGCATCATCTGGTTCGTGCCGGGGAAATCCTGGGTGCGATGCTGATGACCGAGCATAATATCTGGTTCTATCAGCAAATGATGGCCGATCTGCGCGCCGCCATCACCGAAGGGCGACTGACGGCCTTTGCGGACGACTTCCGGGCGCGCTACGCTGCCAGGGAAACATCGGGCCAGTAGGAGAGTAACGATGACCGATCATATCGAAGACGCCCCCAACGAGATCCTCGCCGCCGCGAAGGAAGCCAAGGATCACGCCGTCGCCGCCGCCGAAGCGACCGCCGCGTCGGTCAAGGACAAGACGCGCAACTGGCCGCTGGGCAAGATCGGTCTGGGCGTGGGCATCGGATCGGCCGCGATCGCGGCGGCGGTGATGTACGGCACCCGCAACAAGTCCAAATAACGTAACGTCCAACAAAGAGGGTTTTCATGCGCCTTTTCCGTGCCGCGCTTCTGCTCGGCGTCGCCGCCCTTCCCTCGCTGGCGGGAGCACAGACCGCCACTCCAGCGCGCACGGAAAGCGTGAAGCCGATCGAATTCACCACGCGCACCCTGCCCAACGGCCTGCGCGTCTATGCCATTCGCGACACGACGACGCCCAACGTCTCGGTCCAGGTCTGGTATGATGTAGGGTCGAAGGACGATCCCAAGGGTCGCTCGGGCTTTGCCCACATGTTCGAGCATCTGATGTTCAAGGCGACGAGGAACCTT
Organism: Sphingomonas sanguinis NBRC 13937; assembly: GCF_001591005.1. Lineage (GTDB taxonomy): Bacteria > Pseudomonadota > Alphaproteobacteria > Sphingomonadales > Sphingomonadaceae > Sphingomonas > Sphingomonas sanguinis. The sequence continues at coordinate 4,140 of NZ_BCTY01000028.1, forward strand.
GTCCCCGAACAGATGGATCGCCTGACCGAGGATGTCGGCGGCTATAACAACGCCTCCACCGCCGACGACTATACCAATTATTTCGAGGTGGTGCCCGCCAACCACCTGCAGCGCCTGCTGTTCGCGGAAGCCGACCGCATGGCCGCGCTGGTCGTCGAGCCCAAGAGCTTCGCCAGCGAGCGCGACGTGGTGAAGGAGGAACTGCGCCAGCGCACCCTCGCCCAGCCTTATGGCAAGCTGTTCTCCATCTATTATCCCAAGCTCGCCTACACGACGCATCCCTATGCGCGGCCGGGTATCGGCAGCCTGGAGGAACTGGAGTCGGCGGGCATCGACGATGTGCGCGCCTTCCACGCCACCTATTACCGGCCCGACAATGCCGTGCTGGTCGTCTCGGGCAATTTCGATCCCGCCCAGCTGAACGCTTGGGTCGACCAGTATTTCGCCAACATCAAGCGCCCGGCCGCCGCGATCCCGCGCGTGACGGTGCAGGAACCGGCCCGGACCGAGGCCGTCACGCGGACCGTCTATGAGGCGAACGTGCCGCTTCCCGCCGTCCTCATCAGCTATCATATCCCGCCCGAGCGGAGCGCCGACACCCCCGCCATCATGGTGCTGAACGCCATCCTGTCGGCGGGTGAAAGCTCGCGGCTGTACGAGGATCTCGTCTATCGCGACCAGCTGGCGCAATCCGCCTCGACCTTCCTCGACACCAAGCAGTCGACCGGCAATCTGGTCGCCTATGCCATGATGGCGGGCGGCAAGCCGGTGGCCGAGGGCGAAGCCGCCCTGAAGAAGGAAATCGCCCGGCTGCGCGACGCCCCCGTCTCCGCCGCCGAGCTGGCCGAGGCGAAGAACGAGCTGCTGACCGCCGCGCTCAAGCAGCGCGAAACCGCCGAGGGCAAGGCGAACCTGATCGCCAACAGCGTCATCGTCGATGGCGACCCGACCGCCGCCGACCGCCAGATCGCCGCCGTCCAGAACGTGACCGCCGCCGATATCCAGCGCGTCGCCCGCGAGTATCTGAAGGACAGCCAGAGCGCGACCATCCGCTACCTGCCCGAGTCCGAGCGGCCCGCCAATGTCCGCGTGATGCCGATCGAGCTCGCGCCGACCGTGCAGACGGCGGCGCTGACCCCGCCCGCCAATATCGAGGTGGTCACGCCCGCGCCCGAGGGGCAGCGTATCCTTCCCCCCGCCCCCGGCGCGCCGATCGCGCCCACCCTGCCCCAACCGGTGGTTGCGACACTGCCCAACGGCCTGCGCGTGGTGACGGTGGAGCGGCACGAACTGCCGCTCGTCACCGCTTCGCTGGTGGCGCTGGGCGGTGCGGCGACCGATCCGGTCGGCAAGGCGGGCGCGAGCAGCCTGTCGGCCGAGCTGATGACCAAGGGCACCACCACCCGCTCGGCGACCGAGATCGCCCGTGCGGTCGAGAGCCTGGGCGGCTCCATCTCGGCGGGTGCGTCGGATGACGGCGCGACGATCGACCTGACCGTGCCCTCGGCCCAGGCCGACACCGCGATGACGATCCTGGCCGACGTCGCGACCCATCCCGCCTTCCAGCAAGCCGAGATCGATCGCGCGCGGACCCAGTCGATCGACGGCCTGAATGTCGCGATGAAGGACCCGGCGCAGCTTTCGGCCATGGTCGCCGACCGCGTCGTCTATGGCGGGCGGCCCTATGGTCAGCCGCTGTCGGGCACGCCCGCCTCGCTGAAGGCGCTGACCCGTGCCGACCTGACCGCTGCTTATGCGCGCAGCTGGAAGCCCGGTCAGGCGACCCTATTGTTCGTCGGCGACGTCACGCCAGCCCAGGCCAAGGCACTGGCCGAGCGGTATCTGGGCAGCTGGCGGGTCGCTGGCCCGGCATCGGCTTCGGTCAAGCCCGCCGAGCCCGCCTTCCCCGCGCCGCGCGTGATCGTGGTCGACATGCCCGACGCCGGACAGGCGGGCGTGGTCGTCGCCCGTTCGGGTATTCGCCGCGCCGATGACCGCTATTACCCGCTCGCCGTCGCCAATACGGTGCTGGGCGGCGGCTTCTCGTCGCGGCTCAACCAGGAAATCCGCATCAAGCGCGGTCTGGCTTACGGCGCGGGCAGCTCGGTTTCGGTGGGGCGCGATATCGGCATGATCTCGGCGCGGACCCAGACCAAGAACCCCTCCGCCGCCGAAGTGGTCGGGCTGATCGACCAGCAGATGCGCCTGCTCGGCACCGCGCCCGTCCCGCAGGACGAGCTGGCAACGCGCCAGGCGGTGCTGGTCGGTGGTTTCGGCCGGACGATCGAGACGACCGACGGTATCGCGGACATCCTCGCCAACTATACGCTCCAGGGCGTGCCGCTGGAGGAGCTGAGCCGCTACATCCCGCGCGTGCAGGCGGTGGATTCGGCGGCGGTGCAGTCCGCCTCCGCCGCGCTGCTCGATCCCAAGGCGGCAAGCATCATCGTCGTCGGCGACGCCAAGCAGTTCCTGCCCGCGCTGAAGGCCGCGCATCCCGATGTCGAAGTCATCCCGGCCGACGCGGTGAACCTGGACTCGCCCAAGCTGCGCTGATCGTCCCACTCCTCCCCAGGCGATGCTTGGGGAGGAGTTCTTGTCGGACGGCCGCACCGCCATCATCCGCCGATACGCAAAATCCTTAACCCTATCGGGTATAAGCGCCTGAGCGAACACGGACAGGCCAAGGACACTCCACGCATTGCAGGTGGCGAAGCGAACGATACGGCGGATGGTGCAGGGCTGGCTGATACTGGTCGGCGTGTTGCTGACGTTCGGCCTGGTGCTCGCCGCCCATGGGGCGTGGCGCCGGGCTTCGCGCCCTGTCCCGATCGCCAGTCCCTCGCCTGCCCCCCGGCCCACCACCCAGGCCCCCGCCCCCGCGCCGGAAATATTTCCCGCCGCCGACGGCAGCACGGGCACGGTCGCCCTGCCCAACCTGCCGATCCCGCCGGGCGCGGTCCTGACCGACAGCGGCGTGGTCGCCGCCGCCCCGTTCCGCTGGGGCCGCGCCACCGCGACCGACAAGGCGCGGGCGATGCAATGCCTGACCGCCGCGCTCTATTACGAGGCGAGCGGGGAAAGCATCGACGGACAGCGCGCGGTTGCGCAGGTCGTGCTCAACCGGGTCCGCCACCCCGCCTTTCCGGGCACCGTCTGCGGCGTGGTCTATCAAGGCGTCGAGCGTGCGCATTGCCAGTTCAGCTTCGTATGCGACGGTGCCTTGTCCCGCCCGCCCGCCATATCGGGATGGTCGCGCGCGGCGCGGATCGCGGCGGCGGCCTTGTCGGGCAGCGTCTATGCGCCGGTGGGCCTCGCCACCCATTACCACACCTATGCGGTCACCCCGGCCTGGAACCGGGCGATGGTAATGACCGATATGGTCGGCGCGCACCTGTTCCACCGCTGGAAAGGCTATTGGGGCACGGCGGCGGCGATGAGCCGGGCCTATGCCGGAGGCGAAGTCCTGCCGGTTGCGGTGCCTGCGCCCCAGCCGGAGGTGGTGGCAGTCGCGACGACCGACAACGGGACGCTACCGCCCGTGTCGGCGACTCTGCTGGTCCCGCCCCTGCCCGGCACGGTGGCCGCCCCCACGCCTGCGTCCGCTCCGCGCACACCACAAAAGACAATGCCCGCGGCACCTACCGGCACCACGGGCATCACGGAAAAGCTGATCCAATCGGGCGACATCCTCGACAAATGGAAGGATAGCGGCCGTCCGATCGATCGTCCCGGCGAGCCGCGCCCGGTCAGTCCGGGCACGGTCACCGCATCGGGTCAGCGACGATAGTTGCGGTCATGCTTCTCGAAGCGGACCTGGCGGCTCAGCACGTCATAGCGCCGGTCCAGATCACGCTGCTCGCCGATGCTCAGCCCACCGCCCGACCGGCGATAGCGATATTCCAGCTGGCTCAGGTCGCGCAGCTGCGAGCGCAGGCGAACCGCTTCACGCCGGTTGAGCGCACCCGAACGGATGCCCTGGTCGATCCGGGCATTCAGCTGCCCCTGGCGCTGCGCGATCGGCGTCCAGCGCTGCGCCTCGGCGATCGTCGGGACCGCGATGGTGGCAAAGCCCAGCGTAGCGAGAATCATGGCCTTCATGACGTTACTCCCATAAATAAGCGGGCGAATACTGGCCCGATCAGGAATATGGTGACGACCGTTCGCAAAGCTGTCGCACCATGATGACGAAAGTGTCATCAATTGTCGCAAGGCGATGCACTTCGTTCATCTGGAACGGCCCAACGCTCGAGCGGAGAACCTTCAAGACATGAATTGGGCCGATCGATTGCGCATCTTGATGCACGACCGACCGGCCCGGTCCTTAGGATAAATTGTGGACCGCGTTTAGCGGCAGCGGACGTTATCCCGCTCGATCGCACGACCTGCGAGCGCGCCGCCGGCCGCGCCCAACAGCGTGCCCAGCGTCTGCGATCCGCCCGACGTAATCGCGGCGCCCAGTGCGCCACCGGCGATGCCGCCGACGATCAGGCCCGTGGTGCCGTCGTTGCGGCGGCAATAATAGCGACCGTCCTGACCGACATAGACGCGGTCGTTCCGGCTGAGACGACGCTCGCGATAGCGCGCATTGTCGACATAATAGCGGTCGGCATAATAGCCGCCATAAGCCGGGTCGGGCCGATTATAATCATAGGCGTAACGCGGCCCACCATAATCGCCGCCCAAGCCGCCACCATAGGTCGAACAACCGGAAACCAGCGTCGCGGCCGCCACCAGGCCGAGTGTCCATGCACGCATCTCATCCTCCCTATCAGGTGATGCGGGTGGAAGCGCGCGGCGCGGGGAAAGGTTGCGATAGGTTAAAGGCTCACGCGGAAATTGGCGAGGTTCGGGTTATCCAGTTGATGCCGCTCGGCGGGAACGGCGGAAGGCTGTATCAATCGCCTCTCCCGCCAACCAAACGCCGCCCCTGCTTCAGCCTAGGTGAAGTCGAAGCCAAGGCAAATCCTGTCGGCGCAGGGCGCTATCGGACATGCCTCTCTGACGGGAAGGTTACTGCCGCACCTTTTCGATACAGGGCCTCTTAGCAAGAACTGGGATAGAATGGAGGCGATGACAACCAATGCCTCCTCCGTCCCGCAACTGACCCCGGCCTTCGCCGAGGTGGGGGCAGAGCAAGAAGTTTACTTCTTACAGCAGCGTCCCCCTTTACCATGCTGCGAATGCCGCCCCCCCGTACAGGGGCGGATGGTCACTCCGCCGCCTGGGCCTGCCGTTTATCGAGCAACGGTTTCAGATACTTGCCAGTGAAGCTGCGCGGTTCGGCGGCGACCACCTCCGGCGTACCGACCGCGACGATCTCGCCGCCCTTGACGCCGCCTTCGGGACCCAGGTCGACGATCCAGTCGGCGGTCTTGATGACGTCGAGATTATGCTCGATCACCACCACCGTATTGCCCTGCTCGACCAGGGCATGCAGCACTTCGAGCAGCTTGCGCACATCCTCGAAGTGAAGCCCCGTCGTCGGCTCGTCGAGGATGTAGAGCGTGTTGCCCGTCGCCCGGCGCGACAGCTCCTTGGCCAGTTTCACCCGCTGCGCCTCACCGCCCGACAGGGTCGTCGCCTGCTGGCCGACCTTGACATAGCCCAGCCCCACCTCGACCAGCATCGCCATCTTGTCGCGGATCGGCGGCACCGCCTGGAAGAACGCGGCGGCGTCCTCGACGGTCATGTCGAGCACATCGGCGATCGAGTGGCCCTTGAACTTCACCTCCAGCGTCTCGCGATTGTAGCGCGCGCCGTGGCACACGTCGCAGGTGACATAGACGTCGGGCAGGAAGTGCATCTCGATCTTGAGCACGCCGTCGCCCTGGCACGCCTCGCACCGCCCGCCCTTGACGTTGAAGCTGAACCGACCGGGCTTATAGCCGCGCGCCTGCGCCTCGGGCAGTCCCGCAAACCAGTCACGAATCTGAGTGAAGGCCCCGGTATAGGTCGCCGGGTTCGATCGCGGGGTGCGGCCGATGGGCGACTGGTCGATGTCGATCACCTTGTCGAGATGCTCGAGGCCGGTGATCTTCTCATGCTTGCCCGCCAATATGCGTGCGCCGTTCAGCGACCGCGCAGCGGCGGCATAGAGCGTGTCGATGGTAAAGCTCGACTTGCCCGATCCCGACACGCCGGTGATGCAGGTGAAGGTGCCGAGCGGAATGCTCGCGGTGACGCCCTGCAAATTGTTGGCCGTCGCCTTGTGCACGGTCAGCTTCTTGCCCGACCCCTTGCGGCGCTTGGCGGGCACGGCGACCTCGCGCGTGCCGTTCAGGTAATCGGCGGTGACGCTGGTCTTGGACTTGAGCAGTTGCTTGAGCGTCCCATGCGCAACGATCTGGCCGCCATGCACGCCCGCCCCCGGCCCCATGTCGATCACATAGTCGGCGGTGCGGATCGCATCCTCGTCATGCTCGACCACCAGCACCGTGTTGCCCAGGTCGCGCAACCGGCGCAGCGTCGCGAGCAGCATGTCGTTGTCGCGCTGGTGAAGCCCGATCGACGGCTCGTCAAGCACGTACAACACGCCCGACAGGCCCGAGCCGATCTGCGACGCCAGGCGAATGCGCTGGCTCTCGCCACCCGACAGCGTGCCGCTGGTCCGGTCGAGATTCAGGTAATCCAGGCCGACATTGTTGAGGAAGCCCAGCCGCTCGACGATCTCCTTCAGGATCGGCTGCGCGATGGCGCGCTGCTGGTCGGTGAGGTGCTCCGGGAGTCCGGTAAAGAAGGCCAGCGCATCGACCACCGACAGGTGCGTGGCGTAAGAGATGTCCTGCATGGCGATTTTGACCGCCAGCGCCTCGGGCTTCAGCCGCGCGCCGTGGCAGACTTCGCAGGGCTGCGACGACTGGTAGTTGGACAGCTCCTCGCGCATCCAGGCGCTCTCAGTCTGGAGCATCCGGCGGTTGAGATTGCCGATCACGCCCTCGAACGGCTTCTTCACGTCGTACGACTTCTTGCCGTCGATGAAGGTCAGCGTGACCGCCTTGCCCTTGGTACCGTGCAAAATAGCTTGATGCACGGACGGGTCGAGATCCTTCCACGGCGTCTCAAGCGAGAAACCGAACTCGCGCGCCAGGCTGCCCAGCACCTGCATATAATAGGGGCTGGGCGGGTTGGACTTGGCCCAGGGCACGACCGCGCCCTTCTTGATCGACAGCTCGTGATTGGGGACGACCAGATCCTCGTCGAAGATCAGCTTTTCGCCCAGACCGTCACAAGCCGGGCACGCCCCCTGCGGCGCGTTGAACGAGAACAGGCGCGGCTCGATCTCGGAAATGGTGAAGCCGCTGATCGGGCAGGCGAACTTCTCCGAAAACACGATGCGGCCATCGGGCGCGTTGTTGCCCAGCACGGCGGACTTGGGCGTCGCGGGCTCGACCGGATCGGCGGGGTCGACATAGGCCAGACCGTCGGCCAGCTTCAGCGCGGTCTCGAAACTGTCGGCCAGCCGCGTGGCGATATCCTCGCGCACGACCAGACGATCGACCACCACCTCGATGTCGTGTTTGAACTTCTTGTCGAGCGCGGGGGCCTCATCGATTTCGTAAAGCTGGCCGTCGATGCGGACACGAGTGAAACCCGCCTTCTGCCACTCGGCCATTTCCTTGCGATACTCGCCCTTGCGGCCGCGCACGACGGGGGCAAGCAGGTAAAGGCGCGTCCCCTCGGGCAGGGTCATCACCCGGTCGACCATCTGGCTGACCGTCTGCGCCGCGATCGGCTCACCGGTGGCGGGGCTGTAAGGAATGCCGACCCGCGCCCAGAGCAGGCGCATATAGTCGTAGATCTCGGTGACGGTCGCCACGGTCGAGCGCGGATTGCGGCTGGTCGTCTTCTGCTCGATCGAGATGGCGGGCGACAGCCCCTCGATATGGTCGACATCCGGCTTCTGCATCATCTCCAGGAACTGGCGCGCATAGGCCGAAAGCGACTCGACGTAACGCCGCTGCCCCTCGGCATAGATGGTGTCGAACGCGAGGCTGGACTTGCCCGACCCCGACAGGCCGGTGATAACCGTCAGCGTGTCACGGGGAATGTCGATATCGACATCCTTGAGATTATGCTCGCGCGCGCCGCGGACGGAAATCTTGGTCAGCATGGGGCAGGTTCTACTTCTGTTCCGGGAGGAATGCCAGAGGCGAGATAGGAAGGGCAGCGGAAGGTTTCGAGGGGGGCGGGCTTGCGGTAACGTGCAACGATCGCTCATGATCCCGTCCGTGCATGGGGATTGCACTTCCCGGCGGCTCCATGTGATATTGTATCACACCTTGCGTGGAGACGTGCCATCTTGTCGAAGACCCTGCACCTGACCGCCCTGCTGCTGCTGGCGACCAACACCGCCCCCGCCTTTGCGCAAAAGGCCGAGAAGACCGAGACCAAGGCCACCACCGAAAAGAAGGATGACGAGGCCAAGCGCCCGCCCCTGCCCGACGACAAGACGATCACCCAGAGCGCGCGGATCGGCGGCAAGCTGATCACCTACAAGGCGACCGTGGGCAAGATTTCGGTGCGCGACGACAAGGGCAAGGAGATCGGGCAGGTCGTCTATACCGCCTATACCGTGCCTGGCGGCGATGTGCGGCGCCCCGTCACCTTCGCCTTCAACGGCGGCCCGGGCGCGTCGTCGGTCTATCTGAACATGGGTGCGGTCGGGCCCAAGCGCGTGCCGTTCGGGGCGCAGGGCGATGCGCCGTCCGACGCGCCGATCGCCACCGACAATCCCAACAGCTGGCTGGACTTCACCGACCTGGTGTTCATCGATCCGATCGGCACCGGCTTCAGCCGCAGCCTGGTCGATGAGGCGGAGACCAAGAAAGACTTTTACGCCAACGACCCGGACATCAAATATCTGTCCAAGGTCGTCTATGACTGGCTGGTCCAGGCCGGGCGGCTGCGCTCGCCGAAGTACATCATGGGCGAAAGCTATGGCGGCTATCGCGCGCCGCGCATCGCCTATGAGCTTCAGTCGCAGATCGGCGTCGGGGTGAACGGGCTGGTGATGGTGTCGCCCTATCTCGACCCCGCCTCGGGCGACGATGCCACCGCGCTGTCACCGTTGCCGTGGATGATCGACCTACCCTCGATGGCCGCCGCGCAGCTGGAGCGGCAGGGCAAGCTGACGCCCGAAGCCATGGCGGGGATCGAGGCCTATGCGCGTGGCGACTACCTGCGCGACCTGATGCGCGGGCGCTCGGATACCCAGGCGGTCGACCGGTTGGTCACCCGCGTCACCGAGCTGACCGGGCTCGACCCGGCCCTGGTCCGCAAGCTGGGCGGGCGGGTCGATACGCGCACCTATCTGCGTGAGATTCACCGCAATGATTCGACCATCGGCAGCATCTACGACTCGAACGTCACCGCCTTCGACCCCTTCCCCTGGTCGTCGCAGCAGCGGTCCAACGACCCGCTGCTCGATTCGCTGATCGCGCCGACGACCAGCGCGATGGTCGATTTCGTGACGCGCGAAGTGGGCTGGAAGACGGATGCTCGCTATCACGCGCTGTCCTATGAGGTGAACAGCGCCTGGGATCGCGGCAAGCCCGACGACACGCCCGTCACCGACCTGCGCAAGGCGATCGCCAACGATCCGAAGATGAAGGTCATGATCGTCCATGGCTGGGACGACCTGTCCTGCCCCTATTTCGCGTCGCGGCTGATCGTCGACCAGATGCCGAGCTATGGCGTGGCGCAGCGGGTGAAGTTGAACGTCTATCCCGGCGGGCACATGTTCTATAGCCGGACGGATAGCGGCGCGGCATTCCGACGGGATGCGATGGCGATGTACGGGGGATAAGGTTCTTCGTCCGATACGGATTGATTCTTCCCTCGCCTATTCTCCGGCACGCTCCAGAACGGAGAGAACATCGCTCGCCACTATCAAAATCCTCCCGATGATCCCCATCGGGAGGATTTCAAACTATGGCGACGCCAGCGGCGATCGAGGCTTTCATACGGCGCTGGCAGGCGTGCGAAGGCGGGGCGGAGCGCGCCAATTACGCGCTGTTCCTGACCGAGCTGTGCGCGATCATCGGTGTCGCCCCGCCCGATCCGGCGCACGCCACCAGCACGCGTAACGACTATGTATTCGAGCGGGCGGTCGTCCTGCCCGGCGACGACGAGGACCGACGCGGCCGGATCGACCTCTATAAGCGCGGCTGTTTCGTGCTGGAGGCCAAGCAGAGCCGCGAAGGACTGGGCGCGAAGTCGCTCGCGGCCGAGGGACCGATGCTCCCCGGCCTGCTGCCCGACAAAGCCGGAGCCGCACCGCGCTCGCGCCAATGGGACGTATTGATGCGACGCGCGCGCGAACAGGCCGAGCAATATGCCAGGGCGCTGCCGGTCGAACATGGCTGGCCGCCCTTCCTGATCGTGGTCGATGTCGGCCGGGTGATCGAGCTGTTCGCGGACTTTTCCGGCCAGGGGAAGCATTACAAGCAATTCCCCGACCGCGCCCGGTTCCGCATCACGCTCGACGACCTGCGCCGCGAGGAGGTGCGCCAGCGTCTGGCGACGATCTGGGACGCGCCGCTCTCGCTCGACCCGACCCGCCATGCCGCCGCCGTCACCCGGGACGTGGCGGCGCGGCTGGCCAGTATATCCAAGCTGCTGGAGGAACGCGGCCATGACCCGGAAGGGGTCGCGCTGTTCCTGATGCGGTGCCTGTTCACCATGTTCGCCGAACATAGCGGGCTGTTGCCCGCAGGCGGCTTCGTCACCTTGTTGTCCGATGCGCGCGAACGGCCCGACGCGTTCGTGCCGTGGATCGAGGATTTGTGGCATTCGATGGATCGGGGCGGCGAGGCCAATGTCCTGCGCTGCGCGGTGCGGCGGTTCAACGGCGGCCTGTTCCACACCGCCGACGCCCTCCCCCTCAACCGCGAGGAGATCGGCGAACTGCTCGCCGCCGCCCGGCGCGACTGGCGCGATGTCGAGCCCGCCATCTTCGGCACGCTGCTCGAACAGGCGCTCGATCCGGTCCAGCGGCGGCGGCTGGGTGCGCATTACACGCCGCGCGCCTATGTCGAGCGGCTGGTAACCGCGACCGTGATGGAGCCGCTGCGCGACGACTGGGCGCAGGTGCTCAGCGCCGTCGAGGCCGAACGTCCCGACAATCCCCGCGCCGCCGTGCAGCGGGTGCGCGATTTCCACCGCAAACTGGCGAGCACGCGCGTGCTCGACCCGGCCTGCGGCACCGGCAATTTCCTGTACGTCACGCTCGAACTGATGAAGCGGCTGGAGGGCGAGGTCCTCGAAGTGCTCGCCGAACTGTCGGGCGAGGAAATCCTGCATCTGGATACCGAGACGGTGCACCCACGCAATTTCCACGGCATCGAATATAATGCCCGTGCCGCCGCTATCGCCCAGCTGGTGCTGTGGCTGAGCTATATCCGCTGGCAGTTGCGCAATGGAGGGCAGGTGTCCGACCCGGTGCTGGAGGATGTCCAGTCGATCGTCACCGCCGATGCGCTGCTCACCCCGTCGGGCGCGAAGACGCCCTGGCCCGTAGCGGAGTTCATCGTCGGCAACCCGCCCTTCATCGGCGGCAAGGACCTGCGCGGGCGGTTGCCCCAGGGCATGGTCGAGGCGCTGTGGCGCGCCTATCCGAAGATGCCGCGTGCCGCCGATTATGTCCTCTATTGGTGGGACCGCGCGGCGCAGGCACTGGCGGCCAAGGGCTCGCCACTGATCCGCTTCGGCTTCGTCACCACCAACTCGATCACCCAGACCTTCGGCCGCCGCGTCATCGCGCGTGCGATCGAAGGCCCGGTGCCGCTGTCGATCCTTCATGCCATTCCCGACCATCCCTGGACCAAGGCGACACCCGATGCCGCGATGGTGCGCATCGCGATGACGGTGGTGGCGCGCGGCTCGGCCGAAGGACGCCGCCTGCGGATCGTCCACGAAAGCGGGCTGGACAGCGACACCCCGACGATCCGCTTTGCCGAGACGATCGGGCAGATCAATGCCGACCTGTCGGTGGGGGCGAATGTCGGCAGCGCCCAGCCCTTGCTGGCCAATAACTGGCTCTGTTCTCGCGGCGTGTCGCTGCACGGCGCGGGCTTCATCATCTCGCCCGCCGAAGCCATGCTGCTGGGGCTCGGCAGTCGTGAAGGGCTGGAGCGCCATATCCGCCCCTATTGTCACGGACGCGACCTGACCGCGCGGACACGCGGGGCCATGGTCATCGACCTGCTCGGCCTGTCCGAAGCTGAGGTGCGGCAACGCTTTCCCGAAGTGTACGGGCATCTGCTGCGGACGGTCCGCGTCAGCCGACAGGCGCAATTCTCCAAATCGCCGACAGCCGATGCCGCCGCCTATCTGGATAAATGGTGGCTCATGGGGAAACCTAGAACTGAACTCCGCTCCGCGCTCGAAGGGCTGTCTCGCTACATCGCGACGGTGGAGACGGCCAAGCACCGGATCTTCCAGTTTCTGGATGCCGATACACTGGCGGACAACATGCTGGTATGCGTCGCATCCGAGGAAGCGCTTCACCTCGGCGTGCTGTCGTCCTCGGCCAGCCTGGCCTGGACCTATGCCAATTGCGGGCTGATGGGCGTTGCCAAGTTCGAGCAGGGCCACCGCTACACCAAGACCCAGGTCTTCGACCCCTTCCCCTTTCCCGAGGCGAACGGGACCGCGACGCGCACCATCGCTGATCTCGCCGAAGAGCTCGACGCGACCCGCAAGCGCATCCTAGCCGAGGTGCCCGACCTGACCCTGACCGGTCTCTACAATCTGCGCGCCAAGCTGGTCGCAGGTGCCCGGCTGATCGGTGAGGAGGAGCACCTGCGCCGCGCCGGATCGGTCGACCTGATCGCGCGGCTGCATGACCAGATCGATGCCGCCGTCATCACCGCCTATGGCTGGCCCGCGACCATTACCGCGCCCGAGATGGTCGAGCGGCTGGTCGCCCTGAATGCCGAGCGGCGGGCCGAGGAACGCAGCGGCAGGGTCCAGTGGCTCCGTCCCGATTTCCAGAGCCGCCGCGCGGGCGCGACGCCGATCGCCCCCACCGATCGCGCGCTGCCGCTGGCCGAGCCGACCACCGCCAAGCCCCTCTTCCCCCGCGATCTGGGTGGCCGCATCGCCAGCGTCTTTGCGCTACTCGCCACCGACCGCCCGCTGAGCGCCACCGCGATCGCCCAGCATTTCGCGCAAGGCCGCCAGGTCGAACGGGCGGTCGTCGCCGCGCTGCAAGGCGCGGTGCGGCTCGGTTATGTGGCGCAGGAACCCGATGGCTATCGCCTACGCCGGGTGGCGTGATGCCCGAACTCGCGTTAGACGCTCCAACGGTATACGAAATGGAGCAAGCGAGATGGCAGGGATGATCGGCGGATCGACGGCGGAGCGCGAACTGGCAAGCCTGTCGCCTTGGGCGAACCCCGCGCCCGTCATCACGGCGCAGGAACGCGCGCGCCGGATGGACCGCGCGCGCGAGTTGACCGCGCAGATGGGTGCCGATGCGCTGCTGATCGGGGCGGGCGCGTCGCTGCGCTACTTTACCGGCGTCGCCTGGGGCGCGACCGAGCGACTGGTCGCGATGCTGTTGCCGGTCAAAGGCGATCCGATCTTCATCTGCCCGGCGTTCGAGCTCGGCTCGTTCGAGGCGAGCCTCAGCATCCCCGCCACCGACATCCGCCTGTGGGAAGAGGATGAAAGCCCCTCCGCGCTGGTCGCGGACGCGCTGAACGGTGCGAAGACCCTGGCGATCGATCCGGCGTTGGCCTTCCTGTTCGTCGACCGCATTCGTCAGGCCGCACCGGGCGTATCGCTGGTCAGCGGCGCAGCCGTCGTGGACGGCTGTCGCGCGATCAAGTCGCCCGCCGAGATCGCGCTGATGAGCCAAGCGATGGACATCACGCTGGAGGTCCATCGCCGCGCCGCGCGCATCCTGCACGAAGGCATTCGCGCGTCGGAGGTGATCCGCTTCATCGACCAGGCGCACCGGGCGCTGGGTGCCTCGACCGGCAACTATTTCTGCGCAGTGCAATTCGGCCGCTCGACCGCCTTTCCGCATGGCCTGCCGCAGGACGACGTGCTGCGCGACGGCGACCTCGTGCTGGTCGATACCGGCACGCTGATCGACGGCTATCACAGCGATATCACCCGCACCTATGCGTTCGGCGAGGTCGGTGACGAAATCCGCCGCATCTGGGATATCGAAAAGGAAGCCCAAGCCGCCGCCTTCGCCGCCGTTCGGCCGGGCGAGCCTTGCGAGTCGGTCGACTATGCCGCGCGCGTGGTGCTGGACCGCTCGGGCCTGGGCCCCGACTATCGCCTGCCCGGCCTGCCGCACCGCACCGGCCACGGCATCGGCCTGTCGATCCACGAGCCCGCCTATCTGGTGCGCGGCGACAAGACCCCGCTGACGCCGGGCATGTGCTTTTCCAACGAACCGATGATCGTCGTGCCCGACCGCTTCGGCGTACGGCTGGAGGATCATTTCCACGTCACCGAGACGGGCGCGGCCTGGTTCACCGAGCCGCAGCCTGCGATCGACGATCTGGGGTGAAGGATCGCCATTTATCCTATTCCTCCCCTTGCAGGGGAGGTGGCAGGCCGAAGGCCTGACGGAGGGGTGTCCCGGCGGGAAAGGCGCGGCACATATGCGACCGGGGACACCCCTCCACCATGCTTCGCATGGTCCCCCTCCCCTTGCAGGGGAGGAATGCTGTCGATCCAGTCCCTTCGCGACTTCGCGTGAGCGTCGGCCTTACACCACCGTGAACCCGGCCCAGAACGGGTCCTCGCGGTCGATCCAGATCGTGTTGTAGCCGGTCGATACCGCAGAGCCCTGGATCGACGGCACGATCGCCGTCTGTCCGCCGAGCTCCGTCGCTTCCTCGACCCGGCCGATGAAACGGCTACGGATATAGCTTTCGTGCACGAAGCGGTCGCCGACCTTCAGCCGCCCCTTGGCCGCCAGATGCGCGAGGCGTGCGGAGGTGCCGGTGCCGCAAGGGCTCCGGTCGATCGCCCGCTCGCCATAAAAGACCGCGTTGCGCCCGTCCGCATCCTCGGCCGACGGCTTGTCGGCCCAGAGCACATGGCTGACCCCCCGGATCGAAGGTTCGAGCGGATGCACCGGCTCGAACTTCTCGCGCACCAGTTCGCGGATCGTGCGGCTGAGTTCCACCAACTTCGACGCGCCCAGATCGTCCAGCCCGGTATAGGCCCCCTGCGGCTCGACGATCGCGTAATAGTTACCGCCATAGGCGACATCGAGCGTCAGCGGACCGAAGCCCGGCACGTTGATCTCAATCCCCTCGGCCGCCAGATAGGCGGGCACGTTGCGGATGCGAACGGCGGTAACCTTCGCGCCGTCCTTCTCATATTCGATATGGATGGTGCCTGCGGGCACCTCGACCTTCAGCTTGCCCGGCTCGCGCGGGGTGATCAGACCGTTTTCCAAGCCGAAGGTGATCATCCCGATCGTGCCGTGTCCGCACATGGGCAGGCAGCCGCTCGTCTCGATGAACAAGATCGCCGCGTCGCTATCGGGTTCGCACGGCGGATAGAGGAAGCCGCCCGACATCATGTCATGCCCGCGCGGCTCGAAGCACAGCCCGGTGCGAATCCAGTCGAACCGCTCCAGAAAATCCAGTCGCCGTTCGGCCATGCTGGCCCCGCGCAGTAGCGGCGCGCCGCCCGCTACCAGCCGGACGGGATTGCCCGCCGTGTGGCCGTCGATGCAGAAAAAGGTATGGCGGATCGTGGGTGACGTCATCGGGATTCCCTTGCTGTAAAATCCGTATACGATATGACCAGCCTTATGCCCAAGCCGGAAAATAGCCCTTCAGCCTCGGACCGTCGCACGGCCATCGTGGTCGGCGGCGGCGTCATTGGCACGACCACGGCGCTCGCGCTGCAACGCGCTGGTTGGGCCGTCACGCTGATCGAGGCCGAGGAGACCCCGCGCGCCGCATCCTGGGGCAATGCGGGCCATATCGCGACCGAACAGGCCGAGCCGATCGCCTCGCCCGCTATGGTGCGCGGTTTCGCCAAGCGACTATTCGTCCGCGGCGGCGCACTGGCCCTGCCGCCGCGCGAGATCGCGACCTGGCTACCCTTCTCGCTCCGCCTGCTAAAGGCCGCCCGCCCCGCGCGGTACGAGCGCGCGCATCAGGCACTGGCCGCGCTGCTTGCCCAGGCGATGCCCGCATGGCAGCGGCACGTCGCCGCGCTCGGAGAACCCGATCTGCTCCGCCCCGATGGCCATGTCGTTCTATGGGAAACACCGGAAAGCGCCGCACGCGGTCTAGCCAACTGGCAGGCCGCAGATACCGGCACCGCGCGCTTCCGCCCGCTGACCGAGGCGGAGTTGCAGGACTGGCGCGCTCGCGTCCGCGCGCCCATCGCTGGCGGCATCCGCTTCGAGGGCAGCGGCCAGATCGCCGACCCGACCCGCCTTGCCGAAACCACGACCGCGCGCTTCGTGGCGGACGGCGGCACCCGCCTCGTCGCGCGGGTCGCGAGCATCGGCGACGGCGAGGTCCGCCTGACCGACGACCGCCGCCTGACCGCCGACCAGATCGTCGTGACGGCAGGCGTGGCGAGCGCCGCGCTGCTCCGCCCCTTCGGCCTGAAGGCCCCCATCATCGCCGAGCGCGGCTATCACCTCCAGACCGGCCCGGATGTCGACTGGCCCGCCGACCTGCCGCCAGTGGTGTTCGAGGACCGCTCGATGATCGTCACCCGCTTCGCCGAGGGCCTGCGCGCCGCCAGCATCGTCGAGTTCGCCCGCGCGCAGGCCAAACCCGACCCCGCCAAATGGAACCGCTTGCGTCGCCACATCACCGCGCTGGGTCTGCCGATCGGCGCGGATGCGAAGCCCTGGATGGGCGCACGGCCGACCCTGCCGGATTACCTACCCGCGATCGGTCGGGTGCCGAGGACGAAGGGCGTGTCCTATGCGTTCGGACACAACCATCTGGGGCTGACCCTCGCGCCGATTACGGGAGAATTGGTAGCGGCGATGCTTGAGGGAGCTACAACGGCGACCCCGATGCAATCATTTGCTCTAGAACGTTTCGGGTAACGCTAGCGCCTGCTTTTCTGGAGATTGCCCGTGTTTCTTGCGCTTCTCGCAACGCTGAACACTTCGCCCCCATGCGCACTGCCCTTTCCCATAGCCGCCGATCAAGCCGCCGCACTCGCCATTGCCAAGGTCGTGATAGCGGGCGCGCCCAAAATGCCGCCCAAGAAGGATATCGTGGGTTATGAGCTTGTCGCACGATACCTTCCCGATTCTCTGAGCTGGGAAATCACACAGAAGCCCATATCCGCGTTAAAGGGTCTCCGATTCCTCGATGGCGAAGGGCTCAGCATGGAAATCGCCGCCTGTGACGGCACGGTCTCGGACATCCGCCTGAACAGAGCGTCGCTCGCAAAAGTGCCAGAGGCAAAAGCCAGGTAGTCCTGTCTCGCCCTCCCCCCTCGACATCTTGCCCCCATTCGCTATCGGTTAACCACACATCGGGGGAGCGGCGACCGGGTCCGTGCAGATCAAGCGGCTTCGCATTTCGGGTTTCAAGAGCTTCGTCGATCCGGCCGATCTGGTCATCGAACCGGGGCTGACCGGTGTTGTCGGGCCCAATGGCTGCGGCAAGTCGAACCTGCTCGAAGCGTTGCGCTGGACGATGGGCGAGAACAGCGCGCGGTCGATGCGCGGGGCGGGCATGGAAGACGTGATCTTCGCCGGGACCGCCACCCGCCCGCCGCGCGACTTCGCCGAGGTCATGATCCTGGCCGAGCGCGAGGGCGAGGAGACCGAGATCGTCCGCCGGATCGAACGCGGCGCCGGCTCGGCGTACCGGATCGACGGGCGTGACGTGCGGGCCAAGGATGTGGCCCTGCTCTTCGCCGATGCCGCTACCGGCGCGCACTCGCCCGCCTTGGTCAGCCAGAACCGGATCGGCGCGGTCATCGCCGCCAAGCCCGCCGAGCGCCGCGCGATGCTGGAGGAAGCGGCCGGGATCGCAGGGCTCCACGTCCGCCGCCGCGATGCCGAGGGCAAGCTTCGCGCGACCGAGGCGAACCTGACGCGACTAGACGAGGCGATTGCCGATCAGGACGCCCGCATCGCCACCCTGCGGCGACAGGCGCGCGCGGCGGAGCGCTATCGCCTGATCTCCGAGCAGATCCGCCTGGCCGAGGCACGGATGATCTTCGCCCGCTGGCGCGACGCCGCCGGGGCCGCAACCACTGCCAAGGCCGAAGCCGAGGCCGCCGAGGCCCAGGTCGCCAGCACGACCGCTGCCGAGCGGGACGCCGCCCAAGCGCAGGAGGCGGCCGCGCTACTCGCCACGCGCACCCGCGCCGCCGCCCTCGCCGCGCGCGATGCCCTGAGCGAGGCGGGCCATGCCCTGTCGCGCGCGCGCGACCGCCGCCACGGCCTGCAACGCCGGATCGAGGAACTGGCGACCACCCGTGCGCGGTTGGCCGAGGACCGGGCGCGCGAGGACTCGCTGGCGCATGACGCGGCTGCCGCGATCGGGCGGCTGGTCGAGGAGCGCGAGGATCTGGACGCGCGCATCGCCCATGCCATGCAGGCCATGCCCCGGCTCGACGCGCTGCTGGCCGAGGCGGAGACGAAGAATCGCGATGCCGAGGTGGCGCTCGCCCGGGCGCTGTCCACCCAGGCGGCGGAGGCTGCCGAGCGCCGGATCGCCGAGGCTGCGCTCGCCCATGCGCAAGGTCGCCACGCCCGCGCCGAACGCGACGCCCGCGCGGTTGCCGCCGCGATCGAGGCGCTGCCCGACATGGCCGAACAGGAGGCCGCGCGCGAAGCCGCCGTCGCGACCCAGGCCGCCGCCCGGATCGATGCGGACAAGGCGCACGCCGCGCTCGGCTGGGCCGAGGAAAGCGAACTGACCGCCAGTGCCGAGCGCGATGCGGCCGAGGCGACCCGCGCCCGCGCCATCGCCGCGCTCGCCGCGCTGGATGCCGAAGCGGCAACGCTGACCCGCGCGACCGAGCGCAAGAGCGGCGACCGGCTGCTCGACGAAGTGCAGGCCGAACCCGGGTTCGAGCGGGCGCTGGCGGCGGCGCTGGGCGATGAACTGGATACGCCGCTGATCGACTGGCACGGCTCGGACGTCTCGCCCGGCGACCCCGCCCCGCCGATCGGGACGCTGAGCCTGGGCGAACGGATCGCCGCGCCGGCGACGCTCGCCCGGCGGCTGTCGCAGATTTTCCTGGTCGAGGTAGATTCGGGCCAGCCACTGGCGGTCGGTCAGCGACTGGTCACGCGCGAGGGGAGGCTGCGGCGCTGGGACGGCTATATCGGCGAGGGCGGCGGGGCGGCGGCGGCCGAGCGGATGGAGCGGCGCAACCGGCTCGCAGCGCTGGAGGCGGAGCGTCCGGCGGCCGAGGCGGCGGTTCAGGCCGCGACCGAGGCGCGGGCGGTGATCGAGGATCGCATCGCCCGCGCCCGCGCCGCCGCCGCCAGTGCGCGCACGCTCCACGCCACCGCCGTCACCAACTTGCGCGATGCCCAGCGCGCCGAGGACCGCGCGCAGGCCATGATCGAGCGGCTGTCCGCCCAGCGCGCCGACCTCGCCACCCGCGCCGAACGGATCGCCGCCGAGATGGAAGAGGCGCGTGCCGAATGCGACCGCGCGGAGGCGGCGCTGGCCGCGCTGCCCGACGGAACGGCCAGCGCGGCGGAGACGGCGCGGCTGCAGACCGAGACGCAGCTGGCGCGCTCGGCAGTGGCACTCGCCCGGTCGGAGCGGACGACACTGGAGCGCAGCCTGGCCCAGACCCGCGACCGGCTGGCCGCCGCGACGTCGGAAGCAGAAAGCTGGGACCAGCGCGCAGGCCAGGCGGCGGGACGGATCGCCGACATGGATGCCCGCGCCGCCGCACTGGACCAGGATGCCGCCGCGCTCGCCGACCGCCCGGCGCAACTCGCCGAGGAGATCGCCACCCTCGCCGCCGCGCACGACACCGCCAAGGTCGAGGCCGAACGTACGCAAGACGAAGAGGCGGAGGCCGAACGCACCCTCCGCGCCGCCGAGGCCGCTCATGCCGGGGCCAATGCCCTGTTGTCGGCGGCGCGGGAGGCGCGCGCGGGGGCGTTGGCACGGGTCGAGAATCACGAGCTTCGTCGGGTCGAACTGGGCCGCGTATCGGGCGAGCGCTTCGCCTGCCCTGCCCCGGTCCTGCCCGAAAAGCTGGGATTTGAGAGCGCGGGCGTCGGCTCGCCCCAGGCCGAGGCCGCCGCGCATGACAAGCTGTCCGCCGATCGCGAACGGATCGGCCCGGTCAACCTGGTCGCCGAACAGGAACTGGCCGAGCTGGAGGCGAGCGGCGCGGCGAGTGCCGCCGAGCGCGAGGATCTGGTCCAGGCGGTGGCACGCCTGCGCGGCTCGATCGGGCTGCTCAACCGCGAAGGGCGGCAGCGGCTACTGGAGGCGTTCGAGGCGGTGAACGGCCATTTCCAGACGCTGTTCGCGACGCTGTTCGACGGCGGATCGGCGCATCTGGCGCTGGTCGATTCGGACGATCCGCTGGAGGCCGGGCTGGAGATCATGGCACAGCCGCCGGGTAAACGACTCCAGTCGCTGACCCTGCTGTCGGGCGGCGAACAGGCGCTGACGGCGGTGGCGCTGATCTTCGGCCTGTTCCTGACCAACCCCGCGCCGATCTGCGTGTTGGACGAAGTCGATGCGCCACTGGACGATGCCAATATCGACCGATTCTGCGGGCTGCTCGACCGGATGACGCGCGAGACGGATACGCGCTATCTGATCGTTACGCACAATGCCGTGACGATGAGCCGGATGCACCGGCTGTTCGGCGTGACGATGATCGAACGCGGGGTCAGCCGGCTGGTGTCGGTGGACCTGCAGGCCGCAGAGACATTGCTGGCGGCGGAGTGAGGTTGGTCCACCGATCGCGCATGGCCGCCCCGCGGATCAAAGCTCTATCGACGCGAGACGCTGGCAATCTTCCAGCCGCCGTCTTCCTTGGCCAATTGGACGGAAAGCCGCCATGGCTTTGCGCCGCTGCCCAAGGTCACGACCGTCCGGGCAGTATTGCCGCGAACCATGGCCGGGGTCGATGCGACATGACCGATCCATGAGTCCATATAGTCCTGCGCCTTGACGAAGTAATCGGCCTCCATGCCGTCCGGGCTGGCGATCTGCCGGGCGATGCTCGCGCGGAGCGACTTGCTCACGTAACGGGCATAGACCTGAGGCTCGTCGGTCGGCTCCTTGTCGTGAGCCATCAGGCCGACATACCAGGTGTAAAAATCCCGTGCGACGGCATCAGGCGCTTTGAGCCGTGGCGCCGTAACCGCCATCGCGGTCGCATCGGCGGGGAGGTTGCCGATAACCATGGCCGAGGCCAGACATGCCAACGCGATCGTCCGAATGCCGGGCTTCATGGCCTTGCCTTTCCGGCGGGCACGCCCACCTGTTCTTCGGCACGGCTTGCGGTGCCTGCGCCGGGATAACGATAGATCTGATAGGATGGCTTCAGCTTGCGATAACTCGGTCCTGGATAAAAGCCGTGCAACTGCTTGAAATCGGAAATCCAGTAGCGGCCGTCATACATGCAGATGTGACCATGCGGATGGCCCTTGATCGGTTGAATGATCGCGATATCGCCAGCCCGAAAGCCGGTGGCCAGTGCGCCTTGGGAAACGAAACCGACCTTCGTGAGACTGCTGCCATAGTCTTTGGCAGATGTATGGCGAACCAGCGCCACACCGCCCGCCTCTACCGCTTCACGCACATATCTGGCGCATTGTCCGCGACTTGCTTCTTTCGCATGAAGCCGCAAATGTTTCAGCGCCGCGTCCACGTTCCACATCAGCCGATGCTCTCACCGTAGAGACCGCCCGCCATAATAAGGTGAGAATTGGACGACCGCAACGATTCACCGATCGACGCGCGATCACGGCAGCAGGAACGTCCCCTCGATCACCGTCACGCATCCGCCGCCCAGGATCACCCGGTCGCCGTCCAGTCGACAGGTCAACCGCCCGCCCCGCGCGCTGGCCTGTTCGGCGGTGAACGCGTCGTGGCCCAGCTTTTTCGTCCAATAGGGCGTGATGACCGCATGGGCCGCACCCGTCACCGGGTCCTCGTCGATGGCAAAGGCAGGTACGAAGACTCGGCTGACCACATCCACCTCGCCCGCCCCGCCGCGCGCGGTCAGGATGACGACATAGCGTCCCGCCCTGGCCAGTGCGGCAAAGTCGGGTGCACAACTCCGCACGGCTGCCGCCTCGTCGACCACGACGACGGAATAGCCCGCCGGATGGCGCAGCGTCTCGACCACGCCGTCGACGCCCAGCGCCTCGACCACGGCGGGCAGCGGCTCGGGTGACGGCGTGCGCTCGGGCAAGGACAGGCTATAGCCCAGCCCGTCGCGTGCCACCTCCAGCACCCCGGCATGGCGCGTGGCGAAGCGCACCCGGTTCCGCGTCGTATCTGACGACAGCACGACATGCCCGCTCGCCAGCGTGGCATGGCCGCACATCTCCACCTCGTCGCCCGGCGTGAACCAGCGCAGGCCGAAATCCGCCTCATCGCCGTCATGCGGCACGAGGAAGGCGGTTTCGGACAGGTTGTTCTCCTGCGCGATCGCCAGCAGCGTGGCGTCGTCCAGCCAGGCGGACAACATCATCACCGCCGCCGGATTGCCGCCAAAGGCTGCGTCGGCAAAGGCATCGACCTGGGTGAAGGGAATGCGCATCAATAGCCTACGCGCTTACCGAACCAGTGGGGGGTCACGTCCGCCTCGACCAGCGGATTGTCGGTGTCGACATGGCCTTCGGGATCGAGGTGGATCAGCACCTCGACCTTGGGGAAAGCGTGACGCAGCGCCCGCTCTACGCCTTCGACCACGTCATGCGCGGCGGCGACCGTCATGTTGCGGTCGACCTCCATATGGAACTGCGCGAAGTCGTGGCTGCCCGAGCGACGGGTGCGGAAGTCGTGAATGCCCTTCAGACCCGGCTGGCGCGCGGCGACGTCGAGGAAGGCGGCGCGCTGGTCGTCGGACCATTCCTTGTCCATCAACTGGTCGATCGCGGTCGAGGACGCCTGGAACGCCCCCCAGGCCAGCCACAGCGCGATGGCGATGCCGAAGATGGGGTCCGCGCCGTGCCAGCCGAGATACTGGTCCAGCACCATCGCGATGATGACCGATCCGTTGAGCATCACGTCCGACTGGTAATGGACATTGTCCGCCAGGATCGCGACCGATCCGGTGCGGCGGATAACGCTGCGCTGATAGGCGAGCAGAACGACGGTCGCGGCGATCGCGATCACCGACACGCCGATACCAAACTCGGCGTCGCTGGTCGGATTATCCGCGCCCAGCGCCATGACCGCGCGCCAGGCGATGCCCGCCGCCGAGGCGGTGATGAGCGCGACCTGGAACAGCGCCGCCAGCGCCTCCGCCTTGCCGTGCCCGAACCGATGGTCGTGGTCGGCGGGCGTCGCCGCCAGCCGCACACCGTACAGCGTCACCAAGCTGGCGAGCAGGTCGAGCGCGGTGTCGGCCAGCGAGCCCAGCATCGCGACCGATCCGGTCCGCCACGCGGCGAACCCCTTCAGCGCCAGCAGGAACAGCGCCATGCCGACGCTGGCCAGCGCCGCGCGGGTCGCCAGCGGAATGACTCTCTTACGTTCGTCCTGGGTCACGGAAACAGCAATCCTTCGTTCCAGCCACCTTCGGCCGTACGGGTGAAAACCCGGCGCTCATGCAGCCGGTGTTCGCGGTCGAGCCAGAACTCGATCCGTTGCGGGGTCACGCGATATCCGCCCCAATGCGGCGGGCGCGGCACGTCGCCGCCCTCGAACCGGGCACGCATCGCCTCGAACCGCGCCTCGAACGTCTCACGCGCGTCGAGCGGGCGCGACTGGTCCGAAGCCCAGGCCCCCAGCTGCGAATCGCGGCCGCGGCTGGCGAAATAGGCGTCCGACTCGGCATCATCGACGCGCGAGATGGGGCCCTCAATGCGAATCTGACGACGCAGCGACTTCCAGTGGAACAGCAACGCGGCCTTGCTGCCTTCGCCCAGCTCCTGCGCCTTGCGGCTTTCGCGATTGGTGTAGAACACGAATCCGCGCTCGTCATGACCCTTGAGCAGCACCATGCGCACCGAGGGCTGGCGCTGCGCATCGACCGTCGCCAGCGCCATCGCGTTGGAATCGTTGATTTCGCTCGCCCGCGCCTCGGCGAACCAGGCGCGGAAGAGTGCATGGGGATCGTCTGCCATGCGCCCGCCCATACGCCCATGGGCCGGGAAAACCAACGTCACGAACGGAAACGCTGAGTCCTGTCCTCATGGCTTTGACGACCAAGGATTTATTCAGACCAAATCGGCCCATCGCCAATCATGTGTTGCAACATCGGTCCGATCCGGCGATTTTCCCGCCCACATGGACCCCGCAGAGGACAGCCCCGCCCAGGCCGCCGCCTGGATCGCCGCCTATCGCGCCACCGCGGGTGAGGCGGACGTGATGGCGGGCTCCGACAACCCCGCCTGGCGCGCGATGCTGGAGGAACTGGCCGCCGTCGCCAGCGACCTGGCCCATGCGCGCGAACGGGTGCAGCGGCACGCCGCCGATATCGGCACCGGCTTCCGTATCATCGGCGAAACCGACGAGCGGCCTTGGCCCGTCTCCCCCGTGCCCCTGCTGATCGACAGCGGCGAATGGGCGGGGATTGCGGCGGGCGTGACCCAGCGCGCCGATCTGTTGGAGACGATCCTCGCCGACCTCTACGGCCCCGGACGGCTGGTGGCGGAGGGGCATATCCCCGCCGCGCTGGCGACCGGCAGCCCCTATTTCCTGCGACCGATGGTCGGCGTGACGCCGCCGGGCGGCCATCATCTGAGCTTCGTCGCCTTCGACCTGGCGCGCGGGCCGGATGGCGAGTGGCGGGTGCTGGCCGATCACCTGCGCAACCCGGCGGGCGCGGGCTATGCGCTGGAGAACCGGCTGGCGGTCAGCCGGACGCTGGGCGGCCTTCAGAACCGGCTGAACGTGGAGCGGCACGCGCCCTTCTTCGCCGCCTTTCGCGCCGGGCTCGCCGCCCAGTGCCGGAGGGCCGACCCGCGCATCGGCCTGCTGACGCCCGGCCGCTTCAACCCCAGCTATCCCGAACAGGCGCATCTGGCGCGCTATCTGGGCCTGTTGCTGGTCGAGGGCGCCGACCTCGCCGCGATCGAGGGACAGGTCTATGTCCGCACCGTCGCAGGGCTGAAACGGATCGACGCGCTGTGGCGGCGGCTCGATCCCCGGATGCTCGACCCGCTGGCCTTCGACAGCCATTCGCAGATCGGCGTGCCCGGCCTGATCGACGCCTATGTCGAGGGGCAGGTGGTGATCGCCAATGCACCCGGTGCGGGCGTGATGGAGAGCCCCGCCTTCTCCGCCTTCCTGCCCGCGCTGGCCAAGCATCTGTCGGGCGAGGCGCTCCGGCTGCCCAATATCGCGACCTGGTGGTGCGGCGGCCCGGCCCAGGCGGCGCATGTCGCCGAGCATCTCGACCGGCTGCTGATCGCCCCCGCCTTCGGCCCCCGCCCGCTGGGCCTGCCCGATGGCGCGCGGACGGGGGCGAGCCTGTCGGCCGAGGAACGCGCCACGCTGCGCGACGACATGGCCCGACGGCCGCAAGATTATGTCGGGCAGGAGATGGTCCGCCTGTCGACCATGCCCGTCGTCATCGGCGACCGGCTGGAGCCGCGCCCCTTCTCCCTGCGGGTCTTTGCCGCGCGTGATGCCGAGGGCAGCTGGACCGTCCTGCCCGGCGGGTTCGGCCGGATCGGCGAGCATCCCGAGGCGACCGCCGCGATGATCGGCGAGGGCCTGTGGTCCGCCGATGTCTGCATTCACGGGGCCGAGCCGGTGGCCCCCGTCTCGCTGCTTGCCGATCCCGACTCGCTGCATGTCCGGCGCAATCCGGGGACGCTGCCCAGCCGGGTCGCGGACAATTTCTTCTGGCTCGGCCGCTATCTGGAGCGGGGCGAGGCGCTGCTCGCCGCGATCCGCGTCATGCTGGGCAATTCGATCGATGTCGATGGCGGCGGCGCGCTCGACCCGCGCACGCTGGGGCGGCTGGTCGGGCTCATCACCGGCGGCGGCGCAGCCCCGCATCCCGACAGCCTGCGCCGCGCCGCGCTGACCCAGTTCGCGCGCACTGCGATGGAGGATGAGGGCTGGCACTCGGTGGCGCGGATCAACCGACTGGCGCGCGGCATCAGCGAAGGGTCGCGCGACCGGCTGTCCGCCGACATGGTGCGCCTGCTGGAAGCCCCCTTCCCCAGCCATCCGGGAATGCTCGACCGGGCGGGCTCGCTACAGCGGCGCTATGCCGCCATTGCCGGACTGTCCGCCGAGCATATGGTCAGGACCACCGCCTGGCGTTTCCACGATCTCGGTCGCCGGGTCGAACGCGCAATGGCGGTGGCAAGGGCAACGCGGCTGTTCGGCATGGCAGGCGCGTCGGCGGACGACCTGTCCACCCTGCTCGACCTCGCCAACAGCCAGATCAGCTATCGCCAGCGTTATCCGACCGGTATCGCGCGCGTCGCCGTGGTCGATCTGGTCGCGCTCGATCCCAACAATCCGCGCGCGCTAGCCTATCAGACCGCGCGCATCGCCGACTGCCTGTCGCGCCTGCCTGTCCTGTCCGACGACGACATGGCCGAGCCGCAACAGGCCCAGGCCATCGCGGTCCGCGCCGCGCTGGAAACGGCGGATGCCCGCACCCTCGACGCTGATACGCTGGGCGATGTCGAGCGGCGGCTGGGCCTGCTGTCGGAAGCGATCGCCAGGCGCTATTTCCTGCAAGGCGCGGAGCCGTTGCGCGCCGGGGGACTTACCCTGGCATGAGAGACGGGGCATGATCTACGACATCCGCCACATCACCCGCTTCGATTATGGCGCGCAGGTCAAATATGCCCGCTGCAACCTGCGTTTGAAGCCCATCGACTGGCCGGGCCAGACGTTGGAGACCTACGACCTGATCGTCGAGCCGGTCGGCCGCACCCGCTCCGCGCGGGCCGAGGCGGGGCTGGCGCATGTCACGCGGCTGGTCGTCGATCGCCCGGTGCGCAGCCTGACCATCGAGAGCCGTGCGCGCATGGTCGTCGACCGCCCGGTGCCGATGCCCTCTCCCAGCGATCCCACGCTGGCCGAGGTATCCGCGCTTGCCCGGTCGAGCCGCGACCTGTCGGCGGCGGGGCCCGCCAACTATATCTTCCCTTCGCCGCTCATCCCGCTCGACCCCGCCATTGCCGAATGGTGCGCGCCCGACCTGTCGCCGGATCGCGGCGCATTGGAGGCAGGCTTCGCGCTGGCGAACCGTATCCAGCGCGAATTCGCCTTCGATCCCGCCGCCACCCTGGTCGACACGCCCCCGGCCGAAGCCTTTCGCCAGCGGCGCGGCGTGTGCCAGGACTTCGCGCAGATCATGATCACCGGCCTTCGCGCTGCAGGCATCCCGGCCGCCTATGCCTCGGGCTATATCCGCACCCTGCCGCCGCCGGGCCAGGCGCGACTGGTCGGTGCGGACGCGACCCATGCCTGGGTGCTGATCTGGGGCGGCCCGCAAGCCGGCTGGGTCGGCGTCGATCCCACCAACGGCATCTGGATGGCGGGCGACCATATCATCGTCGCGGTCGGCCGCGACTATGCCGAGATCGCGCCGGTCGATGGCGTGGTGCTGGGCTCGGGCGCGCAGAAGATGGATGTCAGCGTGGATGTCGCGCCGGTCGAGCGCGCCGACACGCCGGAGGCCGCGCTGTCCGACTGATCGGCAACCTGCCGAGGAGAGGAACCAGCCGATGACCTTGAGATCCATGCCGCGCCGGGGCCGATCCATCCTCGCCGTCCTGTTGTTCGCGATCCTCGGCGCTCTGCTCGCCCTGCTGCTCTATGCGGCCATGGGCTATGCCGATGCCTTGCGCGATGCGCCCCGGCTGAAGGCGCGAGCGGACCGGCTGATCGCCGAGGGGCGCGGCCCCGATGCGCTGACACCCGCTGAGCTGCGGCAATTGATTCGCGTGGAAGACCCCGATTTCTGGCATCATCACGGGGTGGGCAATGACACGCCCGGCGCAGGTGTGACGACGATCACCCAATCGCTGTCCAAGCATCTGGCCTTCGCCGCGTTCAAACCGGGCGTTCGCAAGCTCCGGCAGACCACCTATGCCAAGGGGCTGGAGGCCCGCTTGTCGAAACGGCAGATCCTGGCCCTGTTTTTGGCAGAAGCTTCGTTCGGGCGCGGCCCGAAGGGCTGGATGCAGGGCGTGTTCACTGCCAGCGCGCAGGTTTACGGCAAACCACCCGCCGACTTGCCCCAAGCGCAATGGCTAAGGCTGGTCGCGGTTCTGGTGACACCGTCCGACTTTCACCTGTTCGGTCCGGACCCGCGCCTTGACGAACGGGTCCGGCGGGTCGAACGACTCTTCGCCGGGCGGTGCCAGCCAAGGGACAATGGTGATGTCATGCTCGACGGCTGCGCCTGACGAGGGAGCCGTCATCCCGTGGCGACGATATTCACCCCTCTTCGGTCACCGCATTGGGATTGTCCTTGTCCGGGTCGGGATGACCACCCTTGCCATGATAGGCCGCGCCGCTCTGGCCGCCGTGGAAGTCGCCCTTTCGCTCGGGTACGCCCTCGTAACCGCCGCCCTGGCTCTCGCCGCCCTTCTTGCCCGGCGTGTCCGACACGCCGTCCGGCGCACCTTTTTTGCCGTCTTTCCCAACGGCCTGCATCGGCTGAGTCATGATCCGTCTCCTTCTCCATGCTGCAACGCGTGGGACACGGATTGCGCTCCGGCGCGGACTTCCCCACATAGATCGGTAATACACTGCCAACGGGGAACAGAGTGGCCGATCCATATCAGACGCTGGGCGTGAGCCGAACGGCCAGCGAAGCCGATATCAAGAAAGCCTATCGCAAGCTGGCGAAGGAACTGCATCCCGACCGCAACAAGGACAATCCCAAGGCGGCGGAGAAGTTCAGCCAGGTCACCAATGCCTATGACCTGCTGAACGACAAGGACAAGCGCGCCCGGTTCGACCGGGGCGAGATCGACGGCGACGGCAACCCGGCCTCGCCCTTCGGCTATGGCGGCGCGGGCGGGTTCGGCGGCGGGGCCGGGCCCCGCCCCGGCGGCGCGGGCGGTTTTCGCCAGCAATTCGACTTTGGCGGCGAGGGTGCCGACATGTCGGATATCTTCGAGGGGATGTTCGGTGGCGCCGGTCGTGGCGGCTTTTCGGGGGGCTTTGGCGGCTTCGGCGGCCGGGGTCGTTCGGCCGCGAAGGGTGCCAATTCGGCCTATGCCCTGCGCGTGCCCTTCGTCGATGCCGCCGCGCTCAGCCCGCAGCGGATCACGCTGGCCGATGGCAAGACCATCGACCTGAAACTGCCCGCAGGCGTCGACACCGGCACCCAAATGCGATTGGGCGGCAAGGGCGAACAGGGCCCTGGCGGCCCTGGCGATGCGATCATCACGATCGAGGTCGTGCCGCACGCCTTCTTCACCCGCGACGGCGACGATGTCCGCCTGGACCTGCCCATCAGCCTGAACGAGGCGGTGCTGGGTGGGCAGGTGAAGGCCCCCACCGTCGAGCGTCCGGTGATGCTGACCATCCCCAAGGGCACGACGTCGGGCAAGACGCTGCGCTTGAAGGGCAAGGGCTTTCACAGGAAGGATGGCGGGCGCGGCGATCAGCTGATCACGCTCATGATCGACATTCCTGCCGATGATGCCGCGCTGCAACAGTTCGCGGCGGAATGGACCGACGGCAGGAACCCGAGGGCCGCCATGGGCGTCTGATCGTTCGATGAGCGATGCGAATGGCCTGACCCCTGAAGAACGTGCACATGAACATGGGAAGGCCCGCACCCGGCTGGACCGGCAACTCGCCAAGGTCCGGCCGGGCTCCTATGCCTTCGAAATCCTGAAGCGAACCTCGC
The DNA here is from genome assembly GCF_001591005.1 of Sphingomonas sanguinis NBRC 13937. GTDB lineage: Bacteria > Pseudomonadota > Alphaproteobacteria > Sphingomonadales > Sphingomonadaceae > Sphingomonas > Sphingomonas sanguinis. The sequence continues at coordinate 34,113 of NZ_BCTY01000028.1, forward strand.
TCGGCGTCTTCAACGACGGGTTCATCCATGCCGGGAACCTCGCCTATCTGGCGTTGATGACGCTGTTTCCGTTCTTCATCACCACGGCGGCGCTGCTCTCGCTGTTCGGCCAGAGCAACGAGACGCAGCATGCGGTGGAGAGCTTCCTCCATGTCCTGCCCCCCGATGTCAGCGATCTGTTGCGCAAGCCGATCGCCGATGTGCTGGCCGCACGGACCGGCTCGCTCCTCTGGCTGGGCGGGCTGGTCGGGCTATGGACGGTCGGCGGCTTTATCGAGACGATCCGTGACATCTTCCACCGTGCTTATGGCGTAAAAGCGACGGCCGCCTTCTGGAAATCGCGCCTGTCCTCGACGCTGGTCATGATCGCCTCGGTCGTGGTGGCGCTGCTGTCCTTCCTCGCCGCCGGTATTCTGACCGCGGCGGAGCAGTTCATCTACCGCCTCGTTCCCTTCGCCCAGGATATCGCGGGGTGGGTCGGCCTGTCGCGGCTGATCCCCGGCGTGGTGATGTTCGGTGCGCTCTACATGCTCTTCTACTCGGTCACGCCGGGCAAATATCGCGAGAGCGACTGCCCCAAATGGCCTGGAGCTTTGTTCACCGCCGCGTGGTGGGTCAGCATGACCGCGCTGCTGCCCTGGGTGCTGTCGAAGCTGGGCGGCTATGATCTGACCTATGGCAGCTTGGCGGGCGTCGTCGTGATGCTATTGTTCTTCTATCTGATCGGCCTGGGACTGGTTTTCGGTGCGCATTTGAACGCGGCACTGGCGGAACCACCGGAAACGGGGCTAGAGAGGGCGATTGATGGAAGTGAACCGGCAGGAGCGGTAACGGCGTGAACGGATTGATGGCAGGCAAGCGGGGGCTCATCATGGGCCTGGCCAATGACAAATCGCTGGCCTGGGGCATCGCCAAGCAGCTTTCGGAGGCGGGCGCAGAGCTCGCCTTTTCGTATCAGGGCGCGGCGATGGAAAAGCGGGTCCGCCCGCTGGCCGAACAGCTGGGCGTGGCGCGTCTGTTTGACTGCGACGTGTCCGAGATGGAATCGCTCGACGCACTGTTTGAGGGGCTGAAGGCCGAGTGGCCGACGATCGACTTCGTGGTCCATGCCATTGGTTTTTCGGACAAGTCGCAGCTGCGCGGTCGTTACTATGACACCACGCTCGACAATTTCCTGATGACCATGAACATCTCGGCCTATTCGCTGGTCGCCGTCGCCCAGCGCGCGCGGACGATGATGCCCGAGGGCGGCTCGATCCTGACGCTGACCTATTATGGCGCGGAAAAGGTCATCCCGCATTATAACGTCATGGGCGTGGCCAAGGCGGCGCTGGAGACGAGCGTCAAGTATCTCGCGGTCGACCTCGGCCCGGAGAATATCCGCGTCAACGCCATCTCGGCGGGCCCGATCCAGACGCTGGCGGCGCGCGGTATCGGCGACTTCAACTATATCCTGAAGTGGAACGAACTGAATTCACCGCTGCGTCGCACCGTGACGATCGAGGATGTCGGCGGCGCGGGCCTGTACATGCTGTCCGACCTGTCGTCCGGCGTGACGGGCGAGATCCACCATGTCGACGCCGGGTATAACGTCATCGGCATGAAGGCCGAAGACGCGCCGGATATCGCGCTTGCCTGAACACGCGTTGATTTGGGCTGGCGGAAGTGCGGCGATCATGGCGGTTATCCTCGTCGCTGCCCGTGCGTTTGGCGTCGGCACATGGAGTGGCAAGGGCAATATGATTGCCCTGCCGTTCATCGTCTTCATGATCAGTCTGAGCCAGATCATGGGCCGAGATGCGGTTCATCCCTGGATATGGGTAGCGGGCGGCGCTGCGATTGCCGCCGCCGGGGGTAGCCTGATCGGTCGCGTCGTACGATGACCATAACCATCCGCCCCGCCCAGGGGACCGACGTCGCCGCGCTCGACGCGCTGCTCGTCGCCAGCTTCCCTGCCCCCGCAGAAGCCGCCTTGGTCCGCGACCTGTGCGTGGAGGGCGACATGGTCCTGATGCTCGTCGCCATCGATGAAGATACCGACACGCTGATCGGCGCCATCGCGTTCAGCCGGATGGCTGTCGAGATCGGCGGCAAATCGATCAATTCGGTTGCCCTCGCCCCCATCGCCGTCGCCCGCGAATGGCGGCAGCAGGGTGTGGGCGAGGCGCTTGTCGCCGCCGGGCTCGAACGGCTGGAGAAGGAACGCGTCGTCCTGTGCTTCGCGCTGGGCGACCCCGCCTTCTATGGCCGGTTCGGTTTCGCCGCCGATGTCGCGAGCGGTTTCGACAGCCCCTATGCGGGCGACTATTTCCTGGCCGTCCCGCTGCAGGGTGGCCTGATCCCCTGCGGCGTGCGCGGGGCCGCCACACATGCGCCGGCCTTTGCCCGGCTGGGAGATGCTGCGTGAGCTTCAATAGTTTCGGCCGCCTGTTCCGCTTCACCACCTGGGGCGAGAGCCATGGCCCGGCGCTGGGCGCGGTGGTCGACGGGTGCCCGCCGGGTATCGCGCTGTCGGAAGAGGACATCCAGCCCTGGCTCGACAAGCGCCGCCCGGGCACCAGCCGCTTCACCACGCAGCGGCGCGAGCCCGACCAGGTCCGCATCCTGTCCGGCGTGTTCGAGGGGCGGACGACCGGCACCCCGATCAGCCTGATGATCGAGAATGTCGACCAGCGGTCCAAGGATTACGGCAATGTCGCGCTCGCCTATCGCCCCGGCCATGCCGATTATGCCTATGACGCGAAATACGGCTTTCGCGACTATCGCGGCGGCGGACGCTCTTCGGCCCGCGAGACGGCGGCGCGGGTGGCGGCGGGCGCGGTCGCGCGCGCGGTGATCCCGCAGGTCAAGATTCGCGCCTGGGTCGAGTCGATCGGCGGCGACCGGATCGATTACGAGGCGTTCGACGATGCGCAGATCGACGCCAACCCGTTCTTCTGCCCCGATGCGGCGGCCGCCGAACGCTGGGAAGCGATCGTCGACGGCGCGCGCAAGTCCGGGTCCTCGGTCGGCGCGGTCGTCGCCTGCGAGGCGACCGGCGTCCCCGCAGGCTGGGGCGCGCCACTCTATGCCAAGCTGGACAGCGAACTCGCCTCCGCGTGCATGAGCATCAATGCGGTCAAGGGTTTCGAGATCGGCGACGGGTTTGCCGCCGCCGCGCTGACCGGTGAGCAGAACGCCGATCCGATGCGCGCCGGCAATGGCGGCCCACGCTTCCTGGCGAACCATGCGGGCGGCATTGCGGGCGGGATCGCCACCGGCCAGCCCGTCACGATGCGAGTCGCGTTCAAGCCGACCAGCTCGATCCTGACCCCCGTCGATACGATCACCCGCACCGGCGAAGAAACGCAGATCGCCACCAAGGGGCGTCACGACCCCTGTGTCGGCATTCGCGGCGTTCCCGTGGTCGAGGCAATGGTCGCGCTGGTTTTAGCCGATCAGGCGTTGCTTCATCGCGGCCAATGCGGCTGACCAGAGGAACGGGCCTCCTCCTGCCTCGTTGATAACACGAGAAAAAAGCAGGAGAGAAACAATGCGTTATATGCATGTGATCGCCGCCAGTGCCCTGATCCTACCCGCCGCCGCCATGGCGCAGGTGTCGGGCGGGACGACTGGCGGGATGTCTGGACAGACCACCGCGCCGGGCCAGACGATGCCCGGTCAGATGCCGGGACAGACCACCACGCCCGGCCAGTCCACCATGGGCCAGCCCGGCGACACGATGAGCACGATGCCGAGCACCAGCACGCGCTCGACGACTCGGTCCAAGAACCGTTCGCGCACTACGACGCCGGACAGCACGGTCAATACGCCCTCGACCATGCCCGACACGACCGGCGGCAGCACGATGGGGAGCGATACGACTACCAGCGGTCAGGTCGGCAGCGGCACGACCGGTGGGACCACCACACCGCCGGGCAGCAGCGGTGGCATGCGCTGATCCCTTTCGGGTCAATCACTACGGGAAAGACCCGGTCGCGCGAGCGGCCGGGTCTTTTTGTTGGCGAACGGCTTCAACGAAGTCGGACGCTGTGGAGTTTACCAAAAAGGCCCCGACGTGTCGCCGGGGCCTTCCGAGATCAATCCGCGAAGGGATCGCGAACCAGGATCGTGTCCTCGCGTTCCGGGCTGGTCGACACCAGTGCCACGGGGCAACGGATTAGTTCCTCGATCCGGCGGATATACTTGATCGCCTGGGCCGGGAGGTCTGCCCAGCTCCGCGCACCCGCGGTCGATTCCTGCCAACCCTCCATCGTCTCGTAGACGGGGACGACCTTGGCCTGATCCGCCGCATGGGTCGGGTAATAGTCGAGCGTCTCGTCGCCCAGCTTGTAGCCGACGCAGATCTTCACCTCGTCGAACCCGTCGAGCACGTCGATCTTGGTCAGCGCGATGCCGGTGATGCCGCCGACCGCCGCCGACTGGCGCACCAGCACCGAGTCGAACCAGCCGCAGCGGCGCTTACGCCCCGTCACGGTGCCGAACTCATGGCCGCGCTCGCCCAGACGCTGGCCGGTTTCGTCCTCCAGCTCGGTCGGGAAAGGCCCGGAGCCGACGCGGGTGGTATAGGCCTTGGCAATGCCCAGCACGAAGCCGACGCCCGATGGCCCCAGGCCCGAGCCGCCCGCTGCGGCTCCAGCGATGGTGTTGGATGAGGTGACGAAGGGATAGGTGCCGTGATCGATGTCGAGCAGCACGCCCTGCGCGCCCTCGAACAGGATGCGCTTGCCGCCGGCACGCGCCTCGTTGAGGTCGCGCCACACCGGCTTGGCGAAGGGCAGAACGAAATCGGCGATCTCGCGTAAATCGGCCAGCAGCCGCTCGCGATCGACCGGCGGCTCGCCGAACCCGGCGCGCAGCGCGTCGTGGTGCGCGCACAGACGGTCGAGCTGCGGGCCCAGGTCGTCCAGATGCGCCAGGTCGCACACGCGGATCGCGCGGCGGCCGACCTTGTCCTCATAGGCCGGACCGATGCCGCGCCGCGTCGTACCGATCTTGCCCGCGCCGCTGGCGTCCTCGCGCAGACCGTCCAGGTCGCGGTGGATCGGCAGGATCAGCGGGCAGTTGTCGGCGACACGCAGCGTCTCGGGCGAGGCATGGACGCCCTGCTCGGCCAGACGCTCGATCTCGGCCTTCAGCGCCCAGGGGTCGAGGACGACGCCGTTGCCGATGACGCTGGGGGTGCCGCGCACGATGCCCGAGGGAAGCAGCGACAGCTTGTAGACATTCTCGCCGACGACCAGCGTGTGACCGGCATTATGCCCACCCTGGAAACGGACGACCATGTCGGCGCGCTCGGCCAGCCAGTCGACGATCTTGCCTTTGCCTTCGTCGCCCCATTGCGCGCCGATGACTGCTACATTTGCCATGGATGCTATGCTCCGCCTGCCGGACGGACCCCATGCGCCCTTCGACAGGACTCGGCGGATGGGGGTTTCCAATAATGTGCGGGGCGCGCCTAGCGGGACGCAGCCCCCTATGTCAACCGGCGATGGCCTGTGGCTGTCCGTCCGCCAGGATATGGGTGCAAAGCTGCGCCTCGGGCGTGTCACCCTCCTCCAGCGCCTGCACCGTCACCCAACCATCCGCCCGGAGCGACGCGCCCGTTTCAGGCGCCGTGCCGAAGGGCAGGAACAGCCGCCGCCGCTCGGTCGGCGGTGCGGTGGCGACGATGGCATCGGCGTAGAGCGAGAAGCCCGTGGCCTTCTCCTCGGTGCCGTCCTCGTGGAAAATGGTGTAGGTGCCGCCGCGTCCGACCTCGCGCGGGGGGCCCGCGACGAAGAGCGAAAAGCCCAACCAGCTCTGGAACTCGAAGCCATGCCGCTCGGTCGGGTCGAGCGTCATCGACACCCCCTGCCCCAGCGCCGCCGCAATCGCCTCCAACGCATCGAGGCGGCTGGCGAGCACACCCTGGGCGTCGAAGGCACGCAGCCGCTCCATCGCCGTCGCGAACGGCCCGGCGGCCTCGACCAGCGGCAGATAGTCGGGCGCGATCGCCGCGACCCCGCCCGCATCCTTGGCATCCAGCCGATCGCGCAACGCCGCCACCTGATCGGCCGCGACCGGCAGAGGCCCGGCGGCCAGCAGGTCGACCAGATCGGGCAGCGTGAAGTCGATCGAAATGCCCGTCGTGCCCGCGGCGACCAAAGCCTCAACCGCGACGCGCACCACTTCGGTCGCCGCCGCCGTCGAGTCGAGGCCGATCAGTTCCGCCCCGATTTGCCGCCACTCACGCGCGGGGGCGAGTTCGGAGCCGCGCAGCCGCACCACCGTGCCCGCATAGGACAGGCGAACCGGACGCGGGTGATGGCCCATGCGGGTCGCCGCGATCCGCGCCACCTGCGCGGTCAGGTCGGGCCGGATCGCCAGCGTGCGCTGCGACACCGGATCGACGAAGCGCACCGCGTCATGCAGCCCCCCCGCCTTCAACCGCGAGCCCAGCGCCTCGGCGAACTCGATCGACGGCGGGTCGGCGCGCTCATAACCATGCAGCCGCGCCGCCTCCAGCACCCGCGCCTCCACCGACGCGGCGGCATCGGCATAGGGGGGAAGACGGTCGTGATAGCCTTCGGGAAGGAGCGCGGTCATCGGGCTTTGTCCTTGAAGCATGCACAGTCGGATGTGGGGAAGCGGATCACGCGCGAAAAACCCTGTAGCTCGATCGTCGGTTGGGGACGGAGGATTTCGTGATTGGTCACTAAGGCCTGCGGCGTCAACCGCGATTGCCCACGGCAATTCTCGTTACGCATGCAACCCCTTGGTCGCTCAAGACTTTCGCATCTGTTGGCGGAACGACGATAGATAGCCGCCGAACCAAGGAGGAGCATGTTGCAGACGACCGACTACGGCCTTCCCGATCCATCGGGGCTGCTGCCCCCGCGGCCCATCATGGTGCGACGGACCGGATTTGCCGATCATTACAGGCTGCTGGTGTTCGGCATCCTGCTGGGTTTCGGCGCGCTGGCCATCGTCGCCACCATCTGGCCGGGCCTGTACACTGATTACCGTATCCTGCGTGCCCCGGTTGAGGTGCCGCAAGCCTCGATGGTCGATGGTGAATGCCGGATGCGCAAGTTCAGCGTGAACTGCAAGGCGACCATCGCCTATCCCCGCGACGGCGCAATCCGGTCGCGAGCGGTCAGCTTCTCCTACATGGCGTTCGGCAACGAGGATCGCGAAACCCGCATCGTCGCCGAGCATGGCCATCCCGACAATATCACCCTGTCGCTGGCGATCGAGGAGTTCTGGAACCGCTTTATCGGCTCGCTGCTGGTCGTGGTCGTCTTTGCGGTGTTTTCAGTCCTGATGATGCGGCGCTTCCTGCATCAGTCGGCCTCGATCAAGGCCATGCGCCAACCGGCACCGCTGCGGCCGGTCTGGGCACGCATCACCCAGCGCACCGACAAGAAGGACCGAAGCCGGATCACCTATGCGCCGATCGACCCCGCCTTGACCGGCAAGGCGATCGCCAGCGGCTTCACCCAGGACGAGCGGCCCTGGACCCATTACGACCCCGCGCAGGACGAGACGTTCACCCTGGCGGTGGTCCACCCTGCTGCCACGCTGCCGGTTCTGCTCGACGAGCGACTCGATCGACTGGACCTGACGCCAGACGAAGCAGACGCGATCCGTGCGCGTCGTGATGCGCTGCTTCCGCAGGAACCCGTCGTCTGATGCTCAAAAGGGCGGGAACGACAGAAGACCCGGCCCTTGCTTCGGCGATCGATCCGGGGGGCAAGACCTTCGCGCCCTTCGTCGAGCTATGCTATCCTGTGCACGTCAGCATCGTGGGAGGACTGCCCATGCCGATCAAAGATATTACCGGCCCACCCCGCATGACCGGTGCGGAAAGGGCGGAGATACGAGCTGCGATAACCGCCATTTTCGTAGCGGGCGGTCGTCCGCCGCCGAACTTTCCTCCACTGCGCAGCGACGACGGCCTCGAACCCATAGAGCCGCCATCCGGTCCCGCGCCGCGTCCCCTTCTCGGCGGAGCTGAGGCGACGCTCGACTGACCGCAAACCAAAAGGGGCCGGATGCCTTTTGGCACCCGACCCCTTTTTACGGAAATCCGACCCTATCGGATCAGAACACCAGACCCATCGCGGTCTTTACGCCCGGCAGCGCTTTGACCTTACCCAGCAGCTCCGCGTCCACCGCCTCGTCGACCGAGAGCAGCAGCACCGCCTCACCGCCCGCCGAGCGGCGGCCGAGGTGGAAGGTGCCGATGTTCACACCGGCCTCGCCCAGCGTGGTGCCCAGGCGACCGATGAAGCCCGGTGCGTCCTCGTTGACGACATAGAGCATCGGCCCGGCGAGGTCGGCCTCGACCTTGATGCCGAACAGTTCGACCAGGCGCGGGGCCTGATCGCCGAACAGCGTGCCCGCGACCGAGCGCTCGCCGTCCGCCGTCGTCACCGTCACGCGGACCAGCGTGTGGTAATCGCCCTCTCGGTCATGGCGCACTTCGCGCACATCGAGACCGCGCTCCTTGGCGAGGAACGGCGCGTTGACCATGTTCACCGTGTCCGAATGGACGCGCATGAAGCCCGCCAGCACCGCACCCGTGATCGGCTTCAAGTTGAGCGCGGCGGCCGCACCTTCCGCCTCGATCGCGATGCCGGTGACCGCGCCGTGCGACAGCTGGCCGACCAGCGAGCCGAGCTTTTCGGCGAGTGCCATATACGGTTTCAGCTTCGGCGCTTCCTCGGCGGTCAGGCTGGGCATGTTCAGCGCGTTGGTGACGCCGCCCGAGACGAGGAAATCGGCCAGCTGCTCGGCGACCTGGATCGCGACATTGACCTGCGCTTCGGTGGTCGACGCGCCGAGGTGCGGGGTCGAGATGAAGTTCGGCGTGCCGAACAGCGGGCTTTCCTTGGCCGGTTCGACCTTGAACACGTCGAGCGCCGCGCCGCCGATATGGCCCGAATCGAGTCCCGCCTTCAGCGCGTCCTCGTCGATCAGGCCGCCGCGCGCGCAGTTAATGATACGCACGCCCTTCTTGGCCTTGGCAAGATTCTCGGCCGACAGGATGTTGCGGGTCTGGTCGGTCAGCGGCGTGTGCAGCGTGATGAAGTCGGCGCGGGCGAGCAGCTCGTCCAGCGTCACCTTCTCGACGCCCATCTCCAGCGCGCGCTCGGGCGTCAGGAACGGGTCGAAGGCGACGACCTTCATCCGCAGGCCCAGCGCGCGGTCGGCGACGATCGAGCCGATATTGCCCGCACCGATCAGGCCCAGCGTCTTGGACGTCAGCTCGACACCCATGAAGCGGTTCTTCTCCCACTTGCCGGCTTGCGTCGAGGCATCGGCCTCGGGCAGCTGGCGGGCGAGCGCGAACATCAGTGCGATGGCGTGTTCGGCGGTGGTGATCGAGTTGCCGAACGGGGTGTTCATCACCACCACGCCCTTGGCGCTGGCGGCGGGGATGTCGACGTTATCGACACCAATCCCGGCACGGCCGACGACCTTCAGGTTCGTCGCGTGCTCCAAGATCTCCTTGGTCACCTTGGTCGAGCTGCGGATCGCCAGACCATCATATTGGCCGATGATCGCCTTCAGCTCTTCGGGCGTCTTGCCGGTAATTTCGTCCACCTCGACCCCGCGCTCGCGGAAGATCTGGGCGGCCTTGGGGTCCATTTTGTCGCTGATGAGAACTTTGGGCATGGTTCACCTCGTCGCCCCAGGCTGGCCGGGGTTGTGGAATGGGGAAGGTCCGCGGCCCGCTGGCCGGGAGTCATTCAGGAAAGGATCAGGCCGCCTTGGCGGCCGCGTAGGCCCAGTCGAGCCAGGGACCGAGCGCCTCGATATCGGCGGTTTCGACCGTGGCGCCGCACCAGATGCGCAGGCCGGCGGGCGCGTCGCGGTAGCCCGCCACGTCATAGGCCGCGCCTTCGGCTTCGAGCAGCGAGGCCATCTTCTTGATGACCGCCTCGTCTGCGCCCTCGACCGTCAGGCAGACACTGGTGGTCGAGCGGATCGCCGGATCGGCCGCCAGATGACCAAGCCAGTCGCGCTCCTCGACAATCTTGTTGAGGGCCGCCGCATTGGCGTCCGAACGCTTGATCAGCGCCTCCGCGCCGCCCAGCCCCTTGCCCCATTCGAGCGCGAGGATCGCGTCCTCGACGGCCAGCATCGACGGCGTGTTGATCGTCTCGCCCTTGAACACGCCTTCGGCCAGCTTGCCCTTCGACACCAGGCGGAACACCTTGGGCAGCGGCCAGGCGGGGGTGTAGGTCTCAAGCCGTTCGACGGCGCGCGGGCCCAGGATCAGGACGCCGTGCGCGCCCTCACCGCCCAGCACCTTCTGCCACGAAAAGGTCGCGACATCGATCTTGTTCCAGGGCAGGTCATAGGCGAACACCGCGCTGGTCGCGTCGGCAAAGGACAGGCCCTCGCGGTCGTCGGCGATCCAGTCGCCATTGGGCACGCGCACGCCCGAGGTGGTGCCGTTCCAGGTGAAGAGCACGTCGTTCGACCAGTCGACCGCATCCAGGTCCGCGATCTGGCCGTAATCGGCGCGCAGGACGGTGGGATCGAGCTTGAGTTGCTTGACCGCGTCGGTCACCCAGCCCTCGCCGAAGCTTTCCCAGGCGAGCGTGGTGACGGGGCGGGCACCCAGCATGGTCCACATCGCCATCTCGAACGCGCCGGTGTCGGAGCCGGGGACGATGCCGATACGGTGGGTGTCGGGGAGCTTCAGCAGCTCGCGCATCAAGTCGATGCAATATTGCAGCCGCTGCTTGCCGATCTTCGAGCGATGCGAACGGCCGAGGCTGTCCGTCGCGAGCTTGGCCGCTTCCCAACCGGGAGGCTTGGCGCAGGGACCGCTGGAGAAATAGGGACGCGCCGGTTTGGTGGCGGGCTTCGCGGGCGCAAGAGTGGCGTCAGCGGCAGTCGTATCAGTCATTTAAGACTCTCCTCACAGAGAGCACGCGCGGCGTTGGGACCGCGTGGCCCGTCGACGGCCCTAGCGATGTCGATCGAAGATGACAACCGCAATCGTCATGACGCAATATTCGGCCAGTTTTGGTGCCGAACCCGCCGAAGGAGGAAAGGTGATGCTGCGCGATCCCACGGGCCTGGCAATATGGTGCAAGAGATTGGCGTGGTTGTGGCTTGCTACCGAAGGCATTCTGGCCCTGTCCTGCATCGGCGAAATTTATATTCTGGGCGGCTTGGGTTCGCCGCCAGGCACCGCCGAAGCGATTGAAGACGCTGCCGATATTTCGGCATTGGCGAGCCTGCCTTATATGCTGGCCTATATCGTCTGCGGCATCCTCGTGGCGCGTTGGATTCACCGGATCAACCGCAACGCCCATCATTGGAGCGATAAGATGACCGTCGGCCCGAAATGGAATGTCGGCTGGTTCTTCGTACCGTTCGCCAATCTGTGGATGCCGTTCGCCGGGATTCGCCAGACCCGGGGGGCTACGATCGATTCGGAAAACCCCGATTCGGTGCCCGTGCCAGACTGGATGCGGCTGTGGTGGGGATTCTGGCTCGCCTCGACCTTGCTCGGCAATCTGACCTTTCGCCTGTCGGTGGCGGCGAAAACGCCTGAGTCGCTCATCGCGGTCGACTGGCTCTATGTCTTGTCGCTGGTCTTGGACGTGCCCTTGACCATCCTGCTGTGCCGCCTCTTGGCCGACATCTCGACATTGCAGAGCCAGCGTACCGCCCGCGAAGCGGACATGTCAGGCGCAGAGACATCGCCGCCAGCCTGACCATTAACACATCCATATCGAATTTCGATATTTACGTTGCTCGATAATCGATGATTTATTATCGATTATCGATAGTAATTTGATATGGAGGGACAGGACGCCATGACACGCTTCGCCAGTCACATCAGCACGCTGCTCTATGCCGCGCTGCTCGCCATTCTGGCGTTCGTCACGGCCGTCATCCTGGCGGCCGTCGGCGCACTGATCGTCGATGCGATCTCGCCCGGCGCTCTGGGGACGGTGCACGTCAACGCCCAGGCGCTGGACATGAAGACTCCCGGGGTGGTCACCGCCGCGCTGGCGGTCATGCTGATCGCCTTGGGTCTTGCGTGGGCGGCGCTGCTGCCGCTGATCCAGATGCTGCGCAGCACGGCGGCGGGCGAGCCCTTCACCCTCGCCAACGTCAAACGGCTGCACTGGATCGCGGGCACCATCGCGGCCGCCTATCTGCTGCAATTCGCACTGCCCCCCATCCTGCCTTTCGAGTCGCAGGGCATGGTCAAGCCGATGGGCGTGGACGGCGTGTTCGCGATCCTGCTGACCCTGGTGCTGGCGCAGATCTTCCGCGAGGGCGTGCGTCTGCGCGAGGATGCGGAAGGGACCATCTGATGGCGATCCGCATCAATCTCGACCGGCTGCTGCTCGACCGGCGCATGTCGCTGACCGAGCTGGCCGAGCGGATCGATCTGACGCTGGCCAATCTGTCGATCCTCAAGACCGGCAAGGCGCGCGCCATTCGCTTCACCACGCTGGATGCCATCTGCACCGCGCTCGACTGCCAGCCGGGCGACATATTGGAGCATGTCGCAGACACGCCTCCGCACGGCTGATCGGGGCTGGCCAAAGCGGCGGTAAAGGGAGCAAGGGGTCGCATGGTTCGCGTCCCCTTGTTTCTCGTCGTTCCGATCCTGGGGGCGGCGATTCTCTCCGCCTGTGGTCGTCCCGACCGGCCCGTCCAGCAGGCTTCGCGCCCCGAACCTTACCGCCCGCCGATCCGCGAAACCGCGCAGTGCGAGGCCGATCTGCGGCGCGAGGGGGTGGACTATCGCCGCTTGCCCGACAAGGAGCTGGGGCCGGGCTGCGGTCTCTACGGCGCGGTGCAACTGACCGATATCGGCGTGCCCGTCACCGGCGTCACCGCGATGCGATGCGGCAATGCCCGCGCCTTTGCCGGATGGGTGCGCAACGCCGTCGCGCCCGCCGCCTGGCAAATCCTGGGCTCGCCGCTGGCCAAGGTCGAGGGCATGGGCACCTATGCCTGTCGCAACATCGTCGGGAGCAAGCGGATCGGCGACCGGCGTTCGGGCCATGCACTGGCCAATGCGGTCGATGTCGGCGGCTTCGTGCTGAAGGACGGGCGGCGCATCACCCTGCTGAACGACTGGTATTCGAGCGATCCGCAGGTGCGGCATTTCTGGACGGTCATTCGCGCCTCGGCCTGCAAGCGCTTCGGCACGGTACTCAGCCCAGACTATAATGCGGCGCATCGCAACCACCTGCATCTGGAGGACGACAATGCGCGCTTTTGCCGGTAGCGCAGGGGCGTGGGATATCCTACATCACCCAAAATGACCGATAAGACCCAAGTACCGAACCGCGTCTTCCCCAATGCCAGCCAGGACGCCGAGAGCGCCAAGACGATCGTCTCGACGCCGCAGACCGAAAGCCCCGCCTATACGCTGGCCTTTCAGGACATGGACTTCCTGCTGCGCGAAGACCTTCGCCCCGTCCGTTTCCAGCTGGAACTGCTAAAGGCGCAGTTGCTGCTCGAAGAGGCCAAGATCGCCTCGACCTTCGTCTTCTATGGCTCGGCGCGTATCCCGGAGCCTGCCAAGGCCGAAGCGATGCTGGCGCTGGCGCATGACGACAAGTCGCGCAAGATCGCCGAGAACCTCGTCGCCAAGAGCAAATATTACGACATCGCGCGCGAGCTGGCCCAGATCACCAGCCGCCTGCCCCGCGACGATCGCGGCATGCGCCAGTTCGTCGTCTGCTCGGGCGGCGGTCCGTCGATCATGGAAGCCGCCAATCGCGGTGCGGCTGACGTCGGTGCCGAGTCGGTCGGCCTGAACATCGTCCTGCCGCACGAACAGGCGCCGAACCCCTATGTCACGCCGTCGCTGAGCCTGCAGTTCCACTATTTCGCGCTGCGCAAGATGCACTTCCTGCTGCACGCGCGCGCCTTGGCGGCCTTCCCGGGCGGCTTCGGCACGTTCGACGAACTGTTCGAGCTGCTGACCCTGATCCAGACGGGCAAGATCCAGCCCATCCCCGTCCTGCTGTTCGGCCGCGCCTTCTGGGAACGCGTCGTCAATTTCGAGGCGCTGGTCGAGGAAGGCGTGGTCTCCGAGCGCGACCTGAGCATCTTCACCTATGTCGAGACCGCCGAAGAGGCGTGGGACGTGGTGCGCAACTTCTACGAGGAACGCGCCCGCAAGGAAGCCGAACAGGCCTGATCCCCATCCATGCCATTCCTCCCCTTGCA
>NZ_BCTY01000029.1 GCF_001591005.1 Sphingomonas sanguinis NBRC 13937
CATGGCACCTTCGCGCTCGAAGCGGGTCGTATCGTAGAAGATTTCGGCGGCCTTGGCCCCCTTAAGGCAGTTGGTCTTTTTCAGCAGGAAACGGGATTCAAAAGCGTTTGCGCCTAGGCGCTGGCACTGCCTGGAGATGAACCGATAGGGATCGGCGAGGAGAGAAAGGGTTTCGTCCGGGCCTTTCGTGTGTGGTGTCTTAGGCATGACCGGTCCGGTGATTGTTGGGTCTCCTTTGATTAACTCGGAGGAATATCACGGGTTGCAGGCTCACGACAGGTGACGAACGAGGACGATCAGGGCGGAGCAGGCGCGGCCGAGGCGTTCGAGGCCATGCGCGGCGAGCTGGCGCTGCGCCGTGGAGGGCTTGGCGGCCGAGCGCGGCGATCGACATACCCGACCATACCGAGACGCTTGGCGTGCTCCAGCAGAACGTGAACACGGCAGGCGAGAACGTCGCGCGCATCGGCCAATTCCTGAAAGCGGCCCCGGCGCTGGCGATGACGCCGGAACAGATGGCGCAGCGCATCGCCGCGGCGGGCAGCGCCGCCCGGCGCGAGGATCAGGCGGCGCTCGCCAAGGCGGGCGAGGACAAGGCCCGCATCATGGCCGATCTTCGCGCCATCGCCGGGTCCGCATGGACACGCGCCGACCAGAAGAATCGGCAGCTATGGTTTGCCCTGGGTGGGGTGGCGGCCGGCATCCTCGCATGGGCGATCGTGCCGGGCCTGGTCGCGCGCGAGATCGCACCGGCGAGCTGGCAATGGCCCGAGCGCATGGCGGCGCGGACGCTCGACTTGCCCCGCTGGGAAGCCGGGCAGCGTATGATCCAGAGCGCCAGTCCCACCGCGTTCCGCGCCATCGTCGGGGCCGACAGGATCGTGACGGCCAACCGCGCGGCGATCGAGGGGTGCGGCAAAGCCGCAGCGCGAAACGCGTGAAACGGTGCGACGCACGATCACGCTCAAGTGGAGTAAAAGTTAGCCGCGCAAGTTATTCAGCCAAGCGTTCGATGATCGGACAATCAGGCCGATCATCGCCATGACAGGCTTGGGCGAGCCCGGTAAGCGAGCGGCGCATGGCGTCCAAGACGCGGACCTTGCGGCCCAGTTCGGCAGCGCGGGCTTCCGCCAGCGTCTTCACTTCCGCGCTCGACCGATCGCGATCCGACCACAGCCCCAGCAGCGTGCGGATTTCCTCGATCGGGAACCCCAGGTCGCGCGCGTTGGCGATAAATCGCAGCCGATGAACGTCAGCGTCGGCGTAGTCCCGGTAGTTCCCGCGCCGTGGCGGCGCGGGCACCAAACCAATCTTTTCATAGTGGCGGATCATGCGTTGGGAGACGCCGCTGGCGTCCGACGCCGCTCCGATGTTCACAGCTTTACCGCGTTGAGCCGCAGTGCGTTCAGGACCACGGTGAAGGACGAGAGCGCCATCGCTGCACCGGCCAGCATCGGCGACAGCAGGATACCGGCAACCGGGTAAAGCACGCCGGCCGCAACCGGCACGCCGATTCCGTTGAACAAGAACGAGAAGAACAGGTTTTGGCGGATATTTCGCATCGTCGCGCGAGCGAGCTTGCGGGCGCGCACGATCGCCGAGAGATCGCCGCGCGTGAGCGTCATGCCGGCGCTTTCGATCGCCACGTCTGTTCCCGTTCCCATCGCCAAGCCGACATCCGCGGCGGCGAGCGCCGGGGCGTCGTTGATCCCATCGCCCGCCATTGCGACCCTTGCGCCGCTCGCTTTCAGCTCGCCGATGATACGCGCCTTGTCTTCCGGCAGCAGATCGGCGCGCACGTCATCAAGACCGCCCACGGCGCGCGCGACAGCATCGGCCGTCCCACGATTGTCGCCGGTGAGCATGACGACCCGCAGGCCCTCCTTGCGAAGCGCGGCAATAGCGTCGCGCGCCGATGCGCGCACCGGATCGGCGACTGCGAGCAGACCGGCGAGCGCCCCGTCGATCGCGACGAGGATGATGCCCGCGCCTTCGCCACGGTGACGATCGGCCGCGGCGTCGACCGGCTTGAGATCAGCGCCGATCCGGCTCATTTGCACCGCATTGCCAATCACGACCGAGCGGCCGCCCACCGTGGCGCTGACACCCAGCCCGGTTTGCGAGGCAAAGTCCGCGACTGTGCCGAGCTGCAATCCTCGTTCTTTGGCGGCAACGACGATTGCGTGCGCGAGCGGATGTTCGGATTGGCCTTCGACGGCCGCGGCAAGCGCGAGCATGTCGTTCTCTCCGACCGCGCTGACCGTCTCGACCGCGATCAGCTTGGGCTTGCCTTCCGTGAGCGTACCCGTCTTGTCGATGACAAGGGTATCGACCTTTTCCAGCCCCTGTAAGGCTTCCGCGTTCTTCACCAGCACGCCGGCCTGAGCGCCGCGTCCCGTGCCGACCATGATCGACATGGGCGTGGCGAGCCCGAGCGCGCACGGGCAGGCGATCACCAGCACTGCGATGGCGTTAAGCAGGGCATGGCCCATGCGCGGCTCAGGGCCGACCAGCGACCAAGTGATGAAGGTCGCAATCGAGATCAGCACGACGAGCGGCACGAACCATCCTGAAACCCGATCGGCGACCGCCTGTATCGGGGCGCGGCTTCGCTGCGCTTCCGCGACCATGCGGACGATACGCGCGAGCATCGTGTCCGAACCAACCGCGCGGGCTTCCATCACCAGGCTGCCCGTCCCGTTGACGGTGCCCCCGGTAACGATCGCCTCGACTTCCTTGAGGACCGGCGCGGGTTCGCCGGTGAGCATGGCTTCGTCGACCGACGAACGACCCTCGACCACGACGCCATCGACCGGGATGGCTTCACCGGGGCGGACCCGCAGCCGGTCACCGGTTGCCACGTCGGCAAGCCCGACTTCTTCTTCAGAACCGTCAGGCTGCAAGCGTCGCGCCGTCTTGGGGGCGAGATCCATGAGAGCGCGGATCGCGCGCCCTGTCGCCGCCCTAGCGCGCAGTTCGAGCACTTGCCCGAGCAGCACCAGTGTCACCACGACGCCGGCCGCCTCGTAATAGACGGGAACCATGCTCCCATGCGTGCGGAAGGTCGCTGGCAAGATGCCCGGCGCGAGCGTCGCGACCACGCTATAGAGGAAGGCGGCACCTACGCCGATCGCGATCAGTGTGAACATATTGAGATGGCGGGTACGAAGCGATGTCCACCCCCGCTCGAAAAACGGCCAGCCCGCCCACAGCACGATCGGCGCGGTGAGTGCGAGCTGGACCCAAGGCGAGGCCGCAGGGCTAACCACATGCAGGCCTAACATTTCCGCGAACATCGAGACGACGAGCAGCGGGATCGTGAGCGCGCCCGCCACCCACAGTCGGCGCGTGAAGTCGACCAGCTCAGGGTTGGGAGTATCGTCGAGCGACGGTTCTTCGGGTTCGAGCGCCATGCCGCAGATTGGGCAAGTTCCCGGCCCTTCCTGGCGAATTTGCGGGTGCATCGGGCACGTCCACATCGCCCCCGGCGTCGCCATCGGCTCCGGTTTCGGCTTATCGCTCAGATAGGCGTCAGGATTGGCGACAAACTTGCTCCGGCACCCTGCGCTACAGAAATGATAGGCATGACCAGCGTGCTCGGCATGGTGTGTCGTTTTTGCGGGATCGACCGTCATGCCGCACACCGCGTCGATCACTGCTGCTGCGGCATCGTTGTCCTTACTGCCCGAGCAGCAGCCGCCCGCTTCGGTGTGATGATGTTCGTGCTCGATCTTTGCGGGAGCGGCCGAGCCGCCCCCGCAACAGGATGAGGGCGTGGAGACCGATTCAGGCGCAGGCTTCGAACAGCCGCAACCCCCGGCTTGGGAATGGGAATGAGGGTCGTTCATGGCAAGACTCCTTCGACCCGAGAGCATGTAGGGTATGACACCGTGTTAGGGTCAAGGCCCTGTCGGCACCGCTGGCGTGTATGTTGAATCTACGCGCGGGAGCGGCGTTGCCCTCATATTGCGGGGGCCAGCTCTACACCCTCGACGCCATAAGGGCCGCAGCTTAGGTCTATTACTAGCTCGCCAAACGCGGGCCGGGGGCAATCGGGGACATATGGCAGCGCAGATCGACAGTCTTTCTACTGGCACCGACCATGACGGCCTGGTGCGCCGCTTAATTGCCCGCTGGCGTGACGATCAGGGCGCGACCTATCGGAGCTGGTTTCTTTGGGACGAGCGGTTGAAGAACTTCCGATCAATCCGGCGCGGCATCACCCAGGTTGTCGGCGAGATCGAGCGCGGCACGTTCGGCGTCGCCTACCGCGGATCGTCGCTCGAAACCGTCGTCCATTCCGTCGCCGAGCAGCGGCAAATCTTCAAGGGCGCGGACCATGCGTTCCTCTGGAAGCCGAAGCTCCGCATCCCCGACATTTACGAGAGCCCCGACAATCAGCGCGCGTTCGGCCGCTTGCTCGACGCCTGTTCCTGTTGCGACACGGCCGAGGAGATCATCAGCCATATCCACGCGATCGACCGTTTGAAGATCAAGGGGCTGGGTCCGGCGGTCGCCAACCTCCTCTACTTCCTTCACCCGACGCTGGTGCCGCCCTTCAACACCGCAATCGTTAAGGGCTACAACGCGCTGACGGGGGCGAATGTGAAGCTCGGGAGCTGGGAGCATTTTCTGGCGATGCGGACCGGCATCCTCGATCTCAACGACCGCTTCCGCGAGCTGCTATCGAATGATTTAGGCGCGATCGGCGGTCTGTTGTTCGACATCGGCTCCGATCGCTATCCGGCTCCGCCCCTCGACGTGAGCGGCGCGACGCTGGCGAGCTGGGGGCAGCGGCTTGAGGCGGCGCGCGAGGAAGCGCGCACGCTCAGCAAGGCCGCTCAGCGCGAGGGCGAGAACGAGCGCACCCATACCGAAATCCAGGCATGGCTTCGCGATCTAGGGTTGGCGCTCGGCTATGACGTATGGATCGCCGCGAACGACCGCAGCCGCGCCTTCGACGGATCACCCTTGGGCGCAGGATGCCTTGAGCGCCTGCCCGACACGATCGCGACGTCGAAGGGCGCTGACTCGATCCGGCTGATCGACGTGCTGTGGCTTGAGAAGGCCGGCGATCATGTCGCCGCGGCGTTCGAGGTGGAGCATTCGACCTCGATCTATTCGGGCATCGTCAGGATGCTCGACCTGGCCTTGAGCGGTGGCGACCTTCACGCGACCGCGGGGCTGTTCCTTGTCGCGCCCGACGCGCGCGAGACGGACGTTCGCGCGCAGTTGCAGCGGCCCGCGTTCAGCCGCGTAGCCGACCTCGACATATCCTACCTGCCCTATGGCGAGCTGGAGAAGAACCGGGAGGCCATCGCGCGGTTCGGATCGGGACTGAAAGCGATCAAGGCCGTTTCCAGCAAGCTCGCCTAGCCCGCTCCGCGCAAGGGATGATCCGGAGAGCCGCGTATCCTCTAGCATGTAGAGGAGTGCTGCCGTGACGATGCCATCCCCGGCCCCCTGGCTCGACGCCGTGCTGATCGGGTGGTTCGTGCTGACCGCCCTTTCGGTCGCTTACGTCGCGTGGGATGCCTTCACCCGCAACCCCGAGCTGCGCGTGATGAAATGGGGGTGGCTGTTGGTCACGCTCTATGGTGGCCCGATCATGGCCGCGGCCTATGTCCTGTCCTGCCAGGAGCCGGCGAACGAGCGGCACGAGGATTTCGTTCGACCGCTCTGGAAGCAGGCGTTCGGCTCGGCCATCCATTGCATGGCGGGCGATGCAACCGGCGTCATCGCCGCAGCCGCGATCACCACGGCGCTCGGCCTGCCGATGTGGCAGGACGTGATCGCGGAATATGTGTTCGGCTTCGCGTTCGGACTGCTGATTTTCCAGGCGCTTTTCATGCGCGACATGGCGGGCGGTTCCTATTGGGGCGCGCTTCGCATGTCGTTCATCCCCGAATGGCTGTCGATGAATGCCGTCATGGCCGGCATGATCCCGACGATGGTGGTGTTGATGAGCCGCGACATGGCCGCGATGCACGCCAGCTCGCTCCGCTTTTGGGGCGTCATGTCGCTGGCGACACTCGTCGGGTTCGCAGTCGCCTATCCGATCAACCTTTGGCTGGTTGGCGTGCGCTTGAAGCACGGCATGGGCACGGTGCGCGCGCTGGGGCATGGCGGACACGAAGTCGGCGCGGACCGGCAATCGGCCACGCCGATGCCGGACATGGGACACGACGCAATGGCAGGGATGAGCGGCATGGCGGCCGGCGCGCGCGTGACCGGACCTCAGATCGCCGCGATGACAGTGTTGACGCTCATCATGCTTGGCGCGGGCATCATCGTTGCGACGCTGTTCGGTCGGTGGGCCATGTAACTTGCCGCGAACGACGGAGATCGCGGCAAGGGGTGATCGCGCGGCGCGCGTATCTAGGAACAGGCGGGGGCTCATACGGAGATAATGCGATGCACCAGATCGACCCCGGCATGAAGGCGTGCATGGACGCCTGCCACGAATGCCATGTGACCTGTCTTCACATGGCGATGAACCATTGCCTCGAAATGGGCGGCCAGCACGCCGCGCCCGAGCATATGAAGATCATGGCCGACTGCGCGCAAATTTGCGCGGTTGCGATCGACTTCATGGCGCGCAAGTCCGCCCACCATCAGCATATCTGCCGCGAGTGTGCCGAGATCTGCCGGGCTTGCGCAGCGAGCTGCGAGGCCCTGGGCGGCATGGAGGATTGCGTGGCAGCGTGCCGGAAGTGCGCCGATTCCTGCGATCGGATGGCGGCATAGCGGGGCTTGCGCGGGCGGTCGCCCGCCCGCGCAGCTATCTGCATATCAACGGCCCATGCTCGCGATCACAGCGAACAGCTCGGCCGTGAACTTGGTCAGGAGCTCGGTCGCTGCGCTCCCGAAAATCACCAAACATACGCCTAGCGCGATCAGCTTAGGCACGAAGCTCAGCGTCTGTTCGCTAATCGACGTCGCCGCCTGGATGATGCTGATTATCAGCCCGACGATCATCATCGGCACGAGCAGCACCACGCAGATCAGGCCGGCCACGGCCAGCATCCTCCCCGTCTCGTCGAGCAGGATCGACTGATCCATCAGGCGCGGCCCCGTGAACGGCCGGGGACCGCGAGGGCTCCCCGGCCGCGCATCACATCGCCGATGCAGGCGGCGCGAGCGTCCCGAGCCAGGCGATCAGCCCGAGAACCGCGATGACACAGGCGGTTTCGATCGCCAGACTTGTCCGCAGCGCGCCGAGGGCGCCCTTGTGATCGTCCGCTGCGATCGACCGCTCGAATGCCGGCGTGAGCCGGAAGCGGTTGAGCGAGGCGAGCCCTAGCATGGCGACGAACAGCGCCAGCTTTGCGATCAGGAGCTGACCATAGAGCGTCGCAGGAAGCGTGGCGAGGTTGCCGATCCCGACCAGCATCCAGCCGTTGACCAGGCCGGTGACGAGGATCGTGCCGACCACAACCGTCCCGATCGCGCCGAACCCGTGCAGCGCGCGGTGCGTCAGCCCCAGATGCGCCGCGTCTACGCGCGCCGCGGGTCGGGAGACGAGCAGGAGCAGCCCCAGTAGTGCGCCAACCCAAGCGCCCGAGGCGATCAGATGGAGAATGTCGACGATGAGGTGGACCCAGCCCATCACGGCTTCGTCCATCGCGCCGTGTCCGGTCCACGCCAGCGTTGCGAGTGCCACGGCCGAGCAGAGCGCGACGATGCTCAGCCAGATGCCGCGCCCGCCCGCGACCAGCGCTGCCAGCGCCGCGAGGGCCACCATGACCATGCGCAGCTTCCATGCTGCTCCGATCGCAGAGCCGGTGAGCAGCGCGCCGACTGCTTCACGGTCGATCGGCCAGGCCGGCGTTCCGGCCATTGAGGAGGCCATCAGCACGACCCAGGCGCCTGAAAACAACAGGCTCAGGCCAGCGCTGGCGATGAACCAGGGACGCAGCGCGAGCGCGTCGCCGCGCTCGCGCGCCCGCAGCCCATAAAGGCTGAATGCGGCAAGGCCGAACAGCGCAGCCAGCGTCACGTAGAGCGCGAAGCGGACGCCGATAAGCGACCAGTCCCCCATCGCCTCACTTCACCGCGAAGACGTAGGTTCCTGCGACCTTGTGGGTGTCGGTCGAGACGACATTCCACGCGACGCTATACCGACCCGATGGGAGCGGCGATTTCGGGGTGATGACGAGGGTCCGGCCATCGGACGAGAGCGCGGAGGCGCTGGCCATCTTCATGGCTGCCATGCCGGGCATCGCTGCCATCGTGAGATCGGCCTTGGAGAAGGCTGGCATCAGCTTCTCGCTGAAATGAAGTTCGATACGAGCGGGCTTCGCGACCGTCGCATTGGCGGCCGGCGATGCCGACACCAGCTTAGGATGGGCGTTCGCCGTTCCGGCGAACATGACGAGAGCGGCAGCAGCAGTCAGAACGGATAGGCGGCGCATAGGGGGCCTTTCGACAGGAGGGTTCCTGTCCTTCATTACGCGCCCCGATCGACCACCCCTCACGGATGGATTTGAGGGATGGGCGCGTCGCTTGCGTAATCCATGCTAGAGGGGTGGAGTGAACGACATGGACCTCGACGCAGTATTGATGAGGCTGGCGCAAGCACCCGTGCCCGCGA
Source organism: Sphingomonas sanguinis NBRC 13937 (assembly GCF_001591005.1). Classification (GTDB taxonomy): domain Bacteria; phylum Pseudomonadota; class Alphaproteobacteria; order Sphingomonadales; family Sphingomonadaceae; genus Sphingomonas; species Sphingomonas sanguinis. The sequence continues at coordinate 8,594 of NZ_BCTY01000029.1, forward strand.
GCCTTGATGGCATGGAAGATCGCGTGCTGGCGCGGGTCGCCGCACGTCCAGCGGCGCGCGCCGGCTTAGGCGTTGGGGCAATGACGATCGCTGCGGCGCTCGTCATGGGCATCTTCGGTGCCGGTGTGCCCGCGAAGGAAGCCAGCGCGGCTTCGCTATCGCCCTTGGGGCCGGTGTCGCCGCTCGCGCCCTCCACGCTGCTCGTCGGCGTGCAATGAGCGGCCGCATCCGCCTTCTGCTTGGCATTGTCGCGTGCTTCATCGCCGCGATCATCGGTGTGTTCGTGGGGCGGGCGCTACTTCCGCCACGTGCCCAGCCCGGCTCGGAGCTGCACGACGTGCTGCATCATAAGCTGGCGCTGGACGCCAACCAGGAAGCGCGACTTGAAGTGCTGGAGCAGCGTTTCGCCGTGCAGCGGCGCGCATTCGAGCTGGAATTGCGGGCGAACAATGCCCGGCTCGCTGAAGCGATCGAGGCCGAGCATGGCAACGGGCCGCGCGTCGCCGCAGCGGTCGACCAGAGCCACGCCGTCATGGGCGAGCTCCAGAAAGCGACGCTGGCGCACATCTTCGCCATGCGCCAGCTCTTGCGGCCCAATCAGACCGGCCAGTTCGATCAGGCCGTGGTGAAGGCGCTCACCGACGACGCACGTTGAGGTTCGGCGCGTGAGCCTCGACTGGACCACGCTTACGGACGGCGAGCTGGCGACCCTCAGCATCGCCGGGCGCGAAGCCGCCTTCGCCGAGATCATGCGCCGCCATCGGCAGTCAATCTTCCGCATGGTGCGCGCGTGCGTCGGCGAGGCCGACGAGGCGCTGGACCTTCTGCAGGAGACCTTCGTCGCGGCGCATCAGGCCCTGCCCCGCTACGACGGCGATCGATCGATGCGCGCGTGGCTATCGACGATCGCGATCAACAAGTGCCGCGATTGGGGGCGCAAGCGCACCGTGCGGCGCTTTCTGGCGTTCGCCGCACCGATCGGCGCGGAAGCCGAAGCCATTGCAGACGACCAGGTGGCGATCGACGACGCGACGGGCGACCGACAGGAACTCGACCGCGTGACGCGCGCCATTGCGGGCTTGCCGACCGCATTGAAGGAATCCTTGGTGCTGCGCACGATCGAGGGGTTGAGCCAGGCTGAAACCGCGGCAGTGTTGTCGATCAGCGAAAAGGCGGTAGAAACCCGCCTCTATCGCGCGCGATCGAAGTTGCTGGAGCGATTGGGCGGGCGCTGAGGGATAGCGCCCTGAGCTGCGTATCAAGGCTAGAGGGACACTCCCGTTCGAGAGCCTTGAGGACCGTATGAGCCGCACTATCGATCGCCGCCAGATGCTTCGCGGCGCCGCCCTTGCTGGCGGTGGCATGGCGCTGACCGCCTATATGCCCGCGTGGGCGCAGCCTGTCTCGGGCGGGATCGTCAAACCGCTGCCGACCGTCTCGGGCACTGACATCGCGCTGACGATCGACAGTTTCAGACTTCCCGTCGACGGCAAGTCGACGCCCGCAATCGGCGTCAACGGCACGGTGCCGGCCCCTCTCATTCGCTTGAAGGAGGGGCAAAAGGTCCGCCTCTCCGTCACCAACAATCTCGACGAGGACAGTTCGATCCACTGGCATGGGCTGCTCGTGCCGTTCGCGATGGACGGCGTGCCCGGCATCAGCTTCCCCGGCATCAAGGCGCGCTCGACCTTCATCTACGAGTTCCCGATCATCCAGTCGGGCACCTACTGGTATCACAGCCATTCCGGCGAGCAGGAGCAGGGCGGACTTTACGGGCCGATCGTGATCGACCCGGCCGGTGCCGATCCGATCGCGTTCGACCGCGAGCATGTGATCGTGCTGTCCGACCACAGCCAGATGACCGGCGAGCAGATTTTCCGGAAGCTGAAGCAGATGGGCGGCGCCTATTTCAACTATCAGCGGCCGACCCTCGCGGGCTTGCTCGCGGGTCGGGAAATGCCGCTCAAGGACCGGATCGAGTGGGGAAAGATGCGAATGGACCCCGCCGACATCGCCGACGTCACCGGCTCGACCTATACCTTCCTGGTCAACGGCTACGGGCCGTATGACAACTGGACGGGGCTGTTCAAGCCGGGCGAGCGGGTCCGCTTGCGGATCATCAACGCCGCGGCGCAGACCAACTTCAACGTCCGCATCCCCGACCTGCCGATGACCGTCGTGCAGGCCGATGGGCAGAATGTCCGTCCGGTGAAGATCGACGAGTTCCAGATCGGCGTTGCCGAGACGTTCGACGTGATCGTGACGCCCGAGGACCGGGCCTACAGCTTCGTCTCCGAGGCTATCGATCGCTCCGGCATGGGCCGGGCGACGCTCGCCCCGCGTGAGGGGATGGTCGCCCCGGTCCCGCCGCTTCGTCCGCGCACGCTGCTGACCATGACCGATATGGGCATGGACATGGGGAGCATGGGCGGGATGCAGGGCATGTCCGGCATGAAGGACGAGAGCCCGGTCGCCACGCGCGGGCCGGACCCCACCTTGATGCAGAACGCCTCGCGCAATCTTTGGAAGCTGACGGGCTGGAAGGGGCCGACCGATCACGGGACGGTCGCGGCAGGCGCAGCGATGGCGGGCATGTCCGGCATGTCGGGCATGGACCACAGCCAGATGGGCGGCGCTGTAATGCCCGGGATGGACCATAGCCAAATGGCAGCGGGCGGTGCTGGCATGGCCGGCATGGACCATAGTGCCATGTCGGGCGGATCGGGCCAGGCTGGCGGCATGGCCGGGATGGACCACGGGTCGGGTGGCGGCATGAACATGAACATGCGCGACCCGAAGAATGCGCCGGGCGTGAAGATGGGGCCGGGCGTGCAGACCATCTCCCCGATGCCGAAGGACCGTAGCGGTGAACCGCCCCAGGGTCTGGAGGGCCTGGATCACCGCGTCCTCACCTATCGCGACCTCGTTTCGCTCGCGCCCAACCCCGACGTGCGCGCGCCGTCGCGTCAGTTCGAGATCCATCTGACCGGTAACATGGAGCGCTACATGTGGGGCTTCGACGGGCAGAAGCTGAGCGATCCCGCCGACCCCATCCCGTTCCGCAAAGGCGAGCGGGCGCGGGTGACGTTGGTCAACGATACGATGATGCCGCACCCCATCCATCTCCACGGCCATTTCTTCGAGCTGGTGACGGGGCACGGCAATCATGCGCCGCGCAAGCACACCGTCAACGTGCCGCCTGGAGGCAAGATGACCTTTGATCTGACCGCCGATGCACCCGGCGATTGGGCGTTCCACTGTCACAATCTCTACCACATGACCGCAGGCATGATGCGCGTCGTCACCGTTCGCCCGTTCGCGGGAGAGGCGGCATGAACCGGCTGACCGCGGCGCTCGCCGCCACCACCATGCTCGGCATCGCCGGTCCTGTCGCCGCTCAGTCGATGCAGGGCATGGATCATTCGGCAATGCCGGGCATGACCATGCCGATGCCTGCGAAAAAGAAGCCGGTGGTGAAGCCCACGGCCAAAGGCAAGCCGGCCAAGACTAGGTCAGCTCCTGCGAGGCGACCATCAGCTTCGACGACGAAACGCCGCGCCGCGCCAACGGCCGGCATGAATGGTATGGATCACGGGACCATGCCGGGCATGGATCACTCGTCTATGCCCGGCATGGACCATGCGGCTCCGCAGGGCTCACAGCAGGGCATGGAAGCCATGCCGGGGATGCAGATGCCCGGAAACGGCCAAACGGTCCCTCAGGGCTCCCAGCAGCCGATGCAGGGCATGGACCATTCGGCGATGCCGGGGATGACCATGCCAGCCGACCAGCACAGCGGCCACGACATGCAGGGCATGTCGGGAATGGCCGGAATGCCAGGCATGGCGGCCGATGGGGTGCAGCAGACTGGCACCGCGCTTCCCGCAGGAAACGCCCCCGCCCCGCCCCTGCCGACCGACCATGCGGCCGACAGCGTTTACGGCGCGGACGCGATGGCGATGGGTCGCCATCACCTTCAGCAGCATCACGGCGGTCAAAACTTCAGCCAGGTGCTATTGAACCTCGCTGAGTATCAATTCCGCAACGGTCGTGACGGCTATCGCTGGGATGGCGAGGCGTGGTTCGGGGGTGACATCAACCGCCTCTTCATCAAGTCTGAGGGCGAGGGAGCCTTCCGCGAGGGCATCGAGAGCGCCGAGGTGCAGGCGCTCTATAGCCGGACCATTGGCCCTTATTTCAATCTACAAGCGGGTGTCCGCCAGGATTTGGGGCCGTCCCCGAAACGCACCTATGCGACCGTCGGGCTGGAGGGGCTGGCACCGGGCTTCTTCGAGCTAGAGGGCGCGGTATTCCTGTCCAACAAGGGCGACCTGCTAGGGCGGCTTGAGGGCTATTACGACCAGCGCATCACCCAGCGGCTGATCCTGCAACCGCGCGCCGAGCTCAATTTCGCTGCGCAGGACGTGCCGGAAAACCGGATCGGATCGGGCCTATCCAACGCCGAGCTTGGATTGCGGCTGCGTTATGAGATCCGGCGCGAGTTCGCCCCCTATGTCGGCGTGTCATGGGATCGCCGCTTCGGCGACACCGCCCGCTACGCGCGCGCCGATGGGGATCGCGCAACGTCCAAGAGCATCGTCGCCGGCGTTCGTGTCTGGTTCTGATCGATGGAGGAACAGATGGCTCAAGACGGCAGGCGCTCGATAAGGCAGCACTTCCCGAGCCTGCCGTTCGTAGGCGCCCTGGCGATCGTCCTGGCGCTGGGCGCAGCCGCGTTTATCTACCTTGGCGTGTATAACATCGCGGCCGACGAACCGCACACGCCGGCGGTCTATTCAATGCTCGAACGCCTGCGCGATCGGTCGATTGAGGCACGCGCGCGCGGCATAACACCCCCGGCCGATCTGGCATCGGCGCAGCGCGTGTCAGTCGGCGCGGGCCTTTACGGAGAAATGTGTTCCGGTTGCCATCTCGGCCCCGGCGTCGAGAAATCCGAGATGAGCCAGGGCCTCTATCCACAGGCGCCGGAACTCGCGCGCGCTCAAGATCTCACCCCCGCCCAGCAATTCTGGATCATCAAGCACGGGGTGAAGCTCAGCGCCATGCCGGCATGGGGCAAGACGCATCCCGACCCCCTAATTTGGAATATGGTCGCGTTCGTCCGCAAGCTCCCCGGCATGACGCCCGAACAGTATAAGGCACTGGTCGCGAGCGCCCCGGCCGATCACGACGAGATGATGAAGGACATGCCGGGTATGAAGTGACCCCGGCGACGAGGTTGAGGGAGGAGTGGTTCTGAAAAGCGCGAAACTGAGGCTGCATCTACTCGCGAGCCGCACGCACAAATGGCTCGCGATCATCATCGGCGCGCAGCTCCTGCTATGGTTCGCAAGCGGCGCCCTGATGAGCTTCCTGCCGATCGATCGGGTGCATGGCGATCACCTCGTTGACCGCAAAGCCGCGGCGCCCCTTCCCCGCGGCAGCACGTTCGCCCCACCATCGGCGATCGTAGGCGCAGCAGATGCGCCCATCGAGGCCATCACCTATCGCATGTGGCTTGGCCGCCCGGTCGCCGAGGTCGCGACAGCCAAGGGAACGCGCCTGTTCGACGCCGCGACGGGCCAAGCGCTGCCAGCACCAACGGCTCGTGAGGCCGAGGAGATCGCGCGTTTGGCATGGCGTGGCGGTGCTCGACCAGCGGCGAAGGTAGAGCGGATCGAGCGCGCCAGCCCCGAATATCGCGGCACGCTCCCCGCCTGGCGCGTCGCGTTCGCCGACCTCGATTCCACCCGCGTCTTTGTCGCGGCCGACACCGGTCGGATCTCGGCTGTCCGAACCGGCACTTGGCGGCTCTACGACTTCTTCTGGGGCCTTCACATCATGGATTGGACGAATCACGAGAACTTCAACACGCCCTGGCTGCTCGCCTTCGCGATCGGTGGGCTTGCGCTTTGGTTAGGGGGGGCAGTGCTTCTCTACATGCGATGGCCCAAAACGCGGCGTCGCAACATCGTGATCGAGGCATAATATACGCGGCTCAGGAGCGTAGCCCTCGGAAATAAAGTCCTGTTTCCTGACAATTTCTCGCGCGTTCTAGCACCCCGGGTGAGGGATAGCCGCCTCGCACGCGTAGAAGTCTTAGAACCCAGGGAGATCAATAATGCGCTTCGCACCAACATTCGCAGCTTTGGCGCTGCTCGCCACGCCCGCCCTCGCGCAGCAGAGCGGCGGAATGCAGGGCATGAACCACGGTCAGATGGCCGGCATGAACCACGACGACATGGCGGGCATGATGGCCGGCAATCCCTACGGCCAGGCCGAGATGGACATGCATCAGAAGATGATGGCGGCCAAGCAGGGCGACGCGGCCGAAATGTGGACGCGCAAGATGATCGAGCATCACCGAGGCGCCATCGCCATGTCGCGCGTTGCGGTGCGTGACGCGCGCGACGCCGAGACCAAGCGCATGGCGCAGATGACGATCACGAAACAGGAAAAGGATATTGCCGAGCTGCAGGCGTGGCTCAGCAAGCACGGCAAGCGCCCGCAATAAGGGAGCGCTGCCCCGCCCTGTCGATCCCCCTACCCCCCGGCAGGGCGGGGATTTCCTTTTAGGAGCTGATGATGAAGAATGGTGTTCGTGGCGCCGTCGCCGCCTTGCTAATGACCATCCCAGCGGTCGCATCGGCCGCGGCCGACATCGCCATGCACCGCGATCCGGGTTGCGGCTGTTGCGAGAAATGGGCGGCGCAGGTGCGTCAGCAGTTCGGCCGCAAGGTCCAGATCATCGACGATGATCGCCGTGAGGTGCTGCAGCGTAAGATCGGCCTGCCCGCTGACCTCGCGTCCTGCCATACCGCGATCATCGACGGCATGGCGTTTGAGGGACATGTCCCGATCGCGGACATGAAGCGCGCGCTGGCCCAGCATCCTAAAGGCGTGCGCGGCTTGGCCGTGGCCGGAATGCCGATGGGCTCACCGGGCATGGAGGTGCCCGGCATGAGAACCCAGCCCTATGACGTCATTGCGTTCGGTGCCGCTGGCCGGCGTGTCTTTGCTAGCCACGGCGCCTAAACGACAGGTTGTCTTGTGAGCGGCAAATCTTCCCCGGCGCTTCATGCCGGCACTACGGCACCCGGCAAACCACCCGTATTGACCTCGGCGTTGACAATTGGGATAGTATCCGGGTGTTGAAAGCTCGTCTTTCTCTCTTGCTTCTTGTTGGAGCGTTGCTTGGCCTTTTGGGCCAAGGAATTGCGTATGCGGCCGGCCCATCGCTCTCACCCAAGATGGCGATGAGCCATGTCACCCCATCCCGCATGGATTGCGCGGGTATGGCGACCCCGGATCCGTCATCGGAACACCCATGCAAAGGACTGACGCTGGCGTGTATCGCCCAAATGGGATGCGTTGTTCCCATGACGTTTGAGGAGCCGGCAAGAGTGCTGAAGCGCTCGATCGCATCTCAAATCGTTATCTGGCCTGCCAGCCGGGCACTTGCCGGCCTCAACGTCGCTCCCGAGCCCGAACCGCCTACCGTTTGATCGAGTCAAGCCGTGTCAGGCTGCAGCCGTTCGCCGGTTGCGGCTCTGCCGATTTTAAATCTCGATCAAATTGGAAAGTGACATGAAAACGTTCATCTTGGCGGTATTTGCCGCTAGCCTCGCCGCGTCGGCAGCGACGGCGGCCACATCTGAAAATAAAAGCAATGGTCATTGGGAGTGGCGTTCCAATTACCAGCCGGGCCCGCGGGCGCCGCTTCAAGCCCCACGTCGCGTATGGGTTACGGACGTTCCCCAGTCGAGCGCCTGCGTGTGCCCGATGATGGAACGCGGTCGCGACGCCTGCATGTCAATGAAGGGCGGCCAGTCAACTTAAGCTGGCGAGCCTGAACAGGTGCCGGGCTCCGATCAACCATTTGGAGCCCGGCCATCATTATGACATGAAGGGACTAGAGGGATGCGCGCATCCATGATGCTCGCGGTCGCCGCGCTCACGACGAGCGCCGCGCACGCGCAGACACTTACCTATGACCAAGCGCTGCGCGATGCGGTTGCCAACGCCCCGGGAGCGGTTGCCGGTCGCGCGGGGGTCAGCGCCGCCCAAGCCGATGCACGTGCGGCGGGAAGCCTTCCGGACCCCCGTGTGTCGATCGGAATCGAGAATTATCCTGTCTCTGGGCCACCCGCCTTCTCCCTATCCAGAGACGACATGACGATGGGGCGTGTCGGTTTCCAACAGGACCTACCCAACCTTGCCAAGCGTCATGCCGCGCAAGCGCAGGCACGCGCCGTGATCGCAACGGCAGAAGCATCGCAAGCGACCAAGCTCCGGGAGGTGCGATTGGGAGCGGGGCAGGCATGGATCGACCTTGCTTATGCCGAGCGTCGACTAGCTGCCCTCGACACCGTTCTGCTATTCCTTCGATCTCTCCCTTCCGCTGCGCGGGCCGCCGTGACGACCGGTTCGGTCCGCCCTGGTCAGACACTGACGACCGATCAGGAGATCGCGGCACTCGACGACCGCCGCGACGAGTTGATGGCCGCCGTTGCGCGCGCCCGCGCGATGCTGGCTCGCTGGACCGGCGTATCGGCGCCCGAGATTGCCGGCGATATGCCCGCGATCGATCTGGCTCCGGCGCGGCTGCGGGACGCGCTCAGCCTTCACTCCGACATGGTTCTCGCCGAGGCCGGTATTCAGCGCGCCCAGGCCGACGTGGATGCGGCGCGAGCGGAGAAGCGACCCGATTGGGGGGTAGAGGTAGCTTATCAACGCCGTGACCCCCGGTATGGCGACATGGTGTCGGCGGGAGTTTCGATGAGCCTGCCGCTGTTCGCTCGATCGCGTCAGAACCCGCGCATCGAAGCCCGCAAATCCGCACAGGCGCAGGCCGAGGCCGCGCGCGAAGAAACCCGGCGCACATTGGCAGCCGATCTGGAGGCCGCGCTGGCGGACCACCAAATGCATCACAGCCAATGGCAGCGCGCGCGCGACGTGCTCCTTCCGCTCGCTCGGAAGCGAGCCGATCTGGAGATAGCGAGCTACTCTGCCGGTCGCGCGAGTCTTGCGGATGCCATCGAAGCCAAGACCGCGCTCGCCGACGCCGAGCTGACCGTGCTCGACCGTGAGGCGCTCGTCGCCGCAGACTCTGTCCGCCTCACCATTACCTTCGGGAGCGCCGATCGATGAGCGACACTACCATTACCCGCGCCCGCCTTGTCACCGCGGTAAGCGCGCTGGTGCTGGTCGCAGGGGGCGTGGGCTTCGGGCTCGCGAAACTTGGCACGTCCTCGGCTGCCGATCAAACGGCATCCCCAGCCCCGCAGAAGAAGATCCTCTACTGGTATGATCCGATGATCCCGGGGGAGCGGCACGACGGCCCGGGTCTCTCGTCGATGGGGATGAAACTGATCCCCCGCTATGCCGACGAGGGCGCAGGCGGTAGCGCCGCACCGGGCGTAGCGATCGATCCGGCCAGCCTCCAGCGGCTCGGCGCGCGGATCGTCACGGTCGAACGCGGATCGTTGTCAAACTCGGCCTCGGCAACCGGCAGCATCGAGTTCAATGACCGCAACGTTGCGGTCGTGCAGGCACGCAGCGGCGGCTTCGTTCAGCGCGTCTATGCGCGCGCGCCAGGCGATGTCGTGCCGGCAGGCGCCCCGCTCGCCGATATCCTTGTGCCCGAATGGGCGGGCGCGCAGGCGGAGTATCTCGCCGTGCGCCGCACCGGGGATGCCGGGCTCACGCGGGCGGCACGAGAGCGCCTGTTGCTTCTCGGGATGCCCGCCGGATCGATTGCATCGGCGGAGTGGCGCGGCCGACCGCAAGGTGTGACGACGATCAGCACGCCCGTGGGGGGCGTCATCAAGACGCTCGGCGTCCGACAGGGGATGACGGTCGCGCAAGGACAGACACTGGCGGAGGTGAACGGCCTCGCCACCGTGTGGCTGAACGCGGCTGTCCCTGAGGCCCTCGCAGGAAACCTGCGGATCGGCACGCCCGTCATCGCCACGCTGGCGGCTTTCCCGGGCGAAAGCTTCAGGGGCCGCATCGCTGCGATCCTGCCCCAGGCCGAGGCAGCGAGCCGCACGCTCACAATCCGCGTCGAGCTCCCCAACCGTGCCGGCCGGTTGCGCCCCGGTATGTTCGCCAGCGTGGCGCTCGACCAGGGGAGCCGCGATGCACTCCTTGTTCCGAGTGAGGCCGTGATCCGGACCGGCCGGCGCACACTCGTCATGTTGGCAGGGCCGGGTGGACGCTTTCGACCCGCCGAGGTTCGCACTGGCGCAGAAGGCGGCGGCAAAACCGAGATAGTCGCCGGCCTGACCGAGGGTGAGAAGGTTGTCGCGTCGGGCCAGTTCCTGATCGACTCCGAAGCGAGCCTCGCTGGCCTCGATGCGCGTCCGATTGGTGTCGAAGCGTCACCCGCAACAAAGCCGGCCGTGAAACCCACCGCGTCGATCTACGAGACGGTCGGCAGCATCGAGGCGATCGATCGCAGTTCCGTCACCCTGTCCCATCAGCCCGTTCCGGCGATCGGCTGGCCGGCCATGACAATGACGTTCCGCGTCGCCGATCCCGCGTTGGTGCGTGGGTATCGCAAGGGTGAGCGGGTGCGGTTCGGCTTTGATCAACCCGCCGATGGTCCAACGCTGCGCCGCATGACGCGCGAGGCTGGGCGATGATTGCCGCGATCATCCGCTGGTCGGTCGCGAACCGCTTCCTCGTCGTCCTGGCGGCCATCGCGCTCGCCATGGCCGGGGTGTTCGCAATGCGTGCCACCCCCGTCGATGCGCTCCCCGACCTGTCCGACACGCAGGTCATCATCCGCACGAGCTGGCCGGGCCAAGCCCCGCAGATCGTCGAGAACCAGGTGACGTATCCGCTCACCACGACGATGCTGTCCGTGCCTGGCGCGAAAACCGTGCGCGGCTATTCGTTCTTCGGCGACAGCTACGTCTATGTCCTCTTCGAGGATGGGACCGACCTCTATTGGGCGCGCTCACGCGTGCTGGAGTATCTGAGCCAGGTGCAGGGACGGCTTCCCCAAGGCGCGCAGGCCGCGCTGGGTCCTGATGCGACGGGGGTCGGCTGGGTCTATGAATACACGCTGTTGGACCGCACCGGCCGCCGTGACCTGTCGCAGCTCCGATCCTTGCAGGACTGGTTCCTACGTTATGAACTGAAAACGCTGCCCGGCGTTGCGGAGGTGGCGAGCATCGGCGGAATGGTGAAGCAATATCAGGTGCTGCTCGACCCGACGCGGCTCGCCGCATTCGGTGTCACGCACACTCAGGCCGTCGATGCCATTCGCCGCGCCAATCAGGAGGCCGGCGGGTCCGTCCTCGAGCTGGGCGAAGCCGAATATATGGTGCGCGCGTCAGGTTACTTGCGCACCGTCGACGATTTCCGCGCGATCCCGCTCAAGGTCGCCGGTGCCGGCGTCCCCGTTACCTTGGGCGACGTCGCGTCGATCCAGATCGGCCCCGAGATGCGCCGCGGCATCGCCGAGCTGAACGGCGAAGGCGAGGTCGCGGGCGGAGTCGTCATCCTGCGTCAGGGCAAGAATGCACGGCAGACGATCGAAGCCGTCAAGGCCAAGCTCGCGGAACTGAAAGCGAGCCTTCCCCCCGGCGTCGAGATCGTCACCACCTATGACCGCTCGCAATTGATCGACCGCGCGGTGGAGAATTTGACGGGCAAGCTGATCGAGGAGTTCGTCGTCGTCGCGATCATCTGCGGGTTGTTTCTGTGGCATGTCCGGTCTGCGCTGGTCGCGATCGTCACCTTGCCTCTGGGGGTGCTCGCGGCCTTGCTCGTCATGCGTGTGCAGGGGGTGAACGCCAACATCATGTCTTTGGGCGGTATCGCCATCGCGATCGGCGCGATGGTCGATGCCGCGATCGTGATGATCGAGAACGCGCACAAGCGGATCGAGCGATGGGAACACGACCATCCGGGCGTGGCGCTGGCGGGCGAGGAACGCTGGCGCGTCATCACCGAGGCCGCGGCCGAGGTCGGGCCGGCGCTGTTCTTCAGCCTCGTCATCATCACGCTGTCGTTCGTGCCGGTGTTCACGCTCGAAGCGCAGGAGGGACGGCTGTTCGCCCCGCTCGCCTTCACCAAGAGCTATGCGATGGCGGCAGCGGCGATCCTGTCGGTAACGCTCGTGCCGGTCCTGATGGGATGGCTGATCCGGGGACGCATTCCGGCCGAGAACGACAACATTATCAACCGCGTGCTCACCCGTGCCTATCGCCCGGCGCTCGACCGCGTGTTGGCGCGGCCTTGGGCGGCGATCGGCATCGCCGCCCTGGTACTGGCGACGACGGCATGGCCGCTGACCCGATTGGGTGGCGAGTTCATCCCGACGATGGATGAGGGCGATCTGCTCTACATGCCGTCCGCGCTTCCCGGCCTTTCGGCCGCGAGCGCCTCGGCCCTGCTCCAGCGCACAGACCGGCTGATAAAAACCGTTCCCGAGGTCAAAACCGTGTTCGGCAAAGCCGGACGCGCCGAGACCGCGACCGACCCGGCACCGCTCGAGATGTTCGAGACGACCATCCAATTCAAGCCGCGCGATCAATGGCGCGCGGGGATGACGCCGGCAAAGCTGGTGGAGGAGCTGGACCGCACAGTGCGCGTGCCCGGCCTCACGAACGTATGGGTGCCTCCGATCCGCAATCGGATCGATATGCTCGCGACCGGCATCAAGAGTCCCATCGGGGTGAAAGTGTCGGGGTCCAACCTCTCCGAGCTGGACCGCATCGCCGGCAGCATCGAACGTGTCGCCAGGACCGTGCCGGGCGTCAGCTCGGCATTGGCAGAACGGTTGACCGGAGGCCGCTATGTCGATGTCGATATCGATCGGGTGACCGCGGGGCGCTACGGTCTCAACATCGCCGATGTGCAGGAGATTGTGTCCGGCGCGATCGGCGGCGAGACGATCGGCCAGACGGTGGAGGGCCTTGCCCGCTACCCGATCAGCGTCCGCTACCCCCGCGAGCTGCGTGACAGTCTGGAGGGACTGCGAACTCTCCCAATCGTCACCGCATCGGGTCAGCAGATCACACTCGGCACCGTCGCATCCGTGTCGATCGCGGAAGGTCCACCGATGCTCAAGACGGAAAATGGTCGACTCTCGACATGGGTCTATGTCGACGTGCGCGGGCGCGACCTGGCCTCCACGGTCGCCGATCTGCGCCGTGCTGTTGGCAAAGATGTTCGGCTCAGCCCCGGCGTCTCGATCGCCTATTCCGGACAATTCGAGTATCTGCAGCGTGCCGAGGCTCGGTTGATGCTCGTCGTGCCGGCGACACTCGCGATCATCTTCCTTCTCCTCTACCTTACCTTCGGTCGCCTCGACGAGGCGGCGCTTATCATGGGCACACTGCCCTTCGCGCTGACCGGCGGCATCTGGACATTATGGCTGCTCGGCTATGCGCAATCGGTCGCCACAGGTGTCGGGTTCATCGCGCTCGCCGGCGTGTCGGCGGAGTTCGGCGTCGTCATGCTGATCTACCTGAAACACGCATTGGCCGAGCGCGGGCCGTCACCGTCGGGCGAGCAAGTATCGGAAGCGATCAGGGAGGGCGCGCTGTTGCGGGTACGTCCCAAGGCGATGACCGTCGCTGTCATCGTCGCCGGGCTGTTCCCCGTGCTGATCGGGCATGGCGCCGGATCGGAGGTGATGAGCCGGATCGCCGCGCCGATGATCGGTGGAATGCTGACCGCCCCTTTCCTCTCCATGTTCATCCTGCCAGCCGCCTACTTGCTCTTGCGGCGGCGAGCTTCAACCCGCCCCGAAAGGAAGATCTGATGAAAGCCACTTTCTCCATGCGCGCCGCATTCATGCTACTAGTCACGCCGATCGCAGCGAGCGCTCTTGCTCAAGGCAGCAGGCCGGCTGCATCGGCTGTAAAATCCGGCAGCGGATCGGGGACGATCACTGCCGTCGACGCGAAAGGTGGAACCGTAACCATCAAGCACGGCCCGATCCCGACGATCGGCTGGCCCGCAATGACGATGACCTTCCGGGCATCCCCCCCGACCCTGCTCAAGGGACTGCGGTCGGGGCAGCGGGTCGCATTCACCGCCAAGGCGAAGGGTATGACGGCAGAAGTTACGGCGATCAGCCCGCATTGACGACGCGTGCCGACCTTCGCGTCAGTGCGCCATCGCCAGCACGGGCGGCGCAGCGATCATCCACAGCGCCATCGCGACCATCATCAGGTTTTCGGTGAGCGAGATGAAGCCGAGCGGCACGTTGCTGTCCCCGCCCACGCACGCGCATTTCAGCTCACGCTTGTCGATGTAGACGGCCTTGAACACCGACACCGCGCCGATCGTACCGATAACGAGCGCGACGGGCACCGACAGCCAGGTCAACGCGCCGGCTGCCATCAGGACGCCCGCCGCTCCTTCCGCGTAGGGATAGACATAGGAATAGGGCACCCAGCGCTTCGCGAGCAGATCGTAGTTGAGGAACATGCTCGAGAAGCTCTCGACGTTCTGGAGCTTGAGCATCGCCAGAGCGCACATCGAGAACGCGATGAACCATTCACCCGCCCGCACCGTGAAGGGCGTGCCGAGTACCGCATAGCTGGCGGCGAGCGCCATCAGCGCCGTCATCGCGAACACGGCAATCACCGGGCGATAGGTGACGGCCTTGGGGTCGCGGACCATCTTGCCGAAGAAGCGGCGCAGATCGTCATAGCCGCCGACCCGCTCCCCGGCGATAAAGATCTGCGGGGTCGTCTTGACGCCGTGCTTCGCCTTGAAAGCGTCGGTTTCTTCCCGCGTCATCAGCCAATGGTCATCGACCGCATAGCCTTCCCGGCGCAGAAGATCCTTCGCCTTCAGCCCGAAAGGGCAGGTATGTTCCGGCATCACCATCCGGTAGATCGTCGCCTGTTTGGCGGGGGCGCTCGCCATGCCGCTTCTCCAATATCCTCGCCCCGCCTATATAGGGTCCGTACCATAGTACGGAGTCAAGGCATGACCGGCATGACGATCGCGGCGCTCGCGCGCGAGGGCGGCGTCGGCGTCGAAACGGTGCGCTACTATCAGCGTCGCGGTTTGCTGGACGAGCCAGACCGGCCGACCGGGGCTGGCGCCGGAGGCGGCATCCGGCGCTACGGCACCGATGACGCCCGCCGCCTTCGCTTCATCCGCTCGGCGCAGGCAGCCGGTTTCACGCTCGAGCAGATCGGTGAGCTTCTGGCGCTGGATGCGACCGACGATCGCGCGCGTGCGCGCCAGCTCGCCCATGAGCAGATGGCGGCGCTGGATGCGAAGATCGCCGAGCTTGAACAGGCGCGTGCTTCGCTGCGTCGGCTTGCCAGCGAGTGCGGCTCGGGATCGGCAGGGCCGTGCCCAATCCTGACAGCGTTCGATTCACCGACTGAGTGATCTTTGATTAGCTCCCAGGCGGTCAGCAGGAGATTTCGGATCAGGCAAATAGATCGCCGATCGCACGCATACGGAAGGCGTTGATCCACCGACGTCGGCGATGCTCGCTGGCGTCGTGGCGCATGTGGCACCGCTGGCAGAGTGCAGCGAGGTTGCGTGGTCGGTTATCGCTCGGATCATGGTTCAGATGCGCGCTAGCAAGAACCACGCGCGTGATCCGCACTTGTGAAGGTGGATCAATGCCGACGAAGCCAGGTTGCGCGCATAAGAGGGCGTCGGGCGGCGGCAGGCGGCGAACGCACCTGCCCTGCCCGTTGCGCCACCTGCTTATGTCCTCATCCCACCAAACACCATCGCCCAGATGCAGCACATGACGACCATGCGGGCGCTGACAATGTTCGCAGCGTCCTTTGGCGCGGCCAAACCGGATGAAGGCAGATAGTTCACGCCAGTCAATCGGGTAGAGCCAGCGATGTTCACGCGCGATTGGCATAACAATTCTATGATTCAGTATCGTGGAGAACGAAAGCAGAAAACAGCAGTGACTCAACTTATCCATTACGGCTAGGTCACTAAGCGATTAGCTGACTTGGCTACTCAAGGAATGGTGTCAAAACCGTTCGGTTGTGACACTGGTTAGGAAGCCGAGCGATCAGCTGCCAAGCATTTTTCCGTCAATCTCCTGACCATAATAGTCCCCTTTGGGGTGAAACTGCTTACGTGCGCTCTCGACAGTCCCGGTCTGCCGCGGATCGCGGGGTCGCTCGCGACTATCGACATAGGCGGCGACATCCCACGCCTGCTGATCCGTCAGCGTGTTGCCCTCACCATAAGGCATGTTGGCCTTGATGAACCCGGCAGCCGACGCCAGCCCGGTCATGCCCGCACCCCAATTGTAGGAGCGCGCTCCCCACAGCGGCGGGATAGTATAGCTGCCGTCCGGGTTCGCCTGCCCTTGGCCGTTCGCACCGTGGCATGATGCGCACTGGCCGGCGAACACAATCGCGCCGCGAACCGGATCGTGCCCGATCGGGGTTGTGGCGAGCTTTATGAACCCGCGACCGGGCAGCGGCTTGCCGGATGGCGCGCCGGTCGCGAGCCAGGCGAAATAGCTCTGGAGATCGCGGTAGATATCGTCGCCATAGGGCGGCGGGGCGCCGGCTTTCGAGGCGGGCGCGTTCATCGAGTAGAGGAAGCAGTCGCGGATGCGATCCTCCATCGTGTTCACCCGGCCGTTCTTCGCGCGATAAGCTGGGTAGCTGACCCAGGCCGCCCACATCGGGGACGCATCGGCCTTCCGCCCGGCATCGAGGTGACAGTTGCTGCACGTCAGGCCGTTGCCGACGTACTGGCCGGCATGAGCCGCGCTCGCGGTGAAGATCAGTCGACCGCGCCGGATCGCGTCGCCGTCCGGCCCGGCGGGGATGGTGCTTTCCGCCGGTGGCGAAAAGGCGGCGTCCGCTGCTACCTCGACGGGTGCCTGCACGGGCGCGTCAGACTGCCCTACCTTGTAGGTGACGACGAGGACGAGCAGCGCGGCGGTAATGGCGAAGATGATACGCTGGGCATCGCCATCATCACCGGGCGTTGGCGGCGTTGGTTCGGTCATTTGCCCGCGCCGAAGTGGTTGAGCGGCACCTTGAGGAACGCTGTGCCGCACGCCTCCGGCTCCGGCAGGCGACCGCCGCGGATGTTCACCTGGAGCGCGGCAAGCATCAGGTCCGGCAGCGGCAGGGTTGCGTCGCGCTTCTCGCGGGTGGCGACGAACTCGGCCTCACCGATGCCGTTGTGCACATGGATGTTGTCACGACGCTGGTCCGCCACGGTCGATCGTCCAAAGACTTCGCGCCCGTCCTTGCCGTAGTCGTGGCCGACATAGGTCGCGGTGCTGGGCGGCAGTTCGAGGATCGCCCGGATCGAGCGCCACAGCGCGCGCGCGTTGCCGCCTGGAAAGTCAGCCCGACTGGTGCCGCTGTCGGGCACCATCAGCGTGTCGTGGACGAACGCCGCGTCGCCGACGACGTAGGTGATCGAGGCGAGCGTGTGGCCGGGCGACAGCATGACGTGCGCGTCGAGCGAGCCGATCCTGAACTGCTCGCCATCGGCGAACAGGCGATCCCACTGGCTACCATCGACGGGCAGGTCGGGCAGGCAGTAGATGTCCTGCCAGAGCTTCTGCACCTCCACGACCTTGGTGCCGATCGCGGTTTTGCCCCCTGTCTTTTCCGCGAGATACGGCGCGGCCGAGAAGTGATCGGCATGGGGATGGGTATCGAGCACCCATTCCACAGTAAGTCCCTTGGCGCGGACATATTCGAGGATCATATCGGCATTGTCGGTTGCGGTCGCACCGGCACGGGGATCGAAGTCGAGGACCGGATCGATAATCGCGGCGGTCTTCGTGGCTTCGTCGACCACGACATACTGGAAGCTGCCGGTGCGCTCGTCATGGAGCGACGCAACCGTCATGCCCTTGTGATTATACTCGATCATGTTTCGTATCCTCTCGCATCGTCAGCTTTCTTCCCGCGCACGCGCGAACAGCCGTTGGAAATCGCTGGCGTCGATCGCGCCCATCACCAGCATGGGACCGGCAAGATAACCCGGGGTGCCCGCCAGTCCGATCGAATAGGCTTCCTGTCCGTTCGCCCGCAGGCGGGCTGCGACAGCGTCCGCGTGGGCGGCAAGCCAGGTCATCGCGCGCAGCCAATCGCCGCCAGCGCGCATCACGACGTCCCGCAACACGTCGTCGTCGATCGTGCGGCTGTCCGTCATCAACGCACGATGGACGGTCGGGTAAACTC
Organism: Sphingomonas sanguinis NBRC 13937; assembly: GCF_001591005.1. Taxonomy (GTDB): domain Bacteria; phylum Pseudomonadota; class Alphaproteobacteria; order Sphingomonadales; family Sphingomonadaceae; genus Sphingomonas; species Sphingomonas sanguinis. Next base: position 26,770 of record NZ_BCTY01000029.1, read on the forward strand.
CCTGTTCGGCGCACGCGAGCGCCACGCTTGCGGCACGTTCGGATGGCGGACCGAAGATGGGCCAATCCTTGTAGATGACCCGCACCTTGCCGTCGCGTTGCACAGCCTCTTCCAGGGCGGAAAATCCATGACGGCAGGCCGGGCAACGATAGTCGGTGAACACGGCAAGCCGGAGCGTAGCATCGGCAGGTCCGTCCTCGGGCGAGCCGTTACCGGCAAGGATCAGGTCGGCGGTCGGCCCGACGTCGCGCCCGATCGGGGCGGTACGCCGTAGAACCTGCCCGACTGCCCAACCACCCACGACCACCGCGCCCAAGCCGGCAAGCTGTCTCCGATTGAGCGGCCCGGGCATGGTCAGCGCGCCGCTGGTTTTTTGCGCGCTTCCGCGACGAGACGACGCAACGTCGGGAGATCGACAGCACCGGCGACGACCTGCGAGCCGACGATCAGCGCTGGTGTTCCGTTGAAACCGATCGCCTGGGCGATGCTATCGGTGCGCGTAAGCAGCGCGTCGATTTCGGCGCCACGGTTCTTCAAATCGCGTTGCAGACGGGGCCAGTCGACCTTGGCTTTGGCAGCCGCTGCCTTGACGCCCGCGCTGTCGAGCCGCGCCGGCGAGGTCATCAGGGCCTCGTGAAAGGCGGCATGCCTGCCCTGCCATTGGCTCGCGACAGCCGCGCGTGACGCCTCACGCGAGGCAGGTCCGAAGATCGGCCAGTCCCGGTACACGACCCGTACCTTCGGGTCGGAGCGAAGCAGGGCGTTCAGCACCGGCTCCATGCGACGGCAATAGGGGCAGTTATAGTCGAAAAACTCGACAACCGTGACGTCGTAGGTCCTGCCGGCGCGCTTGGGAGCCACGGGATCGTCAACGACCGCCTTGCGCGACAGATCGGGCTGCTGGGCCATGAGAGGCGTGATCGGCGCGGCGAAGGCAAGCGCGGCCAGGAGGCCCCGAGACAACAGGTTGCGACGATTCATCGGTGTTTCCTTGCTAATTCGATTCCATCGGCGAGCGCAGCGCGTGACAATTCACCGAGCTGGAGCTGTACGATCGTGCCGTCGCCCGCAACGAAGGCCGTTGCGGGATACCCCGCCACCTTCAGGGCTTGAGAAAGGCCACGATCGGGGTCGAGCGCGACATGGCGCGCTCCGATATTTTCACGGCCGAGAAAACCGCTGACGATCGCTTGCGCCTCGCCCTGATCGGCAAGAAGGATCGGGACCTCGCCAGGGCGCGACGCAACCGCATCGAGCATCGGCAGCTCACGCCGACACGGACCGCACCATGTCGCCCACAGGTTGACCACGAAGGGCCTGCCACGGAAGCGATCGAGTGGAAGCGGCGCGCCGGACGGGGTTGTCAGGTTGAGATGATAGGGGAACGGGCCGTAGGTCACGGGAGGGATCAGCGCCTGAAGCGAGAACCAGAGGCCACCCGCAACAGCCAACGCTCCCCAGCCTGCCGCCAGCGCGCTTGAGCGGCCAAGCCGGATCGCCAGCATCGCCGCAGCGCCCAGAAGCCCTGCAACGGGGGAAAAGCCACCCTGCCACACGGCAAGGATGGACAGCGGAGCGCCGGTGTAGCTCGACCAATGCGCTGCGACGTAACCGATCCGTGCCGTGACCAGTCCAGCGACGATGGCGCTGGTGGAGACCGTCGATACGCGAGGGAAGCGGAACCGACCGGCCAGTGTCGTGAGGCCAAGGAACACGACGATGCACAGCACGGCAAGCCCGCGATCGACGGCCAGCATCAGCGGCCCGATGGCAATCGCACCCGCCATCAGAGAAACGCGGCCGCGCTTTTCCAGAGCATGTAGGCCGCCACCACGAAGATCAGGACGGCGAAGACCGTGGTGAGCGTGCCGCCCGTACCGAGGCGCTTCGCGATGCGCGTGCCGATCAAGCCGCCGACAACTCCACCGGCGATGAACACGAAAGCCAGCGGCCAGTCCACCAGACCCGAAAATGCGTAATTGGCGGCCGTCGTCAGCCCGAACGCGGTGACGGCGATCAATGACGTGCCGACGGCGTTCAGGATCGGCATGCCCGTCGATCCGATCAGGCCGGGGACGATCAGAAAGCCCCCGCCGATGCCGAAGAAGCCCGAGAACAGACCGGTGCCGAGGCCGTAGCCCAGCACCTTCGGCGCCTTTTCCCGGTTGCACTCCGCCCCCGGGTTGCCCGTGTCACCGCGCCCGCGCAGCATCAGGACGCCGACGACGACCATGACCAGTGCGAACAGGAACAGGAGCTTGCCGCCGTCGACGGCCTTGCCCGCGGTAGAGCCGAACAGGGCGCCGATGACGCCGGCGGTCGCATACATGCCGCCACAGCGCCATTTAACGGTGTGCGCCCTTGCATGACCGATCAGCCCGGTTGCAGCGTTAGCGGCGACCGCGAACGCGCTCGTGCCGATGGCGAGGTGGGCGTTGGGCACGCGCACCAGATAGACCATGAGCGGGACAGCGAGGATCGAGCCTCCCCCGCCGACCAGACCGAGGGTGAAGCCCACCAGGCTGCCCGACAGCGCGCCCAGCAGATACTGGATCGGTTCGAGGGTCATGCCGCCTTGCCGATCTCATGCGGAGCCGCCATCCACTCATGGCCTTTCAGCATGCCCTGCCAATAGATCGGGGGCAGCATCCGCTCCTTCAGGAACCAGGCCGCGCGCGTCGGGCGCGTGCCGTTCAGCAGCCACGACGGAAAGCTGGGGAGGAGTTTTCCACCATAGCCGAACTCGGCAAGGACGATCTTGCCGCGCTCGACGGTAAGCGGGCACGATCCATAACCGTCATAGTCGGCGACTGGGGCTTTACCATCGAGTGCGGCGAGCGCGTTGACCGCCACCACGGGTGCCTGCTTGCGGGCTGCCGCGGCCGTCTTCGCATTGCTCGTCCCGGCAGCATCGCCCAAGGCAAAGACGTTGTCGTATCGCTTGTGGCGCAGCGTCGCCTCATCGACCTCGACGAAGCCGTTTGCCGCCGCGAGCGAACTTTTGGCAACGACGTCATGCGACACCTGCGGCGGCACGACGTGGAGCATGTCGAACCCGCGCTCGATCCGCTCGCTGACACCGTTCTGCTTGCGCTCGAAGGTGGCAATACGCCGATCGGCGTCGACCGCGACGAGGTTGGATTCGAGCTTGAGGTTGATCCTATACTTCTCGACATATTCCATCAGCGCAGGGACATAGGTCGCGACGCCGAACAGCGCCGCACCGGCGTTGTGAAATTCGACGTCGATCGCGGGGAGAACACCGCGTTCGCGCCAGATGTCGCAGGACAGGTACATCGCCTTTTGAGGCGCGCCGGCGCACTTGATCGGCATCGGCGGTTGCGAGAACAGCGCGCGTCCCCGCTGCAATTCCTGGACAAGCTGGTAGGTGTAGGGCGCCAGATCGTAGCGGTAGTTGGACGTGACCCCGTTGCGGCCCAACGCTTCGGTAAGCCCCGCGATCTTCTCCCACGCCAAACGCAGGCCGGGGGCGACGATCAGGACACGATAGGCGATCGTATCCCCGTCGCCCAGGGTGATCGCCTGACGCTCGGGGTCGATGGTGATCGCCGGCAGCCGGATCCATTCGACGCCCTTGGGCATGACATCGGCTTCCGCCTTGCGGGTCTGTTCGGGGGTGAAAACGCCCGCCCCGACCAACGTCCAACCGGGCTGATAATAGTGATCTTGGGCCGGATCGACGACCGCGATCGACACTTGGGCGTTGCGCTTCAGAATGCTGGCGGCCGTTGCGATACCCGCGGCTCCGCCTCCAATGATGACGATGTCGTAGGTCATTTGCCGGCCTTTCCGGAACGGCGGGCGAGCGCCGACTTCAGATCGGCCAGATCGTATCCGGCTGCCTTGGCCTGACCGATGATCGTCGCCGGATCGGCGTGATCCGCCTCCGCCAGCGCCCATAGGGTGGCCGCCCGCGTGCCGCTTCGGCAGAAGCCGAGCGTCGGCCCCGGCAGCGAGGCCAGCGCTTCCTTCATCCGGTCCGCATCGGCATCGGTCGCCTTGCCCGGCACGATCGGGACATGGGCGAACCCAAGGCCATGTTCTTCGGCGATCCGGGCCATTTCGTGCGCGCTCGGCTGCCCTGGCTCCTCGCCATCGGGCCGGCTCGAAATGATCGAGTGGTATCCTGCCTGTGCGGCAGCAGCGACGTCATTTCGGGTAAGTTGGGGAGCAGCCGAGAAGGACGATGTGATCTTCTTGAAGGCCATGTGACGTCTCCTATCCGGTCACGCCGAACGGCGTGGGGTGAGTGCGAAGCAGTGGATGGCTGCGCCGAGCGCCATTGCAGCGATGAAGAGCAGCGCGGGGGCAGGCTGGATCGCGAGTGCGGCGATGGCAGGGCCCGGGCACAGGCCGACAAGGCCCCAGCCTATGCCGAACAGGGCGGCACCGCCGATGAGGCGCGCGTCGATCGGCGACGTGGCGGGCGTATGGAATTGCTCGGCGACGATCGGCGTGGAGCGCCGACGCACGATGAGCCAGGCCAGCGCCATCGGCAGGATCGCTCCGGCCATGACGAAGGCGAGGGTCGGGTCCCAGGCACCGGCGACGTCGAGGAACGCCCGCACCCGCGCAGGATCGATCATGCCGGACACGGCGAGGCCGGCGCCGAACAGCGTGCCGCTCATGAGCGAAAGGAGGCTCTGGCGCATCACGATACCACTCCCGCCAGACGCATGAGGGTCACGGTGGCGATACCGGTCGCCATGAACGTACCCGTCGCAACGATGGACCGCGGCGACAGGCGCGACAGGCCGCAGACGCCGTGACCGCTGGTGCACCCCGCGCCGAGCCGCGTACCGATCCCGACGATCAGCCCGGCGACGGCGATCAGCCCAAGGGATGTCGGGAAGCGGGCTTCCACATCCACATCGGCCGCGGCCAGCGCCGCACCCAGCGGCAGCCCTGCCGTGAAAAGCAGTGCTGTCATCCAGGGAGCGCCCCCTTCGGAGAGGCCGAGGACACGCGCGAACATCCCGCTGACCCCGGCGATCCGACCGTTGCCCAGCAACATGATCGCCGCAGCGACACCGATCATCAGGCCACCGATGAAGCCGGCAAGCGGCATGGCATGGGGAAAAAATTCGGGCATCACAGCGCATCCAGTGGAATCTTGAGGTAGCGGGTGCCGTTGGCTTCCGGCGCCGGCAGATGGCCGCCGCGCATGTTCACCTGCACCGACGGCAGGATGAGCTTGGGCATCGCCAAGGTGGCGTCCCGACTGGTGCGCATCGCGACGAAGTCGTCTTCGTTCACCCCTTCGTGGACATGGACGTTGCCGACGCGCTGCGCGCCCACGGTCGTTTCCCAGACATACCGGTCGCGACCCGCAGCCTTGTAGTCGTGGCACAGGAACAGTCGCGTCTCGTCAGGCAACTGCATCAGCCGGCGGATCGAGCGGAATAGCTGGCGCGCATCACCACCGGGGAAATCCGCGCGTGCGGTGCCGTAATCCGGCATGAAGAGGGTATCGCCGGTGAAGACCGCGTCGCCGATGACATAGGCCATGTCGGCGGGGGTGTGCCCCGGCACATGCAGCGCGATGGCCTCGATGTCGCCGATCGCAAAACGGTCGCCATCGTCGAACAGGCGGTCGAACTCGGAGCCGTCGCGTTCGAAGTCGGTTCCGGCGTTGAAAATCTTGCCGAAGACGTTCTGCACGCGAATGATCTCGCGGCCGATCGCGAGCTGACCACCCAGCACCTTTTGCAGATAGGGCGCCGCAGACAGGTGATCGGCATGGGCATGGGTTTCGAGCAGCCATTCGATCGAGAGGCCGTGCTCCCGCACATATGCGATGACCGCGTCCGCTGATGTCGTCCCGGTGCGGCCTGCCGCGGCGTCGAAGTCCAGGACGCTGTCGACGATCGCCGCCTTCCGCGTGGCAGGGTCCCAGACGACGTAGGTCGCGGTGTTGGTCGGCTCATCGAAGAAGGAATGGACAATCGGCGCTCCTGCCGCCTTCGCACGTTCAATCTGCGCAACTGCCTTGTTTAACGCCGACTCCACGATCGTCTCCATTTATTGATTTCATGGTTTATGTAGTTGTATAATCTGCTTGCGTCAACGGGCTGCCCGTGCCATCTGAAAAGCATGGAAACGATGGATGCAGACGTACCGCGCTCGTTGCGCATCGGGGACGCGGCCCCGAATTTCATTGCCCGCACGACGCAGGGCGAGATGTCGCTCGATCAGTATCGTGGTCGTTGGGTCGTGTTCTTTTCGCACCCGGCTGATTTCACGCCGGTCTGCACCAGCGAGTTCGTGGCCTTGGCGAAGGCCGCACCGCAATTCGAGGAGCTGGATTGCGTCCTGCTCGGGTTGTCGGTCGACAGCCTGTATTCGCACGTCGCCTGGTTGCGCGCGATCAAGGATGTCTTCGGTGTAGAGGTGCCGTTCCCGGTCGTCGAAGACCCGTCGATGGCGGTGGGTTACGCCTACGGCATGCTCGACGAACAGGCCGGCGACGCCTCAGCCGTCCGCGCGACTTATTTCATCGATCCCGAAGGCATTATCCGTGCGCTCAACTGGTATCCGATGAACGTCGGGCGATCCGTCGACGAGATGCTCCGCACAGTCAGGGCATTGCAGCGTTCGGCCGATGGGCAAGCCTATACGCCGGCCGACTGGCAGCCGGGTGATGATGTCCTGCTGCCGCCTGCCTTGCCGGGTAGCGCCGGTGACGACTGGTTTCATCAGTTAAAGGCCGATCGATGACAGCGATCCATCAATCCCGCGCGATCGCCGATGCGGCGGTCGAAAAGCTGCGCGTGTTCGCCCAGCCTCAGCGCCTCATGATCCTGTCCTATCTGCTCGGCGGTGAGCGTCAGGTTGCGGACATAGAGGCTGCTACCGGCGTGACCCAACCGGCCCTCAGCCAGCAGCTTGCCGAGCTGCGCCGCGCCGATCTGGTGAAGACAAGACGTGAAGCCAAGCAGGTTCACTACCGGCTTGCCGATGACGCAGCTGCACTGTGCGTGCGCACGCTGGAAGCGATGTTCGGCGCTGACGATACAGCCGTGGAGGAAGCAGCTCCCGCTCCCCGTCCGGCGCGAGCGCGCGGGGCGTCGGTTGCCGCGCGGCCGCGAAACATGGGCGCGGCCGTGTTTGCGAGGGTCGGATGATCATTCCGGTTGTGGAAGGAAAAATGAGATGCGGCTTCCCGTTATCGCAGTTGCAGGATGCCTTGCCGTCATGAGCAGTGCCGGGTCAGCGGGAGGCACCGCTCAACAGCCCGTGATTGCCGGCTATGGCAAGATCACGCCGGTAGAAGGCGCGGTTGAGCGGCCGGACCGCTCCCTGCGCTATCGGGTACTGTTCAGCGTGACGAAGGCGGCGTCATCCCCCGACAAGGTCAATCCCTCGCTGGAGAAGGTCGCGCGCTTTCTGAATCTGCTCGGCGCGGACAACGTGCGGCCAGCACAGGGAGATGTGGTCGTGATCGTCCACGGCCCGGCGACACCGATTATTGCTGAAAATGGGGCGTATGCGACGAAAACCGGCGCTGCCACGAACCCTAATCTTGCCCTGATAGCGGCGTTGAAACGAGCAGGCGTGTCCGTTCGGGTGTGCAGCCAGGCTCTGGTCGGGAACGGGATTGCCCCTGCTGAGGTCGACAAGGTCGTCGAAGTCGATGTGTCGGCGCTTACGACGATGGCGACGTTGCAGATACGCGGTTGGGCATTGATCCCGGACTGATCGCTTTCACACTGTCCCGAAGCGCGATCGATTCCGAGAACGTCCCCTCGTCTCGTTGGCCGTTCCTTGGTGGGACGAGCGATAAGACCTCGGATACCGATCGGATGTCGACCGCCTGTTTGATGATAGCGGCCGCTGCAGCTCTCATGGGCCTGCTTGGATCGTTTCAATTGTACGATGGGCTCACGGCACGACATGACGTTGCCCTGATGATGTGACGATGCGATAGCTCTCCCCGGGTGTTCGCCGCCATATTCGGAGGTGGGCAGGTTCTTACGCTGGTCGGGCCGCCAGCGTCCGAATTCTCACGTCCGGATACCCTGTTGATGAGCCATGCCCAATCGCACCCCAGTGCGATCCGCCGTTTTCTCGAAGCACAGTCATCAGCCGGACTGGTTCTCATGGCCGCCGCGGTGGTTGCGCTCATCATCGCCAACTCGCCTCTCGGACCGGGTTATGCAGCGATGCTGCACGCCTATGTCGGGCCGCTGTCGCTCGAACACTGGATCAATGACGGTCTGATGGCGGTGTTCTTCCTGCTCGTCGGGCTGGAGATCAAGCGCGAGGTAGTAGACGGCCAGCTCTCGACATGGCCGCGGCGCGTCCTGCCGGGCATCGCAGCCGCCGGCGGCATGATCGTGCCCGCTCTTATCTATCTCGCATTCAATGCCGGACCGACCGCGGCCGGATGGGCGATCCCCGCGGCGACCGATATCGCCTTCGCGCTGGGCGTCATCGCACTGCTCGGTAATCGCGTGCCTGCATCGTTGCGCGTGTTTCTCGCGGCGCTGGCGATCATCGACGATCTCGGCGCGGTGCTCATCATCGCGCTGTTCTACACGGCCGACCTCTCGTTGCCTGCACTAGCGGGGGCGGGAGCGGCGCTCGCGGTTTTGATCGGGTTCAACCTGTTCAAGGTACGACGCCTGTCGCCCTATCTTCTCGTGGGCATCGTTCTTTGGGTACTGGTTCTGCGCTCGGGCATCCACGCGACGCTCGCCGGTGTCATGCTGGCCTTCACCATACCGATGGAGCGCACTCCCGGTCGATCCGACCATGCCTGCGTCAGCCCGCTGCATCGACTGGAACATGCCCTGCATCTGCCGGTGAGCTTTCTGATCGTTCCCGTCTTCGGGCTGGCGAATGCCGCGGTGCCGGTGCTGGGGCTCCCGCCGAGCGCGCTGGTCGCGCCCGTCACGCTCGGCGTCGCGGCAGGATTGCTGCTCGGCAAGGTCGGAGGCGTCTTCGGCTTTGCGTCGATCGCGGTCAGGCTGGGGCTGGCCGACAGGCCCGCACATGCGGGGCGGCTTCAGATGCTCGGGGTAGCGCTCCTGTGCGGCATCGGGTTCACGATGAGCATCTTCATCACGCTGCTCGCCTTTCCGAGCAGTCCCCTCCTCCAGGCGGAGGCCAAGATCGGTGTTCTTGCCGGCTCGCTGATTTCCGGTCTGCTCGGCTATTTCACACTGCGATGGGCCAAGCGTGATTCCGGGGGCAACGTCAGGTGAGCGCCAGTTTCCCGGCTGCGATCAGAAGGACAGCGCCGAGCGCCTGAAGCAGGCGCCGGGAATCGAGCTTCGACACACCGAGCCGGGTGCCGATCAGCGCGCCGAGAAAGACGGCCACGACAAAGATCGGCAACTCGCGCGGCAACCGGCCGACCGACGTGAGGTTGTCAAGCAACCCGGCGATCGAGACGCACAGGATGAAGGCGGCCGACAGTCCCGACGTGCGGCGCGGCGTCTCCCAGCCCAGGAGCAGCACGAGCGGACTGAGGAATATGCCGCCCCCTGTCCCGGTCAGCCCAGACAGCGCGCCGATGCCCGCTCCGGAGAGGATCGCGATTCCATGGCGAGGCGGCACCGGTTCCGGCGCTTCATGCTTCGACGGCCACAACAGGCGGATCGCGGCAAGCAGCAGCACGGCCGCGACGATCGGGCGGTAGATGTACCCCGGCAGATGGACTTGCCCTGCCAGATAGGCGGCCGGGATCGCGCCGATCACGAACGGCAGCAGCAGCCTTGCATTGAATTGCCCGGCGCGCACGAAGCGCCAGGTCGTGAAACTTGCGACGAGAATGTTGAGGATCAGCGCGGTCGGGCGCATCGTCTCGGCGGGCAGCGAGAACAGCGCCATGATCGCCAGATAGGCCGATGCGCCGGCATGGCCGACCGAGGTGTAGAGTGCCGCACCCGCCATCATCAGAAGGGCGAGCAGCAGTACGGTGGAGGCATCCATCGCACGGACTTTCGGATAAGCAGTGACGGGATACGGCTATTGCGCCGATCCCCTATTGTCAGCCCATGACGATCATCTGCACCGCGATCAGTGCGAGCAGGACCATCACGAATTGGCGAAAGCGGTCGACGGGCAGTCGCTTGATAAGCGAGCGCCCGGCCCAGGTGCCGGCGATCATCGCGAGGCCCATCGCAATCGCAAGGGGCCAGAAAGCCGGTCCAAGATCGATCGTCGCGCCATAAACGATGGTCTTGGCACCGTGCATGGCAATGGCCGCAGTCGCATCGCTCGCAACATAGGCGAGCGGGGGCAGGCCGAGGCTGAGGAAGACCGCGGCGCCGAGCGGTCCGGCACTGCCCACAAGGCCGGATAGCAGGCCGGTAATGCCACCCCCGACGACCAGAACCCGGCGCGATGGCTTGAACGCGATCATACCCGTCGCCTTGAGAACGACGAGCAACAGGATCGCTCCACCGACCAGGCGAGTGACGAGGCTGGTCGGAAGTGATGCGAAGGACAATGCCCCCAGCATCGACAGCGGAATGGCCGCCGCGAGAAACAGCAAGACCGGGCGCCAGCGTATCTGCTGCCAGTTCATGACGGCACGGGCACCGTTACCGATGATCTGGACGATCGTCAGCAGCGGCACTGCTTCGGTCACGCCGACGACTTGGTTGAGGAGCGGCAGGAGCAACAATGCGCCTCCGAAGCCCGCAGACCCCGAGATTGCGGCTGCAACGAACGCACCCAGGACGAGTAGCAAATAGTCAGTCATGCGGCGCCCGGCCTGCCGGCGCGAGCGCCGGGCATGGTCAGTCGTTGTCCTCGCGCTCGCGCGAGATGATCTTGTAGTCCGCTGACAGCTTCAGATCGTACACGCCGTCCTTGCAACGGGCGTTGTCCACCTCGAATCCACCGTCGTCACGCTCGACCTTCGTCGGATTGGTGCAGCCAGCGGCGCGGATTGCCTTCATCACCGATGCGCGCTGCGCCTTGGTGGGCATGTCATTATCGGCAAAAGCAGGCGTCGCCAACGCGATCGCGACCGTTGCCGCAAGCAGCATCTTCATGAAAATTCTCCCGTTGCAGTTCCGGGCAAACGTCATTCTTTCGAGAGCGTTCCTGATCGATATCAGTATCGGTCAACACCGTGCGTTGGTGCAGCTGTTCGCATCATCCCCAGCGCCGCGCGGCGAGAAGGGCGATTGCCAGGACCGTCAACGACAGCACGATGCTGGCAGCGGCATAAGCAATGGCAGAGCCGATCTCGCCGCGTTCCCATAACGTCACGATATCCAGCGAGAAGGTCGACCATGTCGTAAAGCCGCCGATCAGTCCGGTCGTCACGAACAGCCGCAGTTCGGGATCGTTGATGCTCCTTGCCGCGAACAGGCCGATCATCAGGCCCATCAACGCCGAGCCGACGACGTTGATGACGAGCGTACCCCAGGGAAAGTTCGCACCCGTGAAACGCAGGGCAAGCAGACCAACCCCGTGGCGCAGCATTCCGCCGATGCCCGAGCCAAGGAACACGACCAGGAAACCTGTCCAAAGAGGCATTGTCATTCCGTTGCTTGCAGAGTGGCAAAGAAGCCGACGGAAGGCAGCGCGTCGGTCAGCCCGAGGCGAGCAACCCGGCGACCACGAAGCCGAAGACGATCCGATACCACCCGAACGGCTCGAAACCGTGCCGACCGACGTAGCGGACGAGCCATCTTACGACCGCCATCGCGACGACGAACGACACCACCAGCCCGACACCGATCGCCATCACGTCATCGACCCCGATGATGTCGCGGTTCTTATAGAGATCGAGCGTAGCGGCGCCGAACATGGTCGGGATCGCCAGGAAGAACGAGAATTCCGTGGCCGCTCGACGCTCGACACCCAACGCAACGCCGCCCATGATGGTCGCGCCGGAGCGAGACACGCCGGGGATGAGCGAGAGAAGCTGGCAAAGCCCGATCCCGAGCGCGAGCGATGGCGACAGGTGTTCGACGTCGCCGGCAACGACCGCACGGCGCTTGGCCCACCGTTCGATCACGATGATCGCAATCCCGCCTGCAACAAGGCTGACGACCACGACATAGGGCGAAAACAGCACCTGTTTGATGAAGTCGTGTGCCAGTCCGCCGACGATGACGGACGGAATGAAGGCGATGAGGACGTTGCGCGAAAAGCGTCGTGCGCCGGCATCGCCCTTCAATCCGGTCACCACCAACCACAGCTTTGCGCGATAGAGCCAGCAGACTGCCAGAATCGCGCCGACTTGGATGACGACATCGACGATGCCCGCTTGCCGTCCCTCATAGCCGATCAGACGCTCGGTGAGGATGAGGTGGCCCGTCGAGGAGACGGGAATGAACTCGGTCAGGCCCTCGACAATGCCGAGGACGACGGGTGCGACCAATGCGGTAGGATCGATCATGCCCGCCTCTCGACGTAACGGGCAAACGGAGCCGCCATGCGGGCACGATCGCCCAGCTCCGCCTCGATCGCGATGAGGCGGTTATATTTGGCAAGCCGCTCGCCGCGACACGGGGCGCCCGACTTAATCTGGCCTGCACCCATCGCGACCGCAAAGTCGGCGATGAAGTCGTCTGCGGTTTCACCGGAGCGATGCGACACCATCGTCCCCCATCCCGCTTGCTGGCAGATGCGGACGGCCTCGATCGTCTCCGTCACCGTTCCGATCTGGTTCGGCTTGATGAGGGCGGCATTGGCAGCGTGTCGGGCGATGCCTTCACGGATGATGCGGGGGTTGGTGACGAACAGGTCGTCCCCGACGATCTGTATCCGATCGCCCTGGTCGGCGGTCTGATCGATGAACCCGGCCCAGTCTTCCTCGCCAAAGCCGTCTTCGATCGAGACGATCGGATAGGCATCGATCCAGCGCCCGTAGAGTGCGAGCAGTGCCGCCCGATCGAGCCGTCCGGTGCGCGACCGCGACAGGTGATAGCTCTCACCCTCGGCAAAGGACGATGCGGCGGGATCGAGCGCAATCGCGATATCGACCCCGGGGCGATACCCTGCACGTTCGATGGCTGCGACGATCAGCTCGCAGGCGGCCTCGTTGCTGTCGAGCCGAGGCGCGAAGCCACCCTCGTCACCCACCGAGGTCGCAAGCCCGCGGTCGTGCAACAGGCTACGCAGGGCGGCATAGGTTTCCGCACCGTAGCGCACGGCTTCCGCGAAACCCGGCGCACCGTGCGGCACGATCATGAATTCCTGGAAGTCCAGGCTGCTGTCGGCATGTTTGCCGCCGTTCAGGACGTTCATGCAGGGCACCGGCAGGAGATAGTCATCGGCGTCGTTCAGGCTCCGGTAGAGTGGTCGCCCTTGTGCCAGCGCGGAGGCGCGCGCGACGGCAATGGAAACGCCCAGGATGGCGTTGCCACCGAGCCGGCCCTTGGTGTCGGTGCCGTCGAGTGCGATCATCACATGATCGATGTCGGATTGCGCGCGGGCATCCAACCCCATGAGTGCATCTGCAATCTCGCCTTCGACATGAGCGGCAGCGCGCCGCACGCCCTTGCCGCCGTAACGGTTACGGTCGTCGTCGCGAAGTTCGACGGCTTCGTGCAGGCCGGTCGAAGCCCCGGACGGGACCGAGGCGGTTGCCGAGTTTCCGTCCGTCAGCGTCACCGTGACGTACAGGGTCGGATTGCCCCGGGAATCCAGGATTTCCAGGGCTTGGAGACGGGCGATCTGGCTGTCGATGGACATGGGAAATTTCCTGTCAGGAGATGATCGCGCGATCGAGGATCGCGGTCGTTGCGGCGAATTCGTAGAGGATGGCACCGGCGGTCGGGATGTCGAACGTCTCGACCCCGAGCGCATCGATGCCGTCGAGCGCCATGGCGAGTGCGCGCAGGCTGTTGCCGTGCGCCACGACCAGCGTGGCGCCGCCTTGCATAATGGCAGGCAGCATGACGTGGATGTGGTAGGCGAGCACGCGCGCTGCCGTATCGCGCAGGCTCTCCCCGTCGGGCGGTGCATCGGCATAGGAGCGGCGCCAGCGCAGCACCTGTTCGACGCCGTACCGATCTGCGGCTTCCGCCTTGTTCAGCCCTGTCAGCGCGCCGTAATCGCGTTCGTTGAGAGCCAGGTTTGCGATGACGGGAACGTCCTGACTGCCGGTCACGGCCGTGACGATGGCAGTGGTGTCGGCGCACCTGCGTAGCGTCGACCGGAAGATGCGGGCGGGCCGAATGCCGCGGTCCAGCAACTGACGGGCAACGGCGTCGGCCTGTCCGCGCCCGTTTGCCGTCAATGCGGGATCGGCCGATCCGGTAAAGCGATTGGCGGCGTTGGCTTCGCTTTCTCCATGTCGAAGCAGGATCAGGCGCGCATGGGCAGCTCCGTTCATCGTTCAAGGGCCATCAGCAACGGGATTTCGGCTGCGGCGAGCAGATGCCGCGTGGTGCCGCCCATGAACCATTCGACGAGCTGGTTGTGCCGGTAGGCGCCGGTCACCAGTAGATCGGCTCCGACAGCCTTGGCTTCCGCGACGAGCTGCGCACCCAGATTGTCACCCTGTCGGGGGACGACATGAAGTTCGTGCGTCACGCACAGTTCGTCGAGCAGCGCCTCGAGCTTCAGCGCCGGATCGCCATCCTCGCCGATGCGGATCGCGGTGACCCGGCTTGCCACCCGCAACCATGGTGCCGCCTCCCTGATCGCATGGCGGGCCGTATCGCTGTCGCTGAGACCGACAGCCATATGGCTGAATGCGGTGACGGCACCGGGCTGCCAGTGCGGTGGTACGATCAGGACCGGTTTGTCGGTGGAAAAGAGGGCTGCGTGAATGGCATCGCCACTGTCCATGCTCTGTTCGCGCGCGACCACGATCAGCGCATCGACGTTCGCGGCCTCGCTCGTAACGACGGCTTCTTCCGTGCCGACGACCGACCGCCAGAATACCCGTGGCGTGTCCTCGCCTGCCCCGGCGTTCCACGCGACGAAGGCGGCATGGGCCGCATCGGCACGCTCCTGCGCGGTCCCTTCATCACGTTCGCGCATGCGCTGGAACTGGATTTCCTCATCGCTGGAGGCGTGAATCCTATCGGGATCGACGACGACGTTGAGTGCTTCGATCGAAGCGTCGCCCAATGCTTTTGCGGCAAGAACCGCCGCATCCAGACAGGCAGGCGCGCTGTCCGCGCCCACGATGACAGCAAGCAGCTTCATGACATGATCTCCTGTGGCGAGGGATGAACGACTTTTGGATCAGCTATGCGCCCGGCCCGCGTCCGTGTGCCCAGCAGATAGTTGCGGAGCCACGGGTCCTGGCTGTGCTCCAGCTCACGGACGGGGGCGACGGCAAGGATCGTGCGATCCGACAGAACCGCGACACGGTCGCAGATGGTGTAGAGGGTATCGAGGTCGTGGGTCACGACCACCACGCTCAGGCCTAGTTCGCTTGCCAGACCACCGATCAGGGCATCGATCTGTGCTGCCATGATCGGATCGAGACCGGCAGTCGGTTCGTCGAGGAGGATGAGATCCGGGTCGCGCACGATCGCCCGCGCCACCCCCACACGCTTTTGCAACCCGCCGGAAAGCTCGGACGGGAACTTCCACAGCGCATCCTCGGGAAGTCCCGATGCGAGCGCCTTCATTCTTGCGACCGACAGGATCAGCTCTTCCGGCAAACCGTGATGTTCGCGCAGCGGCATCGCGATGTTGTCCAGAACGCTGAAATCGGAAAACAGTGCGTTGGCTTGAAAGAGCACGCCCCAGCGCTGTTTGATCGCGGCCAGCGTCCGGTCGTCAGCCTGGTACAGATCGTCTCCGAACAGCCTGACGGTGCCCGCTTTCGGTGGCAGCAGGCCGATAATGCATCGAAGCAGAACCGATTTTCCCGATCCCGACGCGCCGACCAAGCCAAGAACCTCGCCACGCTTCATGACGAGGTCCACACCGTCGTGGATGATCCGGCCGCTCAGTTCGGTCACAACGCCCTCAAGAATGAGCGGAGAGGCATCGTCATGCGTGTTCGTCATGACCGGCCCACCCACCAACCGAACAGGCCGGTGACCGTCAGGAGGACGACCGTCGCCACCGCCCCGCTTCGCAGGGCCTCACGGGCTGCCCGCCCCTTGGGAAGCCGGTGCTGGCTATATTCGGCGTAAGTGATGATGCCGGCGCTGATCCCGCCCAGCGGTGCGAAGATGCCCCCTATCGCCCATGCGAGGAGGGCAGTCCGGTTCATGCCAGATTCCATCCGCGAATGACCCGCTCGGCATCATTGTGCTCGTAACCGAGAATGCTGATGCTGGCGGTGTCGAGGATGAAGAGCGCACCGGCCGCGGCGGGAAGCCCCAGCCAGCGCGCAGCCAGCACCCGCAGGATATGGGCGCTGGAAAAGATCAGGATGTCGGACGTGGAGGCCCGCAGGCGTTCGACGACGCGATCCGCCCGCGCCGTGATGTCGTCAGGTGTTTCACCTTGCGGGCAGCCATCGCGAAACAGCATCCAATCCGGGCGATCGGCCAGAATCTCTTTCGTGGTTCGACCTTCGTAGGCACCATAATCCCACTCCGCGAGGTCATCGACGATTGCGATCTTCCGGGAGAAGCCTGCCAGTTCGCCGGTTCGACGCGCGCGCTGCGACGGGCTGGACCATATTTGCGAAAAGGGACGTGTCGGCAGGCGCTCGCTCAGGCGTTGGGCAGCTTCCTCCCCGCCCTTCGTCAAGGGAATGTCGCTTCGACCCGTATGCTGACGTGTCAGGCTCCAGGCCGTCTCACCATGACGGACAAGCCAGAATTGCGGCAGCCCCGTCATCGACGCGCTCCCCGGCCAGCGGCTTCAGGTGCTGCCACATCAGCCAGGCCGAGAGTGCGGCCCGCAAAACCCCCGGCGTCGAGATAACGAATGCCTGCCGCCTCCTGATAGCGCAGCAGGGTGACGAGACCATTCCCGGCGGCAGCGGATCGCTGCTCGCCCCGGACATAGGGGGTCATCCGCCCCCCGGGCATCGCTTCGCTCAATACCCGGCCGGTCAGCGCACCATGCGGCGTCGGGGAGAGGCGTAGCAAGGCCATCATCGTGTGTCCGATATCCGCGTTGCTGACCGGTGCCGGATCGACGAAACGCCGTTTGAAATCGGGGCCGATCGCCGCTGTGAAGTTGAGGGTGTCGCCGCGGCCGAAGCTGCCGTGCATGCCCTGGCCTTGCTGCAGCGTCGTATCCGCCACCTCCACCTGACAGTTCGTCGGTATTGCGCAGCCGGTCGTTGCCGAGCGGAAGATGACGACGATCGACGGTACGGGGGGCAGCGCTGCCCCTTTGAGGTTGATCGACGATAATGGCAGCGTGCCGGCGATCGAGCCGAGCCGATCATCGACGAAGATTCCGCTGATATAATCCTGGTCAAGCAGCGCGGTGACGATACGGCGCGCGAGCGTCGGATCGCGTCCAGGCAGGTACAACAGGTCCGACCCGCCATTGGCGGCAACCACGATGTCGGGATGAGAGGGATCGGCCCCCAGCAGTGCGTTGCCGCGACTGGGATGAGCACCCGTTGTCACCGGCGCGTTGCCGGCCTCGGGATCGAATGCCGGCATATTCAGCGCCGACGCCAGATCAAGCGCGAGAAAGCCGGGCGGGAGGAAGCCTTCAGGAACATCGGCATACCGCGTCCGTGCTGCACGGCTCGTGTCGCTTTGCTTCGAGATCGTGGAAAAGCCGTGGTCCGACGTGACGATGATATCGGTCGTCCGATCTAGGCCAAGCCGCTTGAGCGCCGTTCGCAGCTTTGCGAGATCTCCATCCGCGTTGCGGATCGCAGCAAAGGTCGTCGGACCATTAATTCCGGGCGTCAGGCGGTTGAGACTGTCGCCCTGATTGTGCTGGGTCCCATCGGGATCGCGTGACCAGAAGACCATCGCGAAAGGCCGGTGACGTGCCTTGAATGACGGCAGCGCCACGCGGGTGGCGACATCGATGAAATAGTCCTGCTGCGCACGATTGGCCTCGCGCGTGCCGGGTGTGCGAGCGTCCCCCGAACGGCCGTTGGCACCCCTGTCCGGTGCGACGAGCGGCAGCCCCGCCCTGGTCATTCCTGTGACAGTGTCGGGCGAAAGCGCGATGCCGCCCGGCCGTCCGGTGGAGTCGTCGACGATGATCGTCGTCATACCGTCGCGAGCGAGGTGATCCTGGATAAGCGCTGGGCCGAGCTTGCCGATCGCAGCGGTGCCGTATCCCGCTTTGCGTGCGGCTTCGAGAACAGTCGTTTCGTTGAGGTAATTGCCGCCGAAGTGCGTATCGACCTCGCCGAGCACGGCATCGTTTTCGAGGAACGGGGTGACGCTGCCCGCCGCGCTTGCGATCGGGGCGGCCGTCCAGATCGTGTTGCTGAAATCGCCGGTATCGCCAAGCTGATGGCCGGTCGCGAGACTGGAGGCATTGGCGGTCGTGAACGTCGGGAATACCGAATGGCTGTTGGGAAAGTAGGTCCCGGCATCCCGTAGCCGGACCAGTTCAGGCGCGGTTTGAGGGGTGACGATCTTGCCTCTCAACCCGTCGATGACGACCAGAATGACGTTGTGCGGAGTGCGGGCGCGCTTTGCGGTGCGAGCTTCGAGTGCCGGTGTAGCGGCAATGGCGACGGCAGCGGCGACGATCGGGAGATAGCGCATCGTTGGTTTCCGTTCGAAAGGCATCAGGCAAGCGCGACGAGCACGGCGCCGGCACCGATCAAACCGATGCCGAACCAGCCCCGCAGGGAGAGGTGTTCACCAAGAAGCGTCACGCCGATGACGGCGACAAAAACGACGCTCAGCTTGTCGATGGGAGCGACCCGCGCTGCGTCGCCGATCTTCAGGGCGCGGAAATAGCAGAGCCATGACGCGCCGGTCGCCAGGCCGGACAGCCCGAGAAACAGCCAGGTACGTGGCGCGATGGTCCCGAGGGGCTGAAATTTGCCGGTAAGCGCGAGCAGGGCGGTCAGCACCACGACAATCACGAGCGTGCGGAAAAGGGTCGCCAGGTCGGAGTTGATTCCTTCGACCCCGATCTTGGCGAAGATCGCGGTCAGCGCGGCAAATCCGGCGGAACCCAGCGCCCAGACGAGCCACGAGGAGGAGCTGACGCTTCCCACTCTCACGCCTGCCCCGTTTCATCGGCCAGCTCGGCGGGCACCGCATCTTCATGCCGGACGCCGCCCGGACCGATGCTCCAATGCTCCAGATGCTTGTAGACGATCACTTTGCCCGCGAGCAGATCGCCATGCCCCTCGCAGAAGCGTTCGAGTTCGCCGCGCTGGCCGATCAGCTCGACACACATGGTCAGGTGCGGATCGGAAATCTCGGAGCCATTTTCCCGAATCGGGCCATGATTGCTGTAGCCGTAATGGGTGTGATGGGCGACGGCGTTCATAATGCCGTCGCGCTTCGCCTGCGCGACCAGCTCGCGGTACAGCGGTTTGCGCGACCAGAAGCTACGCGCGCCCGCAGCCTTGTCGGACGGCTTCATGTAGATGCGGATCATCCCGATCTCGCTGGGCGTGACCTTGTGGGGCATCAGTTATGCTCCTTGACGGTGTTGGAAGGACGCCGGCTACGGCGGGATGCGCGGGCGTCGCGCAGCGTTAAGGTGCCGGTATGAGCGCGGGCGGGACGCTTGGGCACGGCGATCCGCTGCGACAGGTAAATGCCGTTATGGCCCGAGCAGATGTAGGCGACGAAACAGGCCACCGCGATCGGCACGGCATGGGTGGCGCCGAACAGCTCGATCCCCATGATCGTACAGGCCAGCGGCGTGTTGGCCGCCCCGGCGAACACGGCGACGAAACCGAGCGCTGCGAACAGGTCGAGCGGTGCACCGAGCAGCCACCCCAGCGCGTTGCCGAGCGCGGCACCGATGAAGAACAGCGGCGTCACCTCGCCGCCCTTGAAGCCTGCGCTCAGCGTCACGACGGTGAACAGCATCTTGAGCGCCCAACTCCACCGATCGACCGGGCCGCTGAAGAAGCCCGCGATCGTAGGATCACCGGGGATGGCGGACCATACGCCCAGACCCAGATAGGCGCGGGTGCCGACGATCCAGACGAGCGCGATGACCAGGACGCCGCCCAGAGCGGCACGGGCCGGTCCGTAAGGTATGCGGCGCTTGAGGAAGCCGCCGAATGCGTGGTTCGCTTCGGCGAAGACGAGGCCGGCGAACCCGAAGGCGACGCCCGCGATCGTCGCCTTGAGGAGCATCAGCGGCTCGACCAGCAGCGCGCCCGTGGCGGGGGCGGCATAGGCGATGTGATAAGGCGTGTGGTGGATGCCCCAGGCATGACACGTCCAGTCCCCGACCAGCGCGGCGAGCAAGCACGGAATGATCCCGCCATATTCGACGCGGCCAAGCGCCAGCACTTCAAGAGCAAACACCGCGCCTGCCAAGGGCGTGCCGAACACCGCGCCGAAGCCCGCCGCGACGCCGGCCATCAGCAGGATGCGAATACCGGATGCATCGAGACGGAACAGGCCGGCGATGGCACTGGCGAGACTGCCGCCGAGCTGCACGGCGGTTCCCTCGCGTCCCGCCGAGCCGCCGAACAGATGCGTCGCGATCGTGCCAAGGAACACCAGCGGTGCCATGCGGAGCGGTACGCCACCCCCGGGCTCATGGATCTGCTCGACAATCAGATTGTTGCCGGCTTCGACCGAGCGCCCGGTGTGATGATAGAGAAACGCGACGGCTGCCCCGCCCACGGGCAGGAGATACAGCAGCCACGGATGATCGAAGCGGGCCTGTGTAGCGGCATCGAGGCTCCATAGGAAAGCCGCGCACAACGTCCCGACCAGCGCCGCCATCGGCAGCAGGATCAGCGTCCAGCGAACCACCGACATGGCATGGTCGTGCCGGTCGCAAAAGAACGCCGCCACGTTGAACTCATGGTACAGATTGCGAAACGTCGCGCGCACGATTCCTCCTTTGCTGCCTTGCGGCGCCAAGTAGGAATCATCGGCCCTTGCTAGGGCGGTTCGGTCAGACGACCCGGCGGAAATCCATCGCCTTGAAGAGATATATGTCGCTGCAATGCAGCAACGTCAATTCCCGAAATACCATCCTTGCGGGGAAGCCTTGGCCATGTCGTTGGTCGTTTCCCAACCGGGAACGCCGATCAAGCTCTGGCTCGCTCAGTTTGGCGCGTGATCGTCCAATGCTCCAGTTAGTTGTAGACGATCACCTTGTCGCCGAGCAGATCGCCATGACGGCGACAGAAAAGGTCGAGCTGATCGCGATCACCGACCAGTTCAA
>NZ_BCTY01000030.1 GCF_001591005.1 Sphingomonas sanguinis NBRC 13937
TTAACGAGTCATTAAACTGCTTTGTCTCTGTCACCGATTTGCGACGCGCGCGTAACAGATGACAGGCATGACACGCATAACGCCAAGCGTGGGGTTATGCCGATGCCGATCACCAGCATTCCGATCGATGGTTCGTTGCACGAAGACGCCGCCATCCTCGACTTCATCCCCCGCGCGCCCGTAACGCCCGAGCCGGAGGGCAACGAACGGCGTCGCTATCGCACCATTTGGATCTCGGACGTCCATCTCGGCACGCGCGGCTGCAATGCCGAGATGCTGATCGACTTTCTGGACCATGTCGACAGCGAGACCATGTATCTGGTCGGCGACATGATCGACGGCTGGCGGCTGAAGAAGAAATTCTACTGGCCCGCCGCGCATAACGACGTGGTGTGGCGCCTGCTGAAGCGCGCCAAGCGCGGCACCCGTGTCGTCTATATCCCCGGCAATCACGACGAGATCTTCCGTCAGTTCACCGGCATGGACTTCGGCGGCATCGCCATCTGCCGCAAGGCGATCCACGAGACGGCAGACGGCCGCCGCCTGCTGATCCTGCACGGCGACGAGTTCGACGCGATCACGCTGGCGCATCGCTGGCTCGCCCATGTCGGCGACTTTGCCTATACCGCGCTGATGGAAGTGAACCGCTGGGTGAACATCGTTCGCCGGTGGATGAAGCGCCCATACTGGTCGCTGTCCAAACACGCCAAGGCGAAGGTGAAGAACGCGGTCGCCTTCATCTCGCATTTCGAGGAAGTCGTCGCCCATGCGGCGGGTGCGCGCGGCGTCGACGGCGTGGTGTGCGGCCATATCCACACGGCGGAAATTCGCGAGATCGGCGGCGTTACCTATTATAATGACGGCGACTGGGTGGAGGGCTGCACCGCGCTGGTCGAGCATTTCGACGGCACGATGGAAATCCTGCACTGGGGCGACGAGATGGAGGCGCGGCGTCAGCGTCCGGTTCCGGCCGTATCCGCCCCGGCGACCATCGCCGCCTGAGGCACGAAGGGGGTCAATACGGATGCGGATCGCGATCGTTACCGACGCCTGGTCACCCCAGGTCAATGGCGTGGTCCGCACCCTGCAATCGGTCTCGGCCGAGCTGCGCGCGATGGGGCATGAACTGACCATCATCTCGCCCGATCTCTACGCCTCGGTCCCCTGCCCCACCTATCCCGAGATTCGCCTGGCGCTGCCGCGTCCGGGCTTGGTCGGGCGCACGCTGGCAGAGTTCCGGGCAGAGGCGGTGCATATCGCGACCGAGGGGCCGCTGGGCCTGCTCGCGCGGCGCTGGTGCCTGTCACAGGGGCTGCCCTTCACCACCGCCTATCACACCCAGTTCCCGGAATATGTCGCGGCGCGGATCAGGGCGGTGAACCCGGAATTCGTCTGGCGCTATGTCCGCTGGTTCCACGCCCCCTCCGCCGCGATCCTGGCTTCGACGCCCAGCGTGGCACAGGCACTCGCCGCGCATGGACTGCCGCAGAGCCGCCACTGGGGGCGCGGCGTCGATACCGCGCTGTTCCGCGCCCACGGTCCACGCGATGCGTCCGTCCGCAGCCTGCCAGGCCCCGTGCAGCTCTATGCGGGTCGCGTGGCGGTGGAGAAGAACATCGCCGCGTTCCTCGCCACCGACGTCCCCGGATCGAAGGTGGTGGTCGGCGACGGCCCGGCCCGCGCGGCGCTGGCGGCGAAGTACCCACATGTCCATTTCTTGGGCGCGAAGTTCGGCGAGGACTTGTCCGCCATCTACCGCGCGGCGGATGTCTTCGTCTTCCCCAGCCGTACCGATACTTTCGGGCTCGTGATGATCGAGGCGCTGGCCTGCGGCACCCCGGTCGCCGCGCTGCCGGTGCAGGGTCCGCTCGACGTGCTGACCCCGCAGGTCGGGGTCATGGACGAAGCGCTGGACCGCGCGATCGCGGGCGCGCTGACGCTCGATCGCGAGACATGTGAGCATTTCGGGCAGGGCTTTACCTGGCGCGCGAGTGCGGAACAGTTCCTGTCGGCACTCGCGCCGATCGACCAAGGGATGCGCGCCGCGGCGTAAACTGTCTTTCCTCCCCTGCAAGGGGAGGTGGCAGGGCGCCAGCCCTGACGGAGGGGTGTCCTGTTCTCGATAGGGCGACACCCCTCCACCATGCTTCGCATGGTCCCCCTCCCCTTGCAGCGGAGGAAACGCTTGAGCGTCGTTCCCCCTTCCCAAAAGCACATCAATCCGTAAAACCCGTTTAACGGGTTGAACCACCCTTACCCCGCATGGCATTCATGGGCTTCGCGCGAATCGCCTTGGCGGTTCGCTGATCCTTCGGCCGTGCCGCCTGCCGCCATGGTCGCTCCAACCGCTGCACCCGAAAGGTCCCCGATTGGACGTCGTCACGCTCAGCCTGTTCCTCATGTTCGCCGTCGTGTTGAGCGGGGTCCTGTCCCGCCTGCTGCCCTCCGCCCTGCCCCGGCCGCTGGTCCAGATCGCACTGGGCGCGGTGATCGGCGGGATCGCGCAGGTGCGGGTCGAGCTGAACCCCGAGATATTCTTCCTGCTGTTCGTGCCGCCGCTGTTGTTCTTGGACGGTTGGCGCATTCCCAAGGACGAGTTGTTCCGCGACGCGGGCGCGGTGCTGGGACTGGCGCTGGGCCTCGTCTTCCTGACGGTGCTCGGCATGGGGCTCTTCATCCACTGGATGATCCCGGCCATCCCCTATGCGGTGGCCTTTGCGCTGGCCGCCGTCGTCTCACCGACCGACCCGATCGCGGTATCCGCCATCGCGCAGAAAGCCCCCATACCGAAGCGGATGATGCACATCCTGGAGGGGGAGTCGCTGCTCAACGACGCCTCCGGCCTGGTGTGCCTGCGCTTCGCGGTCGCCGCCGCGCTGACCGGCACCTTCTCGCTGGCCGATGCCGGGCTGACCTTCCTATGGATGGCGATCTCCGGCGTCGGGCTGGGCGTCGGCATCGCCTGGGGCACGGTGACCGCCAAGAATCGTTTCTCGCGCCATTTCGGCGACGACAGCGGATCGAACATCCTGGTCAGCCTGCTGATCCCCTTCGCCGCCTATCTGGTCGCCGAGCATGTCGAGAGTTCGGGCGTGCTCGCCGCGGCGGCGGCGGGGATCGCCATGTCCTTCACCAATGTCTCGTCGGGGGTGCGTGCCGCCATCCGCATCCGGCGGCAAGCGGTGTGGGACATGCTGCAATTCACGCTGAATGGCATCATCTTCGTGCTGCTGGGCGAGCAGTTGCCGCAGGTGTTCGCGGGCGCGCGCGCCACGGTGATGCTGACCGGGCATGACAGCCTCTGGTGGCTGGGCCTCTATGTCCTCGCGATTGTCGCCGGGCTGGCCGCGTTGCGCTTCGCCTGGACCTGGGTCGCGCTGCGCTTCACGCTGTTCCGCCAGCGGCACCTGCCCAATCCGACCAGTCCGCCGCGCCGGATCATCACCGCCATGTCGGTGGCGGGCGCGCGCGGCGCGATCACGCTGGCCGGTGCGCTGACCCTGCCGCTGACGCTGACCAACGGCACGCCCTTTCCCGCGCGCGATCTGGTCATCTTCCTGGCCTGCGGCGTCATCCTGTCCTCGCTGGTCATCGCCAGCCTGACCCTGCCGCTGCTGCTGCGCGGCCTCGCCCTGCCCAGCGAGGATGCGGCGAGCGAACTGGACCGCACCCGCCTGGCCGCCGCCAAGGCCGCCATCGCCGAGCTGGAGCGGCTTCAGCATGAAATGGCCGAGGGGCGCGACGATGCCGACCAATATGTCGATATCGCCGCGCGCCTGATGGACACCTACCGCACCCGGATCGACACGCTGGAGGGCGACGCCGACCCCGACGCCCGCCGGTTCGAGGAGGTGGAGCGCAAGATGCGCCTGGCCGCCATCCGCGCCGAACGGCGGGTGGTGTTCGAGCTGCTGAACGCGCGGGCGATCGGCTCCGAAACCGCGCAGAAGCTGGGCCGCGAGCTGGATCTGGTCGACACCCGCCTGTCCGCGCAGAACTGATCCTCGCGCCATCTTTGCGCTTGCGCAGGCCTGTAAATTATCGTGTCTCACAGGCCGGGGTTCGCATCGAACGGGGGGGTGGAATGCACGCACAGGCTGGAAATCATTGCCTGAATTGCGGGACGGCACTGGTCGGCGATTACTGCCATGCCTGTGGTCAATCGACCCATATCCACCGCACGCTGGGCGCGTGGTGGCACGATTTCAGCCATGGCGTGCTGCATATCGAGGGGCAGGTCTGGCGGACCATGGCGATGCTGGTCACCCGCCCCGGCGAGCTGACCCGCCGCTATATCGCGGGCGAGCGGCGGCGTTTCCTGTCACCGCTGGCGCTGTATCTGTTCAGCGTCTTCCTGCTCTATGTCGCCTATTCGGTATTGGGCGGCTTTGCGACCTTCCACGCGCCCGACACCAAGCAGGCCGTCGCGCAAATCCACGCCAAGGCCGAGAAGGCCGAACAGCGCATCGCCGCCATCGACCGCAAGCGCGTCGAGGAACTGGCCGCACGCCACGACGTCGCCGCGCTCGACCGCGAACGCGCGCAACTCGTCGACCGCCGGCAGGAGCTGGAGATGGCCAGTATGGCGCTTGGTGGCGGAGCGACCTCGGCCAATGGGCATGGCGACGAGCATGAGACACAGGTCATCACCGGCTGGAAGGCGCTGGACGAAAAGATCGACCATGCCATTCGCGATCCCGACTTCCTGATCTTCAAGATGGAAGCCAATGGCTATAAATTCTCCTGGGCGCTGATCCTGCTGTCCATGCCGTTCATGGGGTTGCTCTTCCTTTGGAAACGCGGGGTCGCGATGTTCGACCATGCGGTGTTCGTCACCTATTCGCTCAGCTTCGTCAGCCTGCTGATGGTGGTGATGATCCTATGGGTGAAGCTGGCCCATCTGCCGGGCGAGGCGCTGTGGCTGCTCGCCTTTCCCGCCCATCTCTTCCTGCAATTGCGCGGGGCTTACGGCCTGGGTCCGCTGCTTGGGCTGTTGGTGACGCTGGTCGTGACGGTGATGGCCGGGGCAGTGCTGCTGATCTGGATCATCGGGTTGCTGGCACTTGGGATGGCGCACTGACGCTTCAATCGATGGCAGCGGGTCGCCGATAGCCCCGACCCTCAGAAAATGGGTGGACGCCTCCGCCCCGCGCCGCCATGATACCAAAACATATCATGAGAATACCGGCACACGACAAGCCGGTGGATGACGGGGGTGACGGATGGCGAGGAAAGGCCTGATGCAAGGGGGGATGCGTCCCCTGGCGCACGCGCGTCCCCGCCGCGTGGCCCGCTTCGTCCGACACCATGTCATCGCATCCTGCACCACGCGCCTCCGGGGCCCGTTCATGATGCCGCTTTCGGGGAAATCGCTGTGAAACATCGCCTCGGCCTGATCCTGGCCGCGCTCGCCCTGCCCTTCCCCGCTTTGGCGGCGCCCAAGACGGTGGCGACGCTCGACCGGTGGCAGGTGCGGATCGACCCGAAGGATGCCGCCGCCGCACGCGCGCATCCGCAAGCCGCCGACTGGCTGGCCGCGACCGTGCCGGGCAGCGTGCAGCAGGATCTGATCGCCGCCAACATCGTCCCCGATCCCTATAAGGGTGCGAACGAGGCCCCGATCCAGTGGGCGGGCCTGACCGGGTGGCAGTATCGCACCAATTTGGACGTCACGCCCGCCATGCTGGCCCGCGATCACCTGGACTTGGTGTTCGACGGGCTCGACACCTTCGCGACCGTCACGGTCAACGGGCAGCGCCTGTTGTCGGCGGACAATGCGCATCGTCGCTGGCGAGCTGATGCCAAGCCGCTGCTGAAGGCGGGCGCAAACGAGATCGTCGTCACCTTCGCCTCGCCGATCAAGACGCTCCAGCCGATGGTGCTGGCCGAGAAGCATCCGCTACCCGGCGAATATGACTCGCCCTATGGCGACGAGCCCAAGGGTGTTCAGACCTCGCCCTATGTCCGCAAGCCGAAATACCAATATGGCTGGGACTGGGCACCGCGCATCGTCGATATCGGCATCTGGCGCCCCGCCCGTCTGGAAGCTTGGGACGCCGCGCGCATCGACAATCTGCGCATCGAGCAGGAGGCGCTGACCGACGCGGAAGCACGTATCCTCGCCCGTGCCTCGGTGGTCGCGGACCGCGCGCAGACCGGGCGGATGGACGTGACCGTCACCGGCCCCGATGGCAAGCGCATCCGAGTCCGCCGCGATGTCGCGCTCCAACCCGGCGAGAATGACGTGGTCGTGCCCGTCTCGATCACCAAACCGCAACGCTGGCAGCCGATCGGCTTCGGCGCGCATCCGCTCTACACCGTCAGTACCGCGCTCGCGGGCGCGGATACGGTCGAGAAGCGCACCGGCCTGCGCACGGTCGAGCTGGTCCGCAAGGACGGCAGCTTCGGGTTGAAGATCAACGGCAACGTCATCTTCGCCAAGGGCACCAACGTCATCCCCTTCGACGCCTTCCCCGCGCGCGTCGCCGCCGCGACCGAGCGCCAGATGCTGGAAAAGGCGGTCGCGGCGAACATGAACATCGTCCGCATCTGGGGCGGTGGCTATTATCCCGAGGACCGTTTCTACGACGCCGCCGACGAGCTGGGCCTGATGGTGTGGCAGGACTTCATGTTCGGCGGCGCGGTCACGCCCCCCGACGCCAAGTTCCGCGAGAACGTCCGGATCGAGGCCGAGGAACAGGTCGCACGCCTGCAATCGCATCCCTCGCTGGTCATCTGGGCGGGCAACAACGAAGTGCTGTCTGGCTGGGAAAACTGGTCGGATCGCAAGGCGTTCAAGAAGGCGGTCGGCCCCGACGAGCAGGAACGGATCGGCACCGGCATGGCCGTGCTGTTCGACCGCGTGCTGCGCGATGCGGTCATCAAGAATTCGCCCGGCATCCCCTATTGGCCGGGCTCGCCCTCGACCGATTATGAGGGGCCGACCGATACCGACAAGGATGGCGACCGCCATTTCTGGGACGTCTGGTCGGGCTCCAAGCCGGTCGAACGTTACACCGACAGCTGCCCGCGCTTCATGTCGGAATATGGCTTCCAGGCCTTTCCCGACCTGTCGACCATCGCGACCTTTGCCGACCCGGCGGATTTCCGCATCGACAGCCCGGTAATGAAGGCGCACCAGAAGTTCCTGGCGGGCGAAGGCAATGACCGGATCACCTTCTACCTGAAGCAGAATCTGCGCGACCCGCGCGACTTTGCCGATCTGGTCTATCTGTCGCAGGCCATGCAGGCCCGCGCCATCGGCCTGGCGGCGCGTCATCACCGTGCGTGCCGCCCGGTGACGCTGGGGTCGCTTTACTGGCAGCTCAACGACAGCTGGCCCGCGATCAGTTGGTCGAGCATCGACTGGACCGGGCATGACAAGATGCTCCAGCACGAGGTCCGCCGCTTCTTCGCACCGCAGACCATCGTCGCGGAGACCAAGCCCGGCGCGACGCGGATCGCCTTGGTGTCCGACGCCACGACGCCCAAGCCGCTCGGCTGGCGCGTCACTGGCTATGGCATGGACGGCCGCAAGCTGGGTTCGCAATCCGGCAGTGTGACCATGGCCGCCGCCTCGGCCAGCGATGTCGCGATGATCCCCGACGCGACGCTCTTCGCAGGCGCCGCGCCGGAGAGCAGCTATGCCGTTGCCGAACTGTTCGATGGCGACAAGGTGATCGCCCGCCAGATCATCGAGCGGAAGGTGCCGCGCGACATGGCCTACCCCGCGCCGGGCATCACGGCGCGCTGGGCGGGCAAGCAGCTGACGCTGACCGCGCGCAACCTCGCGCGGCAGGTGCAGGTCAATTTCGGCACCACCGCCGCCGAACCGTCCGATGACGGCTTCGACCTGTTGCCTGGCGAGAGCATCACGCTCACCATCCAGAGTGACGCGGACGCCGCCACCTTGGCGCGCGAGCTCAAGATCTACACCCTCGGTCCGAAGGACGCCCAGTGATCCCGTTCCTCCTCCTCGCCGCCGCCGGTCAGGCCACCACCCCCGCCCTTCCCCCCGAGGCGCAGAAGCTGACCGTCGCGCAAAAGGCAGCGCAGCTGGTCAACGAGGCGCCCGCCGAACCCGCGCTGAACCTGCCCGCCTATGACTGGTGGAGCGAGGGGCTGCACGGCATCGCCCGCAACGGACCGTCGACCGTATTTCCGCAGGCGATGGGCATGGCCGCGACCTGGGACACGGCGCTGATCCAGAAGGTCGGCGATGTCGTCGCCACCGAAGCGCGCGCGAAGTTCAATTCGCAGCCGCTGAACGCCGATCGCGGGCTGTACCAGGGGCTGACCATCTGGTCGCCCAACATCAACATCTTCCGCGATCCGCGCTGGGGCCGGGGCCAGGAAACCTATGGTGAGGACCCCTTCCTTACCAGCCGGATCGGCATCGCCTTCGTGCGCGGCCTGCAAGGGCCCGACCTGAAGCATCCCAAGGTCATCGCGACCGTCAAGCATATGGCGGTCCATTCCGGCCCCGAGGGCGGGCGCGACAGTTTCGACGTGATGGTATCGCCGCGCGATCTGGAGGCGACCTATCTCCCCGCCTTCCGCGCGACCGTGACGGAGGGCAAGGCGCTGTCGCTGATGTGCGCCTATAACGCCATCCACGGCACGCCGGTTTGCGCCAACCCGATGCTGCTGACCCAGCGGCTGCGCACCGACTGGGGCTTTAACGGCCTCGTCGTGTCGGACTGCGATGCAGTCGGCAATATCTGGATGTTCCACCATGCCCAGCCCGATGCACCGGCAGCGGCGGCGGCGGCGCTGCGTGCGGGCACCGACCTGAATTGCGGCAAGGCCTATCTCTCGCTGCCGCAGGCGGTGGAGCGCGGCCTGATTACCGAGGGTGAGATCGACACCGCGCTTGCCCGTGCGCTGGCGGTACGGCGGATGCTGACGGTGGATTCGCCCTGGAACCGGATCAAGGCGAGCGAAGTCGGCACCCCCGCCCACCGCGCGCTGGCGCTGGAGACGGCGCGTAAGGGCATCATCCTGCTCGATAACCCGAACGACATGCTTCCGCTCAAGGGCAAGACGCTCGCGGTGTTCGGCGCGGATGCCGACGATCTGGGCGTGCTGGAGGGCAATTATCACGGCACCGCGATCAACCCCGTCACCCCCCTCGACGGCATCCGCGCCAGGTTCGGCCGCAATGTCCGCTATGCGCAAGGCTCGGTGCTGGCCGAAGGCGCGTTCGTCGGCGTGCCCGAAACCGCGCTGTCGGCGAACGGCAAGCCCGGTCTGACGGTCGAGACCATGGGCGCGAACGGCCAGTGGTCGGTCGCGGGCCAGGATCGCCGCATCGACTTCAACTATACCAAGACCGCTCCCTTCCAGCGCCGCTGGACCGGCACGCTGACGCCGCCGGGGCCGGGCCAGTACCGCTTGCGGCTCGACGGCCCCGCCTGCTGGCACGCCTGTCCCGCGCATGACGCCGTGAAGCTTTATGTCGACGACCGGCTGGTCGTGGACGATGTGATCGGCGGCAAGGCGCTGGAAACCACGATCGACGGTTCGGCCCCGCGCCGCATCCGGGTCGAGATCGATCACAAGGGCGGCGACGAAGGCCTGCGCCTGCAATGGCTGCCGCCCGCCGAAGCGCTCACCGCCGAGGCACTGAAGGTCGCCGGGACCGCCGACGTGCTGATCGCGGTCGTCGGCCTTTCGCCCGATCTGGAGGGCGAGGCGCTGGGCGTATCGGTCCCCGGCTTCGCGGGCGGCGACCGGACCGAGGTCGTGCTGCCCGAGCCGCAGCGCAAGCTGCTCGCTGCGCTCCAGGCGACCGGCAAGCCGGTGGTCGCGGTCGTCATGTCGGGCTCGGCGGTGTCGCTGGGCGACTTCAAGCCCGCCGCGACACTGGCGGCCTTTTATACCGGCACCGAGGGCGGCACCGCGCTGGCCGAAATCCTGGCCGGTGACGTGAACCCGTCGGGCCGCCTGCCCGTCACCATCTATCACTCGACCGCCGACCTGCCCGCCTTTGCCGATTACGGCATGAAGGAGCGCACCTATCGCTACTTCACCGGCAAGCCCGCCTGGGGCTTCGGCCATGGTCTGAGCTATACCAAATTCGACTATGGCCAGCCGACCGTCACCGCCAGCGTCGCGGTGGGCCAGCCGGTCGATGTCGCGGTACAGCTGCGCAATATCGGCCAGCGTGCGGGCGAAGAGGTGACGCAGGCCTATCTGGTCCCGCCTGCCACCGACGAGAAGCTGGTGCTGACCGACCCCGTGCTGCAACGCCAGCTCGTCGGCTTCACCCGCGTCGCGCTGAAGCCAGGTCAGGCGGGTACGGCGCGCTTCACCATCGATCCGCGCCTGATGAGCCAGGTCTGGCGCGACGGCACCCGCCGCATCCTGCCGGGCACCTACAAGCTCTATATCGGCGGCGGCCAGCCGGGTGACGGCGCTGGCCAGTGGACGCAGTTCACCGTGACCGGCACCGCGCAGGACCTGCCCAAGTGACCCCGAACCGTCGTGAACTGATCGCCGGAGGCGCGGCCCTCGCCGCCGTTCCGGCCTTCGCCGCTGCGCCCGCCTTCCCCAGCAAGCGCCCGGCCGTCGCCGACCGCCGCTTCGTATCGAAGGCGGCCGAGGCGGAGATCACCCGCATTTCGAAGCTGATCGCCGATCCCGAACTCCGCTGGATGTTCGGCAACTGCTATCCCAACACGCTCGACACCACCGTGCTGTCGCTCGGCGAGGTTGGCGGCAAGGCGGATGCCTTCGTCATCACCGGCGACATCCCCTGCCTGTGGCTGCGGGACTCGGCGGCGCAGCTGCGACCCTATCTGCATCTGGTGAAGCGCGATCCGGCGCTGGGACGGCTGTTCCGCGGGCTGATCGGGCGGCAGGCGCGGTCGATCCTGATCGACCCTTACGCCAATGCCTTTATGCAGGACCCGACCGCCAGGACGAACCTCAGCTGGGCGTTGAAGGACGATACCGACATGAAGCCCGGCGTCGCCGAGCGGAAATGGGAGATCGATTCGCTCTGCTACGCAATCCGACTGGCGTACGGCTATTGGCGCGAGACGGGCGACATGACGCCGTTCGACGCCGAGTGGAAAGCCTCGGCCCGCCTGATCGTGAAGACCTTCCGCGAACAGCAGCGGAAAGAAGGCCCCGGCCCCTATCGCTTCCGCCGCTCCGCGCCCGAGCCGACCGAAACGCTGTATCGCGGCTATGGCCTGCCGACGCGTCCCAATGGCATGATCCATTCGGGCTTCCGCCCCTCGGACGATGCCTGTCTCTATGGCCAGTTCGTCCCCGCCAACCTGTTTGCGATGACGACGCTGCGCGAACTGGCGGCGCTCTCGAATGCGGTCGGGGAGCCCGCGCTGGCACAGGACGCCACCACGCTGGCCGCCGAGGTCGAGGCCGCGCTCAGGCAGTTCGGCACAATGACGCTGCCGAGCGGCGAACGCGTCTGGGCCTATGAGGTCGATGGCTATGGCAATGCCGTCTTCATGGACGACGCCAATGTGCCCTCGCTGTCGGGCATGGCCTATCTCCGCTGCGTCGATGCAGCCGATCCGCTGTGGCAGCGCACCGTCGCAGCGTGCTGGAGCAAGGCCAATCCCTGGTATTTCGAGGGCAAGGCGCTGACCGGTATCGGCGGTCCGCATACCGGGCCGGGTCAGGTCTGGCCGATGTCGATCATCACCCGCGCGCTGACCTCGACCGACCCTGCGTTGCTGCGGTCGAGCCTCGCAATGATCCGTGGGTCGCATGGCGGTACGGGTTTCATTCACGAAGGGGTCGATATCGACGATCCCGCCAAGTTCACACGCGACTGGTTCGCCTGGGCCAATGGCCTGTTCGGCGAGTTGATCGTCCATGTCGCGGCCACCCGGCCGGAAGTATTGCGGGAGACGTTCGCATGATCCTCAGCCGCCGCTCGCTCCTCGCCGGGACCGCGCTTGCCGCCCTGCCGATACGCGGGGTGATGGCCACCCTGCCGCCGCTGCCGACCCCGCCCAACCTGTTCGTCGGCACCGGCGGCGACGGCCACACCTATCCGGGTGCGGTGATGCCCTTCGGCATGGTACAGCTGAGCCCCGATACCGATGTCGAGCGCTGGGACACGTGCTCGGGCTATCACCATGGTGACGGCTCGATCATGGGTTTCAGCCATACGCATCTGTCAGGCACGGGCATCGGCGACATGCTCGACGTGCTGGTTGTGCCGACGCGCGGAGAACTCAAGCTGACGCCGGGGCCACTGTCGGACCCGGATGCCGGTTATCGCCAACGTTATTCGGACGAACAGGCGCAGCCCGGCTATTATCGGGTGAAGCTCGAATCCGGCGTGCTCGCCGAACTGACCGTCACCGAGCGGACCGGTTGGCATCGCTACACCTATCCCAAGGGGCCGGGCCATGTGCTGGTCGACCTGTCGCACCTGGTCCTCGACAAGAGCGACGAGAAGCCGCTCATCACCGATGCGGAAATCACCATCGAGCCCGACGGCACGATCACCGGCACCCGTCGCGTCTTCCGCTGGGCCAAGGGGCGGCGCATCTTCTTTGCGATGCAGCTGTCGAAAAAGCCGACCCGCCTCCAGCTTTACGGCGACGGCGACACGCCTGCGAACGGCACCGCCGTCAAGGGCAACCGTCTCAAGGCCGCCCTGTTCTTCGACGAACTGGGCGATGCGCCGCTGCTGATCCGCTGCGGCATCTCGGCGGTCGATGTCGCGGGCGCCAAAGCCAATCTGGCGGCCGAGGCAAAGGACTGGAATTTCGAACGCGTGCGCGAGATGGCGCAAGGGCGCTGGATCAATACGTTGGGCGGCATCCGGGTCGAGGGCGGGACCGAAGACCAGCGCACGATCATGGCCTCCGCCAATTACCACACGCTGATCGCGCCGACGCTCTTCTCGGACGTCGACGGCCGCTATGCCGGGCTGGACGGACAGGTGCACACCGCCCCCGCCGGGCAGTTCGCGTACAGTACCTTCTCCACCTGGGACACGTACCGGGCGCTGCACCCCTGGCTGATCCTGACCCAGCCCGCCCAGGCCAAGAAGCTGATCGACGACATCATCCGCCAGACGCAGCAAAGCGCCTATGGCCCGCCGGTCTGGACGCTGCAGGGCAAGGAGACGGGCATCATGATCGGCTGGCACGGCACGCCGATCATGGCCGAGGCGATGGTGAAGGGCATTCCCGCCGACTATGCCGCCGCCTGGCCCGGCATCGCCAAGCGCAGCTTCGACTTCGCCGCGCCCGACATGGACAACTCCAAGGGCCGCGACCTGTACGACGCCAAGGGCTATGTCCCCGCCGATATCTGGTGGGAAAGCGTCAGCCGGACGCAGGAATATGCCTATGACGACTGGGCCGCATCGCACATCGCGCGCCGGGTCGGCCAGACGGCGCAGGCCGACCGGCTGCTCAAGCGCTCGGGTAATTGGCGCAACGTCATCGACGGCTCGATCGGCTTTGCCCGCCCCCGCTTCAGCGATGGCAGCTGGTGGAAGGATTACGACCCCGTCCAACTCGGCCATATGCCCAAGCCCTGGTGGCGCGATTATACCGAGGCGAATGGCTGGCAGGCGACCTTCCTCAACCAGCACGACGTCTATGGCCTGATCCGCCACATGGGCGGTGACGCCAAGTTCGAGGCCAAGCTGGACGAATTGTTCAGCGCACCCTCGACGCTCCCCAAGAACGCGCCGCCGGACATCTCCGGGCTGGTCGGCCAATATGCGCATGGCAACGAGCCGGACCAGCATGCGGCCTATCTCTATGCTTATGTCGGTGCGCCGTGGAAGACGCAGCGGATGGTCCGCCGCCTGCTGACCGAGATGTACAAGAACGCGCCCGACGGCATCATCGGCAATGACGATTGCGGCCAGATGAGCGCCTGGTTCCTGTTCTCCGCGCTCGGCTTCTATCCGGTCGATCCGGTCAGCGGCGCGTACGTTTTCGGCGGACCGCTATTCGACCGGACGCAGCTGACCGTCGGCGGCAACAAGACGCTGGTCGTCGAGGCGAAGGGCAATGGCCCGGACAAACCCTATATCCAGTCGGTGACCTGGAACGGCCGCCCCTGGACGAAGAGCTGGATCGACCATGCCACCCTGTCCAAGGGCGGCACCCTGTCCTTCACCATGGGTGCCAAGCCCAACCCCGCCTTTGGCCGCGATCCGAAGGACCGCCCGCCGTCCTTCGACCACCTGCCTGCCTGATCCCTCCCGGAGCCGAATAGAAGATGACCGATTTCTCCCGCCGCGCCGTCCTCGCCTCCGGGCTGGTCGCCTCCGCCGCGCCCGCTTTCGCGCAAAAGGGGGCGGGTGCGCCCGCTCCTTACGGTGCGGTCCCCTCGGCCCGGCAGTGGCGCTGGCACCAGCGCGAGCAATATGCCTTCATCCACTTCGCGATGAACACCTTTACTGACAAGGAATGGGGCTATGGCGACGAAGACCCCAAGATGTTCAACCCCAGCGACTTCAGCGCGGACCAGATCGTCGGGGCGGCCAAGGCGGGCAATCTGAAGGGCATCATCCTCACCGCCAAGCATCATGACGGCTTCTGCCTGTGGCCGACCAAGCTGACCGAGCATTGCATCCGCAACTCGCCGTACAAGAACGGCCAGGGCGATATCGTCCGCGAGATGTCGGACGCCTGCAAGCGCGCCGGGCTAGCCTTCGGAATCTATCTCTCGCCCTGGGACCGCAATCGCGCCGATTATGGCCGCCCCTCCTATGTCGAATATTTCCGCAAGCAGGTCGTCGAACTCTGCACCGGCTATGGCGAGCTGTTCGAGTTCTGGTTCGACGGGGCCAATGGCGGCGACGGCTATTATGGCGGCGCGCGCGAGACGCGGCAGATCGATGCGCCCAAATATTATAACTGGCCCTCGATCATCGCGCTGGTCCACCAGCACCAGCCCATGGCCTGCACCTTCGATCCGCTGGGCGCGGATATCCGCTGGGTCGGCAATGAGGACGGGATTGCGGGCGATCCCTGCTGGCCGACCATGCCGAACCACCCTTATGTCCAGTCGGAGGGCAATTCGGGCGTGCGCGGCGGCGCGCTGTGGTGGCCTGCCGAGACCAACACCTCGATCCGGCCCGGCTGGTTCTATCATGCGGACGAGGACTCGAAGGTCCGCTCGCCGGAAAACCTGGTCGGCTATTTCGACACGTCGGTGGCGCGCGGCACCAACATGAACCTGAACCTGCCGCCCGATCGGCGCGGGCGCATCCCCGATCAGGACGTGAAGATCCTGAAGAGCTTCGGCGACGCGATCCGCGCCAGCTTCGCGACCGACCTGGCGCAGGGCGCCGTGGCCAGCGCCAGCCATGTGCGTGGCAAGGGCTATGAAGCGGCCAAGGTGCTGGACGGCCAACGCGACACCTATTGGTCCGCGCCGGACGGCGTGACCACGCCCAGCCTGACGCTCGACCTGCCACCGGGCCGCCGTTTCGACCTGATCCGCATCCGCGAATATCTGCCGCTCGGCGTGCGCGTCACGCGCTTCGCGGTCGATGCGGAAGTGAACGGCCAGTGGCAGCAGTTGGCCGAACATGAGTGCATCAGCGCGCAACGGATCATCCGCCTGCCCCAGCCGATCACCGCGCGCCGCGTCCGCCTGCGCATCGTCGACGCGCCGGTCTGCCCCGCGATCAGCGAGGTTTCGCTGTTCCAGAGCGTCGCGCCGGTCCCCGTCCCCGCCATCGTGTCGAGCGACCCGACCGTGCTGGCGACGACCGACTGGACAATCGTCTCCGCCACCGCGCCGGGGGCCGAAAAGCTGCTCGACAACGATGCTAAGACCATCTGGGTGCAGCCCGCCCCGACGCCCGGCAAGCCTGCCAGCGTGACGGTCGATATGGGCCAGGTGCGCGATGTCGCGGGCTTCAGCCTGACCCCCTCGCGCCAGGTCATGATCGACGCCGCCCCGCCGCGTGGTTACGTCGCGGAGACGAGCGTCGACGGCAAGAGCTGGACCCCGGCGGGTTCGGGCGAGTTCTCGAACATCGCCTATGCGCTCTCCACCCAGCGCCTGCCCTTCACCAGCGTCCGGCCGGTCCGCTATCTGCGACTGACCTTCGCAGAGATGTCCAAGCCCGCCGCCAAGCTGGCCATCGCGGGGATCGGCGGCTTCACCAAGCGGTAGGACTCCATTCCTCCCCTGAAAGGGGAGGTGGCAGGCCCAAGGCCTGACGGAGGGGTGTCGCGATAGGGAAAGTGAGGCTGCCCTCGCAACCGGCGACGCCCCTCCACCAGCTTCGCTGGTCCCCCTCCCCTTGCAGGGGAGGAATTGGTTTATCGACCACTCACTCCCACAAAAAATCGCAGTGACGGGGGTGGCATTCGATCTTTGTGCGTTGCAACATAATGCGCCGCAGAAGGAGCTATGCCATGGCCGACCGTCTCGAACCCCAGTCACCGTCCCGCCCCCGCGTCGCGCTGGCGCTGCAGGGCGGCGGCGCACATGGCGCCTATGGCTGGGGCGTGATCGAGCGCCTGCTGGACGAGGATATCGATCTGGTCGGCGTCAGCGGCGCGAGCGCCGGGGCGATCAACGGTGCCGCCCTGGTCGCTGGCTATGCCGCCGACGGGCCTACGGGTGCCCGCGCCACGCTGGAGCGGCTGTGGCGGCAGGTAGCCGACGCCTCACCGCTCGCGCCGCTGGACGTCGGATCGCTGGGCGGCCCATTCTTGGAGCCGTTGCTGCGCCGATCGCTGGATATCGCCAAGCTCTCCAGCCGCTATGTCGCGCCCTTCCTGCCGAACGTGCGCGACATGAGCGCGCTGCGCCAGGCGGTGGAGAGCAGCATCGAGCTGGACCTGCTCGCCCGCCAGACGCAAGTGCCGCTGCACGTCTCGGCCACCCATGTCATGAGCGGCTCGGCGCGGCTGTTCACCGGTCCGGCGGTGACGCTGGACGCGCTGATGGCCTCGGCCTGCCTGCCCGAGCTGTTCGCCGCGGTGGAGATCGATGGCGAGGAATATTGGGACGGCGGTTTCGCCGCCAATCCCGCGCTGGAGCCGCTCTTGGCCGATGCGATCGGCGCGACCGACATGCTGATCGTCCAGCTGACCCCCTTCACCGTCGAGGATGTCGGCGGCTCGGTGGGCGAGGTAATGCGCCGGGTCAGCGACATCAGCTTCAACGCCTGCCTGCGCCGTGACCTGCGCGCGCTGTCGGAAATTCAGGATATCGCGCGCGCCGAGACCTCGCGTGATGCGCGGATGCGGGCGATCGCGCGGGTCAATCTGCACCTGCTCTCACCGCCGCCCGAACTCGCCGGGCGGTCGGGGACCAGCAAGGTCGATACCCGCTGGTCGGTGCTTCAGGACCTGCGCGAAAAGGGCCATGCGCAGGCGGAGCATTGGCTGGCCGCGCATCGTGACATGCTCGGCCGCGCCTCCTCGTTCGCCGGCCTGCCCGAGGAGGAGTGGCGCGACGGCCACGCGCTCAAAAGTCCGCGCTGAACCGTAAACCAAAGGTCCTCGGCCGCACCGGGGTCGAGACGTTACGCCGCCCCAGCAGGAAGGGGTTGCCATAGGCGAAGCGGTTGCCACGCTCGTCGAGCAGATTGTCGAGCGTCGCCGCCAGCGTGTAGCGGCCATGCCGTGCGGTCAGCCCCAGATCGGCCAAGCCATAGCCGCCCTGTCGCACGTCGAGCATGTCCCCCACACCCAGCACCGAGGGGCCGACAAAGGCCGCCTCCACCTTCGCCGACAGCAGCCATTGGGCGCCGATAGGGATGTCGCGCACCACGCCCAGCCGCGCCGAGACGCTGGGTGTTTCCGGCAGGCGGCGGTTGTTCGCCCGGCTGAGCGCCGCGGTCCTTCCTAGGACTTCGTTATCGGTCATGAACAGCGCGCCGGTCAGGTGCCAGTTGCGCTGCGGCACCCAGTCCGCCCAGCCCTCCAGCGCCGAGATGCGCGCATCGCCGATATTGCTGGTCACCGGCTGCCCGCCGCGATTGATCAGGTCGGCCTGGATCGCCGTCCACTTCGCGCGCGACAGGCTGAGCGAGGCGGACAGGCCCGTGTCCGTCCGGCGCAGATGGCGCAGCCCGACTTCGGTCATCTGGATCGAATCGGACTCGAAATTGGCGACACGCCCGACGCCCGCCGCGACCGCCAGACCACCGGTGCGGAAGCCCGACTGGTAGCGACCGAAGAGCGTCCAGTTGCCGCCGAGCAGCCAGGACACGCCCAAAGTTGGATCGATGCGCACGGTCGAGCGCCCCCGCACGAAGTTGCTCGAACGCGGCCGGATCGAGGGCTCGCCATCGACCCGCGCCGCCGTCACCCGTCCACCCAGCGTCAGCCAGAGCCGGTGAGTCAAGGGGTGCGTCGCCTCGGCAAAGATCGCGCCGCTGCGGGTGACGTTGGTCACGCCGATCACCGGCCGCACGCCCTGGCGGACGGTCAGCGACCGGCCCATGACCGACTGGTCCGAAACCACGTTGAGCCCGATCACCCAGGAGCCGCCGCCCGGCAGTCGCCGCGACAGGCGGCTCTCGTGCGAGAACAAAGTCTTGCTTCCATCCAGCTGATAGCTTTGGTGCGCGCCCAGGATGCTGGCGTCGAACTGCTCGAACGACGTGCCATGGACATAGCCGGTGGCGGAGACGAATTGCAGGCCGCTCACCCAATCCTTGGACAGCAGCAACCGACCAAAGGCCATGTCGCTCCACGACGGCTGAGCGATGGCGGCGCGGCTGGCGAGCACGTCCTCGCTCATCACATATTGCGCGTCGCGCGCAACGATCGACTGGCTGCCGCCACCGGCCTCGGCGCGCCAGCCATCGCCCACGTTCCAGCGCAGGGTGCCGCGCAAGCCGCCGGTCAGCACCCGATTGATGTCACGCGCATGGGTGCGGACATTGTCGATATAACCGCCATCGACCCCGTGATAGCCGACCAGCCGCACGCCCAGTGTCCCGGGGATCAGCACCTTGTTCGCCACCGCGGCCACATCCGTGCTGGGTGCCCCGCCCTGGGTCAGGCCACCGCCCCATTCCAGGCGCCCGCCATCGCGGTCGAGCGACACCGGATTGGAGGTCAACCGAATGATCCCGCCGATCGCGCCCGACCCGTGGAGCGCGCCCTGCGGTCCCTCGGCAATCTCGACCTCGCCGATGTCATAGAGCTTCAGCCCCGGATCGGGACCGGCAAAGGCGATCTGCACATCGTCGAGATAGAGGCTGGCGGTCGACTCGGTCGCCCCGTTGAAGCTGCTGTCGGCGATGCCGCGAATGAACAGCTTGTTGCGCCCCGGCCCGAGCGCCGTCGTCTGGAGAATGGGCGTATGCGCCGCCACGTCGCTGAGGTCGACCGAGCCGCCGGGAACGGTCACACCGCGCCCGACCACCGACACGCTGCCCGGATAGCGCGCCAGCTCGGTGCCCTGTTTGCTGGCGGTGACGATGATGTCCTGCGCATTGCCCGAGGACGGAGGCGGGGCCGCCGGGCGCGGCGCGGCGCGTGGTATCTTTACGGGGCGGGGCACCGGTATGATGCGGAAGCTCGTCGCATCGATCGCAAGGGCGCGGTATCCGGTTCCGCGCAGCAACTGCGTCAGTGCGCGGGCGGGCGGCGCCGTGGTGGACAGCGCGCGGGTGCGGACTCGGCCCAATCCGCCATCGGTCGCCACGACGGTGATCCCACCCTGCCGCGCCAACTCGCGCAGCGCTGTGTCGAGCGTGGTGGGAGCAAGGGCGATGCGGCGCGGCGATACGGCCGCCCGACCTTGGGCCAGTCCAGCGGCAGGCGCGATGAGGAAAAGGGCCAGCAGAACGGGCGCGACCAACCGGCCACGTTTAACGATCCTCGTTCGACGCCCGCAAAATCCAGTCCCCACCGCTCTGGCGCCACCCCGCTCCGATCAGTTTCGCGAGACGCGGAACGTCCTTGTCGGCATCG
Source organism: Sphingomonas sanguinis NBRC 13937 (assembly GCF_001591005.1). GTDB lineage: Bacteria > Pseudomonadota > Alphaproteobacteria > Sphingomonadales > Sphingomonadaceae > Sphingomonas > Sphingomonas sanguinis. Next base: position 19,905 of record NZ_BCTY01000030.1, read on the forward strand.
CCCGTCATCCGAACGACGCCGGTGACAGGGCGATCGACCAGTGGCCCCTCCACCGCGATGCGCATGCCATAGGCGGATTGCAATCGAGCGGCAATCGTCCCCACCGTCTCGCCGTCCAGATCGAGCAGCCCCTCACGCCAGCCACCGACCGTCGCCGGATCAACCGTGACGCGGCTGAGCCGATGACGGCCTTCGTCCAGCCGAATGCCCTGCCCGGCGGTCAGCGCGATACGCTCGCCCAGCGGCGCCAGCGAGACGGCTCCCTCGGCCACCGACACGTCCAGCCGCCCCCCCTGTCGCCGGACGTCGAACACGGTGCCCATATCGCGAATGGCGACATCGCCTGCCTGCAGCTCGAACGGCGCGGACGGATCGTGGCGGACATGGAACAGCGCCTGCCCCTGCTCCAGCGTCGCGGTCCGCGTGTCATGGCGGTCGTAACGCAGGCGCGAACCGCCCGACAGTTCGATCCGGGTGCCGTCGTTCAGCGCGATCTGGCGCATCTCGCCCGGCCGGGTCTGTTCGATGCGGATGTCGGGCCGCGAGCGCAACGCGACCGGCCCGGCGACCAGCGCGACCGCCGCCGCCACGCCGCCCATCAGCCACCAGCGGCCCCAGCCCGCATTGTCATTCGCGGCCACCGGTTCGGGCGCGACCTCGGCCATGGTCTCCGGCGGGGTCAGCTGCGCATCGGCCATGGCGACCGCATCATAGGCGCGCGCATGGGCTGGGCTGCCCTCCAGCCACGTCGCAAAGGCATCCCATTCGGCCGCGCTCATGTCGCGTTGCCGGATGTGCCAATCGATCGCCTGTTCCTCCAGCGTCACGCGTCAACGCTCCCTTCATCGTCATGACGACGCCGACACAGCCGATCCGCACCCCCGGCTTCACGATTTTCGTGCAAAAATTGATAGGCACGGCGCAGCAGCTTCTCGACCGCGCTCACCGTGATCCCCATCCGCTCGGCGATGACGCGTTGCGGCTGCTCCTCGAAGCGGAACAGGGTGAAGGCCTCGCGCATCCGGTCGGGCATCTCAGCGATCAGGCGGTGCGCGCGGGCCAGTTCGCTGCGGCCCAGCGCCACCCGCTCGGGATCGGCATATTCGCCCGATTGCGGCTGCACCTCTTCCCAGGCGCCATCACGCGCGCCCCGCCGGGCGGCGGCGATGCGGCGATCGGTCGCCAGATTGGTCGCCATGCGGCAGAGAAAGGGAATGGGCTGATCGATCTGGCTCGCGTCCAGATCACCCACGCGCAACCACAGGTCCTGCAGCGCATCCTCGGCATCCTCGACCGAGCCGAGCCGGGCGGCCAGCAGGCGACGCAGCAGCGGCCGCGCCTCCATGAACCGGCCCTCCAGACCCTCGCTACCCAATCACTCGCCCTCGCGTCAGGCGGCGAAGGCCAGCCCGTTTTGCGCCGCCATGTCAGACACCGAAACCGCGCGCAAGACATCCGCCTCGTCCCGCCGCGCCGCCGCGATCGCATCGCCCGCACGCCGTCCCGCTCCCGGATGGCACATCACCAGATGATGGGGCCCGGCCTTGTCGAAGAAGCGCGGCAGAGCCTCGGCAAAGCGGCCGTCAAAGCCGTAATGCCCGGCAAAACCCTGGTTGCAGCGCAGGCCCGCCGCCTCCGCCGCGCGGGTCAGGCCGCGCGAATGATAAGCGCTGCCGATCGCCTTGCCGCGCCACGGTCGGCCGAGCAGCGCGCTCACCCGATCCTCGCAGGTGCGCAGCCACGCCCCCGGCGCGCGGCGGCGGGTGATCTCCAGCACGATGGGGCGGATACCGGGTAGCGCATGGGAATGCTGATGTCCGTCGACGAACGCGGGCGGGCGGCCCATCGCATCCTCGAACCGTTCGAACTGCGCCTCCACCTCGCGCCGGATTTCGCCCGCGTCGAGTTGCCCGCGCGCCGCCATGCGGGTCAGCGGGTCGATGCCGGGCATCACGCCGTCTTGCGTAAAGCCATTGGCATGGATCGGCGCTTCCTCGGTCAGCGTCAGATGCAGGCCGATCTGCGCCGTATCGGGCACGTCGCGCAGCATCACACTGTCCTCCATCCAGTTCGGACGCAGGGTCATGCAGCTTGTCGCGTTCAGTTTTCCCGAGCGGAGCAGCTCGGCGATGACCAGACTGTCTTCGGTGGAAAAGGCGAAATCGTCAGCGCAGAGAATAAGCTGGTTCACCCACGACTCCCGCCAGATGCTGATAGGCCGTCTCGCGCATCCGCTCGGTCGTCAGACGCCGGGCCTTCAGCCGCCGCGCCAGAAAATCGTAGAAGAACCAGTCCCCCGCGAACGGCGCCGCCACGCTGTAGACCAGCCGCTCGGTCAGCGTCCAGCGGATCGACTCGCGGTCGCGCTCGCGGTCCGAGGGCACGCACCAGAAACCATCGGCATAAGCCATGCTGCCATGGCGCATCACGCGGTGGATGACCTCATGATCCTCCAGCACATAATTCCAGTGACGCGGGTCGAAGCCGCCCGCCGCCTTCAGCGCTTCGGTCCGGAATGCCTGGCCCGCGCCGCCCGCATGGCACTGGCGCGGCAGGAACCGTGAGGCCAGTCGGATGGCGGCGGACTCCCGGCGACGCGCGTCCTCGCCGTCCCCCGGAGCGATGAAATAGGCCCCCGCCACGACGCAGCCGGGCTTTTCCAGCAGGGCTTGCGCCTGCGCCAGATACTCGGCCGGATAATAGGTGTCGGCGTCGCAGGTCGCGACGAACCGGGTGTGGACGTGATCGAGCCCCAGGCGCAGTGCGTTGATCTTGCCCGGCAAGCCCTGATGCAACAGGATATGGTCGAGGCCCAGCCGCTCGCAGGCCTCGGTCGCGATGCGCACGCTGGCGTCCAGCGAGCCGTTGTCGACCAGCACCAACCGGAACCGCACCGTCTGTGCCGCCAGCCCCGCCAGCGTCGCGGCCAGATGCGTTTCTTCGTTGAAGAAGGGCACGATCACGGTCCAGCACGGCGCGACATAGGCGCTCGCCGGATCGGTCTTCCCCGCCTCGGCACAGGCTTTGGCATTGCGCCAGGCCGCACCTTCCGCATCGAGCAGCATTACCGTTTCCCGCCCACTGGACTCTCCACAACCCCCGTTGCCGAAGCCCCCGGGATGGCGGTGCCAAATCGCCCGATCCCGAAGGTTCCATGGCTAGGACGCCGCCGCCCGCACCCAACCGGACATCACGGTAAAAATTTTTTAACGAGGCCTGGAACCGTGCCGATTTCCTTTGCGGAAGGGGATCGGTCGATGGCACGGGGCCCGCGTGACGGACATTACACCCGCCCGCCCCGCCCCGCCGTTTCGTCGATGGTCATGGCCGATCCCGGACCGGCCGATGGCCGTCGCCCTGATGCTGCTCGCCTTTGCGGTGCTGACCCGGATGCGCGACTTCGGCAATCCGGTCGCGCATGTCGACGAGCAATATTATCTGCTGGTCGGCGACCGCCTGCTGCACGGCGCGCGCCTCTATATCGACTTATGGGATCGCAAGCCGCCGGGGCTGTTCCTGCTGTTCGCCGGCTTCCGCCTGCTGCCGGGTGATGGCTTCCTCGCCTATCAGCTGGTCGGCACCGCCTGCACCGCCGCCACAGGCTGGCTGATCTGGTTCGCGGCAAAGCGCATGACGCTCGCCCCACCCGCCGGGCTGGCGGCGGGCGCGGCCTATATCCTCTGGCTGCCGCTACTCAGCGGGGGAAGCGGCCAGTCGCCCGTCTTCTACAATCTGGCGATGATGGCCGCCGCCGTCCTGACGCTGGAGCTGCCCCGCTGGGCCGAGCGGCGCGCGGTGGGGGCGATCATCCTGAGCGGCACAGCGGCATGCCTGCTGGCGGGCATCGCCATCCAGATCAAATATACGCCGCTGGTCGAGGGCGCTTTCTTCGGCCTGGCGCATCTCTGGTATCTCTGGCGCGCGCGCGCGCGGATCGTTGCGATCCTGCTGGCGGCGCTCGCCTGGATGGCGATGGGGCTGCTGCCGACGCTGCTCGTCATCGGCTATTTCTGGATGAGCGCACCGGCGGCGTTCGATGCCTTCTGGTTCGCCAATTTCACCTCGATCACGCTGCGGCGCGGTTATCCGGCGGCCAAGATCATCGGACGGCTGGCGGGGATCGGCGGGCAGTTGCTGCCGCTGATCGCCTGCGCGGTCTACGCCTGGGCCAAGGGACCGAAGCGCGAGGGGTTGACGCTGACCCGCATCTGGCTGGCCTTCGCCCTGGTCGCCTTTGCCATGATCGGGGCCTTTTTCGACCATTACGCTTTGCCGCTGGTCGCCCCACTGGCGCTCGCCGCCGCCCCCGCCTTTGCGATGCGCCGCCGGGCGGTGGTCGCGGTCTTCGCGATCGGCGCGGGGCTGTTCGTCTTTCACGCAGCCACCAACGACCCGAGCGAGGGCGACGGCATCCGCCGCATGGCGAAGGTGATGGCGGCCGTCGACGGGCGCGAATGCCCCTATGTCTTTGCGGGCGATTCCAGCCTCTATCATTTGTCGGGCGGGTGCGTGCCGACCCCGTACGCCTTCCCCTCCTCGCTCGCCTATGAGGCGGAGCGCGGGGCGATCGGCATCGATGAAAATGCCGAGGTCGCCCGCATCCTCGCGCGCCGACCGCCCGCGATCGTCACGCTGGACGATCCCTTCTCGCCCTGGAACGAGGCGACGCAGGGACAGATGCGTCGGGCGCTGGCCAGCGACTATCGCTTGGTCCTGTCGGTCCCGCGCGAGGGGCGGCATGAGCTGCTCTATGTCCGGCGCGATCTGGCCGTTCCGCCTGTGAAATAAAAGCACGGTCGCGGTTGTTTTAGCGTCCTCTGCGCCCCATCTGCGCCGCCGAACCGTGATGGAGCGACAAGCCATGAGTGACGACGCCTATACTCCCCCCGCCATCTGGACTTGGGACAAGGACAATGGCGGCCAGTTCGCCTCCATCAACCGGCCGATCGCGGGGCCGACCCATGACAAGGACCTGCCGGTCGGCGAGCATCCGCTCCAGCTCTATTCGATGGGCACGCCCAATGGCGTGAAGGTCACCATCCTGCTCGAAGAGCTGCTGGCGGCAGGGCACAAGGACGCCGAATATGACGCCTGGCTGATCCGCATTTCGGAAGGCGATCAGTTCGGCAGCGGCTTCGTTGCGATCAATCCCAACTCGAAGATCCCGGCGCTGGTCGACTACCGGGGCAGCGAACCGCTCGCCATCTTCGAGTCCGGTGCGATCATGACCCATCTCGCCGAGAGCTTCGGCGCGTTCCTGCCGACCGAGACCGCCGCCCGCGCACGGGTGATGGCGTGGTTGTTCTGGCAGATGGGCAGCGCGCCCTTCCTGGGCGGCGGCTTCGGCCACTTCTACAATTATGCTCCGGTGAAGATCGAATACGCCATCAACCGCTATGCCATGGAGGCCAAGCGCCAGCTCGACGTGCTCGATCGCCAGCTGGCCGAGAAGGCCTATGTCGCGGGCGAGGAATACAGCATCGCCGACATGGCGATCTGGCCCTGGTATGGGCAGCTGGTGCTGGGCCGCCTGTATAATGCCGCCGAGTTCCTGCAGGTGCAGGACTACACCCATGTCCTGCGCTGGGCGCGCGAACTGGAAGAGCGTCCGGCGGTGAAGCGCGGACGGATGGTCAACCGGACCTTCGGCGAGCCTGCCGAACAGTTGCCCGAACGGCACGATGCCAGCGACTTCGCGCTGCGTACGGCCGACAAGCTCTGATCCATCGATCCTCCCCGGACCGGGGAGGATTTGATGACGCCCGGATGTCATCTGCCGCGAGAGGGTTGATCCCCGCCGCGGTCTGGGCCTTAGTTGCCACCATGCTCCCCCGCTTCCTCCTGTCCCGCCCGGTCCTGGCGCTCGCGCTGGCCGCCGCCGCCCTGGTCGAAAGCCCGCTTTGCGCCGCCGACCCCGCCCCGTTCGACCTGCCGGGGCCTTCGCTGCGCATTGCGGTGACGCGCGGCGACCGGACGCTACCTATCGCCGAGGTTCCCAATCTCGCGACCGGCGACAAGCTGGTCATCGAGGCGGACCTGCCCAACGACCAGCGCGCGCGCTACATCCTGTTCTCGGCCTTCCTCAGCGGCGCGACCAATCCGCCGCCCAAGAACTGGGTGCAGTCGGCCGAGACCTGGAAGCCCAAGGACAAGGATCGGCGCCTGACCCTGACCGTGCCGAAGGGCGCACGGCAGATGGCACTGTTCCTGGTGCCCGAAACCGGCGGCGCGTCGGGTACCATCGTCGATGCGGTGCGCGACCGGCCGGGCGAGTTCGTCCGTGCGGTGCAGGACCTGAACCAGGCCTCGCTCGACCGCTCGCGACTGAACGCCTTCGTCGCGGCGATCCGCGCGCAGGAGAACAGCCATCCCGAATTCCTGCGCACCCTGGCCCCCGCTTTGTCGAACAGCCTGGCGATCAAGTTGAACCCCGATTGCCTGGCGCGGGTGATCGAGTTGCAGGCGGCCTGTCTGCTCGAAAATCGCGACTCGCTGGTGCTGGCGGATATTCACAGCAGTTCGATGACCGATACGCTGGTCGGCGCACCGACCGACCTGGCGCTCCAGCTCAGCTATACGCGAGAAGCGGGGCTGGGCTATTACAGCCCCTATATCGGTGTCATCCGCGACATCGCCCGCGTGTTCGGCGCGTTTGGCAATCCGCAATTCGGCTATCTGCCGACGCTGGCCACGCGCGATGGCGAAAAGCTGTCGTTGCTGCTCAACGCCGCGCCGTCCTTCGCCAAGCCCAAATCGGTGCTGGTCGCCGCCATGCCCGCGATCGACGCGCCCAGCCCGCCGCGCCTGCGCGTGACCGCCGATGCGCCGCTGTGCGGGGCCCGGCCGGGGCTGGTCCTGCCCGTCGAGGGCGCGCCGCTGATCTATTCGACCGGGTTCGCGCGCAACATGATGGTGTCGATTACTGGAGCGGACGGCAAGACCATCGACCTGCCCGTCCGCGCGCGCGCCGATCGCGGCGGCTATGTCCTGACCGAGCCGCTGCCCGCAGGCGTGCTGTCGGGCAAGGTCTCGGCCAAGCTGCATGGCCAATGGGGCTTCGACAGCTTCGTGGGGCCGAGCTTCACGCTGCAATTCCCCGGCGGCGGCGACTGGCGCGCGGTCGATGCGGGGCAGAGCATGGTGGTCGGGCGCGACAACAGCGTCGCGCTGAACGGCCCGGCGGCGGCCTGTGTCACCGGCGTCACGATGCGGATGGGCGGCGGTGCGCCGCAGCCGGTTCCCTTCATCCTGCGAGGCGCGGACGGCATCACCGCCACCCTGCCGCTGAAGGGTGCGCGGGCGGGCGAGATTACGCTGGAAATCCAACAGGTCGGCGATACCGCCCCCCGCACCACGACCCTGCGCGCCTATTCACCCGCCAGCCGGATCGACACGGTGACGCTGGCCAAGGGCGACCGCTTCGTCACGCTGACCGGGCAGCGGCTGGACGAGATTGCCGGTGTCGAGATCGGCGATGTCCGCCTCTCCCCCGGTGACCTGACCCGCGATGGCGATACCGACCGGCTGGTTGCGACCGCCGCCGACAATCGTGTGCCGGACGGGACGAGCGCCCGGATCAGGCTGACCGATGGACGCAGCCTGTCGGTGCCGATCACCACCGCCCCGCCGCGCCCGTCCGCCACGCTGATCGCGCGCAGCCTGTCGCCCAAAAGCGGTGCCGCCGCCGTGGCGTTGGCGACGCGGGACGAGACGGTGCTGCCCGACAATGCCCGCCTGACCTTCTCGGTCCGCGCGGCCGATGGCACGCGGCTGGCCCCGACCGACGCGATCGAGGTCGCGACCGCCGACGGCAGCGCCACCGTCACGCTGGAGGGCGGGCGCGATGTCCGGTTGTCCTCGCCCGAAATCGCGGTGGCGACGCTCGATCCCGCCAGGCTTGGCCCGGCGGCGGCGGGCGGATTGCGCTACCGGATCGTGCGCGGGAGCATCAAGGGCGACTGGAGCCCGCTTGCGACGCTGGTCCGCCTGCCCCGGATCGACGGCAGCGGATGCGAGGCGGGCGGATGCTGGATCGAGGGACGCGACCTGTTCCTGATCGACCGCGTGGCCGCGACGGCCGATATGGCGGGCGCGGTCAGCGTCCCGGCGGGCTTCACCGCCGCACGGCTGACTGTGCCGGAGCTGAAGGACGGGATGCTCTATCTGGCGCTGCGCGATGCGCCGGGGGTGGTGTTCACCATGGCGGAGAAGCGGTAGGCCTTCCTCATCACGGACAGGAAAAGCACCTCAATCGGCCGAACCCGCGATCGTGGCGCGCCCGCCATGCTCCTCGCTCCGCTCCAGTTCGCGGCGCAGGGCCCGCATATCCTCGCGGAAACCGATCAACCGCTCGACACTCATGCCCGACCGCGCGGTGATCTCCTCACCCAGGCAGCCGCACTGGTCGCGCAGCGCCAATCCCCCCGGTGTCAGCCTGACCCGGACCTGGCGCTCGTCCTGCGGATCGCGCTCGCGCGCGACCATGCCGCTGGCCTCCAGCCGCTTGACCAGCGGTGTCACCGTGCTGGACTCCAGCCCCAGACGCTGGGCGATGGCACCGATCGTCCGGCCATCCTCCTCCCACAGCACCAGCATCGCCAGATATTGCGGATAGGTCAGGCCCAGCTCGTCCAGCATGGGCTTGTAGGTGCGCTGCATCGCCATGTTCGCCGCATAAAGCGCAAAGCACAGCTGCTCATCGAGCGGCCAAGGGGCCGACATCCGCTATCTCCCGTTACAGAGAAAAACATATCGCGATAAAAGAAGCGCTGGACAAGAGCGATCGGCCTTCGCATATATGTATCGCGATAAACGTTATCGGAGAAGCGATGTGACGATCGATGTGAAATACGAGACCCAGGCGCGCGCCACCGGTGGTCGCGACGGCCATGCGCGCACGGCGGACGGGACGCTGAACGTCACCTTGTCGACCCCGAAAGAGCTCGGCGGCGCAGGCGGTGACGGCACCAACCCGGAACAGCTCTTCGCGGCGGGTTACTCGGCCTGCTTCATCGGCGCGCTGAAGGTCGCGGGCCAGCAGCTGAAGGTGAAGATTCCCGATGACGTCGCCGTGTCGGCCAAGGTCGGCATCGGTCCGCGCGCGGCGGGCGGCTTCGGCATCACCACCGACCTGACCGTCGAACTGCCGGGCATCGACCGCGCCGAGGCCGAAAAGCTGGTCGAGGCGGCGCATCAGATCTGCCCCTACTCGAACGCGACGCGCGGCAATGTGGATGTCGGCCTGACGCTGGCCTGACCTCCCTACGTACTCCCTGAGCCTTCCCGGCGCGGTCTGATCTCCCTGAAGACCGCGCCGTTTTTGTATCAGGCGGAATCGCGCAGGATCAGGCCCGGCGGCATCTCCAGCCCGGGTGCGGCTCGCCCTTCGATCCGCTCGAACAGCGCGGCGACCATCGCCTTGGCCCCCGCCTCCAGATCCTGGCGGATGGTCGTCAGCCGGGGGATGGCCCGCTCGGCCAATGGCAGGTCGTCGAAGCCCGTCACCGCGACATCGCCCGGCACCGACCGGCCGCTGGCGGACAGCTCCGCCATCGTGGCCAGCGCGATCATGTCAGAGGCCGCGACGATGCCGTCGATTGCCTGCCCCTCCCCCTGCAAGCGCGCCAGATTGGCAGCGATCTGATCGGGCATCAGTTCGGGCGCGAGCGCCACGTCGAGTTGCTGCGGCGGCTTCAGTCCGGCATCGGCCATCGCGTCGCACAGCCCCGCATGGCGCTGCGCCAGTTCCAGCGTGCGGATTTCGCCCATGAAGGCGATGCGCCGCCGCCCGGTCGCGATCAGATGCTCGCCCGCCATACGCCCGCCCAGCCGGTTGTCGACGCCCACCGCGCAGTGATGCTGGCCGGGCAACGTGCTGCCCCAGACGACCAGCGGCAGATAAGTCTCGGCCACCGCGTCGATCACCGCCAGCTGGTCCGACTGACCGATCAGCAACACGCCGTCGACCATGCCCGACCGGGTGATCCGCGACAGCCAGTCGTCGTCGTCGGGGATGATGCGCGACAGCATCACGTCATGGTCGCGCGCCGCCAGCTCGTCGGCGAGATGGCCGAGCAGCGCCATGAAGAAGGGATCGGACAGACGCTGCCGCCGCTCATGGCCGAGTGGGATTGCGACGCCGATCACGCCGGTCCGCTGCGCGCGCAGGCGGCGGGCCATCTGGTTGATCTGGAAATTATGCTCGGCGGCCAGCGCCTCGATCCGCGCCCGCGTCTCGGCATTGACGACGCTCTTGCCCGCCAGCGCGCGGCTGACGGTGCCGGGCGATACACCCGCCAGCCGGGCAATGTCCTTCAGGGTGCGGGCGGGTTGGGACGCGTCGGTCATGGCCAGCCTCCTGAAACGAAAATGAGGCGGATGCCAAGTGGCACCCGCCCCAAGGGGGAGTCGATCAGAAGCGGTAGCGGATTGAGGCCGTCACCGTGCGCCCGTACAGCGCGGTATTGTTGAACACGCCTTGCGTCGAGGACAGCACCGGGAAGATGCCACCGCCGCCACGGAAGCCGAGCTTGTCGAAGATGTTGTTGGCGTTCAGGCCCAGCTCCAGCTTGTCCATCGGCCGCAAGGTGATGAAGCCGTTGAAGAAGGTCGACCCCTTGATTGTGTAGAGGTTGAAGTCGTCCGACTTGGTGCTCGTCTGGCCGTTCATGCTGACGCCGAACGCGACCGGACCGGCGTCATAGGACGGCGACACCACGAACAGGAGGTCGGGCAGGCCACCAGGCTTCTTGCCGACCAGACCGGGCGTCGCGCTGCTGGTGATCTTCGAGTTCGCATAGGTCGCGTCGACCGCCAAGTGGAAGTCGCCATAGGTCACGCGGCTGGTGAACTCGATACCATAGGAGCGGTAGCCGTTCGAGATGTTCGGATTGTTGTTCGGCGCCGGATTGTTGATCCGGGTGAAGTCGTAATTGTTCTCGGTCAGGGTCGAGTGGAAACCGGTGATTTCGACCGAGTAGGACGCGCCGCCCAGGCCGCCCCGCTGCTTCACGCCGATTTCCTGCTGGTTGAGATAGTTGACCGAGGTCGCCTGCCCCTGTGCGTTCAGCGAGCCGTCCGCGTTGAAATTGCCCGACAGGACACGACGGTCGGCATTGAAGCGGCCGCCACGGCTGGCGCGGGCAAAGACGCTGGTCTTGCTGTCAAAGGCATAGAGCGCGCCCACCGACCAGCTGACATAGCCATCGGTGTAGTTGATCTTCTCCACGTTCGGGCTGAGCACCAGCGACGGGATCAGCGCCGAGCCCAGTGCGTCCGCCACGCGGGTCGTCGGACCTGCGACGCCGCCCTGCGCGGTGCCCTCGCCATGCACGCTGTCATAGCGGATCGAGGCGTCGAGGTTCAGCCCGCCGACCTCATAACCGGCCTGCAGGAAGGGCGCGACATCGGTATAGGTCAGGTCGACACGACGCGCGCAGCAGCTGCCCCAATTGTCGTTGAACCCGGCCTGGCCCGCCGCGGTCAGCTGCGTGCCGGTGGTCGAGAACAGGTCGAGCGGCGCGGCATTATTGCCGTTCAGCTCGCTATACTGGCGGTTCACGTGCCAGTCCTGCACGATGTTCTGCCGCATCACGAACAGACCGGCGGTCAGTCGCGCCTTGCCCGGCCCGACATCGAACTTGCCGTTCAGCGTCAGGTTGTTCGCGAAATTGTCCATGTTCTTCATGAACACGTTGATGTTCGGGTTGTTGTTCACATAGGGACCGGTGAACAGCTGCCCCAGCTTCGGCCCCGCCGCATAGCGGACCGAACCCACTGTCTGGCCGTTGACGGTCGAGCCGATCAACCCGCCCGTCCCGGTCAGCGTCTGGACGTTGATGAACTGGGTGGTGAAATTCCCGCTGATCCACTGATAGCGCATCGTATCGTCGAGCGAGATGTTGTCGTTGAAATCATAATGGATCTGGCCGCTGATGCCGGTGACGCGCGGGTGGATGCCCTGCACCTCGGCCGTCTTCACGCCGCCATTGTCATAGTCCAGATACTGGAAGTTGCGGTTGTAGATCGTATAGGCCGAACCCGACCGCCCGTCGAAATTGGGCAAGGGCGTGAAGCCGGTCACCTTGTTGCCGTCCAGCGTGGCCAGCGTCGGCGTGGTGGTGTTGGTGGGCGCCTGCTCGTCCAGCCGCTTGAAGTACAGGCGGATGAAGCCGCGATTGTCGGGTAGATCCTTGGTGATGTTGGCCTTGACCTGATAGCCGCGCAGGATGTTGAAATTCTCGTTGGTATAGCCGCCGCCGTCGCGCGCATAGCCGCCGATGTGGAAGCGCGTGGTGTCGTCGATCGGCCCGCCATAGTCGAAATCGACACGGTGCTCGCGGAAGCCCAGGCCGTTGGAATAGGCGATTTGGCCGCCCTTTACGTCACCGGTCTTGCTGATGAAGTTGATGACCGCGCCCGGCGCCTGGCTGGCGAAGGTCGAGGCCGAACCGCCGCGCACCGCCTCGACCGTCTTGATGTTCTGGTCGAAGCGCAGCCAATAGTCGTTGTTGCCGAAGTTGATGTCGCCGAACAGGACGTCGGGCAGGCCGTCTTCCTGCAGCGAGACATATTCCGAACCGCCGGTCGACACCGGAATGCCGCGCACGCCGATATTGGCATTGCCGCCCGGACCCGCCGTATCGCTGGGCTGGAGACCGGGGATGTTGCGCAGAATTTCGGCGGTCGAGCGAGGGGTGAAGTTCTGGATCGCCTCCTGGCTGACCTGCGACACCGAGATCGAGCTGCGGAAACGCGACCGCTCGCCGCTGGTCGCGGTGACGACGATGTCTTCGCTGGATGCGCCGGCATCGGGGGTGGCCCCTTCCTGGGTCGCCGGGGTCGGAGCCTGGGCCGTCTGCGCAAGGGCCGGTGCACTCACCAGCGCCATCGCCAAGGCCGCCATCGATCCGCAGGAACGCAGAACGTTCGTCGTCATAACCCTCTCCTGATTCGCCCCGGTGTCCGGGATGTCGTGCATCCTGGATATCACACGCGCAATCGTTTGCAACGGATCATTGCAAACCATTGCAAAGAAATTTACCTATCTGTGATCGAGAAAGCACAGCGGCGCGCGTGCCCCCCACCGGCTAAGAGTGCGAGGGGCCGCAAGTGCCCGAAGGAGAGATGGCGATGACGACCCCTTCCCCCGATGCGATCCGGTCGGTGGTGATCGTCGGCGGCGGCACGGCGGGCTGGATGACGGCCGCAGCTCTGGCCCATGCAATGCCCCGCGGCCTGTCGATCACGCTGGTCGAGTCGGACGCCATCGGCACGGTCGGCGTCGGCGAGGCGACCATTCCGCCGATCCGCCTGTTCAACCAGACGCTGGGCATCGACGAAGCCGAGTTCCTGCGAGAGACCAGGGGCAGCTTCAAGCTGGGCATCGAATTCGTCGGCTGGGGACGCGCGGGCCATCGCTATTTCCACCCCTTCGGCACGCACGGCAAATCCTTCGATCTGGTGGCGGTGCATCAGCATTGGCTGGCGGCGGGCGGCCCCGACAGCGGCATCGCGTTCGACGATCTGTCCATGGCCTGGGGCGCAGGAAAGCGCGGACGGTTCGCCCAACCCATGGCCGATCCGCGCAGCGTCGCCTCGACCTTCGACTATGCCTATCACTTCGACGCCGGGCTCTATGCGCGGTTCCTGCGCCGCTATGCCGAGGCGCGCGGCGTGATGCGGGTCGAGGGGAAGATCGCCGGACATGCGCTGGACGATACGCGCGGCCATGTCGCCTCGGTCACGCTGGACGATGGTCGGGTGCTGGCGGGCGATCTGTTCGTCGACTGTTCGGGGTTCCGGGGCCTGCTGATCGAAGAGGCGCTGGGCACCGGCTATGAGGACTGGGCGCACTGGCTGCCCTGCGACCGCGCGGTGGCGGTGCCGTGCGAAACCGGCGGCGACGGGCTGACGCCCTATACCCGCTCGACCGCGCGTGAGGCCGGATGGCAATGGCGCATCCCGCTCCAGCATCGCACCGGCAATGGCTATGTCTATTGCAGCCGCCATATCTCGGACGATCAGGCCGCCGCGACGCTGATCGCGAACCTCGACGGCCAAGCGCTGGGCGATCCGCGCTTCCTGCGCTTCACGACCGGGCGGCGTAAGCTGATGTGGAACCGCAACGTCGTCGCCATCGGCCTGTCGAGCGGGTTCATGGAGCCGCTCGAGTCGACCAGCATCCACCTGATCCAGGCGGGCATCGCCAAGCTGCTCGCCTATTTCCCCACGCAAGCGTTCGAGCCTGCCGGGATCGCGGAATATAACCGCGTCGCGATCACCGAATATGAGCGCATCCGCGATTTCCTGATCCTGCACTATAAGCTGACCGAGCGGACGGATTCGGCTTTGTGGCAAGAGTGTGCGGCGATGGACGTTCCCGACACGCTGGCGATGAAGATCGACCATTTCCGCTCCGCCGGACGGCTGGTCGCGCGCGACATGGACCTGTTCGGCCCCGCGAGCTGGGCCGCGGTGCATATTGGGCAGTTCAACATGCCCGAGGGGCTGGACCCGCTGCTGGCTTATGGTGATCCGGCCCAGAGCCGAGTGTTCGTGGCGAAACTGGCCAGCGCGATCGGGCAGATGGCGGAGTCCATGCCGAGCCATGCCGATTGGCTCAAGAAGATTGGGGCGACCGCCTGATCCTCCCCGGTACGGGGAGGTGGCAGCGCGGAGCTCTGACGGAGGGGGGCTTCCCCGAAGGACATCCGTTGAGGCACGCCCCCTCCACCAGCTTCGCTGGTCCCCCTCCCCGTTCCGGGGAGGATTTTACAACCCCTCGCCCCCGACCCATTGCGCATGCGCCAGCCGCCTGGCCAATTCCCAATTCTGCTGCCGCAAGTCCGGCACCGCTACGACCTCCCACAAGCCGCCGCGCGTCATCGGGCCGATGCAATAAAGCCGGTCGTTCACCCCGCCATCCGCCGCCACGACATGGCTCTGCGCATCGACCTCCAGCCCGATGCGGAGCGCATCCGGGCGGATCATCCTCTCACCGATCAACTGCCGGATCAGCGGCTCTTGCGAGCGGAGCAGGTCGCCCTGCGGCCCGCTGCAGTTGACGATCCGCGCGACCCGCAACGTCTCGACGCCATCGCCCCCGCGCGGTCGCCAGTGGACGAGCGCCCCGTGCCCGTCCGGCTCGACCCGGACCAGCTTGCCGCCCGCGATCGACAGCCGCCCGGCCTCGACCAGCCCGTCCACCCGGTCCGCGACCGAGGGTGCGAGGCGGTGGCGATGCACATCCCAATAGGGCCGCACATGCCGCAGGAACCGTGCCCGCGTCGCACCATCCGCCGCACCCCACATCATCTGCGTCACCGGGCGAAGCGCATCGACCGCGCCGCGCCAACCCTGCTCCTGGGCTGCACAGCGGAAATGCCGGACCAGCGCCGACAGGCTGGCGGCGGGGCGTTCACGCAGCGGCGTGACCGGCGGCGTCTCGGCATGACGGCGGGGTGCAAGCCCCCGGCGCGACATGGCGATGGTCCGCCCGCCAAAGCCGCTTGTGTCCAACAACAACGCCGCATCGATCGCGGTCAGCCCGCTGCCGACCAGCAACACCCGGTCATCCTCGCCCAGTCCCTCAGCGATATCGCCCGCCCACGGGTCCTCGCGATAGCACCCGTCCGCCAGAAGCGTCGGATCGATCCCCGGCGGCGTGTGCGGCGGCAGGTTGCCCAGCGCCAGCACCACCGCATCGGCGGCCAACCCCTCACCTTCCGCCATCTGAAGGCGATATCCGGCACCCTCCCGCTCCAGCGCCACGACCTCGCCGCTCGCCAGGGTCAGCCGTGCCGGGTCCGCCGCGATCGTCTCCATCAACAGGTCGCGCAGATAGTCGCCATAGACCCGGCGCGGCACGAAGGTCTTGGCATCCCCCGCCCCACGCGCCACCAGCCAGCGAACGAAATGATCGGGATCGTCGCGCAGCGCGCTCATATTGCCCGCGCGCACGTTCAGCAGATGCTCGGCATGCGCCGCGCTATAGGCGACGCCGCGCGCCAGCTGGTTGGCCCGCCGTTCGATCAGCGTCGCGCGCGGGCCGCCATGGCGAACCAGATTAATGGCCAGCAACGTGCCCGCAAAGCCGCCGCCGATGATCGCGACATGCTCGATCCCTGCCGTCATCTGCCAGTCGTCCTTTCCTGATCGCCGGTCCGCCATCCTTTAGTCGCATCGGAAACGATCGCCACGAAGATTTCAGTATACGATTTTGGAGTGCGTCGTTACGCTGCTGCTTTGCAATTCACGCGTGGGTGGGTCGATGCGGTCGTGCTGGCGAATTTCCGGGTTTTTGGTTTCCCTTTCCTCGATCGCGCTGGCGACGCCGCTGATGGCGCAGACCCCCGTGCCGACACCGCCGTCCGACCCCGCATCGGCCGGTTCCTCCGTCCAGCCCTCCGGCGCTTTGTCGGTCGAGGGGATTTTCGGCCGGGGCGCCGTGCGCACGGAATCGGTGCGCTCCAGCCGTTGGACCAAGGACGGCGAAAGCTATCTCGCCCTCGAAAACGGGCCCAAGGG
Source organism: Sphingomonas sanguinis NBRC 13937 (assembly GCF_001591005.1). Lineage (GTDB taxonomy): Bacteria > Pseudomonadota > Alphaproteobacteria > Sphingomonadales > Sphingomonadaceae > Sphingomonas > Sphingomonas sanguinis. The sequence goes on from NZ_BCTY01000030.1 coordinate 36,432, forward strand.
CGGGCAGGATATCGTCCGCTATCGCATCGCCGACGGCCAGCGCCAGGTGGTGATCGCCGCCGCCGATCTGGTCCCACCGGGGGCCAGCGCGCCGATCACTATCGACAGCTATGAATGGTCGCCCGACGACAAGTGGCTGCTGATCCAGACCAATGGCCAGCGCTTCCGCCGCACCAACGCGCTGTCCGATTACTGGCTGTACGACGTCGCCAGCCGCCGCTTGCACAAGGTCGGGCCGGACGCCGCGCCTTCAACCCTGCTCTACGCCACCGTCTCGCCCGACAGCAGCCGCATCGCCTATGTTCGGGCCAACAACATTTATGTCGAGCCGATCGCGGGCGGTGCCCCCGTTGCGCTGACCAGGGACGGTGACGATTATGTCGTCAACGGCCTGGCCGACTGGGTGTATGAGGAGGAGTTCTCGGTCCACCGCGCGTTCGAGTGGAGCCCGGATTCCCAGCGCATCGCCTTCTTGCGCTTCGACACGAAGGGTGTCGGCACCTTCGACATGATCAAGAACACCGGCGGGCAATATTCGCAGGTGATCCCGCTGCAATATCCCAAGGCGGGGACGACCAACTCGGCCGTCACGACCGGCGTGATCGATGTGGCCGACGGCGCGACCCGCTGGTTCAAGCTGACGGGCGACCCCCGCCAGAATTACGTGCCGCAGATAAGCTGGGCGGGCGGGTCGGACGCGCTGTTCATCCAACAGTCCAACCGGCTGCAAAACGCCTACAACGTCCTGCTCGGCGATCCCGCGACCGGCGCGGTCAAGCCGATCATGGTCGAAAAGGACGCCGCCTGGGTCGAGGCCAATGTCGCCCCCGAATGGCTGAACGGCGGGCGCAGCTTCACCTGGCTGTCCGAGCGCGACGGCTGGCGTCACCTCTATACCATCGACCGCGCGAGCGGCCACGCGACGCTCCGTACGCCGGGCAAGTTCGATGTGGTCGAGTTGCTGAACGTCGACGAAAAGGCGGGCTATGCCTGGTTCATCGCCTCGCCCGACAATCCGACCCAGCGTTACCTCTACCGCACCACCCTGTCGGGCACGCCGAAGGTCGAGCGGCTGACGCCTGCGAACCAGCCGGGCACGCACAGCTACGACATCGCGCCGGGCGAGCATTGGGCGCTGCACACCGTGTCGCGTTTCGACGCGCCGCCGGTGACGGACATGCTCGACATGACCCGCCAGCAGCCGCTGCGCACGCTGGCCGCGAACGCGCCCTTGACGCAGGTGGTGAAAGCCACCGGCCTGCCCGCGACCGAGTTCTTCCGTGTCGATATCGGCGGCGGCACGCAGCTCGACGGCTGGCTGATCAAGCCGCCGGGCTTCGATCCGGCCAAGCGCTATCCGATCCTCTATTTCGTCTATGGCGAACCCTGGGGCCAGACGGTCGCAGACCGCTGGGCCGGGTCGCAGGGGCTGTGGCACCGGATGCTGGCGCAAAAGGGCTATCTGGTCGCCAGCCTCGATCCGCGCGGCACCGCCACGCCGCGAGGGCATGACTGGCGCAAGAGCATCTATCGCCAGGTCGGCATCCTGGCTTCCGCCGATTATGCGGCGGGCGTGCAGAAGATGCTGGCGACACGGCCCTATATCGACCCTGCCCGGATCGGCATCTGGGGCTGGAGCGGCGGCGGCGCGATGACCCAGAACGCGCTGTTCCGCTACCCGGACCTCTACAAGACCGGCATCGCGGTGGCGGGGCCGACTGACATGAAGCTCTATGATACCATCTATCAGGAGCGCTACATGGGCCTGCCGCAGGACAATGTGGAAGGGTATAAGAACGGCTCGCCGATCACCTTCGCCGACCGGCTGAAGGGCAACCTCCTGCTGATCCACGGCACGCTGGACGACAATGTCCATTACCAGAACCAAGACCAGTTGGTGGATCGCCTGATCCACTTCAACAAGCCGTTCACGATGATGGCGTACCCCGACCGCAGCCACGGCATCTATGAGGGCGAAAATACCAGCATCCACCTCTATTCCCTAATGACGCGGTATCTAGAGACCAACCTGCCGCCCGGCGGGCGGTGAGCGGAACTTAAGACACCCAAGGCGGCGTCGGCTTTCCATTCCGACGCCACCCCTTGGTCGTGCAGACATAGAAGCTGACATGGCCGCGTCCGCACAGTCCGCCGCATCGAAGCCACACCTCCGCAGCCGCATGATCGCGATCCGCGACCAGCCGAGGTATTTCGATCGTGTAGACCGTGGCGCGCGCACCCCGCCATGGTCCTTTGCCCGTCGCGTTGGAACGCGCACGGGCATTTGCGGCCGCGATACCCTCGGGGAGTTGCTGGCCGAGCGCCGGACATAATTTCATCAGTTCGCTGTGCGCGGGGTCGACCTCCAGATAAGTCTCACCGGAGGCGGCGGGGCGTAGGTCCGCGACAGCCAAGCGACCGATCTCGCAGGCGTCGCTCGGCGGTGCCAGTGGCGCGTCGATCCGCATCATCAGCGCGCCCATCATGACCATCAACATCGGCAATCCCCCCCTTCCCCGATCTTGGCTCGAACCGCCGCCCGGCACAACGACGCTAAGCCGTCGCCGCTTTACTCCTTGCCACCCGACGCAGCCCCTCACGCGGGGCCAGCATCGAAGGCTCCTTCAGATCGCGGACCAGCCCGATGCGGCGTAACCCCAGCAGCACCCACCAGCCCGGATCAGGCTGGCCAGGTTCTATCCCAAGCCGCGCGGAATCCGGCCAGGCATGGTGGTTTCCATGCCATGCCTCGCCAAAGGTGATGAGCGCGGCGGCGGGAAGATCATGGCCCTGTACCGCGACATCATCGACGCTCCAGCCCTGCGGGCCGCGCCTGTGGGTGATGTGACCGACCAGCCAATGCCCTGTGACGCCGACCGCCACCCGTACCGGCAAGCCCCAGACCAGCCAGGGCAAGCCCCCCATCCACAGAAATAACACGGCCCAGGGCAGTTGCTGCGCCATCCAGCTCCGCTCCAGCCAGATCAGGAAACGGTCGTCGCGCAACCGCGCCTCAGGCTCGAAACGCGGTGGATGGGCGAGATCGAGCCGACAGTGCATCTGCCACCAAGCATCATGCAGCAAAGGTGCCCGATGGGCGTGCAGATCGTGACATTCCACCTGCCGCTGCGCCCAGTCGCGCATGTCGTGCAGCCGCACCATGCCCAGCGGCCCCGCCATCCCGACCAATGTGCCCAGATAGACCAGCACCCGCTCGAACCAGAGCGGTGCCGCAAAGCTGCGATGGATCAGCAGCCGGTGCAGGCCGATCGAATGGCCCAGGCACAGCGTCACAGCCGAGGTCAAAAGCCATAGCAGCACCGCGCCAGGCGTAACGAACAATGGGGCCAGCAGCAGCGCCGATCCGGTCATGCCGATCATCCAGAGCGACCGCGTCGGTGCCCATCGCACCCTTCCCTTTCGCGCATCGCTGTCGGGCAAGGCGATCATCCGGGTCGTCGAACGGCAGGTCATGCAGCGCTCCTTATATAGTTAGGTATATTCCTAAATGCCGAACCTCATTTGTCAACGGTTAGCGAAATGCCTAAATGTCTATCCATGCAACGTGTGTTCGAGGCTCTCGCCAATCCGGCCCGCCGCCGCATCCTGGCCTATCTGTCCCATGCCGAGTTGAGCGCGGGCGAGATCGCCTCGCGCTTTGACATGGCCAAACCATCCATCTCCCAGCATCTGTCGATCCTGGAGTCGGCCGGGCTCGTCACCAGTGAAAAACGTGGCCAGTACGTCTTCTACCGGCTGGTTCCGGAAAGCCTGACCAATACACTGCATGGTTTCGTGCAAGAGGTCTGCCCGGTCGCGCGTCCGCTCAAGCGCGAGAGCGCCGCCTTGGCGCAGAAGGACGGCAAACAGCCCTGAACCCTATGCATGACGCTCCATACTCAGGTTCATCTGCACTATTGCAATCGTTTGTTGCAATCCTCGATCCATCACGGCATGATACCCCTCGACGCGGCAAGCCAGCGACAGACCATGGCCCACCCCCGCGTGCGAGAGGACCCGCATGACCCCGTCCACCCCCGCCGCCGGACACGCCGCTCCGTTCAAGCCGCGCCTGTCGCTGGTCCGCATCCTGGAAATGAATCTGGGCTTTCTCGGCCTGCAGTTCAGCTTCGGGCTGCAACAGGGCAACATGGCCCCGATCTACAGCTACCTGGGTGCGTCGGAGTCGCAGATTCCGCTGCTTCAGCTGGCCGGGCCGATGACGGGGCTGCTGATCCAGCCGCTGATCGGCGCGATGAGCGACCGGACGGACAGCCGCTGGGGACGCCGCACACCCTATTTCCTGATCGGCGCGGTGCTGTGTGCGCTGGGCCTGTTCTTTATGCCGCTCAGTTCGTCGCTGCTGATGGCGGTGTCGCTGCTCTGGATTCTCGACGCGGGCAACAACATCACCATGGAGCCGTACCGCGCCTATGTCTCCGACCGGCTGGACGGGGCGCAGCATAATGTCGGCTTCCTGACGCAGAGCGCCTTTACCGGGTTGGCGCAGATGCTCGCCTTCCTCACGCCCTCGATCCTAGTCTGGGTGGGGATGAACCCGGACTGGGTGGACGGGCACAACATCCCCTATACGGCGCGCGTGGTCTTCATGATCGGCGCGGTCCTGTCCTTCGTCACCATCGTCTGGTCGATCAAGCGGGTGCCTGAACTGCCGCTGCCGCCCGAGGAGCGCGCGCGCATCGCCGCTGCGCCCAAGGGCATCGGCGCGACGCTGAAGGAGATCGGCGGCGCGATCCGCGACATGCCGCTGCCCATGCGCAAGCTGGCGCTCATGAGCCTGTTCCAGTGGTATGCGATGATGGCCTATTGGAACTACGTCATCTACGCGATCGGACGGTCGGTCTATGGTACCGCCGACGCGACCTCCTCGGGCTTCCATGCCGCGGTGCTGACCAATGGCGAGGTCGCGGCCTTTTATAACGGCGTCGCCTTTGTCGCAGCCTTTGCGATGGTGCCGCTGGCCAAGCGGATCGGTGCCGCGCCGCTCCACGCGTTGTGCCTGGTCATTACCGGTATCGGCATGATGGTGATGCCGCACATGACCAGCAAGGCGATGCTGTTCCTGCCCGCGATCGGCATCGGCCTGGGCTGGGCCAGCATGATGGGCAACCCCTATGTCATCCTGGCAGGCTCGATCCCGCCCGAGCGGACCGGCGTCTATATGGGCATCTTCAACATGATGATCGTCATCCCGATGCTGATCTTCGGCGTGACGCTGCCGCTCTTCTACCAGAGTTGGCTGGGCGGCGATCCGCGCAACGTGCTGACGCTGTGCGGCGTGCTGATGCTGCTGGCCGCGGTCTCCGTCTATTCGGTGCGTGCCCGCAATGCGCAAGGGCTGCCGCTCGGCGCCGCGCCGCAAGCCTGATCCCCTTTCCCATCCTGTTTTCCCGAGGTTTCATGACGATCACTCCCGCCCATTGGTCGGCCGACGCGCTGGCCGGGATCGCCGCGCAGGACGACGCCCGCCTGCCCGTCTTCGGCCCCGCTGACGTAGTGCCGATCCTGCCGACCCACGATCTATGGGACATGTGGCAGATCGCCTATGCCGATGGCCGCACCGCCTTTTTCGGCGGGCGGAGCTGGTGGTTCTTCCTGGCGACGCCGCGCTTCGACGATCCCGAGTTGCGGCACGACGCCGCACGCATCCGCCTGACCAGCCACGGCGCGGACGGCTGGCGCGATCATGGGGAGACCTTTGCCGACGGCTTCACGCCGGGCAGCCGCGAATGGTCGGGCTCGGCGGTGTTGGGCGAGGACGATACGACCCTGACCATGTATTTCACCGCCTCGGGGCGGCGCGGACAGCCCCGCACTTTCGAGCAGCGTCTGTTCGAGACGGTCGGCCGCTTCCTGCCCGACGAGGCGCGTACCGAAGGCTGGAGCGAACCGGTCGAAAGCGTCATGGCGGACGGCCATCATTATATCGTCGCCAACCAGGCCGAGCCGGAAAATGGCGGCATCAAGGGCTTTCGCGATCCGGGCTATTTCCGCGATCCGTCGGACGGCGCGGAGTATCTGCTGTTCGTCGGCTCGGCCGGCTGGGTCAACCAGGATATCGACGGCGTCGTCGGCGTAGCCAAGCGCGAAGAGAGTGGCTGGGCCGTCCAGCCGCCGCTGATCGAGGCGCTGGGCGTCAACAGCGAGCTGGAGCGCCCGCATATCGTCATGCAGGACGGCCGCTATTATTGCTTCTGGTCGACGCAAGGAAAACGCTTCGCCCCCGGCCTGGGTGCGCCGACCGGGCTTTACGCCATGGTCGCCGACCGCTTTGCCGGGCCGTGGCGACCGGTCAATGGCACCGGCCTGGTCGCGGGCAATCCGGTCGCCGAGCCCACCCAGGCCTATTGCTGGTGGGTGACGGGCGAAGGCGATGTGATTAGCTTCGTCGACTATTGGGGCATGAACGGCCGCGACGCGAGCGACGACGTGCCGCTGCGCCGCGAACGCTTCGGCGGCACCGCCGCGCCTTGGTTCCGCCTGAACTTCGACGGCGACCGTGTGACGATCGCGTAAACTCCGATCCACGCCGTTAGAATGGCGACACCCCGCCTCAGGCTGCGGGGCTGGACCGGACACTTCCAGCCCTGCCGCCGCTGCTTCAGAGCCGCAGGCCCATACCGACCCCGAAGACCAGGGGATTGAGGTCCAGCTTCACCTGCTGCGTGCCCGCTGCCGCCGTATCCAGGCGGACAATGGTGCCCATATCGATATATTTGACGTCCAGGTTCAGGAACAGCTTGGGCGTGATGTCGACATCCACCCCGGCCTGCGCCGCCCATCCGATGCTGTCCTTCATCCCGACATGGGTCCGCCCGACGGCCGCCTGCAGCCCGTCCGAGGCCTTTTCGTTCCAGAAGACCGTGTAGTTGATCCCCGCGCCGAGATAGGGGCGGACATGGGCGGTCGGGGTGAAATGATATTGGGCGGTCAGCGTCGGCGGCAGCACCCAGGTCGTCGCCAGCGTACCGATACCGCCGGTGGTCCCGCTGGTGCCCTTGGCGCTATGCCTGGTCGTGGAGGCGATCAGCTCGAAGCCGAGATGGTCCGTGGCCATATAAGTGGCATCGACTTCCGGCATCACGGCGTTGCCGACCGCCAGACGCTCGTTCGGAAAGGCGGGCGTGATGCCCCCCGAATCCTCATTGGGCACGACGGTGATGGCTCGGACGCGCAGCAACACGTCGCCAGCCCGAATGCCGACCCGTGCCGCATCGGCGCTCTGCGCCAAGGCGGGCGTGGCCATCGCAAGCCCCGCCAGCACGGCCAGCACCATCGCGGCCTTCATGGGGGTGTTCATCGCTCAGTCTCCTTGTCCGAATGGGATGGAGACAGGCTAGGTCGATGGCGGGGAGCGGCCTTTGACGAAGGACAAGCGCCGATTTGACCGTGGTCAAAACCGTTCGGATACGGCCCCTGCCAGTACTGCTCAGGCGGTTTCGCGCGGGATCAGTTCCGGGTCGAGCACCACGGACCCCGCCTCGCGCCCGGCGATGCGCGCGAACAGCGCCTCGACCATAGCCTGGGCACCCGCGGCGATATCCTGGCGGATGGTGGTGATGCGCGGCACCGCCTGCGCGGCGAGCGGCAGGTCGTCATAGCCGATGACAGGCAGCATGTCGGGCACCGCGATAGACCGGTCCGCCAGCACCCGCACCGCCGTCATCGCGATCATGTCGGACGCCGCGACCATGCCGTCGATCGACAGGCGGCCGCTTCCGTCCTCCAGCCCCCCCTCTTCGAGCAAGGCGTCGATATGCGCGCCGATCTCCTGCTCCATCACATCGGAGGCGAGATGGGTCGGAAGCTGGACGGGGCTGCCCTCCAGCCCGGCCTCCGCCATGGCCCGCGCCACGCCGTCATGCCGCTGGCGGATTTCGGGCGCGCCGATATCGCCTAGAAAGGCGATCCGGCGGCACCCCCGCTCCATCAGCCGCCGACCCGCCAGATAGCCGCCCAGCGCATTGTCGGTGCCGACCGCCGCATGAACCTGATCGGGCAGCGTCACGCCCCAGGCGACCAGCGGGCGATAGCGGCGCGCGACGCGCTCGATTGCGTCATATTGGTCGGACTGGCCGATCAGCAGCACGCCGTCAACCATGCCGCTATCGACCACCCGGTCCAGCCAATCGGCGGCCTCGGGAATCACGCGCGACAGCATCACGTCGTACCCATTCTCGGTCAGCGCGTCGGCGAGGTGGCCGAGCATGGTCATGAAGAATGGGTCGGACAAATGCTGACGCCGGTCATGGCCCAGCGGCACGACGATGCCGATCACCCCGGTACGACGGGTCCGCAATCGGCTGGCCATCTGGTTCGGGCGAAAGCCATGTTCATCCGCCAGCGCCTGAATCCGCGCCCGCGTTTCGGGATTGACCAGCGCCTTGCCCGCCAGCGCGCGCGACACCGTGCCGGGCGACACGCCCGCCATCTGCGCCAGATCCGCGATCGTTCGCACGCGACGATCACCGCCGCCCGTGATATTGTCTGTCATGAGCGAGTGCTAACCGGACCTTTTGCCGCCGGACAAGCAGCCAACGGAAAATCCGGCCCTTTCCTTACATGGATCAACGATATTCGGCGGTGACGTCGATCTTCCAACCCTGCAACGCGACCACCCGCTTGTTTTCGCAGACGGGTACGCCGATCACGCGCATCCAGCGCTGGTCACCCGCCATGCGCAGACCAGCGTCGATCGTAAACCCGCGCCGGTGGCGGATCGCATAGAATCTCAGCCGCTCGACGGCCGAAAGCGACTCGCTCTGGTAGAGAGGCAGAACAGCCAAACGCTCGGGCATTTGATCCCGGTGCCAGTCGAAGAGATTAAACACGCCGGTCGACCAGCTCAGTCGCTGCGTCGACAAATCGCAATGCCAGCGTCCGATACCCCGCGCGGCCAGCCATTCGTCATCCGCCTCGGCATAGTTCACATCCGGCGCATCGAGGCGGCCTAGATCGAAACGCTGACCACTTTCGAATAGGGGCCAGCTATGATTCAGCGCGAGCGGTTCGGCGGGTTTCATCGGACACTCCTCGAAGCCTGTCGTCATAGGCTCGCAGAAGTTAATCCTGATTTAAATCAATTCGTGAATTGAGTGCCGCCCCCGGGTCTCCGCCGGGGGCGACGCCGATCAGACTTTCTCC
>NZ_BCTY01000031.1 GCF_001591005.1 Sphingomonas sanguinis NBRC 13937
ACTAGGGACGGATTGTGAAATCTCAACTCGCTTTGGGGGGCGGGGCGGGGGATTGGTAGTCATGGACCACTCTCGGCCATAACCGCCACGATGAGACGGCGTCTGCCGGGCTCGCGTGTTGTGCGTCCGTTCGTGGCAATGGTCCGAACTACGGCGCCGCAACTTTGTTTTTCTGTAAAACAATAGGCTACTGATGGTGGGCTTGACGTTAAAGTCCCAGCCATTTTCGTGACCCCCATTGTCCTGGCGGCAATCCTGAAATTTCCGAGGATCAGGATTTTGAAAATTGGCGCGCCCGGAGGGATTCGAACCCCCGACCGAGGAGGTAGAAGCTCCTTGCTCTATCCAACTGAGCTACGGACGCGCGGATGGCGGTGTCCCTAGCGTGGTTTGCGTGGGTTGGGAATGGCGATAAATGTCGCCGCTCACGGTGGAAGGGATCGGTATGGGCGTGGAACGAGTGGTGGCGGACCGCGACATGGAACGCGGCGCGTTTCGCTGGTTCGACTTCGTCATGGCGGCGTTCGTGACCATTCTGTTGCTGTCCAACGTCATCGGCGCGGGCAAGGTGGCGGTCATCAATCTGCCGCTGGTCGGGCAGTGGCCGTTTGGGGCGGGCATCCTGTTCTTTCCGCTGAGCTATGTCATCGGTGACGTACTGACCGAGGTCTATGGCTATGCCCGCGCGCGCCGGGTGATCTGGGCGGGGACGGCGGCGGTGCTGTTCATGGCGTTCATGAGCTATGTCGTCGTGGCACTGCCGCCCGCGCCGAGCTGGACCAACCAGGCCGCCTATGAGGTCATCTTCGGCCAGGTGCCGCGCATCGTGCTGGCCAGCGTTTGCGCCTTTTGGGCGGGCGAGTTCGCCAATGCCTATGTGATGGCGCGGATGAAGCTATGGACCGGCGGGCGGCACCTCTGGTCACGGACCATCGGCTCGACGCTGGTAGGGCAGGGGGTGGACAGCCTGATCTTCTATCCGCTGGCCTTCTGGGGCGCGGTGGGCTGGACGCCGCATCTGGTCGTCGTGGTGCTGTTCACGCAATGGGCGCTGAAGGTGGGCTGGGAGGTGTTGCTGACCCCGGTGACCTATCTGATCGTCGGCTGGCTGAAGCGCGCCGAGGGGGTGGATGTGTTCGACGAAGGCACGGACTTTTCGCCGTTCCGGGCGCGGGTTTGAGTTGGGTTTTGGTTCACGCGAAGCCGCGATGGCGCGAAGAAGGGATTGGTTCGCGCGGAGGCGCGGAGGGCGCAGAGAGGTCGTACGCAGCGTCAGCTGCAATATTTCCTGAGCAGCCATAGTGAGGCGGGAAGGCGTTGCCAAACGCGAACCCCCTCCGCGTTCTCCGCGCCTCTGCGCGAACCAATCCCTTCTTCGCGCCGTCGCGTGATTCCAAATGAAAAAGGGGAAGCGAGTTGCCTCGCTTCCCCTTTCAAATGTCATCCCGTGGTCTTCGACTTCGCTCAGGCTAAACGGGAAGGATTACGCCCCCACCATCTCCAGCAGGCCCTCGAACAAGCGGCGGCCATGGTCGCCACCGTGGGCGGCTTCGATGCGGCGCTCGGGGTGGGGCATCATGCCCAGCACGTTGCGCTTCTCGTTCAGCACGCCCGCGATGTTGCGGGCCGAGCCGTTGACGTCCTCGGCGTAGCGGAAGGCCACGCGGCCTTCGCCTTCCAAGCGGTCGAGCGTGTCGGCATCGGCGAAGTAGTTGCCGTCATGATGCGCGACCGGGATGCGGATCGTCTCGCCCTGTTCGTACAGGCGGGTGAACGCGCTGTCGGTGTTCGCCACCTCCAGGTTCACGTCGCGGCACACGAAGTTGAGCGAGCGGTTGCGCATCAGCGCGCCCGGCAGCAGCCCGGTTTCGGCCAGCACCTGGAAGCCGTTGCACACGCCGAACACCGGCGTGCCCTTGTTCGCCGATTCCACCACCGCGCGCATGATCGGCGAACGGGCCGCGATCGCGCCGCAGCGGAGATAGTCGCCATAGGAGAAGCCGCCCGGCACGCCGATCAGCCCCAGCCCCTCAGGCAGTTCGCTGTCGCCGTGCCAGACCATGGCCGGCTTGACACCCGTCACCGCCTCCAGCGCGACGGCGAGGTCGCGGTCGCAGTTCGAGCCCGGAAAGACGATGACTGCGGTCTTCATCAGGCGCGCTCCACCCGGTAATTCTCGATGACGGTGTTGGCGAGCAGCTGGCGGCACATCTCGTCGATCTGCGCGTCGGTCGTCGCATCGGCAACTTCCAGCTCGATCAGCTTGCCCGCGCGCACGTCATTGACGCCCGCAAAGCCCAGGCTCTCCAGCGCATGGTGGATCGCCTTGCCCTGCGGGTCGAGCACGCCGGGCTTCAGGGTGACGAAAATCTTCAGCTTCATTACTTGCCCCGGCTCTTGCGGTGTTCTTCCAGATCGAGGACGGCGGTGTCGCCCCCCTCGGGCAGCAGGCCCAGACGGCGCGCGACTTCCTGATAGGCCTCGACCTCGCCGCCGAGGTCGCGGCGGAAGCGATCCTTGTCCAGCTTCTCGTTGGTGGTCATGTCCCACAGGCGGCAGCCATCGGGGCTGATCTCGTCGGCCAAAATGATGCGACCGAAGTCGTTGTCCCAGATGCGGCCGAATTCCAGCTTGAAGTCGACCAGGCGGATGCCGATCGCGGCGAACATGCCCGACAGGAAGTCGTTCACGCGGATCGCCAGGTCGGCGATGTCGTGCATCTCTTCCTGGCTGGCCCAGCCGAAGCAGGCGATATGCTCGTCGGTGACCATCGGGTCGCCCAGCGCATCGTCCTTGTAATAATATTCGATGATCGTGCGGGGCAGCTTCACGCCCTCTTCGATGCCCAGGCGCTTGGACAGCGAGCCCGCCGCGACGTTGCGCACCACGACCTCGATCGGCACGATCTCGACCTGGCGGATCAGCTGCTCGCGCATGTTCAGGCGGCGGATGAAGTGGGTCGGAACGCCGATATGGTCGAGCATGGTGAAGACATGCTCGGAGATACGATTGTTCAGCACGCCCTTGCCGTTGATCGTGCCCTTCTTCTGGGCATTGAACGCGGTGGCGTCGTCCTTGAAATACTGGATCAGCGTGCCGGGCTCGGGGCCCTCGTACAGGATCTTGGCCTTGCCTTCGTAGATTTGGCGGCGGCGAGCCATGCGGCGGTCCCCTGAAATGAGTACAGCCCCGGCGCCCCCATGCTGAGGCCCGAGGCGGGATGGCGCGGCCTATAATGGATGCCGTGCGGCGGCGCAATGGAGGAGGGGGCTTCGTCCGCGCAACATGCGACATCGCACACACCAGGATTACGTCGTCGTCATCTGCAGTCCATGATGAAGGCTAACTAGATTGAAGATTAAAAAAAGGTAAGGTTCAAAGTATAGGAAACCGATCATCCAAGTCATGGGTTCTGTCTATGCTTGCAAAGGAGGTAGTCATGAACAAGCTGATGATCGGTATTGTTGGTGGGGCTCTGATGGTGACGGCGGGAACTGCAATGGCGCGGCCGCTTCATGTAGCGCAGCAGCCGCAAATCTGGGAACAGGCCCATGTTCCGCTGGCCAATGGCATGGAGGCCATCGCGGTGGTCAAGAACGGCGCCAAGGAACGCACGGTCGCCTGCCGCGACACCGCGGACGTGCTGGCGACCTTCCGCCCCGAAGTCGTGGCGTTCCAGCCGGTCCGCGGACCGCATGGCAAGGTGAAGACCGACGAGGATGTCGCCGGGGTTGAAACCTTCACCCCGGTCGCCTTCCAGAACTGCACCGTCGCCGCAGGCGATCACTTCCAGCAGGACGTGACCCAGGCGCAGGCGGGTCAGGCCTGAGCCGACCGGTATCGCCGAGAACGAAGCGGGCGCGACTCTCCCATCGCGCCCGCTTTGTCGTGGGCGGAGCGACCGGTCGACTGGCTGCATCTGCCCGCATGAGGCCCTTGTTCCCCATTTGATCTGTGCGATTGCCCCTCGGGCGCGGGCTTGCTAGAAGCTCGGCTTCCATGGCGATCGATCTCCGCGACAATCCTCCCGTCGGCATATTGGATGCCCCCTTCGACAGTGCGCTGTCGGAGCGGTATCTGGTCTATGCGCTGTCCACGATCACCGCGCGCTCGCTGCCCGATGTGCGCGACGGACTGAAGCCCGTCCACCGGCGTCTTCTCTGGGCGATGCGGCTGCTGAAGCTCGACCCGGCCTCGGGCTATAAGAAATGCGCGCGCGTCGTCGGCGACGTCATCGGTAAATACCACCCGCATGGCGACCAGTCGGTCTATGACGCGATGGTCCGGCTCGCCCAGGATTTTGCGCTGCGTTATCCGCTGGTCGACGGGCAGGGCAATTTCGGCAATATCGACGGCGATAACGCCGCCGCCTATCGTTATACCGAGGCGCGGCTGACCCAGGTCGCCATCGACCTGATGGATGGCCTCGACGAAGACGCCGTCGCCTATCGCCCGACCTATAATGGCGAAGAACAGGAGCCGGAGCTCTTCCCCGGCCTGTTCCCGAACCTGCTGGCGAACGGCGCGAGCGGCATCGCGGTCGGCATGGCGACCAGCATCCCGCCGCACAATGCGGCCGAGCTGCTGGAGGCCGCGATCCTGCTGGTCGATCAGCCGGATGCGGACGACGATGCGATCCTGGCCCTGGTCAAAGGGCCCGACTTCCCGACCGGCGGTATCGTCGTCGATGCGCCCGCCATCCTGCGCGAAAGCTATACGACGGGGCGGGGCGGCTTTCGCGTCCGCGCCCGCTTCGAGATCGAGCGCGAAAAGGGCGGCGGCTGGCAGATCGTCATCAGCGAAATCCCCTACGGCGTCGCCAAGGGCAAGCTGATCGAACAGATCGCCACGCTCATCAACGATAAGAAGCTGCCGATCCTGGCCGATGTGCGTGACGAATCGGATGCGCAGGTTCGCATCGTCCTCGAACCGCGCGCGCGCACCGTCGATCCGCAGGTGCTGATGGACGGCCTGTTCCGCTTCTCCGACCTGGAGACGCGGGTCAGCCTGAACCTCAATGTCCTCGACAAGGACCGTACCCCGCGCGTCATGTCCTTGCGCGAGGCGCTGGCCGCTTGGGTCGAGCATCAGTTTGTCGTGCTGCGCCGCCGCTCCGAGCACCGGCTGAGCAAGATCGCCGACCGGATCGAGCTGCTCGACGGCTATCTGGTCGCCTATCTCAACCTCGACCGGGTGATCGAGATCATCCGCACCGAGGACGAGCCCAAGGCGGTCATGATCGAGGAGTTCCGCCTGACCGATCGTCAGGCCGAGGCGATCCTGAACATGCGCCTCCGCTCGCTCCGGCGGCTGGAGGAGTTCGAGATTCGCGGCGAGCGCGACAAGCTCGACAAGGAACGCGAGCAGTTGACCCTGCTACTGGGCTCCGAACAGCGCCAGCGGACGCGGATGAAGAAGGATCTGGCGAAGATTCGCGACCGTTATGGTCCCGAAACCGCGTTGGGCGCGCGTCGCACCGCGATCGAGGAAGCCGCCCCGACCCGCGACATCCCGCTGGAGGCGATGATCGAGCGCGAGCCGATCACCGTCATCCTGTCGCAGCGCGGCTGGATTCGCGCGATGAAGGGGCATGTCGACCTCGCTTCGGCCGACACCGCGAAGTTCAAGGAGGGCGACGGCCCCGCCTTTGCCTTCCATGCCCAGACGACCGACAAGCTGCTGCTGGCGGCGGCGAACGGGCGGTTCTTCACGCTGGCGGCGGACAAGCTGCCCGGCGGGCGCGGCTTTGGCGAGCCGGTGCGGGCGATGATCGACCTGGACGGATCGATCGGTATCGTCGGTTTCCTGCCCGCCTCGCGAAGCCCCAAGCTGCTGGTCGCCGCTTCGGACGGGCGTGGCTTCATCGTGCCCGCCGCCGATACCATCGCCGAGACTCGCAAAGGCAAGACGGTGCTGACGCCGCGCGCGGGCGCGACGCTGAAGGTCGTGCGGCCGGTCGGTGCCGAACACGACTATGTCGCGGCGATCGGGGACAATCGCAAGCTGCTGGTCTTCCCGCTGACCGAGTTCGTCGAGCTGTCGCGCGGGACGGGCGTCCAACTGCAGCGTTATCGCGATGGCGGCCTGTCGGACGCGACGACGTTCGCGTTCAAGGACGGGCTCAGCTGGCCGATGGGCGGCGATACCGGACGGGTGCGGACGGAGACCGATCTGTCGGCCTGGCGCACCGCACGCGGCGCGGCGGGACGGATGCCGCCCACCGGCTTCCCGCGCGACAACCGCTTCGATTGATCGGTCGGCCCCGTTGCGGAACGGGGCGGGGCATCGCGCGGCCGATCGGAACCATTTGCGATCGGACTCCCTGGGCGACTTTGGATCGGAATTTAGGCGGTTTTAACGTTCGCCCGCTAGGCCATCCAAAGATGGCTTCGATTGCGTATCCGGCGAAACGCTCCACGACACGGCACGTCGGGTCGATGACGTCGTGCGCCATCGGTATCATGGCCATTCCCGCTGCCGAGATTTCGGCGGCCGGGGGCAAGATCGACATCGTGGCCGCCAATGACGCTTTCCGACGCGCCTGCCTGCACGATGGCCTGACCCAGGCGATGCTGCTGGCCGAGTTGATCGACTGAGTCGAGACGTTCCTGGCGTCGGACCGCCAGTCGATCGAATTTCCGATGCAACTGGGCGATGTGATCGACGCCCGCTATTTCCAGGCCACGCTGACCCGCTCGGCCGAAGACCAGCCCGACGCCTGCGTCCTGATGCTGGTCGACCAGACCGCGCAGCACCACACCGAACGCAGCCTGCGTCGGGAGATGACGACCGACAGCCTGACCGGCCTGCCCAATCGGCAAGGCTTTGGCGACCTGATCGAGGCGGTGATGGCTACTGGTCAGCGCCATGCGGTGCTGGTGATCGACATCAACCGGTTCGGCCGGTTGAACGCCTGCATGGGCTCGCTGGTCGGCGACGAGTTGCTCATCACGGTCGCGCGCCGCCTGAAGGGGGCGCTGCGGTCGCGCGACTCGATCGGGCGGATCGGCGGCAACGAGTTCGGCATCCTGATGATGATCGACGGCAGCGAGGACGAGGCGCATGTCCTGGCCGACCGCATCGATCGCGCGCTTCGGGCGCCGTTCCGGTTGACCGATTATGAAGTGAATGTCGAAGGATCGGTGGGCATCGCCTTCAACGAGGGGCCCGACGACGATGCAGAAGAACTGATCCGGCACGCCCAGTTCGCGGTGAAACACGCCAAGGCGGCGGGCCGCACGCAAATCTATCACCCCCAGGCCTTCACCATCGCCCGCGCCCAGTTCGCGATGGAAACCGCGCTGCGCCGCGCCATCGAGCAGGACGAACTGCATCTGGCCTATCAGCCGATCTGCGACCTCTCCTCCGGCAAGACGGTGTCGTTCGAGGCGCTGGCGCGGTGGTGTGATGCCGATGGCCGGCATCACTCGCCCGCCGATTTCATCCCGGTCGCCGAGGAATCGGGGCTGATCATGCCGCTCGGCCGTTGGGCGGTGACCAAGGCGCTAGGGCAGCTGGCGGCGTGGGACCGCGCGGCGGGTGGCGACTGCGGCGTCCGCATGTCGGTCAATGTCTCGGCCATCCAGCTGCAGCGCGACGACATTCCGACGATGATCCGGGACGCGCTGGCCGATACGGGCATTGCGGGCGAGCGGCTGACGCTGGAGCTGACCGAAAGCGCGATCGTCGGCGACCCCGACCGGGTGACCGCGATCCTGGAGGCGTTGAAGGCGCTGGGCACCACGATCGCGATGGACGATTTCGGCACCGGCTATTCCAGCCTGGCCTATCTTCAGAAGCTGCCGATCGACGTGCTCAAGATCGACCGCAGCTTCGTGTCGGGCATGTTGGCCGACCGCGACAAGATCGCGATCGTCCGCGCGATCCTGGGCCTGGCCCAGGCGCTGGGCATGAAAACCACCGCCGAAGGGATCGAGGCGGTCGAGCTGGGCCAAACGCTGGCCGCGCTAGGCTGCAGCTATGGCCAGGGCTATTATTATTCGCGTCCGCTCGAACCCGATGCCGCCTGGGCGCTGATCGCGCGTCAGGCCTGAGTCACCGCCGCATCGGCCAGCTGGCCAACCCGCGCCGCATCGGGAAAGCCCTCCGCGATCCACTGCGTCTCGACCTGTCGGAGCAGCCGCGCCACCTCGGGGCCCTTGCTGATCCCACGCTCGACCAAGGCACCGCCGGTCAGCGGCAGGGCAGGGGGCGTCCAGTCGCGAAGCGGCTCGATCGACTCGCCCGCCAACAACAACCGGTCGACCGCGCCGACCATCCCCGTGCGATAGGCGAGCGCGCGGGGCCCCTCGTCACCCGGTCCTGCGGTGGCGGCGATCAGCCGCTTGCGATCCGTGTTGGACAGCTTCAGCCGGGCGCCCACCGGCTCGGCGGCTTGGGGCGGCAGCAGCGCGGCGAGTCGCCGGATCGCATCGGGGGCGATCCCGGCCGCCGCCTCGCGCTCGGCCAGCACGGTCAGCCGGGCAACGCCTTCGGCATCGATCTCGGGAATGACGGCGCGGAAGATGCCATGCTCGACCATCAGCGTGACGACCGGCACTGCGCGCGCCGCGACCAGCAGCTTGAGCAGTTCGGCGGCGATCCGCTCGCGCGACAAGGCCATCAGGTCGTTGGACCGCGCGGCACAGGCGGCGAGTCCGGCCTCGTCGACGGTATCGCCGAACCGCGCATGAAAGCGGAAGAAGCGCAGGATGCGCAGATGATCCTCGGCAATGCGCTGCAACGGATCGCCGATGAAGCGAACGCGCCCGGCCTTCAAGTCGTCCTGCCCGCCGAAATAGTCGAAGATCCGCCCCGTCGCCGGGTCGGCATAGAGCGCGTTCATCGTGAAGTCGCGCCGACTTGCATCCTCGCGCCAGTCGTCGGTGAAAGCGACGACGGCATGGCGGCCATCGGTCGACACGTCGCGGCGCAGCGTCGTCACCTCGACCGGCCCGTCGGGCAGGACGGCGGTGATCGTGCCGTGCGCGATGCCGGTCGGCACCGGCTTGAACCCGCAATCGCGCACGCGGTCGATGACGGTTTCGGGAGAGAGCGGCGTCGCCAGGTCGATATCGGCGACCGGAATGCCCAGCAGGCTGTCGCGTACCGCCCCCCCGACGAAGCGCGCCTCGAGCCGCTCGGCCAGCACGACCAACTCCGGGCGGTCGGCCCAAGGGGCTGTGTCCGGGCTCATGCCGTCCATTGCAGCCGCCGCGACAGGTTGACGATCATCGCGGCGGTCGCGCCCCAGATGCGCCGGTCGTTCCATAATATCTCGTAGAAATGGCGGGTACGGCCGCGCCACGGCGCGCTGACCCGGTGGTGATGGGCAGGATCGAGCAGGAAGGATAGCGGCACCTCGAACAGCGCGGCCACTTCCGCCTCGGCGGGTGTCAGGATCAGGTCGGCCGGGATGACCCCCAGCACCGGCGTCACCTCGAACCCCGTGACGGTGCGATAGCGGTCGGCCAACCCGACCACGGTCACCGCGCGCGGCGACAGGCCGATCTCCTCCTCCGCCTCGCGCAGCGCGGTCGCGACCAGATCGACATCGCCCGGATCGGCGCGACCGCCGGGAAAGGCGATCTGGCCCGCATGGTTGCGCAGGCTCTCGGTCCGCTGGGTCAGGACGACGCCCGGCTCGGCCCGGTCGGTCACCGGGACCAGTACCGCGGCGGCGGTGGGCGGCGCGCTTTCGTCCTGCAGCTCGACGCCATCGCCGGTCAGCAAATCCTGAGCCGGAATACGCGCCATCGCCTGAGCCAGCCTTTCGGCCAGCGTCATGCGGGCGCTACCGGGGTCAGGGGAAAGAACGCGCCCTGGCTCCACAGGCCGGGTTGCGCCTCGTCATCGGCGAGCGCCAACTCGGCCAGCTCATAATAGACCGGCCGCGCGATCAGCGCCTCCAGCCCGTCCCGCACATGAAGATAGGGACGGGGCCCGTCCTCGCCTTCGACGAAGCGTAAAGGATGGTCGGGCCCGGCGGCGACCAGATCGCCGGTGTTGAGCTGGAACACCAGTCGCGCGTCGCGACCCTCGCCCTCGGCCTTCAGCGTGGTGGCGACGAAGGGCGCGTCCTCGACCGCGATGTCGAGCTTCTCGACCGGCGTGACCAGAACGTGGCGGCCATCGGGCTCGCGGCGCAGGATGGTGGAGAACAGCCGGACCATCGCCGGGCGAGTGATCGGGCTGCCCTGGTGAAACCAGGTGCCGTCGCGGGCGATCCGCATCTCGCTGTCGCCGCAATGGGTCGGGTTCCACTGCGCCACGGGGGGCAGCTTCTGCGCCTCCATCGCCTGAACGATTTCGGCCAGGCTGAGCGCGGACAGGTCGGGGGGCGGTGCCATCGGCATGATGCGGTCGAGGTAGGGATGCAAAGGCCCCAGGTAAAGCCCGGCGCTCAACCCGCCGCCGGATCGGGGCCGAGCATCCCCGCCAGCGCAGGCACGTCGGGCCCGCGCGCCAGCAGGCGGTGCCGCTCGACCGGGCCGGGCAGGCGCCAGTCGGCGGTGCGCTCGGCGGTGAAGCCGAAGAAGCGGCCATAATATTCCGGGTCGCCGATCAGCATCATCGCGCGATCCAGTCCTTGCGCGGCGGCGACCTCCAGCATGTGGCCGAGCAGCTCACGGCCGATGCCGCCCTGCTGATGATCGGGTTCGACGGCGACCGGCCCCACCATCACCATGGGATGCGCGGTGCCCCGGTCGTCGGTCAGCGCGACCGGCCAGCACTGGATCGACCCGATCAGCGTATCGCCCTCCATCGCGGCGAAGCACAAGGCGGCGATCGGCTGGACGCTCCCGCGCACCTTATAGGCGGTGCGCGCCTGCCGTCCCGGTGGGAAGGCACGGTCGAGCAGCGCCTCGACCGCATCGGGGGCGACCGCGTCGAGCGGGGCGAGGGCGGTCTTCACGGTCAAGGGCCAGGGGTCCGGTGACGGGAGGGGGGACGCGCGCCCTTAGCGCGACGGGGCGGCGATGCAAGCCTTGCGTGGGCCCGGACCCTTCCCTTGCCCGCCCGCTCTGCTAGAGGCGCTGGCATGGAAGACCGTCTCCAACTCGAAGTCCACGACCTCGAAGTCCAGGTGCTGACCGGCATCTATTCCGAGGAAACCCATCTGCCGCAGCCGCTGCGCATCTCGCTGACGGTCGATCTCGACTGTCCGGCGCGCTACACGCCCGACAGTCCGCTGACCGAGTCGAAGAACTATCTCGACCTGAAACACGCTGCGACCCACTTGCCCGAGGGCGTGCATTTCACGCTGATCGAGGGGGTTGCCGACCATATCTGCGACACGCTCTTCCTGCAGGACAAGCGGGTGACGCGGGTGCAGGTGAAGATTGTGAAGCTGGCCATCGCCGAAGACGGCGAGGCGATCGGAATCACCCTGGTCCGGCACCGGCGCTAAGCGGCATGACCGCGCGGCGACTCGATCTGGCGCCCGACGCCGATATCGTCCGCATGGTCGCCGCGCATCCCGGCGTCGATCTGGTGCTGGTGATCCAGCCGGGCCGCGATTCGATCGCCCAGGCGATGGTCGAGGCGGCGGTCGCGCCGCTGGCGGTCGCTGCGGCTCCATCGGCACGGATCAACGCGGTGCTGGTCGGCGACGGGGCGGGAGAGGCGGCGGTCGCGGCGGCGGTCGCCTATCTCGCCGCCGCCCATGCCGTCACCGGTCAGTTGCTGGGCGTCGGCACCTGACGCTCGCGCCCGCAGGGGCCCAGCTTCCGCAGGACGAAGCGATAATCATCGCGCGCCGCCTGCGCATCCTCGGGCGACAGTGACGCGGTGCTGCGATCGGGCAGCGATTCCGGCAGCGCGCAGGCCAGCCGATACCAGAGCAGCGTATCGCGCGCCGGGGGCGCGGCCGATTCGTCGACGATCTCGCTCAGCGCCACGGCATAGCGACGCTCTTCGCCCGGACGGCGCAGGACCGATAGCGAGACCGGGCGATTGTTCGCGGTGGTCAGGAAAATCTGGGTCTCGCCCTCGCCGGGGAGCGTGCCCGGCACGTAAAAGGCGTTGCCGACGCCGGTGATGACCGGCGGCGCGTCCGCCGACAGGGCGTCGCGGGTGATGGTACGGCTGCGCTGTTCCGTGTCGGGCGTCCAGGGCAGCTGGGCGTCGGGCGCGACCAGCTGTAACTGGTCGGCGGCGTTCGGCACCCGCCGCGCATAGATCAGGACGCGCATCTTACGCAGCTTGGGCGCGTGCCCCCGCGCATCGGTCGCTGCATCGAACAGATAGCCGACGCGCGAGGGCAGGCCGCCCGCACCGCGGATCAGTGCGCCGACATCCGCCTCGACATAAAAACGCTGATGGCCGGGCGCGACCCCGGCCGCCTCCGCCCCCTTGATCGTCGTTGCTGACCGGACGGTCACATCGGCGATGACGGGGGCCGACAGCACCAGATCGGCCAGATCGGCATAGCCCGGTCCTGTTGGCGCTACCATCGAATCACCCGGCGGTATCGACGGCGCGGTGGCGACCTGGGCGAAAACGGGGGCGGCAAGGGCGGGAATCGCCAGCGTCAAAACGCAAGCGCGAATGGCGTGGGGCAGCGGATTCATCGTTTCGCGCTACTCCTTTGGCTATTAACGGTACAGAAATAATTTCGTCACGGGACGGTTGTACGTTTATTACGTCCGACAAACTGATTGCACCGCGCCAGCCGTCACGATAGGGTCCAAGGCTCTGCCGCATGCCGTAAGAGCATGGCAGGAGTTTCCCACGTCCCCACGCTACGGCGAGGCGAAACTGGCAGACTGAGGAGTTTCGTTGCTGAATGGCCTATACTGACCAGAAGATGTCCGGGGGCAAGGTGGTCGCGATCGTTATCGTCGTGCTCATCCATGCTGCCCTGGGCTATGCCTTCGTCACGGGGCTGGCTTACCAGTACGTGAAGAAGGCGACCGAGAAGCTCAACACGTTCGACGTGCAAGAGCCGCCGCCCCCACCCCCGCCGGAAGAGCCGCCGCCCCCGCCGCCGCCGGACCAGCCCAACCTGCCGCCGCCGCCGACCACGGTGGTGACGCCGCCGCCCGTCGTTCCGTTGCCCAGCCAGGCACCGACGATGGCCACGACGAACGTCATCCCGCTGAGCCAGCCGACCGCGCCGCCAGCCCCGCCTGCACCGCCGGCTCCGCCTGCGCCGCCGGCCCCGGTGATCTCGAAGGCCGCCGGTCTGAAGGGTAACCCGGGTCAGTTCTTCGGTCCCGACGCCTATCCGCCCTCGGCCCAGCGCGAAGGCGCGGAAGGTCGCGTGTCGGCCAAGCTGTCGATCGGCACCGATGGTCGCGTGACCGATTGCTCGATCCTGTCGAGCAGCGGCAACCGGGCCCTGGACGATGCGACGTGCCGCATTTCGAAGGCGCGCGTTCGCTTCAGCCCGGCACTCGACCAGAGCGGAAGCCCGATCTCGTCGACCTATACGCTTAACATCCGTTGGCAGCTGCCACAGGAATAACGGCTAAAAGCCGAAACAACCCAACGCTTTAGTCAGAGGACCTAACCAACCATGCTCACCACCATCCTCGCCGCGGGCGGCGCAGCGGCCGGTGCCGAAAATCCGTACGGCCTGGGCCAGGCCCTGAAGGAAGGCGGCCTCATCTCGCAGTCGGTGTTCACCATCCTCTGCTTGATGTCGATCGTCTCCTTCTACATCCTGTTCTCGAAGCTGTTCGAGCAGCAGAAGATCATCAACCAGGCGAAGCGCGTCCGTCAGAGCTTCTGGTCGTCGAACTCGCTGCGCGAAGGTTCGGCCAAGCTCGAGAAGAACTCGGCCTATAAGCAGATCGTCGACGACGGTCTGGCCGCGCAGGACCAGCACTCGAAGCTGACCGATCCGGTCGAAGCGCATGACTGGCTGCACGGCTCGCTGGCGCGTTCGGAAGCCGCGATCAACTCGAAGCTGGGCGGCGGTCTCGCCTTCCTGGCGACCGTCGGTGCGACCGCGCCGTTCATCGGTCTGTTCGGTACCGTTATCGGCATCTACCGCGCGCTCATCAAGATCGGCTCGTCGGGCCAGGCTTCGATCGACGCCGTCGCCGGTCCGGTCGGTGAAGCGCTCATCATGACCGCTCTGGGTCTGGTCGTCGCGGTTCCGGCCGTGCTCGCCTACAACTGGCTGCAGCGTCGCAACAAGGGCATCGCCGAAGACCTGTCGTCCTTCTCGAACGACGTGCTGGGCTTCCTGGCCTCGAACGGTGCGGTTCGTCCGGCCATTGCCGGTGCCGCCAAGCCGGCCGCCGTCAAGGCTCCGGCTGGCACCACCACGGCCGGTCAGGCCGGTGGCGTTCAGACCCGCGCCTGAGCTTAAGGGGGCGGAGCGGCGGTTTTCGGATCGTCGCTTCGCCACCCCCCGCCGGTCCAGTTCGGATCGGCGATAGAATGCATGGATAGGATAGCTCTCTCATGGCGATGAGCGTTGGCGGGGACTCCGCCGAGAAACCGATGTCGGAGATCAACACGACGCCCCTCGTGGACGTCATGCTGGTTCTCCTCATCATCTTCCTGATCGCGGTTCCGGTCGTGATTCAGACCGTCAAGTTGAAGCTGCCGAACGTCCGCTTCGACCCGACGACGACCAAGCCGGAAAACGTGTCGCTCTCGGTCACCAGCGAGAATGGCCAGTGCAAGGTCTATTGGGGTCTGAGCCCCGTGACCTCGACCGAGCTGCGCGACCGCGCGGTGGCGAAGCTGAAGGCCGAAGTCGAACGGCTTGGCCCGAACATCACGCCGGATCAGCTGCCCGAGGCGCATATTCGCGGCGACGTGAATGCGCCCTACCGTTGCATCGGCGGCACCATCTATACGATGCAGTCGGCGGGTTTTTCCCGCGTCGGCTTCATCTCCGAGCCGCCCCCCGGCGGCAACCCCCGCGCCTGATCGGCCGGGCGGACACAATAGGAGTTAGCACGCCATGGCAATGAGCGCCGGATCTGATGATGGCGAGCCGATGATGGACATGAACACGACGCCGTTGATCGACGTCATGCTCGTGCTCCTCATCATGTTCATCATCACCATCCCGATCCAGACTCACGCGGTGAAGGTCGACCTCCCCGTCAACTCGCCCAACAATCAGCCGATTGTGAACAGCGAGAAGAACAAGGTGGGTATCGACGCTGCTGGCATCGTGACCTGGAACGGTGCCCCGGTCGACGAAGTGACGCTGCGCCAGTATCTGGACCAGACCGCTTCGATGAACCCGGAGCCCGAACTGCACTTCCAGCCGGCGCCCGACGCAAAGTACGCCAAGGTCGACGAGACCCTGGCCGTGATCAAGCGTTCGGCGGTCAAGAAGCTCGGCTTCATCGGCAACGAGCAGTATCGCAACGACTTCTGATCCTCCGCGATCAGGTCGATGACGAATATCAGGCGGTCTCTCCGGAGGCCGCCTTTTTTCGTTTGCGGAATTGAACCGGAGATCTCGCCACTCCGCTCCATCCTGACGGCCATCCGATTTTACCGGTAGCAGAGCCTGGACGACCCTTTTGGCGCAATGGGGCGGAAGGGGAGGCACTCGGTTGTCCTCTCGAGCGGCTCCTCTCAAGGCCCTTTGCCGAATGCGAGAATCCGGCATGGCGCTACCTTCTAGCCACGCATCTTTCGTTGCTTGCGCATGTTTCGTTGCTTGCGCATGTTTCACAAAAGTGACACTCTAAAGTCACAAAAATGAAACATAGGAGAATGGATATGCGTGGAGTCGTTTCGGTTTTGCTTGTGGCAGCGGCGGGCATGGCGGCCCCGGCCATGGCCCAGGACTCGTGGCCGCAGCGCACGGGGTTTCAGGAAATTGCCGCAGGGAATTTCCTGGGTGCAGAGCGAACCTTGATGGAAGAACGCCGCGTCAGTCCGAAGAGCCCTGAATTGATGCTCAACCTCGCCGCCGTCTATGCCAAGACCGGTCGCGCCGCCGATGCGCGCGCGCTGTATGACGCCGTGCTGCAGGAAAAGCCGATCGCGATGGATATGCCCTCGGGCGCGATCCTGTCGTCGCACACCGTGGCCCGCACCGGGTTGCGCCATCTGCCGCAGGCGATCGCCGCGCGGTAAGTCCCAAAGGCAGGTCCAGGCGGCGACACGTCTGGACTTGCCCTACAGACAGGGCGCGACGGTGCCGCGTCCGGCCTTTACGCCTCTGCCTACGGTTTTGATCGCGTCACGGGTCGATGCCAGCCATCAGGCAGCCAAGGCAATCATCTTGTGCCTGGCCCGGCCCAGAGGGCAAGCCACCCTCATGCTTTCCATGGAGAACTTCGCGGGTACGAGCGTTTTGCTGGTGTCAGGCCCGCCCCGCGCGATGCCAAAGCCTTACAGACGAGGCAGGGTCACACCGCGCTGGCCCATATATTTGCCCGCCCGGTCGGCATAGCTGGTCTCGCAGGGCTCGTTGCCCTTCAGGAACAGGAACTGGCATGCGCCTTCATTGGCGTAGATTTTCGCGGGCAGCGGCGTGGTGTTGGAGAACTCCAGCGTCACATGTCCCTCCCAGCCCGGCTCCAGCGGCGTGACGTTCACGATGATGCCGCACCGCGCATAGGTCGACTTGCCCAGGCAGATGACCAGCACGTCGCGCGGTACGCGGAAGTACTCGACTGTGCGCGCCAGCGCGAAGCTGTTGGGTGGGATGATGCAGACATCGGTCTTGCGGTCGACGAAGCTGTTCGACGCAAAGTCCTTGGGGTCGACGACCGCGCTGTCGACATTGGTGAAGATTTTGAACTCGTCCGCGACCCGCGCGTCATAGCCATAGGAGGACAGGCCATAGCTGATGCAGCCGTCGCGGCGCTGGTTCTCGACGAATGGTTCGATCATCGCCTGGTTCTGTGCGGCTTCGCGAATCCAGCGGTCGGACAGGATCGACATCTTCATTTCCTTCAGGTTTGGCCGCTCATCGCCGGATCGCGGGGGGAGGGCAAGCGCCAACCTCGGAAAAGCGGCCTGTGGTGGACGTCACGTCAAGCGGTACGATGCTGTCCATGCCTAGCATGCCTATCGGGCGCTCTGGATTTCCGGATCGGGGCGGCGTTGCTGATTGCCCCGGATTCTAAGGGGGGCGGGGTGTGATGCGCGGCTGGCACCATTCCTCGCGGTCACTTCAGCGGAGAGGTGTCGCGGTTCGTCCAAACGCATATTGCCGCGATACGCGCCAAGAGAAGAGCTGGCGGCCTAAGGTGGTGGGTTCACGCGAAGTCGCGATGCCGCGAAGAAGAATGATGTTCGCGCGGAGGCGCAGAGACGCGGAGGCGGGGTATCCGATCGTAAGCGATGACCGGTCATCGCCAACGGGCGGGAGACTTTAGTTCCTCTTCTCCGCGCCTTCGCGTGAAAAAATCAGTTGGCGTCACGGCGTGAGCGGCAGGTCATTTGCCACCACGACGGCGCCAAAACTCACGAAGATTGGTTCGCGCAGAGGCGCGGAGGACGCAGAGAGCGCGTGGACGGCCATTGGCAATGGCCAGTTCTCGCTGAAAATGGGCTCTAGACTTCTTCTCTACGTACGCTGCGTCTTTCCGCGCGCCCCGCAAAAGGTCAGCCGATCCCCAGGTCCGCCGGGCCGAACGCGTCCGGCAGAAGCTCGGACAAGCGATAGGTGCGTACCGCGTCGCCCTCGGCCGATCCGCAATAGACGGGCAGGTCGCGGCCACCCATCTGAGCGGCTTCGTTGATGACCTGGCGACAGCGGCCGCAGGGGCTGACCGGGGTGGTGCCGGTCGGCTTGCCGTCCGCGTCCATCGCTCCGCCGATGACGCCGACCGCAACGATCTGACGCAGCCGCCCCGCCGCCGAGGCGGTGGCGATGGCGACAGTCTCGGCGCAGAGCGACAGGCCGTAGCTGGCATTCTCGAAATTGGCCCCGGTGATGACCGAGCCGTCCTCCATCAGCAACGCCGCGCCGACCGCAAAGCGGCTGTACGGCGCATGGGCGTTGCGTGCAGCGACGCGGGCGGCGGCAATGAGGGCGTGAGGATCGGTGGCATTCATGGCGTGACGACGTCCCAGTTGACGGGGCCTTCCACCCCCTCGACCCGGCGGAAATCGCTGGCACGCCACATGCGCCAGGGGCGCGCGGCATAATCGGGCTTGAACAGATTGCCGACCGACCAGACGGGGCGGGGCAGCGCGGCGGTGATGCTATATTCCGACTCGAACGCTTTCGATACGCGCAACATCACCGGTTTGGCGGTGTGGGTCTCGACCATCGCCACGAAGCGGGTCAGGTCGGCGATCAGCTTGGCGCGGTCGGGCCGGGCGGTGCAGTCGTCGTGGAAGGACAGATCGATGGCGGCGGGCAGGGCGTCCCCTGCGCGCGGCACGAAGATGTTGAAGGCATCGGCCTGCGCGGCGGCGGGCTGGCACAGCGAATAGATATGGATCGCGCCGCGCCGCATCCCCGCCTCGGGCAGCGCGTCCCAATTCCCCTCGAAGGCGGCATCGCGTCGATCGGTGCCCGAAGTCGCGACGATATAGGCGAAGTCCGCGCCGTTCGCGCGCAGGGTGCGCCATTCGACCGCAGGCGGGTTTTCGGGCAGGTCGATACCCTGCAGCGGATAATGCTCGGTCGAGGGCTGCCAATGCGTCACCCAGTGCCGCCCGCCCGCGCTGACCGCGCCCAGGGCCAGCAGCCCGGCACCGATTTTCCAGAGAATCGCCATCAGTTGCGGATATGCAGGACGCAGAGCAGTGTGAAGAGGCGACGTGCGGTATCGAAATCGACCTCGATCTTGCCGGTCAGCCGCTCCTTCAGCATCTGCGCCGAGTCGTTATGGATGCCGCGCCTGGCCATATCGATCGTCTCGATCTGTTGCGGCGTGGCGGCGCGGATCGCCTGGTAGTAGCTGTCGCAGATCGCGAAATAATCCTTGATCGGCCGCCGAAAGCGTCCGAGCGCCAGCACCAGCGTCTCGATATGCGTGCCGTCCTCGCGGTGCATATGGATGCCCAGGCGGCCTTCTTCGGACTCCAGCTTGATGCGGTAAGGCCCGGCATAGCCGTCGGGCTGGGGCCGCTGGGGCGCGAAATAATTTTCCTCGATCAGGTCGAAGATCGCGATCCGCCGCTCCTGCTCAACATCGGCCGAGCGCCAGCCCAGGCTGCGCTCGTCAAGGTCGATAGAGATGATCCGCGGATCGGCCATCCGGCAGGGATAGTCGCGAAGCGCGTGCGCCGCAAATCCCGCGCTGATCGACTGAATGCGTTTTCATCCGGGGCCAGTCCGCGCTAACGCCGAAGAAATGGCCACCCTAGCATTTCAGAACCCCGCTGCCGCCACCGAGCCGCAGCAGCTTCCCCGCAATATCGAGGCGGAGGCCGCGCTGCTGGGCGCGATGATGATCGACAACCGGCTGGCCGACGATCTGGTCGATCGTCTGGACCCGGAGCATTTCTTCGAGCCCGTCCATGGCCGGGTGTTTTCCGCGATCAAGAACCTGCGCGCCACCGACATGCTGGCGACGCCGGTCACGCTGCGCCCCATGTTCGAGGCGGACGAGGGGATGAAGGCGCTGGGCGGTCCGTCCTATCTGGCGCAGCTGACGGGCTCGGGCGCGGGCCTGATCGGCGCGCGGCAGTTCGCGACGCAAATCTATGATCTGGCGATGCTGCGCGCGCTGGTGACGGTGGGCCGGACGCTGGTCGACCGGGCGATGGACACCTCGGAGGAGGTGAACCCGCGCGCGCAGATCGAGCTGGCCGAGAATGAGCTATTCAAGGTCGCGGCCGATGGCGGCTCCGAAAATGCGGTGAAGAGCTTCTCCCAGGCCACCACCATGGCGGTGAAGAATGCCGAGCGCGCACTCAATTCGGGCGGCCATGTCTCGGGCATCACCACGGGTCTCGACTCGGTCAATGCCAAGATCGGCGGTATGCACCGGTCCGACTTGATGATCCTGGCGGGCCGTCCGGGCATGGGCAAGACTTCGCTGGCGACCAACATCGCCTTTAACGCCGCGCGCCGCTGGATGCGCGACATGCAGGACGGCATCCCGCCCTCCGAGTCGGTCGGTGCCAAGGTCGCGTTCTTCAGCCTCGAAATGTCGGCCGACCAGCTGGCGACGCGTATCCTGGCCGAGCAGTCGGGGATCAGCTCCGAAGCACTGCGCATGGGCAAGATCAGCCGCAACGAGTTTGCCCAGCTCGCGGCGGCCGCCGCCGAACTGGAGCAGTTGCCGCTGTTCATCGACGATACCGGCGGCCTTACCATCTCCGCGCTGCACACTCGCGTCCGGCGTTTGCAGCGGCGGCTGAACAACGAGCTTGGACTGGTCGTCGTCGACTATCTCCAGCTGCTGACCGGCTCGGGCAAGTCGTCCGAGGGCAATCGCGTGCAGGAAATCTCGGAGATTTCGCGCGGTCTGAAGACACTGGCCAAGGATATGAACGTGCCGGTGCTGGCGCTGTCGCAGCTGAGCCGTGCGGTCGAACAGCGCGAGGACAAGCGGCCGATGCTGTCCGACCTTCGTGAATCGGGCTCGATCGAACAGGACGCCGACATGGTCTGGTTCGTGTTCCGCGAAGACTATTATATGATGCAGCGCGAGCCCAAGCGCCCGATGGAAGGCGATGACGGCAAGGTCTTCGAGGACCACGCCAAATGGGCGACCGAGGTGGAGCGGGTCTATGGCCTGGCCGAGCTGATCGTCGCCAAGCAGCGCCACGGTGCGACCGGCAAGGTGGTGATGAAGTTCGATCCGACGATCACGCGCTTTACCGACTTCGCGGGTTATTGAGGCCGCTGGGACCGTTCGCTCCGTGCGAATGGTCCCAGAAAAATGCGCCTTCGTTGGAACGCGGGGTGCGGCCGCCTCCGGCGCTCCGTCAGGCCGGCTGGTAGATTTTCGTCACCGCTCCGCCGGGAAAGGCGATGGCCTCGGCCAGATGCAGCGCAAGTGGCGAGTCGAGGTCCGAAAACAGCGCTTCGCCACGTCCCAACGCCACGGGCACGACCAGCAGAGCGAACCGATCCACCAGCCCATGCGCGATCAGGCTGCGCGCGAAGCAAACCCCGCCATGCGCGATGATCGGCCCGCCCAACTCGGCCTTGAGGGCCGCGATCTCCTCGCCCAGATCGCCGCTGGCGACATAGGCATTGGCCCAGCTCTCGCCGTCTGGCGGCAGGGTTGCCGCGTCCGGCGCGATCTCATCACCCTCGCGTGAAAACACGGCCTTCGGGATCGCGTTCATGGGCGCGGCAAACGCATCGGTTGATCCCGGCCAATGGTCGGCCATCGCGTGAAAGGTCTCGCGCCCCATGATGTGCAGACCGGCCTGGGCGAGATAATCGACGCTCCAGGCCTTGGCGGCCGGGTCCTGTCCGAACATCCAGCGATTGTCGCCATCGGCGGCACTGACGAAACCATCGAGCGACATCGTCATCTTCAGGATCAGTTCGCGCATGGGCACCTCCGTTCGCAAGGTGAAACGGCCAGCGTTACCGGTGTATCCCGGCGGCCCATCCGATCTCCGTCCTGCTGCGACCACCGCCTGGGTCTGGACCATCGCCCGAGGATAGTCGCACAAGCTGACTGGCATGCGGTCGTCCGCGCGAATCCGGTGGATGGTCCGCTCGAGCGCTTTTCATCCTGGCGCCGTGAATGGCAATCGAGATCGTCATCACGACATGGCCATGGACTCGGACAGGGTGCGTAACGCATCCTGTGATCTGGGTTAAGGCGGGGGCGGGCATGGACGAAGGTCTGCGGACGGCGATCGAGGGAGCGTATGCGGCCGCGCTCGATGACGGGCGATGGGCCGATTGGACGTGGCAGACCGCCTCGATGCTTGGCGGGGCGTGCGGCGCCTTCCATGTGGTCGAGGCGCCGGGTGTCCTTCGGCACCAGCAGATATTGCTCAAGAACCCGGCACCACTTGAACGTTATGTTGCCGAGGATATTGGCCGCCTCGATCCGCAGCTTTCCTATGTGGCGCGCTTGCGCCGCCCAAAGGTCTTTACCGATACGGATCATGCGGACCGCGACGATCCAACCACGCGCGCATATTTCGCCTGGCAGGCCGCGAACGGCAAACTGCAACATTATCTGACCGCGACCGTGCCGCTGGACGGCGGGCGTATCTGTGCCGGTCTGTCCGTTCACCGGCATGTCGAGGATGGGGCCACGCCGACGGAGGCGCGCCACAGGCTGGAGATGCTGTTGCCCGATATCCAACGGGCGCTCGAACTCGGCTTCGTTCATGCCGCCAAGCTGACCCATGCCTATTGGGAAGGCCTGCTGACCCGGCGCACCGAGCCATGTCTGCTGCT
Source organism: Sphingomonas sanguinis NBRC 13937 (assembly GCF_001591005.1). GTDB lineage: Bacteria > Pseudomonadota > Alphaproteobacteria > Sphingomonadales > Sphingomonadaceae > Sphingomonas > Sphingomonas sanguinis. The sequence goes on from NZ_BCTY01000031.1 coordinate 22,268, forward strand.
CGGTGAGCGGGGAACCGTGTTGCGGGCCACGCCGCCCATGGAGGCATTGCTGCGTCATGGCGATGGTTTGCAATGGAGGCGAGGGCGGCTGACCTGTGGCGGCGGTATCGCCGATGCGGTGCTCGATCGGTTCATCGGGCTGGCGACGACGGGCGCACGCGCGCCGGGCACCTGTCGCATCGATCGCCCGTCGGGCAAGTCGGCCTATATCCTGAACGCCTATCCCCTGCACGGACCGGCGCGCCCGGTGGCGCCGCTGGAGGCCGTCGCGCTCGTCACCCTGATCGACCCCGACACCGCACCGCAGGCATCGCCGGAGCGGTGGCAACAGGCGTTCGGGCTGACCCGGCGGGAAAGGGATCTGGCCGAGCAGCTGGTTGCGGGCCATTCGCTGGAGACGGCGGCGAACAGCCTGGAGATGAGCGTGTCGACCGCACGCGTCCATCTGCGCCACATCTTTTCCAAGACCTATACGGGACGTCAGGCCGAACTGATCCAGCTGCTCGCGCGGATCGGAACTTGACCTTCCGATTCAGGAAGCCGGGATCGGCCGATGTATCCCGCATTCCACCTTGTCAAAGCCGCGCCAGCGCCCGGCGCGCGGGTCTTCGCCGGGCTTGACCTTGCTGGTGCAGGGCGCGCAGCCGATCGACAGATAGCCTTGCGCCTCCAGCGGGTGGCGCGGCAGGTCGTGCTCCGCGAAATAACCGTCCAGCGCGGCCTTGTCCCAATCCGCCAGGGGGTTGAGCTTCAGCCGTCCCTTTTCGACCTCGAACCGGGGCAGCGCGCGGCGCGTACCTGCCTGAAAGCCCTTGCGGCCCGAAATCCATGCCTCGAACGGAGCCAGGCCGCGCGCCAGCGGTTCGACCTTGCGCAACTCGCAGCAACCATCGGGGTCATAGCCGTGGCGGATGCCGTCGGGGTCCTTGGCGGCCAGCAGCGCGGGGTCCGGCTGGATGACGCGGACGTCCAGCAGGCCCAGTCGCTCGACCAGCGTGTCGCGATAGGCCAGCGTTTCGGGAAACATCTTCAGCGTGTCGGTGAAGACCACCGGCGTCGCCTGATCGGCCTGTGCGACCATGTGCAATAGCACGGCGGACTCTGCCCCGAAGGACGACACCGCCGCGATCTGCCCGTGCAACTCGCCGGTCAGCAGCGTGCGCAGCATGTCCGGCGCGGGCACACCGGCAAACCGCGCTTCATACGCCGCCGCATCCTCCGCCGTGTAAGCAGGCCGCACGTCGATCCGGTCGAGCGCGCGCTCAGCCATGGCGCAGCTTCCACACCGGCACGCGGGCGTCGGCGGCCTTCTGATAGGGCTGGGGATAGAGCGCCAGCAGCTTGGTCAGCGTGGCGGCATCGACCGGCTTTTCTGGCGCGAAGCTGTCGAAGCCGCAGCGGCGCATATGCGGAATCTGGTCGACCAGCACGTCACCCGCCGCGCGCAACTCGCCCTCGAACCCCGCCTCGCGCAGAATGCGCGCCGCCGAATAGCCGCGCCCGTCGCGAAAGGTCGGGAAGCTGATCTCGACCAAAGCGATCTGTCCCAGATGCGGCAGGAGTTCGCGCGCATCGTCGCCCGCCTCGAGCCGGACGGCGGTGGCGTTGGTCTGGCCCAGGAACGCGTCCAGCGTCACCGCCGGTTCGTCATGCACCACATCGTCGCGGAAACGCAGCAGCGTTGCGCCCGCATCGGTGTTCACGGTGATGGGATCAACCATAGATCGCTTCCTTGAACGGCTGCATGCCGACGCGGCGATAGGTGTCGAGGAAGCGCTCACCGCCCTCGCGGAGTTCGACATAGCGGTCGGTCACGCGCTCGATCGCATCGACCACGCCGTCCTCGTCGAAGCCGGGGCCGGTGATCTTGCCGAGCGAGACATCCTCCGCGCCCGATCCGCCGAGCAACAGCTGGTAATTCTCGGTGCCCTTCTTATCGACGCCCAATATGCCGATATGCCCGGCATGATGATGGCCGCAGGCGTTAATGCAGCCCGAAATCTTCAGCTTCAGCTCGCCCAACTCGCGCTGCCGCCCGGCGAAACGCTCGCCGATCTTCTGCGCCAGCGGAATGGAGCGGGCATTGGCGAGACTGCAATAATCCAGGCCCGGGCAAGCGATGATGTCGGAGATCAGGTCGAGATTCGCCTCGGCCAGCCCCGCCTCGCGAAGCGCGGTCCAGATCGCATACAGGTCGGCCTTACGGACATGCGGCAGGACGATGTTCTGCGCATGGGTGACGCGCAGCTCGTCATGGCCGTAGCGCTCGGCCAAATCGGCCATCAGGTCGATCTGGTCGGCCGAGGCGTCACCGGGGATGCCGCCGATCGGCTTCAGGCTGATCGTGACGATGGCATGGCCCGGCTGCTTGTGCGCCGCCACATTCTGGTCCAGCCAGACCGCGAAATCGGGGTCGGAGCGGTCGACCGTGTCGGGCGCATCGCTGGCGAAGTCAGGTCCCGCGAACATGGCGGTGATCCGCTCCAGCTCGGCGAGCGGCGGGTCGATGCCGAGGTCGCGAATGGCAGCAAACTCTGCCTCCACCTGCTCGCGATACGCGTCCACGCCGATCTCGTGCAGCAGGATCTTGATCCGCGCCTTGTAGATATTATCGCGGCGGCCATAGCGGTTATAGACGCGCAGGCACGCTTCCAGATAGCTCATCAGATGGTCGGCGGTGATGAAGTCCTTCACCTCATGCGCGATCATCGGGGTACGGCCCATGCCGCCGCCGACGAAGATCTTGGCGCCCAGCACGCCGCCCTGCGTCAGTAGCTGGATGCCGATATCGTGCAGCCGCATCGCCGCGCGATCCTCATCCGCCGCGATCACCGCGATCTTGAACTTGCGCGGCAGGTAGGTGAATTCGGGGTGGAAGGTCGACCATTGCCGCAGCAACTCGGCCCAGGGACGCGGATCGGCGACCTCATCGGCGGCGGCTCCGGCGAACTGATCCGACGAGATGTTGCGGATGCAATTGCCCGAGGTCTGGATGGCGTGCATCTGCACCGTCGCCAGCTCGGCGAGGATATCGGGCGCATCGGCCAGCTTGATCCAGTTATACTGGATGTTCTGGCGCGTGGTGAAATGGCCGTAGCCGCGATCATATTTGCGCGCGATATGGCCCAGCATCCGCATCTGGCGGCTGTCGAGCGTGCCATAGGGCACGGCGACGCGCAGCATATAGGCGTGCAGCTGGAGATAGAGGCCGTTCATCAGCCGCAGCGGCTTGAACTGATCCTCGGTCAGCGCGCCCGACAGGCGGCGTTCCACCTGGTCGCGAAATTCCTCGACACGCGCATCGACGATGCTCTGGTCATATTCGTCATAGCGATACATGAATGGCTCTCTCAGATAACCCAGGCGCCGGCGTCCGCATCGGCGGGCTTCAGCGTCAGGTCGGGGCGCACCGTGGGGCCGAGCGCGCGGATACGGTCCTTGATATGGGCGGGGCGGGGGCCTTGTTCGGTCGCCTCGGCATCGATCAGATAGGGGACGTTGACCCGGCGCGCGCCTTCCTCGGCGCGCAGGATCGCCTCGCCTTGGCCGCCGACATCGACCGCATCCTCGATATGGCGCGACCAGTCGCGCCCCGTCCACCAGACGACATCGCCGGTGCCCAAGTCATTGCCCGTCAACAGCTTCATGCGCTCATTCCTTCCGCCACGCGGGCCCAACGCGCGAGCTTGTCTTCGGCATCCGAGAGAGTCACGACTTCACCGACGACGATGATCGCCGGGCTCTGCACCTTCTCGCGCTCGACCATCGGGCCGAGATCGGCGAGCAGCGTGCGAATGGCGCGATGGCCCTCCAGCGTGCCGCGCTCGAGCACGGCGACGGGCATGTCGGGGGCGACGCCATCGGTCATCAACTTGTCGGCGATGCCGTTCGCGGTCGCCACGCCCATATAGATGACGAGGGTGCGTCCCTGGCCCGCCAGTCCCGACCAGTCCTGATCGGTCAGCCCCTTGCATTGGCCCGCGACGAAGGACACGGCCGAGCTATGGTCGCGGTGGGTCAGCGGCAGCATCGCCTCCGCCGCGCAGCCGAGCGCGGCCGAGACACCGGGGATCACCTCGACCGGAAGCCCGGCGGCGCGCACCGCCTCCACCTCTTCGCCACCGCGCCCGAAGATGAACGGGTCGCCGCCCTTCAGCCGCACGACGATCGCGCCGGTCTTCACATGCGCGACGATCAGCGCGTTGATCGCGTCCTGCGACAAGGTGTGCCGCGCGCGCCGCTTGGCGACCGAGATGCGCTGCGCCTGCGGAGGGGCGAGGTCGAGGACGCGCGGATCGATCAGCCCGTCATGCACGACGACGTCGGCGGTCTTCAGCGCCTCGACCGCGCGCACGGTCAACAGGCCCGGATCGCCGGGCCCGGCACCGACAAGGATCACGCGCCCCCGCGCGGTGGGATCGAGAAGACTAGCCATGCTGCAACAGATGCCCCTCCGCCCGCGCCGCCACAACCGAGCGATGCTTTGGGTGGGGGTAGATCAGCTTTCGGGGCGCATGCAGACGAGTTTGCCGAGAGGCATATCAAATAGTTGAGCCTCCTCGTTGTCGATCCCCGGCCCCGTGAACGGCGCGGAGGATGTCGTATGGCGCACCCAGTTTCGCGCGCGAGCAGCTCCGCAACGGCGTCCGCGCGCTGGCGAGTCCTGTGCGGCGTCGCCGCTTGGGCAATCGTCGATCAGCACTCACATGGCGGGCGGTCAGGCCGCCGCACCGGGGTCGGCCAGCGCCTCACCCATCGCCCGGACTCGCGCGATCTTGTCGTGCAGCATCCCCCAGTCGTCCGCATCCGCGATCGGTGCCCAGATCGCTTCCACCTCATCGATCAGCATCGATTCCGGCTCGCCCTGCCAATAGGCGTGATCGCGGGCGCGGCGGGGGGCATAGGGCTCGATCAAGTCGCGCAGGCTGTTCCACGTCTCGTCATAGGAGTCCGGCACTTGTCCGCCGAACAGGTCGAAATAGACGCGGTGAAGCGGCGCATCGCTGGTGCGCAGCGCCTGCTCGAAGATCTGGACGAGCGCGCGGTCCTCGGTCCCCCCGCGCGGGGCCACGCCCAGCCGCCACAGGATCGCGGTCACGATCTCGGCCTGATAGGCGGTCGCGAACCGATCCAGCGCGGCGATCAGCGGTTCGCTCTCCGCGATCAACCGCAGGCTGGAGGCGAGCTGCATCACGTCCCACTGGATCGCCTCGGGCTGGCGGCCAAAGGCGTAGAGGCCCATCTGGTCGAAATAGGCGGCGGTGAAGCCCGCGTCCCAGCTCGGCGCGAACCGCCACGGGCCATAGTCGAAGCTCTCGCCGGTCACGTTGATATTGTCGGAATTGAGCACGCCGTGGACGAACCCGGCGGCCATATAGCGTGCGGCGAGCCTGGCGGTGCGCTCCGCCACCAGGGTCAGCAGCCGGACGGGATCGTCCGATACCTCGCCATAGAAGTGGCGCAGGACATAGGCGACCAGCCGCCGCATCCCTTCCTCGTCACGCTCAAAGGCGAGCCGCTGGAAACTGCCGATGCGGACATGGCCATGGCTCATCCGCACCATGACGGCCGAGCGGGTGGGGGAGGGCTCGTCGCCCCGGTGCAGCGCCTCGCCCGTCTCGATCAGCGAGAGCGTGCGCGAGGTGGGGACGTTCAGCGCCTCCAGCATCTCGGTCGCCAGGATTTCGCGGACCCCGCCCTTCAGCGTCAGGCGGCCGTCACCGGAGCGGCTGTACGGCGTCTGCCCCGATCCCTTGGTGCCGAGTTCCAGCAACCGGCTGTCACGCGCCACCATTTGCGCGAAGGTGAAGCCGCGCCCGTCGCCGAGATCGCTGTTGTAATGGCGAAACTGATGCCCGTGATAGCGCAGCGCCATCGGCCCGGGCAGCGTGTCGGGCAGAGGGGCGAACCGGCCGAAATGCTGCGCCCATTCGTCATCGGTCAGCGTCTCCACGCCGATTTCGGCGCCGGCGCGGTCGTTGCGATAGCGGATGATGGTCTGCGGAAAATCCGCCGCCTCCACCGGATCGGCGAGAAAATCGGCCACCTCGGTCAGGGCGGTGGACGGGCGATAGGCTTGCGGGGATACGGGCATAAAGCGATATGGAGGCGGCACCGGAGGACCTTCAAGCATGATCCCTCATGAGAATCGATATTGGTGGTCGAAAGACGGCCTGCGGCTCCATGCGCGCGACTATGAGGGGGACGACGCGCTGCCCCCGGTCATCTGCCTGCCGGGCCTGACCCGCAACGCGCGCGACTTCGAGGGGCTGGCCGAGGCTCTCGCGGGCCGCGCGCGGGTGATCGCGGTCAGTTTCCGCGGGCGGGGCGAAAGCGCCTATGCCAAGGACCCGATGAGCTATGTGCCGCTCACCTATGTCCAAGATGTCGAGGCGATGCTGGACGAACTGGGCATTACCCGCTTCGTCGCGGTCGGCACCTCGCTGGGCGGGATCGTGACGATGATCCTGGCGGCCACCGCCCGCGGGCGGCTGGCGGGGGCGGTGCTGAACGATATCGGGCCGGAGATCGAGGCGGCGGGCCTGGCGCGCATTCGCGGCTATGTCGGCAAGGGACAGAGCTTTCCGACCTGGCTGCACGCCGCGCGCTGCGTCCAGGAGAATAACGAGGACGTCTATCCCACCTGGGGCGTCGAAGACTGGCTGGCAATGGCCAAGCGCACGCACCGGCTGACGAGCGCGGGACGGATCGTGCTCGATTATGACCTGAAGATCGCCGAGCCGTTCCGGGTGCCCAACACCGAAGGCGGGCCCGATATGTGGGCGGCGCTGGACGCGCTGAACGGCGTGCCGACCCTGGTGGTGCGCGGCGAGCGGTCGGACATCCTGAGCGCGAACGTCGCGGAGCGGATGGTCGAGCGACTGTCGCCGTCCGAACTGGTGACGGTGCCGGGTGTCGGCCACACGCCGCTGCTGACCGAGCCCGAGGCGCTGGCCGGGATCGGTCGCTTGCTCGACAAGGTGGCAGCGTAGGCCGATTCTCTTCCTCCCCTGCAAGGGGAGGTGTCGCGCGAAGCGTGACGGAGGGGTGTCCCCGATGGTGATTTCGGTCCGACCTCGCAAACCGTGACACCCCTCCGTCAGGCCTTCGGCCTGCCACCTCCCCTTACAGGGGAGGAAATTGGTGCGGGCGGTTTTCAACGCCGCCGCCCCCCGCTAATCCCGCAGGCATGGCCCGTCCGCTGAACATCCTGCATCTCCACTCCTCCTTCTCGCTGGGCGGCAAGGAGGCGCGTGCGGTCGCGCTCATGAACGCCTTTGGCGATGCGGCGAAGCACACTATCGTTTCGGCCATGCCCGACGAGCTGGGCGCGCGCGATTCCATCGCCAAGGGCATACGCTATGAGATTGCGCAGGAGGCGCCGCCCTTGACCGGCAAGCCCTCGGTCAAGCGGTATGAGGCGATCGCCGCCTATATGCGCCGTTTCGACCTGGTGCTGACCTATAATTGGGGCGCGATCGACGGGGTGATGGCGCGGCGCGTCTATCCCAAGGGCGCGCCGCCGCTGGTCCATCACGAAGACGGGTTCAACGCCGACGAGGCGCGCGGCCTGAAGATCGAGCGCAACATCTATCGCCGCATCGCCCTGTCGGCGGCGGATGCGCTGGCGGTGCCGAGCCATATCCTGGAGGGCATTGCGCGTCAGACCTGGAAGCAACCGGACGAGCGGGTCCACCGCATCCCCAACGGCATCGCCACCGAGCTTTATACCCGCGATCCCGACCCCAAGGGCATTCCCGGCTTCGTCCGCCAGCCCAAGGAGACCGTTATCGGCGTGCTGGCGGGCCTGCGTCCGGTCAAGAACCTGCCGATGCTGGTCCGCGCGATGGGCGGCATCCCCAACCGCTTCCGCCTGGTCATCGTCGGCGAGGGGCCCGAGCGCGCGAATATCCAGCAGGCCGCCGCCGCGATGGGCATCGCCGACCGGCTGGTCATGCCGGGCTTCCTCGAACGCCCGTACAATTACATCCGGCATTTCGACATCGTCGCGCTGTCGTCCCTGTCGGAACAGGCGCCGATCTCGGTGCTGGAAGGGATGGCGGCGGGCCTGCCCATCGCCTCGCTGCCGGTCGGCGATGTGCCGCTGATGGTGTCGGAGCCCAATCGCCAGTTCATCGCCGACGCCCCCAACGAGGTGCGTCTGCGCGACGTGATCCAGGCGCTGATCTCGCATCCCGAGCTTCGTGCCGAAGCGGGCGCGGCCAACCAGGCGCGGGTGCGAGCCGAGTTCGACCAGGCGCAGATGATCGCGCGCTACAAGGCGCTGTACGAGCAGGTCCTGGGGCGGCCCGGCGCGCTGGGCTGATCGTCCACACCGGGGCGTGCCTTTAATTCTCCTCGCTAAGCGATCCTAACACGCTATATGAGACCCTTTCGGACCAGTAAGGTGAAGACGTGTTCAAAGGCCTAAGCCCCATCCTGTACAACGGCCGCGAGGTTTGGCCGCTGATCGAAGGCGGGAAGGGCGTTGCTGCGACCAATCACGCTTCTGCCGGTGCCTGGGCGGCGGCGGGCGGCGTCGGCACCGTGTCGGCGGTGAACGCGGACAGCTACGACGCCGAGGGCAAGATCATTCCCCAGATCTACCGCGCGCTGACCCGGCGCGAGCGGCACGAAGAACTGATCGAATACGCCATCGAGGGCGCGGTCCAGCAGGTGAAACGCGCCTGGGACATTGCCGGTGGCAAGGGCGCGATCAACATCAATGTGCTGTGGGAAATGGGCGGCGCGCAGCGGGTGCTGGAAGGCGTGCTGGCACGCACCAAGGGGCTGGTCGCGGGCGTCACCTGTGGCGCTGGCATGCCCTATAAGCTGTCCGAGATCGCGGCGCATCACCAGGTCAGCTATCTGCCGATCGTCTCCTCGGGCCGCGCCTTTCGCGCGCTGTGGAAGCGCGCCTATTCCAAGGCGGCGGAATGGCTGTCGGCGGTGGTGTATGAGGACCCCTGGCTCGCTGGTGGCCATAACGGCCTGTCCAACGCCGAAGACCCCTTGCAGCCCCAGGACCCGTATCCGCGCGTGAAGGCGCTGCGCGACACGATGCGCGAGGGCGGGATTTCCGACGACGTGCCGATCGTGATGGCGGGCGGCGTCTGGTACTTGCGCGACTGGAACGACTGGATCGACAATCCCGAGCTGGGCAAGATCGCGTTCCAGTTCGGCACCCGTCCGCTGCTGACCCAGGAAAGCCCGATCCCCGAGGATTGGAAGCAGCGGCTGATGACGATCGAGCAGGGCGATGTCCTGCTCCACCGCTTCTCGCCGACCGGTTTCTATTCCAGTGCGGTGCGCAATCCCTTCCTGCGCAATCTGGAGGCGCGTTCGGAGCGCCAGATCGCCTTCTCGACCCAGGAAGCGGGCGACCATGTCTTCCAGCTCGACGTGGGCGTGAAGGGCAAGAACTTCTGGGTGACCAAGGGCGACCTGCTGCGCGCGCGCGAATGGTTCGGCGCGGGCTTCACCATGGCGCTGAAGACGCCCGACAACACGCTGGTCTTCGTGACGCCGGAAGAGGCCAAGGAAATCCGCAAGGACCAGGCCGACTGCATGGGCTGCCTGTCGCAGTGCCTGTTCTCGAGCTGGGCCGATAGCGAAACCAACTCCACCGGCCGTCTCGCCGACCCGCGCAGCTTCTGCATCCAGAAGACGCTGCAAGAGATCGCACATGGCGGCGATGTCGAGCAGAACCTGATGTTCGCGGGCCACGCCGCTTACAATTTCAAGCGCGATCCCTTTTACTCGAACGGGTTCGTGCCGACGGTCAAGCAACTGGTCGACCGTATCCTGACCGGCGACTGATCGCGGCGATCAGACATTAATGAGGGGGGCTTTCCTGAACCGGAAAGCCCCCCTTTTTGCATCAGTCGGCGACGGTGCCGACGACCGCCCCGGCGGTGCCGCCGACCGCTGCGCCCTTCTGTACGCTACCCCCAGTCGCGGCGGCGACACCCGCGCCACCAGCGCCACCGATCGCGGCGCCCTTCAATGTCGAACAGGCCGACATCGACAGCGCGGTTGCGGTGAGGGTGAAGGCAATGGCCAGCTTTTTTATAAGGGTAGCTCCTGTTGGGATGACAGGAGGGGAATGCCGCCCGCCCTCTGCGGTTCCGCGTTGCAACATTTTGAAACGGATCGAGAAACGCCGTGACAGGGCAAAAGGACGCTGGGCTGGAAGTGCGGGCTGCCTTTGACGATCCGGGTTGAAGCGATACGATAATCGCGATACCTGTATTGCTTGGGCAATACAGTTCCTCATGTATTCGGGAACTGTGCCCGGAACGACGGGAGCGGGGTAAGCGCATGACGAGCACGTCACGCAGAATGGGGTCGCGCGACACCTATGTCCGGCGGGCGGTCTCTGCCGTCGCGCTGGCACTGGTCCTCGTTGCAGCCCCCCTCGCTGCCAAGGCTCAGGCGGTGCCTGCATCCGTTGCTGCGGATCGGGCGTTGGACGTGGCGCTGAATGCCTATCTCGACGCCGCGACCCGGAACGAGCAATTTTCGGGCACCGTGCTTCTCGCGCGGGACGGCAAGCCGGTCTTCCTGCGCAGCTATGGCATGGCAAATTATGAGCTGAGCGTCCCGAACGGTCCCGACACGGTGTTCCGCCTCGCTTCGATCACCAAGCAGTTTACCGCGCTCGCCGTCATGCAGCTTCAAGAGCAGAACAAGCTCCACGTCGACGATCCGATCTGCCGTTATCTGGTCGACTGTCCGGCCGCATGGCGGCCGATCACCATTCGCCAGTTGCTCAACCACATGTCGGGCATTCCCAACTTTTCCAGCCTGCCCGAATGGGACGAGGTGCTGTCCCGGCGCGACTACACCCCGACCGAGCTTGTCGCGCTGTTCCGCAACCTGCCCTCGAAATTCGCGCCCGGTGAAAAGTACGACTATTCCAATTCGGGCTATCATCTCCTCGGTCTTATCATCGAGCGGACCTCGGGGATGCCTTGGGGCGCCTATGTCAAGCAGCACATATTGATACCAGCCGGGATGACGCACAGCGGGGACGATAATAGTCGCGCCATCGTTCCACACCGCGCGTCGGGCTATTATTCGCTTGGCACCACCTTTATCAACGCGCCGATCATCAGCCATACGGTCGGCTATGCTGCGGGTGGACTCCACTCGACCGTGGGTGATTTGCTGCTCTGGGAGCGAGCATTGGCGCCCGGCAAATTGGTCAGCCAAGCGTCCCTTGATGCGATGTTCACGCCAGCGAAGAACAATTACGGCTTTGGCTGGCGGATCGGGGAGCGGTTCGGCCGCCGCGAGATGGACCATTCCGGAAGCGACAACGGCTTCTCGACCTACATCATCCGATTCCCCGCCGATCGGCTGACCGCGATTGTGCTGAGCAACAGCGATCGTGCCTCGGCGAGCAAGGTTGGCAATGCGATGGCCGCCATCGCCTTCGGTCAGCCGACACCGCTGCCCGTCGCGCAGCTCCGAGAAATTCTCTGGGACCGGATCGATCGTGGCGGCGTCACCGGCGCCATCGCGCTGTATCGGGAACTGAAACAGTCGGATGCCAAGCTCGACTTCAGCGACGACGCGCTGGTGGGGCTGGGCTATGATCTTTATGAAGCCCAGCGCTATGCCGACGCCAAGGCGATTTTCCGCTTCAACCTGACGATCTACCCCAAATCCGCTTATAGCCATGACGGCTTGGCGGACATCGCCGTCGCCGAGGGGGATCGCGAACAGGCGATCAGCCTGTTTCGCCAGTCGCTGGCGCTCGATCCGACCAATGTCTATGCCAGCGATGCGTTAAAGCGGCTGCAAGCCTCGCCCCGCTAGCGGCCCAGCCCTAAAGCCACCCCTCCAACACCTGATCCGGCGGACGGTGGCCGTCGGCCCAGCTGCGGATATTGGCGATGACCTTCTCGCCAGAGGCGACACGACCCTCCAGCGTGGCCGAGCCCATATGCGGGGTCAGCACGACATTGGGCAGCGCCAGCAGGCGCGGGTCGATTTCCGGCTCGTGCCGCCAGACGTCGAGGCCCGCACCGGCCAGTTGGCCCGCCTCCAGCGCATCGACCAGCGCGTCCTCGTCGACGATGCCGCCCCGGCTGGCGTTGATGAGATAGACATGGGGGCGCATCAGGGCGATGCGGCGGCGGTCGATCAGGTCGTGGCTGTCGGCATTCAGCGGCGTGTGGATCGACACGATGTCGACCGCGCCCAGCATCGCGTCGAGATCGGGATGCCAGGTCGCGCCCAGCTCCGCCTCGATGCTGGCGGGAAGGCGGCGGCGGTTGTGGTAATGGATCGACAGGCCGAAGGCGCGTGCGCGCCGGGCAACGGCCTGGCCGATCCGCCCCATGCCGACCACGCCCAGCGCCTTGCCGCCGATCCGGTGGCCGAGCATCCCGCCGGGGCTCCATCCCTTCCAGCCGCCCGAGCGAACCAGCTTCTCGCCCTCGGGCAGGCGGCGCGGCACCGACAGGATCAGCGCCATGGTCATGTCGGCGGTGTCCTCGGTCAGGACGCCGGGGGTATTGGTGACGATGATGCCCCGCGCGCGGGCCGCTTTCAGGTCGATATGGTTCACGCCCGCGCCGAAATTGGCGATCAGCTTCAGCCGGGGCCCGGCACTGGCGATCAGATCGGCGTCGATCGCGTCGGTCACGGTCGGCACCAGCACGTCGCAATCGGCCATGGCGGCGGCCAGTTCGTCGCGGTGCATCTTTTCGTCCGAGCGGTTTAGCTGCGTATCGAACAGCGCGGCCATCCGCTCCATGATCGGATCGGGCAGCTCGCGGGTGACGACCACCCTGGGGTTCAGGCAGCGGCGTGGATCGGTCATGGGCACGGATTGGGCCAAGCCCGCCGGTCCGTCAACCGGGCATGCGCCGCGCGTCTGCGAACATGGTTGAAGCGGCGGCCCGGCTCGGCGTAGAGGCGGGACTGGGCGGGCAGGTAAAAGGATAGACGATGCGCAGGTCGATGGCCGGGCTGGCACTGATCGCGACGACGCTGTCGATGGATCTGGCGACGGGGCTGACCGCGCCGGCCGCCATCGCCGCGTCCGAAAAGCGCGCCATGCCCTATTATGGTTCGATCGGGGCGACGCTAGCCCGGATGCGCACCGGCCCGGCGCGCGCCTATCCCGCCAGCTGGACCTATCGCCGCCAGGACCTGCCGGTAAAGGTGGTGGCCGCGTTCAAGGAATGGCGAAAGGTGCAGGACCCCGATGGGACCGAGGGCTGGATGCTCGCCGTCCTGCTGCGCAACACCCGCACCGCGATCGTGCGCAGTTCCGACCCGCTGCCGATGCGCGCCGCCCCGGACGAGGGCGCCAAGACGCTATGGCGCGCCGCGCCGGGCGTGGTCGGGCGGATCAGCGAGTGCAACGGGGCCTGGTGCCGGTTCGATGTGAAGGGGCAGGCGGGCTTCGTGCCGGTCGGTTCGATCTGGGGTGTCGATCCGGGGGAAGTGTTGCCGTAGAAGTTCCTGTTCGCGGAGGCCGGTCTCTGTGAGACTCCTTGCCCTCCCCCGGCCCCTCCCGCCTGCGGGAGGGGAGAAGAAGGGGGGGCTGATTAGGTCCACAATCATGGATGCGATCCCATGGCTCGCCCCAAGCACGCCCTTCCCGCAGGCGGGAGGGGATGGGGGAGGGCCGCGATGGCCTCGATGAAACTCCAGACCCTTGCCGGGCTGCGACAGCGAAGCAAAAGCTTACAACAACTCCACCGCCATCGCGGTGGCTTCGCCGCCGCCGATGCAGAGCGAGGCGACGCCGCGTTTGGCCCCCTTTGTCTCCAGCGCCGACAACAGGGTCGCGAGCACCCGCGCGCCGCTCGCGCCGATCGGATGGCCAAGCGCGCAGGCGCCGCCATGGACGTTCAGCCGGTCGTGCGACAGGTCCATGTCGCGCATCGCGATCATCGCGACGGCCGCGAAGGCTTCGTTGACCTCGTAGAGATCGGCATCACCGGTCGACCAGCCCGCGCGCTCCAGCGCCTTGCGCATCGCGAAGACCGGCGCGGTGGTGAAACGGGCAGGCGCATGGGCATGGCCAGCCTGCGCCACGACCCGGGCGATGGGGGTGAGGCCCAGCCGCTCGGCGACGCTGGCGCGCGTCATGACCAGCGCCGCCGCTCCGTCCGAGATGGAGGAGGCATTGGCTGCGGTGATCGTGCCGTCCTTGGCAAAGGCGGGCTTCAGCGTCGGGATCTTGGCCGGATCGCCCTTGGCGGGTTGCTCGTCGAGGCTGATCTGCTCCTCGCCCTTACGCGTCTTGATGGTGACCGGCACGATCTCGCGGTCGAACGCGCCGGAGGCCTGCGCCGCCTTGGCGCGTTCCAGCGAGGCGATGGCGAAATCGTCCTGCGCCGCCCGCGTGAACTGATAGTCCTGCGCGGCCTCCTCGGCGAAATGGCCCATCAGCCGCCCGCGCTCATAGGCGTCCTCCAGCCCGTCGAGGAACATATGGTCATAGAGCGTGTCATGGCCGATGCGCGCGCCGCCGCGATGCTTGTGGCTGAGATAGGGGGCGTTCGTCATGCTCTCCATGCCGCCCGCGACGATCAGGTCGGCCGATCCCGCCGCCAGCGCCTCGGCCGCCATGATCGCGGCCTGCATGCCCGATCCGCACATCTTGTTGACCGTCGTCGCCTCGACCTGTTCGCCCAGACCCGCGAAGATCGCCGCCTGGCGCGCCGGGGCCTGGCCCAGCCCGGCGGGCAGGACGCAGCCCATATGGATACGCTCGATGGCGGACGGATCGACGCCCGCCCGCTCGACCGCGCCCTTCACGGCGGCGGCGCCCAGCTGGGTCGCGGACAGGCCCGACAGGCTGCCCTGGAACGATCCCATGGGGGTGCGGGCATAGGACAGGATGACGATGGGGTCCGTCATGGGGACATGCTCTCCAAACAGGTATGTTTTGATGTCGTTGTTGGCCGGGCCTGTACGCCTTTTGCTCGGGCGGCGCAAAGGGGCTAGGGCGGTGGCCATGGCGTTCGGGGCGGCATCGGCGGTGTGGGCCATGTTCTATGGATTGGCGGGCGCGATCGTCGGATCGTTCGTCGCCGCGCTGGTGCTGCGCTGGCTGGAGGATCGCTCAGTCATGGCGGGGCGGTCGGTGTGCGATCATTGCGGGGGGACGCTGCGGCCCTGGGAGCTGGTGCCGGTCCTGAGCTTCGCTGCCCTGCGCGGCCGCTGCGCGCGGTGCCGAGAGCCGATCGATCCGGTGCATTGGCGGATAGAGGCACTGGCGGCGTTGATCGGCGCATCGGCGGGTTGGGTTGCGGGGCCCGATGGCTGGATGGGGGCGCTGTTCGGCTGGTCGCTGCTGGCGCTGGGGGCGCTGGATGCAATGGCCTTCTGGCTGCCGGATCGGTTGACCCTGTGGCTGGCGATGACGGGCGTCCTGACCGGTTTGCTTGGCCAGACGCCGCCGCCGGGCGATCGGCTGGTCGGCGGGGTGATCGGTTTCGGTGGGCTCTGGGCCATTGGTGCGTGCTACCGGTGGTGGCGCGGACGCGAAGGGCTGGGCGGTGGCGACCCGAAGCTGTTGGGAGCGATCGGCTTGTGGCTTGGCTGGCGGATGATTCCGGGGGTGCTGCTGGTCGCCTGCATCATCGGGCTGGGTTTCGTCGGGATGCGGTTTGTCATGGGACGCGGGGCGCGGGGGCAGGACATGGTACCGCTGGGTCTGCTGCTGGCACTGGCGGCTTACCCGGCCTGGGTGATGATGATAGGAATGACGCCATGATGCTCCTGACGATCGTCGCCATGGCGCAAGCCGCCGCCGCGCCCGTTCTGGGCACGCTGCCCAAACAGTCCCTCCCGGACAGGGGCTGTGCCGCCTATCTGTGGACGGTGCAGGACCAGCGTTTCGTCGCCATGGTCGAGCCGGGGCGGCTACGGGTGATGCTGGACGGCAAGCAGGCCGATCTGCCCGCCGCCGAGGTCGGAGGCACGGGCGCGCTGGGGCTGGCGAGCACCACCCGCTATGCCGGGCAGGGCGTCACCGCCACGCTCGACATGACGATCACCCAGCGCGAAACGCTGCAGGACGGGGCCATCGTATCGGACGCGACGATCCGCCTAGCGCGCGGAAATCAGGACGAAATCGTCGTGCCGGTCGGCGGCATGGTAGGGTGCGCGCCAACGGCCCGTTGATCCGCGGAGGGAACTTCGCGGGGCCTCCCCGCGTTGGCGGATCGTTGGGGGATCGTTCCGAATAACGGAAGAGCCCTGTCGGAAAGGGGCTTTTTACGGCGTGGCGGAACGAAACGGCAGACATACCTGGCTCGCGTTCGCGCTGATTGCTCCCTCCCTGTTCTCGTCGCCCGTCTCGGCGCAATTGTCCAAGCCGGGCACTGCGCCCGCCCAAGGGCCGAGCGTGCCGCAGGATCAGCGCGACGGAAACAGCGACCCGCAGGCGAATGCCCCCATCGTCCCCGATGCGCAGTTCGACGCCGCGCTCCCCCCGCTGAGCGGCGATATCAACGCACCGCTGGAATCCATGGCGACCATGGAAAAGAACCAGCCCGCTGCCCAAGCGATCCCGACGCCGCAAACCGCGCCGCCTTTGCCCAGCGCTCAGACCGCCCAGCCGCTGGCGACCGGCGATACCATCGGCCCGATCGCGCCCGAGGACCCGCAACTGGCCCAGCCGCTGACCCCGCTGGCCAGTTTCGACACGACCCCGCTGGAAACCGCCGCCGATCCCAAGGGCACCCGCGCGCCCGAAATCCGCTATGACATGGAGGTGCGGGGCCTGGCCGAGCTGAAGCTGGACGACGAGTTCAAGGGCCTGTCGTCTCTGCGCGAAGGCAAGGGCAAGGCGGCTAATGCGACCCAGGTCTCCGCCCGCGCGCGGGAAGACGAGCAGTTGGCGATCCGGCTGATGAAGTCGCTCGGTTATTACGACGCCACCGCCGTCTCGACGCTCCAGCGCGAAGGGGCGGGCGAGGGCGAGAATGGCCGGTTGAAGGTCGTGCTGACCGCGACGCCGGGGCGGCTCTATCGCCTGTCCTCGGTGACGGTGAAGGCCGATCCGACCACGCCGCCCGATCTGGTCCGCTCCAACCTGCCGCTCAAGGTCGGCGATCCGATCGAGGCGGCGCGCATCCAGGGTGCCGAGGCGAATGTCAGCCTGGTCCTGCCCCAGCGCGGCTATCCCTTCGTCAAGGTCGGCGACCGCGACATATTGCTGGAGGATCAGGGGCCGGAGCCGGTGGGCGCCTATACCCTGCCGGTCGATACCGGCCCTCGCTCGGCGTTCGGCAAGCTGACCACGACGGGCGACGCGGTGTTCGACCTCGATCACCTGAACGTCTTCCCCCGTTTCGAGCAAGGGCAGCTGTACGACTCGCGCCTGACCGACGATCTGCGCAACGCGCTGGTCGCGACGGGCTTGTTCAACGGCATCGCGGTCGAACCCAAGCGCACCGGGCGGATGAACCCCGACGGCACCGAGGCGATCGACCTTCAGGTGACGCAGACCAAGGGGCCCGCACGCACCCTGTCGGGCGAAGGGGGCTATTCCACCGGCCAGGGCGTGCGCCTGCAGGGCAGCTTCACCAACCGCAACGCCTTCAAGCCGGAGGGCGCACTCATCGCCTCGGTCATTGCGGGTACGCAGGAGCAGGGGCTCAGCGGCACCTTCCGCCGCTCGAACGCCGGGCGGCGCGACCGGACGTTCCAGGTCATCGCCTCGGCCAGCCACCAGAATTACGACGCGTTCGATGCGTTCATCGGCACGGTCGCCTTCCGCTGGAGCTATGACTCCACGCCGATCTGGCAGAAGAAATTCACTTATGCGTTCGGCGGCGAGCTGACCGGCACCAATGAAAGCGTCTATGATTTCGCGCGGGGCGAGCGGGTGCGCGGCACCTATGGCATCGCCGCCATTCCGGGGCAGGTGGTGTTCGACCAGTCGAACGACCTGCTCAACCCGACGCGCGGCTATCGCCTGAAACTGAACCTCAGCCCCGAAACCTCGGTGCGCGGCGCGGTGCGGCCCTATGCGCGGACTATGGTGGAGAGCACCTTCTATTATCCGTTCAACGACAGCCTGGTGATTGCAGGCCGAGCGCGGGCGGGCGCGATCTTCGGGATCGAGCGCGACGATCTGGCGCCGTCGCGGCGCTATTATGGCGGCGGCGGCGGCTCGGTGCGCGGCTATGGCTTCCAGCGGCTGGGGCCGCTCGATCCGCAGGGCAATCCGGTGGGCGGACGCAGCCTGAACGAGTTCGCGCTGGAGGCGCGCTATCGCTTCGGCAATTTCGGCATCGTGCCGTTCATCGATGCGGGCAACAGCTATGAAAGCACGCTGCCGACGGGCAAGGACCTGCGCTTCGGCGCGGGCATCGGCGGGCGTTTCTATACCAATTTCGGGCCGCTGCGTGTCGACGTCGCGACGCCGCTGAACCCGCGACCGGGTGACGGCAAGGTCGCCCTGTACATCTCGATCGGGCAGGCCTTCTGATGGCGGACGAACAGACCATGGCGCCCGAGCCCGTCAACGAAACTGTCATCGTGCGGCGTCCCTTGTGGCAGCGTATTCTGAAATGGATCGGCTTCACGATCCTGGGCTTGATCCTGCTGGTCGGGGCGGTGCTGCTGGGCATCAATACCGATCCGGGCCGCCGTTTCGTCGCGGATCAGCTGGGCGGCTATACCACCGCCTCGGGCCTGAACATCAAGGTCGGGCGGATCGAGGGTTCGCTCTATGGCCGGATGCGGCTGATGGACCTGCGGGTCAGCGATCCCAAGGGCGTGTTCCTGTCGAGCCCGCGCCTGGATGTCGATTGGCGTCCTTTTGCCTATACCAAGAATCATATCGACGTCCGCTCGCTTAATGCCGATCTGGTGACGCTGGCGCGGCGGCCGGAACTGAAGCCGACGCCCAGCGACCCCAATGCGCCGCTGCTGCCCGATCTCGACATCGACGTGAACCGGCTGACGCTGAAGCGCTTTGTCATCGGCGCACCCGTGACGGGACAGCGCCATGTGCTGGCGATCGATGGCAAGGTGCATATCGCCGACCGCCGTGCGCAGGTGACGGCCAGCGCGGACGCGCTGCGCGGCCCCGGAATCGCGGGCGGTGACCGACTGCGTCTGGTCCTCGACGCCGTACCCGATGCCGACCGGCTGGCGGTGGACGTGAAGCTGACCGCACCGACCGGCGGCGTGGTCGCGACCATGGCCGGGCTGAAGGCGCCGCTGACCCTGTCGGTCGATGGGCGTGGCGGCTGGAAGGCCTGGACCGGCCGTGCCATCGCCACGCTGGGCGGCGGGGAACTGGCGAACCTGACCGGCACGGCGCGCGACGGGCATATCGAACTGCGCGGTGTGACCCGGCCCGGCCTGTATCTGGAAGGACCGGTCGAGCGGCTGACCGCGCCTGCGCTTCAGGTGGCGATCGACACGACGCTGAACCAGCGGCGCGCGGACACGCGGATGAAGCTGCGTTCCTCGGCGCTGATGGTCGATGCGGGTGGCCTGATCGATCTGGCGAACAGCCGGTTCGGCAATTTCGCGGTCGATGCGAAGCTGCTGACCCCCGGTGCCATCGCCCCGAACCTGCGCGGCCGCGACGTGCTGGCGCGAGCGGTGCTCGATGGCGCGTTCGCGACGCCGACCGTGGATTACAAGATCCGCGCCGCCGCGCTCGGTTTCGGCGAAACCACGGTAGAGAATCTCTATGCCGAGGGTCTGGCCAAGGTGAATGCCGACCGCATCCTGGTGCCGGTCAAGGCACGGGCGAAGCGGATCGCCGGGCTGAATGCCGCTGTCGGCGGGCTGACCAACAATGTCGCGATCCAGGGCGATTTCGCGATCGCCATGCCCAATATCCTGTCGGACAATCTGCGCATTCGTTCGGACAATATCGATGCGACCGCCGTCGTCGTCGCGAACCTGAAGACCGGGCGCTACACCGGCGCGCTGAAGGGCCGGGTGAACAATTACCGGGTCGAGAGCATCGGCATCATCAACCTGACCACCGACGCCAATCTGGTCGCGACGCCGACAGGTTTCGGCATGAAGGGTCGGGTGGTCGCGCGGACGCAGCAGATATTCAACGAAGGCGCGCGCAATTTCCTGGGCGGCAATGCGATCGTCCGCGCCGATGTCGAGTATAGCCCGGAAGGCATCGTGACCTTCGGCGGCCTGCGCCTGACCGCGCCGCAATTCCGCGTGACGCGGGGGAGCGGACGCTACAACCCCGCCAATGGGGCGCTGGCGGTCGAGGCGGATGCCTATTCCAACCAGTACGGCCCGATCACCGCGCGGGTGACGGGATCTCAGACCAATCCAGTCGTCGTGCTGCGCGCGAGCAAGCCCGGGGTCGGGGTGGGCCTGAACAATCTTCAGGCCAGGATCGTCGGCCGCAACGGCGCCTATGTCGTCAATGCCAGCGGCGGCACCAATTATGGCCCCTTCACCGCCGATGTGCTGGTCAGCACCGGGCGGCAACTGGCGGTCGATGTGCGCAGCCTGGTCTTTGCCGGGATCAACGCGACCGGTCGTGTCGTGCAGACGGCGGCGGGGCCCTTTGCGGGGGCACTGCAATTCGCGGGACAGGGGATCAACGGCCGCGTTCAGTTGGCGGATCAGGGCGGCAACCAGCGCGCCGATATCGCCGCGCGGGCCTATAACGCCCGCGTGCCCGGTGCGGTGGACTTCACCATCGGTCGCGCCATCGTCAATGCCAGCCTGGTCATGGTCCCGGGCGCGCCGCAGATCGTCGCCGACGCGCAGCTGGCCGATACGCGTTACGGCGAGGTAGTCATCCAGTCCTCGCGCGCCAAGCTGAACTATGCGGGTGGGCGGGGCACGGCGCAGGCGGTGCTGACCGGATCGTCGAGCATTCCCTTCAACGTCGCGCTGAATGCGCAACTGGCGCCGAACCAGTATCTGGTCGCGGCCAAGGGACAAGCCAACGGCATCAACTTCCGCACCGCCAACCCGGCGCGCATCCAGAGCGCGAAGGGCGAGTGGCAGCTGTCGCCGACCCGGATCGACTTCGGGCGCGGATCGGTGCTGATGGCGGGCAGCTATGGCAACGGGCTGAAGGTGCAGACGCGGCTCGACAAGCTGCAGCTGTCGATCCTGGATGCCTTCGTTCCCAATCTGGGCATTTCGGGCCAGGCGAGCGGTGCGCTCGACTTTACCCAGGCGCGTGATGCCAGCTTCCCGGCAGCCGAGGCGCGGCTGACCATCGCCAATTTCCGGCGCACCGGTCTGGCGGCGGTGTCGGAGACGGTGGACATCGTCTTTGCCGGGCGGCTCGTTTCCGACGGGGGCGAGGCGCGCGCATTGATCCGGCGCGGGCAGATGGTCGTCGGCCGGATGGTCGCCAATCTCCGGCCGTTGCCGCCGGGCAATGGCGGCTGGGTCAACCGGCTGATGCAGGCCCCGCTATCGGGAGGCCTCCGCTATAATGGCCCGTCGGCGGTGCTGTTCTCCTTCGCGGCGCTTCCCAACCAGCAGTTGAGCGGCCCGATCGCGGTCGCCGCCGATTTCGGCGGGCGGGTGTCCGCGCCGCAGCTGAACGGCCTGATGCGGGCCGACAACCTGACCTATGACAACGAGACCTATGGCACCCGGCTGACCAACATGCAGCTGGCGGGACGTTTCAACAACGACCGGCTGGAGATCACGCGGCTTCAGGCCAAGGCGGGCGACGGCAGCATCCAGGCACAGGGCACGATCGGGCTGGCGGCGGACAGCGGCTATCCGATCGACATCCGCGCGCAGTTGAACAATGCGCGCCTGGCCGACAGCGATGCGCTGGCCGCGACGACCAGCGGCACGATCCGCCTGACCCATAACCGGGACGGCGGGCTGATCCAGGGTGACCTGACCGTGCCCAATGCCCGCTACCAGATCATCCGCCAGGGCCAGGCCGAAGTGCCCGAACTGACCGGGGTTCGCCGTCGCAGCGAGATTCGCGTGGCGCGTCCGACCGACCGGCCCGCGCCTGCCGCACCGCCGGGGCTGTTCCGCCTCGACCTGCGGGTGCGCGCCAACAACCAGCTCTTCGTCTCGGGCATGGGGCTGGAGTCGGAATGGGAGATGGACCTGCGGGTCGGCGGCACCAGCGCGGCGCCGACGATCAACGGTGGGCTCGATCTGGTGCGCGGCACCTACAGCTTTGCGGGCAAGCGGTTCGACGTGAATCGCGGCACCATCCGCTTCCGCGGCGGGGCGCTGACCGACCCGGACATCAATATCCAGGCGACGACGACGACCGATGGCATCACCGCCGTCATCAACGTCACCGGTACCGGCCAGCGTCCGCAGATCAGCTTCACCTCGACGCCGACCCTGCCGCAGGACGAGGTGCTGAGCCGATTGCTGTTCGGGACCAACCCCGAAAACCTGTCCGCGACCGAGGCGATCCAGCTGGCCGCCGCGCTCAACTCGCTGCGCGGGTCGGGCGGGGGCGGGCTGAACCCGCTGGGCAAGCTGCGCTCGGCGACGGGCATCGACCGGCTGCGCGTGCTGGGGGCGGACGACGCCACCGGCCGGGGCACCAGCCTGGCGGCGGGCAAATACATCACCGACAATATCTATGTGGAGATCGTCACCGACGCGCGCGGCTTCACCGCCACCCAGTTGCAGATCGCGCTGACCCGCACGCTCAGCCTGTTGACGCAGACGGGTTCGTTCGGCGGATCGGCGGCGAGCCTGCGCTACTCGCGGGATTTCTGACGCTTTGTCCAAATGAACATTCAGATAAGCCCCTCTTCCCTCGGCCCTCTTTGAGGGGAGAGGGTTGCGCAGTCTTGGTCTTTGCGAAAGCAAAGGCTTAGTCGGAGCTGGGTGAGGGGTGCTGCGCTCGCGGAGCGAGCGCGCGAGCCTTTGG
>NZ_BCTY01000032.1 GCF_001591005.1 Sphingomonas sanguinis NBRC 13937
CACTTTCTGCGGGGCAAGCGGAGGCGCTGGCTGGCCTGGAGGGTCCGATCGCCGAGGCCGATCGCCTCATGCGTGTGCGCCCACAATCCCTCTATGCAGCCAAGCCGCTGGAGAGCGGCGGCGCTATCGTAGATCTGGTGGAGGCCGTCGGTGCTGACCGCGCCGCCAGAATCGAGTCTGCGCGCCGTGCGCCAACTCGACCGGACGATAGATCGCCTATCGCCGCTGTCCTCGATGGATATCCCATCGACCGCCATGACTTGCTTGCTAACCGGATTGCAATAACCGAGGTTGAAGTTCCCGGCGTGGCAGTACCGGTCGATCGACGTGCGCATGGCACTGCGATGG
Source organism: Sphingomonas sanguinis NBRC 13937 (assembly GCF_001591005.1). GTDB lineage: Bacteria > Pseudomonadota > Alphaproteobacteria > Sphingomonadales > Sphingomonadaceae > Sphingomonas > Sphingomonas sanguinis. The sequence continues at coordinate 349 of NZ_BCTY01000032.1, forward strand.
CCTCGTTCATCATACACGGAGATCTCGACGCGTACGAGCCTCCTCTAAATCGCACAATTGCCTCCGTTCCAATCTTGGGCGCTCCGCAATCGCTCAGCGTGGAAACGACGCCTCCGGACAAGCTTCCAATCGGAATGGTTTACCGAGCCGTATTGGCCTTGGTCGCCGACGAGGATGGAAACCTGAGAGATGACAGCAACATCGTCATCCTCAACCATTCGATCTGTGATCGCGAAGCACCTTTCTCTCGCCGCCCCAGCAATTGGGCCAAACTACTCGACCACCTCAGCCACCAATATCGGCTCCTGTTTGTGGTGAGCGCAGGAAATGTCATCGATACGTTTGACCTCGACACGTATACCAGCTGTGCGCAGTTCGACGCGGCACCATCAAATGAGCGGCAGATTGTCCTCCTTCGCAGCGTCGAGAATTTCAAAGGTCGACGTGTCATTCTCAGCCCTGCAGAGGCGATCAACGCCATCACCGTGGGGGCGGTCCACGAGGATAGAACAGTTGGCAATCCGCAAGGGCATCTGAATCCCTATGCGCCTATCGGCGTGCCCAATCTGGGGTCGTCTGTGGGGCTCTTCTCGTCCATCCTGCGCGAGCTGGGAGACGGCTTCTACGAGAAGGGCACCGAGGAGGTGCTGCAGAAACGGTCCTATCTCGGCCTGCGGGAACGCGGCGTAAAGCTGTTGATCATCGACGAGGTGCAGCACCTCCAGTATCGCAGCACGCCGCGAAGCGATGTGACGGATACGCTGAAGCGCGTGCTCGACGACGCGATCTGCCCGCTCGTTTTCATCGGCATCGATGACGCGGCACCCTTCCTCAATGCTAACAAGCAGCTCGCCAACCGTCTGCATCCGCCTTGCGATCTGCCACCGCTTGACATCTGGAACGAGACGCAGCGGGCGACTTTCAAGGCCTATGCTCACGGCTTGGACAAGGCACTGGTCGATAGCGGGCTTACGACCCGTCTTTCGGGCCTTGCCAAAGGCAATCGCCTCACTTGCCTGATGGCGGTCTCCAACGGGGTGCTGGGGAGAGTTTCTAACCTCGTCAGGTCCGCCCTCGCCGAAGCGTTGTCCAGGAATGCCGAGATGATCGAGGTCTGCGATCTGTCAGCGGCAACGCAGTCCTGGGCCATGGTGCAGGGCTTCATCGACTACGACCCATTCGTCAGCAACGTTCGCTGGGCCGACTTCGGCCCGAGGCCGAACTGACATGGCCGAGATCAGCCGCGACATTCCGTCGGTTCTCCTGCCGCTGGCGCCAGAACCAGGCGAAAGCCTGATGGGGCTCGTTTCACGCGTTGCGGCGCGAAACATGCACGGGACGGTGGCTCACATCCTGGCTGCCGCCAAGTACCCCCATCACGCGCACTTCGACATGGCCATCTCGCGACCCGAAAGGTTGACCGATCTGGCTCGGGTACTGGGCGTTACCAAGGCGGACCTGGTCGAGCGCTTCCATGAGCCGGTACCCACGCCATATCGGACGATCCGCGTCGACTTCTTCGGCACGAACGTCATGGCCTGCGATCTCGACTTCCGTGCTCGCCGAATCTGTCCGCGCACGCTTCGCGAGACGCCGCACCACCGGGCGATCTGGAATCACCGATTAGTGCCATGGTGCACAGAGACCGGGGGGCTCGTTATCGAGAGATGCCCTGCATGCGCTGCCGATCTACGCTGGCATCGAGCCGAAGGCGTGGCCGTCTGCGACGCTTGCAAGGAGGATCTTCGTCAGTTCGACTCGACCTTCGATGAAGGGCTCCGGCATATCGTGGATCCGCTCCTCGATCTGATCTCTCCGGATCCCGCGCGATACGAACCGGCGATCCTGCGTTTGCATCCGGACGTGCGCGACATCGGTCGAGGAGCAGCTTTCGAGCTTGGATGGACGCTCGCCTGCGCCTTCGGCGGACCAGCCGGCGAGACGCCCCGGCAGAGGCAAAGCAAGTTGCCTAGGGACACGATCGTCGACACGCTTGTGCAGGCTGCCGACCTTCTCACCGCTTGGCCCGGATGTATCGAAGACCTACTGGCCAGCTTTGGGCGCTCCAATGACGCCATTACCCTCGACCGTACCGTACGGCGTCTACGGGCGGACTTTCGTCCGCGTCGCTCGTGGCCCGAGCTCTCCGAACTCGTGGTCAAGGCACATCCCTCGATCTTTACCTGGAGCGTCAGATCGAGGGGCGTCGTCCACGACTTCGCTCCCGGCCTTGTCGGCGGCCAGGAGGCGATCCGACTGCTTGGCATGGGATCGCGCAAGTTCACGCACCTCTATCGCAGCGGCCTTGTGGACCAGATCGTGCGGAGCGGTGGTGAGCGTCACGCCTTCGCAACCTACGATGCCACAAGTCTGACAGCGGCAAGCGAGGTGTTCAGGGATCGGATGCGGGTCACCGCCGCTGCCGAAAAGCTCGGAACCACCTACCATGGGATCGAACAGCTTATTTGCCTCGAAGTACTTGAGGAGATCACCGACGCACGTGTCCTTGCCGTCTCTTTAGGACGGCAGATCAGCCGGAGCGGGTTTGAAGAGCTCGAGGCGGACATCCGACGCGCGGCGGTCGCCAGCGGGGATGGCTGGGTGCCTGCCTATGATGCGCTCAAGGCGATGGGCAGTGCCGAGAAGCCTTACGGCCCTCTCCTCGTCGCGATGCGGGACCGCCTGCAGCCTTTCGCGCTCGAAGTTGGCGAAGCTCCTCTTCTCGCGCGTGTCCGTCTTCCGAATCGCCGGTGCCTTCGTGATGCGCGCCTTGCTTTCGAGCCGATGGCGCATCCCAATTTTCTGTTCGATGACCAGATCAGCCGGATCGACGCCGTCGACGTACTGAACCTGACGCCAGCCACTCTGCTCAAATCGATCGCTGGCGAGCTCGGGGACGCGAAGACTGCTGCAACCCGCCTTCACCGGGAGGTCGTGCTGCGGATGGCTCGCAGGCGCATCGCCGCTGGCGAGATCCGCCACCGCTGGATGGAGGGGGCCCGCAAAGTCCCCGAGGCGCTCAAGCCGGGTGGGCCGATCCCACGGCTCGGCCCCGCCGGCTGGGATCGCGCAATCGTTGAATTTCACATGGAAGGAGCACGACATGGATAAGCTGCTGACGCGGAATGTCGGAGGCATGGCGGTTGGGCGGCACGACCGCGCCCTCCGGATGGCCAAAAGGCTCACGCGTATCCTGCGCAACGATCTCGGATACGCCGACATCCGCCTCCACATGGCGCAGAAGTGTGTGGCTGCAGGTCTCGCCTGCCGGAACATGCACGACCTCGCTCACGCATCGTTCCCGCGCGGTTGGGACGGCAACAATGCCGTCGACCTCCTCCTCGTGAAGGGTTTCGTACGCGATGAGGCGACGGCCGTCATGGCGATCGAGCTCCTCGAGGAGCGTCATGCCTTCGTGCCCACCGCCGCCTGGAACCCCATCGGCTACGCTTGGCCGAGCGACACCAGTCGCATGATCCACTGACCTTTGGCGGCGTCGAAGTCCGACGAGACGCGCCCCCCCTGAGTGTTCCACCACCAGCCGCAACGATGCGGCTCAAATAGGGAAAACGAAGATGCCCATGAACCACGACATGCCCCCGCTCGCGGATCAGGCTACCTATGATATCCCGCACCTGATGAACGGCGGCACCGACATCGTGCCGGTCGAGGCGGTGTTTCATGTGCCGGCCGTCCATCCGGCGGGCAGCGGACCCTGGCTCGCCGAAGCCGACAAGATCGCGTGGCGTGACCGGACCACTGGCCTGGACTGCATTATCCGGCGCTCGCGGGCGACCGGCTGCTTGGAAGGTTTCGTCGCTGTGCCGCCGTCCCATCCGCTCTTTGGCCTGAGCGTTGCCGCGATCGTGGCATTCGACCTCAGGGTGCATGGCGGCGTCACCTATGCGGCAGAGTGCCAGCGGAACGTGCCAGAAGACACGAGCGTCTGCCACGTTCCGCGTCCAATTTTCCGGCAGACCCCGGCCCGCGATGCCATCATAGCCAAACCCGCCTCACCGCAGCGCCTGATCCCCGGTCATGGGCCTGAAGACGATGCGTGGTGGTTCGGCTTCTCCTGCGACAAGGCAACCGATCTGCGTCCCGATGGCAGCCGCTCGTCGAGGGCCGATCGTGTTCCGCTCGGGATTTCGCTCCCCGTCTATCGGGACGAGAACTTCGTCTACCGCGAGTGTCTCAAGCTCGCTCATCAGCTGCATGCCCTTTCTGCTGATGGCCATACCACTAGGATCGTCTCCGATCGCCAGCTCACCAACGGCAAGACGGAGGGCTGAGCGAATGACCGAAGCCATGTGCATCGATGAGCCTTGGGGCAGCCACCTGCGGCTTGAGCCCCGCGGCGGCCAGCCGCCCGTTCTCGTGGATCAGAACGGAGACGAGTGGGGGACCGTCCGCGACGCCTTCTGGTTCGGCTTTCTCAATGGCCGCAGCGACTATGGCCGCATTCCGCCCGACCGGCTTGATAAAGTGCAGTCGGTCCTGATGGCCATGCTCCGGAGAAACGTCGACGAGCGCGAGATCGTCATGGATATCTTCGAGGGCAATGCTGACCACGCATGGTGGGTGAAACAGTGTCTCAGATCGACCGGACTCATCGCCAACGCGAGCCTCACCTCGGAAATGTTGACCTCGCTCGGTCGTTCGGTGCTCGCCATGCTGGTGGCAACGGAAAAGACCGATAGGATCGGCAGCAATGGAACGATCCCGCCAAAGGCCGAGCTCGCCACCCTCGGCACTTCGTTAGCGGACCGCGAATCCAGGGTGGCGCACATAGAGAGCAAGGCAGCCGGATGGGACCGGGCCTTTCTCAGATCGCAGTTCGCCAACAAGGCTGCGGTGGTGCTGTCGGCCAAAAGTGCTGGTCCGATCCGCGTCCGCCAGACCGTCTGGATTCTTACCTTCGCCGACGAACAGCGCAGGGACGCGTTCTATGATTGGCTCTGCACGCGTCTCGACCGGTGGGATGATTGGATGGGAATGGCCGAGGATGCTGACGCCAATCGCCTCACCCATCACCTCCTCAGTACGATGGCCTCCACTTTGAACTAATATTGCAATGACGTCCCGGCAGAACTGGACTAGCCGGGACGTCATAAGCGTGAACAGGCTGTGCTCGTGACGCGCATTGCTGCTTAAGGCGAGGCTAACCTCCGCGGCAGGCCTGATTCCACTTCACCACACGTTCGAACCAGCAGCCTGTCCGATGGCGTAGAACGGTGGAGCCCAGCGATACGATGAGGTTCCCTTCGATCCATCAGATCAGGTCCCGGCGGAGTGCGTCATCTAAACGCGAGAGGCGCCCTTGGAACCCCCAGCTTGCTCGCCTTTTGGACTTCCGACGCGGTTCATGAAATTTCCTGTAGCGGACTACCGAAATCGGACGTATCTTCGGTCTTAACAGGACATGGTGCAGCTCTGTCGGTCTGGACGCTTCCCAAGAGCGCCCTTGATGAAGTGCACCAAGGGACACTGTTCGCCAAAGCCGCAGAAATTCGTGTCGGATTCGTGCAGCTTTATCGGATACGTTCACATTGATGGTGTTTTAGCGGTTCGCTGGCTGAGTGAGCTGTTTTCACGTTCAGGCGTTGGCCCATGGCCTTCGACTTCGCTCAGGCCGAACGATGAAAACGGCTTCAACCCTCACCGGGCGCTTCTCCCCTCCCGCAGGCGGGAGGGGCTGGGGGAGGGCCGGGAGTCTCACCGAGACCAACGCTTGTGGCCCTTTCCCCTCCTCAACCCAGTTTCAGGTAAACGATGCCCCGCATCGTTGAGGTCATGCTGGGGGCATGACCGACCTGAAACTCCCCGCCGGGAGAGGGGCTCCCAGGCTCACGGATAGCTGACGGTCTTGGGCACCTCCGGGATTTCGATCCGCTCGGCATCATCGCCCGGCACGGTCGGGAACTCCCGCGCCTTCCACGCCCGCTTGGCCTCTTCGATCCGTTCGCGGCGGGAAGAGACGAAATTCCACCACACATGGCGGGGTGTCGTGAACGCATCGCCACCACACAGCATCACCCGCCCGCCCGATTCGGAGCGCAGGGTCGCAGCGATTCCCGGCTTCAGGATATAGAGCCGCTGCGGCTCCAGCGGCATGCCTTCCAGGCTCGCTTCGCCCAGCGCGCAATAGACGGCGCGTTCCTCGGCCGCCGCATCGATGGGGATGCTGCCGCCGGGCTCCAGCGCGATGTCGGCATAGATGGTGCCTGCATAGGTCGTGGTCGGCGCGCGCTGTCCCCACAGCTCCCCCATGATGATTCGCGCGGTCGCGCCCTGTCCTTCGATTTCGGGCAGGGCGTCGGCGCCGACATGCTCGAAGCAGGGATCGATCTCCTCCTGCGCCTCGGGCAGCGCAAGCCAGGTCTGTATGCCCGACAGGACCGGGCCTTGTGGCCGCATCTCGCCCGGCGAGCGTTCGGAATGGACGATGCCGTGCCCCGCCGTCATCAGGTTCACCGCGCCCGGCTCGATGACCAGATCGGTGCCCAGCGAATCGCGGTGGCCGATCGCGCCGTCGAACAGATAGGTGACGGTCGCCAGGTTGATATGCGGATGCGGCCGCACGTCGATGCCCGAGCCGGGTTGCAGCTGCGCCGGGCCCATCTGGTCGAAGAAGATGAAAGGGCCGACCATCGTCCGCTCCTTGTTGGGCAGCGTGCGATGCACCTTGAACCCGCCCAGATCGTGGCTGGAGGGCTGCAAGGTGCGCAGCAGAAAATCGTCAAACATGGGTGGGCTCCGTGGGGGTCGACTCTGGGGCGTCGAGCAAGTCGAGAAGATCGGTCGGGAAATAGGGTTCGTCGTGCGCCGCCAGTTCTTCGCGGGAAAACCAGCGCCAGCTCTGCATGACCCGCTGTTCCAGCGGCGTGTGGCCCGCGCCGGTCACGTCATGCGCGTCGATGTCGACACGGAAATAGCGCTCGTCCGCCTCGACCTCGACACCCTCGATGGTGCGAAACTCGACCTGCCGCCGCGCGACCTGCGGCCCGCAATCGCGGTCGAGCCCGGTCTCTTCGCGCAATTCGCGGCGCGCGGCCTGCTCATAGCTTTCCCCGGGATCGACCGCACCGCCGGGCGTGCACCAGAAAGGCGGTCGGTCATCGGGGGTGAAGCGGAACATCAGGGTCCGCCCGGCGGCATCGACCAGCAGGATGCGCGCGGCGGGGCGGGGTTGGCGAATCATGCGGCGTCGAGCTCCGGGTAATGGCGGAAGATTCCGTCCTCGTTGAACGCCTGTCGCCGCTCGCTGTCCAGATAGGCGGCGATGCCGGGAAGCGTCCGGACCCGATCATGGAGCGCGATCAGCCGGGGGTAATCACCCTCCACCGCCGCCATCCGCGCCGGGAACATGTAACGCAGGCCCGCCACCAGCTGGAACAGCGAGGTGTCGACCGGCGACCAGCGCTCGCCCGCCATCCACTGCCGGTCGCCCAGCGCGCGCTCGAAATAGCCGAGGAATTTGGGGATACGCTCGCTCCGGAATTGCGCGGCGGCGCGGGCGGCCTCGGGTTTCTGTTCGTGATAATAGGCCATCATCGCGACCGGGTGATGGACGTTATGTACCTCCGCCACCATGTCGCTGATCGTCAGTTGCAGCTGGTTGAGCCATGTCCGCTCGGCCACCGGCGCCAGATCATGGCGCTCGGTCAGCCAGTGGAGGATGTTGGCGACCTGCGCAATTCGCTGCCCCTCGACACACAGATAGGGCGGCGCGAAGGGCGGGCGCTCGCCCTCCTCCATATCGTCGAGCAGCGCCTCGGCACCCTCCTCCACGCCCCGGTCGCGATAGGGCAGACCTGCGGCCTCCAGCGCCAGCCGGACGAATTCGCCGCGACCCGGCAGGCCGGGCCAGTACCACAGATCATAGGACATTCGCTTACTCCTCGGGCGCCTTCGCGCTGATCGCCAGCGCGTGGATACGCTCCGACAACAGATCGGCGAGCGCGTGGTTCACCATACGCTGACGGGCGACGCGCGACTGGCCTGCGAAGGCGGGCGAGACGATGACGACGCGGAAATGGCTTTCGCCGGTGCCGTCATCGCCCAGATGGCCGCGATGCATCGCGCTTTCGTTGATGACCTCCAGGTGAGTCGGGGCCAGCGCCTGGGTCAGGCGGGCGGTGATCTGATCGGCGATAGGAGCGGTGGTGATATCGGTCATGGCCCCTATATAGACGGTTTTTCGGGACAAGCGGATAGCAGTGGCGCGTCGGTCGAGCAGCGATACCCCCAGGGACAAGCCCGGTGCCCGGTTTCACGGCCGGGTCGAGAATAGCGACCGCGTGTGCGATCACGCCGGTTGCGACGAGGCGGGCGAGTTCCGCGCGCCGCCGGCCGAAGGAACACGCAGCGGCGATGGCCCCGGCCAGTTCCGCTGGTTCTGCCTGGAACATGTCCGCGCTTTCAACAGCCGCTATAATTTCTTCGACGGCATGAGCGCCGACGAGATCCACCGCGCCCAGCGCCCCTATGCGGGCTGGGAGCGCGAGACGCGCGCCTTTGCGCAAGGGGGGACAGATCCGGGGCCGCGCTGGGCCGATTTCTCCGATCCCTTGGACGCCATCGCGGCGCGCTATCGCCGCGAGGCCGCGCCCGAACGCTCGGACGGCAAGCCGCTGTCGGGGCAGGACCGCGAAAGCCTGAAGGTCTTGGGGCTGGAGGCCAATGCCGACCGGAGCGCGCTCCGGCGACGCTATAGCGAGCTGGTCCGACGCTATCACCCCGACCGCAATGGCGGCGACCGCAGCCAGGAGGCCCGGTTGCAAAAGGTCATCGCGGCATACCAGCAGCTGCGCCAAGCCCCGGCGTTTGCGTGACCTTTATTCCTCCCCTGTAAGGGGAGGTGGCAGCGCGAAGCGCTGACGGAGGGGGGCCTCTACATAGGGCGACCTTTGCGGCACGCCACCTCCACCACCGCTTCGCGGCGGTCCCCCTCCCCTTGCAGGGGAGGAATTTACCTCCGCGGCCCGACCAACCCGAACCGTGCGCCTTGCGGGTCGAGCGCCGCCATCGAATACTCCCCGCCGGGAATCTCCACCGGCCCATATTCGATCGTCCCGCCGCCCTCGGTCACCCGCGCCGCCGCGACATCAATATCCTCGACCGAGACATAGAATCGCCACCCCGGCGTGCCCCCCGGCGGGCAGCCCATCAGCGCGCCCAGCACCACCGGCCCGTCCGCCAAGAAACGATATTCGCCCAGCTCGCCCATCGGCATCCCGCCCTGATGCGTCCAGCCGAAATGCCGTCCGAAAAAGGCCAGCGCGCGGTCGGGGTCGCTGGCGATCCGCTCGTTCCAGCTGACATGGCCGGTCGTGTCGCCACGCCCGTGTTCGGCAAAGGCGCGCGACGGCTGATCTGCCTCGGCCGCCATGATGTAGAAGGGCGCGCCCAGCGGATCGGTGACCAGCGCCATGCGCCCCACCCCCGCCATGCTCCAGGCGGGCATCAGCACCTGGCCACCATCCTCGACGATCGCCTCGACCGATTCATCAACATCGACGACCGGCAGATATCCCAGCCAGACCGCCCCGCCCGGCGAACCCGGCGGCCGCTGCATCAGGCCGCCGATCGCCTCGCCCTCGGGCGTCGCGACGATGCGGTAGTCGATATCGGCGATGCCGCTATCGCCGACCTGCCAGCCGATGAGGCGCGCATAGAAATCCTGCGCCGCCGCGACATCATCGGTCAGCAATTCGTACCAGATGAAATTGGCCATAATCACCCCACCCCTGTGAAACTCTCGGCCTCGTCGGGCGACTGCGCCACCTCTCATCCCGCCGAATCACAGGACAGGATGACCCCGAAACGCCCTGCCCGCAATCTCGCGCGCTTCGCGTATCTTGGCGATCAGCGGCATTGAGTAGGGAGCCGCGCTTGGCCTAAGGCGTTGAGCGACGAGACGAGGGCCTGATGACCAACATCCCGAATACGCTTCCCGACAGCCGCGATACGACGATTCTCGATGCACCCGACAAGATGGTGTCGGTGCGCGACCTGTTCGGCATCGACACCGACATGGAGGTTCCGGCCTTTTCGGTGTCGGACGAGCGCGTCCCCGATCTCGATCCCGCCTATGTGTTCGACCCCGACACGACGCTGGCGATCCTGGCGGGCTTCGCGCACAACCGCCGCGTGATGGTGCAGGGCTATCACGGCACCGGCAAGTCGAGCCATATCGAACAGGTCGCAGCGCGCCTGAACTGGCCGTGCATCCGCATCAACCTGGACGCGCATATCAGCCGTATCGACCTGATCGGCCGCGACGCCATCGTCCTGAAGGACGGGCAGCAGGTGACCGAGTTCCGCGAGGGCCTGCTCCCCTGGGCGCTCCAGACGCCGACCGCGCTCGTCTTCGACGAATATGATGCGGGCCGCTCCGACGTGATGTTCGTGATCCAGCGCGTGCTGGAGACGGAGGGCAAGCTGACCCTGCTCGACCAGAACCGGGTCATCCGCCCCAATCCATGGTTCCGCCTGTTCGCCACCGCCAACACCGTCGGCCTGGGCGACACCAGCGGCCTGTATCATGGCACGCAGCAGATCAACCAGGGCCAGATGGACCGCTGGAACATCGTGGTCACGCTCAACTATCTGCCCGCCGCGACCGAGGCGCAGATCGTGCTCGCCAAGTCGGGCGAATATGACAAGCCCGACGGCAAGCAGCTGGTCGAGAACATGGTCCGCGTCGCCGACATGACCCGCAAGGGCTTTATCAACGGCGATATCTCGACCGTGATGAGCCCGCGCACGGTCATCACCTGGGCGCAGAACACGCTGATCTTCGGCGATCCAGGCTTTGCTTTCCGCCTGTCCTTCCTCAACAAGTGCGACGAGAATGAGCGCGCGCTGGTGGCCGAATATTATCAGCGCGTCTTCGGCAAGGACCTGCCCGAAAGCGTCGTCGGCCGGGCCTGATCCTCTTGGGCAACGACACACCCCTCGACCGGTTCAAGGCGGTCCTCGGCGGCACCGCGCGTACCATCGCGCAGGAGCCGGAGGTCGAGCTCGCCTTCACCGCCGATGCGCCGACCTCCTCGGGCAAGCATATCCGCGTGCCGATGCCCGGCCGGGCGCTGCCCGCCGAACAGGTGGCCGAGGCACGCGGGTTCGCCGACGCCTTCGCGCTGCGGCTGAAGCTGCACGACACGGCACTCCACGCCAAGGCCGCCCCGGTCGAGGCGGTGGCGCGCGCGGTCTATGACGCGGTCGAGACGGCGCGGATCGAGGCGCTGGGTGCGCGCGGTTATGCCGGGATCGGCGACAATCTCGCCCATGCGCTGGACGTACGGTTGCGCTCCGACCCGCTGACCCGTGCGCGCAACCGCGACGAGGTGCCCTTGTCGACCGCGCTGGGGCTCCTCTTGCGGGAACGGATGACCGGGCGACCTTCGCCTGTCGAAACCGCGCCCGCCCTGGCGCTGGTCCGCGACTGGCTGGAGGGGGCGACCAACCTCGACGCGCTGGCGGGCGCGATGGACGACCAGAAGGCGTTCCAGTCGCTGACCGCCAAGATGCTCGCCGATCTCGAACTCGCCGAGCCGCCCGCCGAACCCGACCAGGCCGATGAAGGCGGCGACGATCAGGAAGGCGAGGACGAACAGCAGCAGGACGAGAGCGAAGAGGATAACGACGAACAGGGCCAGGGCGAAGGCGAGGTCGAGGCCCGCGCCGAAAAGCGCGACTCGGACAGCGAGGACGGCGAGTCGCAGGAGCAGAGCCAGGACTCGCTCGACGATCTCGACGGCGAACCCGGCGAGGATGGCGACGAGGGTAGCCAGCCGACGCGGCCCAATCGCCCGCTGAACGATCTGGCGTCGCAGTTCGACTATAAGCCCTGGACCACCCAGTTCGACGAAGTGGTTGCCGCCGGAGAGCTGTGCGACGCCGACGAACTGGCGCGGCTTCGCGGTTATCTCGACCAGCAGCTGGCGCATCTCCAGTCGGCGGTGTCGAAACTCGCCAACCGCTTGCAGCGCCGGTTGATGGCGCAACAGTCGCGGTCCTGGGACTTCGATCAGGAAGAGGGCATTCTCGACGCGGCGCGGCTGGCCCGCGTCGTGGTCAATCCCGGCCAGTCGCTGTCCTACAAGATCGAGCGGGATACCGATTTCCGCGATACCGTCGTCACCCTGCTGATCGACAATTCGGGCTCGATGCGCGGGCGGCCGATCGGCATCGCGGCCATCTCCGCCGACATTCTGGCGCGCACGCTGGAGCGGTGCGGGGTGAAGACCGAGATTCTCGGCTTCACCACCCGTGCGTGGAAGGGCGGGCAGAGCCGGGAAACGTGGCTCGCCGCCGGGCGTCCGCCGCAGCCGGGACGGCTGAACGACATTCGCCATATTGTCTATAAACAGGCCGACGAGCCATGGCGGCGCGCGCGCAACAATCTCGGCCTGATGATGCGCGAGGGGCTGCTCAAGGAGAATATCGACGGCGAGGCGCTGATGTGGGCGCACAGCCGGTTGATCGCGCGGCCCGAGGAGCGGCGCATCCTGATGGTCATCTCCGATGGTGCGCCGGTCGACGATTCGACGCTGTCGGTCAATTCGGGCAGCTATCTGGAACGCCACCTGCGCCAGGTGATCGGCTGGATCGAGAGCAAGAGCCCGGTCGAGCTGATCGCGATCGGCATCGGCCATGACGTGACCCGCTATTATGCGCGCGCGGTGACGATCATGGACGCCGAGCAGCTGGGCGGCACGATCATCGAGCAGCTGGCCAGCCTGTTCGACACCGAATGAGCCGCATCGCGGCCCCGGCGGAGGGCTTTGTCGGCCCGGTGAAACGCTCGATCACCATCGCGGGCCATGCGACCTCGATCAGCCTGGAACCGGTGTTCTGGACCGCGCTGGAAGAGGCGGCAATGGCGCACGCCCTGCCGCTGTCGGCATTGGTCGCGGAGATCGACGCGCTGCGCATCGTGGCGGACGACCCGCCCAATCTGGCGAGCGCGATCCGGTCGTGGTTGTTCCTGCGACGGTAATTTGACGCGCCAAAGTGTAAAGAGGCGGGGGTCGATACATCTCTCCAATTCCTCCCCTGCAAGGGGAGGTGGCAGGCCGCAGGGCTGACGGAGGGGTGCCCGGTTTGCGATGGCGGACCTCGACAGCAAGCGGTGATACCCCTCCACCATCCTTCGGATGGTCCCCCTCCCCTTGCAGGGGAGGAATGAATGTCGACTCGACAGCCACCCCTTCTCCGCGCCCCTGCGCGCCCCATCCCGCCTTCCGTTCAGCCTGAACCGAGATCGGGTAGAGTCGATTGACGCCGCCCCTCGCCTCCGGCAGGGCGCGCCGTCTGTTTCGGGGTGTTTGTGGCCGGAATTTCGCATCGCAACCGGGGATTGCGGGTCCATCGCTGGCTGGGGCTGGCGATCGGGCTGTTCGCCATCGCGCTGGCGCTGTCGGGCACGATCCTGGCCAGTGCCCCGCTGATCGAGCGGATCGCCTCTCCCGCCCGCTACCGGATCAGCGGCGAGACCCGCATTGCGCCCGGTGCCTATGCCGAGGCCGCGCATCGCCGCCTGCGCCCCGGCGAGCGGATCGCCGCGCTCTCGCTGGAGCAGGGATCGTCGCCCGTCATCGTGACGCTGGAGCGAAGCAGCGACCGGGCACGGCGCCTGCTATTTCTCGATCCTGCTACCGCCACGGTGCTCGCCAGCGGCTGGCAGGATGGCGGGGTGATAGGCGCGATCCGTCGCCTTCATGACGGGCTGTTCCTGTCGGGCGCGGGACGGTGGATCGTCGGCACCATCGGGTTGGGTGTGTTGCTCGCCAGCCTGACAGGGTTGTGGACGCAGGCGACGCGTAAAGGTCCCAAGCGCGCGACAAATCGCCGGATGCACAAGGGCGAGCGCGCCACCGCCTGGCATCGCAGGGTCGGGCTCTGGTCGGCGGTGCCGGTTCTGGTGATGACCGCGAGCGGCGTGGCCCTGGCCTTTTCAGGCAACCCGTCAGGTGCCCTCCCTGCCCGGCCGGTCGCTCGCCCGGCACTGTCCCTGGAGCGCGTGGTGACCAGCGGCCGTGCCTGGTCGCGGGGCACGCTCACTGCGATCGACTGGCCGACCGAGCGCTCGCCCGACTGGACGCTCCACTTCACCGGGAGCGATCCGGCGATCGTGAAGGTAGCCGACGACAGCGCCAGCGCGGTCTCCGCGCCCGGTCATGCGGTGCCGGTGATGTTGTCCTGGGTCCACCGCCTGCACGGCGGACAGGCCATGCCCTGGGTCTGGCGGCCGCTCGCCGCGTTGACCGGCTTGCTGGCCCTATGGGCGGCAGTGACCGGCCTGATCGGCTGGGCCGCCCGTCCGAAGCTCAGACGCGCTCGACGCGGAGCAGGTCGGTCGCGTCCAGGCCGATAAGCTCGATATGGTCGCGGATGCGCGGCCACTGCACCGACAGGAAGGTCTGGCGCTCGGCGGCGCGCAGGCGATCGGCGGCACCCGGCAGGACGAACATGCCGACCCCGCGCCGCACCTCGACATAACCGTCGTCCTGAAAGCTCTGATAGGCCTTGGCGACCGTCAGCGGGTTCGCGCCCTGTTCGGCGGCGAGCGCGCGGACCGAGGGAAGTTGGTCCCCCGTCCGGTAGGTGCCGTTGAGGATGCCTGCCGCGATCGTGCCGCGCAGGCGGATGTAAACCGGGCTGTCGTCGCCGCTAAGAGCTGTCATGCCGGGTTAATACAGCATGAGCGAGCAAAAGTCGAGAGGTCGCCCTCACATCGTTTGCACATCCGTCGCACGGCCGGATCGCCTTATCCGTGCCAGGTCGAGACCATCCGCGCCATGTCAGGGCGCGGCCGCTCGTCGAGCGGACGGCCGGGCGTACCGATGAAGACGAAGCCGACGATCCGCTCCGGCGCGGCCCCGAACGCATCGCGCACCGCGTCCGAAAAGGCGGGCCAACCGGTCAGCCAGCCGCCTGCATAGCCCATGGCGTGCGCGGCATGGAGCAGGTTCATGCACGCCGCCCCCGCCGACAATTCCTGTTCCCACAGCGGAATATGGCTGTCGGTGCGAGGCGACGACAGGACGACGACCAGATCGGGGGCCTGATGCGCGAATTGTTCGAGCGAGGCGATTTCGGTGCCGCTCGCCTGCGGTCGTTCCGCACGATAGGCGGTGGTGATGACCTGAGCCAGTTTGGCCCGCGCCTCCGTCGGCATGACCACGAAGCGCCAGGGGGCCAGCTTGCCATGGTCGGGCGTGCGCGCCGCGATGGTCAGCATCTCCGCCAGTTGCGCGGCATCGGGGCCCGGTGCGACCAGATCGCGCGGCTTGCCCGAACGGCGTGTCGCGAGCAGCGTGAGGGGCGTCGTGCGGTCGTTGAAAATCATGTCCGTCATGGGTTCGATCCTTACGGCGTTGCGCATGATATTTACAGTCGCGGCTTTGGCGTTAGGTTACCAAACCATTACGCCCGCTTGCGCGCCCATGGCGCGCAGGGGGCGATCCCGATGGAGTGAACGCCGGCATGGCGACTGCGTATGAGGCCGCCGCGCGCGGCAAAACGGTTTTGGGCCATCCCCGAGGCCTGTTCCTGTTGTTCTTCACCGAGATGTGGGAGCGTTTTTCCTATTACGGAATGCGCGCCATCCTGGTCTTCTACCTGACCAAACATTTCCTGTTCGCCGATGAACCGGCGTTCGGCATCTACGCCGCCTATACCTCGCTGGTCTATGTGACCCCGGTCATCGGCGGTTATCTGGCCGACCGCTATCTGGGGGCGAGACGTGCGGTGATGGCGGGCGGGCTGTTCATCGCCTTCGGCCACATCCTGATCGCCCTCATGGAGGGGCCGCAAGGCGCGCAAGGGGCCTATCTGGAGGGCTTCTACCTCGCGCTCGCGTCGATCGTGATCGGCACCGGTTTCCTGAAGGCCAATATCTCGGTGCTGGTGGGGCAGCTCTATGCGCGCGACGACATGCGGCGCGATCCCGCCTTTTCGATCTTCTATATGGGCATCAACGTGGGCGGCGCGCTGGGGCCGATCGTGTGCGGCGTGCTGGGCGAGACGGTGGGCTGGGCCTATGGCTTCGGCGCGGCGGGTGTCGGCATGGTGCTGGGCCTGATCGCCTTCATCGCGCTGAAGCGCGAACTGCACGGCGCGGGCGAGGCGCCCTCGCTGCCCGTACTGCGCGCGCCCGTGGTCGCGGGGCTGTCGCGTGAGTGGCTGATCTATCTCGGCGCGATCGTCGCCACGCTGGGCGTGTGGCAGCTGATCCAGCATCAGGATGCGGTCGGCACGCTGCTGGTCGTATTCGCCGCCGCCACCGTGATCTTCATCCTGTGGCGTGCGGTGTTCCAACTGCCCAACGTCGACCGCGACCGCATCCTCGCCGCGCTGTTCCTGATCGCGCTCTGCCCCCTGTTCTGGGCCTTGTTCGAGCAGGCAGGTTCGTCGCTGAACCTCTATACCGACCGTTCGGTCGACCGGACGCTGCTGGGCTGGACCATCCCGGCCTCGGCCTTCCAGTCGGTCAATTCGATCTTCATCATCCTGCTCGCCCCGCTGTTCGCCGCACTGTGGACGATCCTGGGCAAGCGCGGATGGGAGCCCAGCGCGCCGTTCAAGTTCGGCATCGGCTTGGTCGGCGTGGGCGCAGGCTTCATGGTGCTGGTGGCAGGCGCGGCCGCCTATGCGGGCATGCCGACTCCGGTGATCTTCGTCATCCTGGTCTATCTGATCCATACCATGGCCGAGCTGTGCTTCTCGCCAGTGGGCCTGGCGGCGATGACGCGGCTGTCGCTGCCCAGCATGACGGGGCTGATGATGGGCACTTGGTTCCTGGCAACGGCGGCGGGCAATTTCATCGCCGGCCTGATCGCCCAGGCGACCGGTGGCGAGGGCGCAGGGCCCGACAAGGTGCTCGACGTCTATACGCGGATCGGCTGGTTCTCGATCGGGATCGGCGTGGTGGTGCTGGTCGTGTCGCCCTTCATTGCCAAGCTGATGCACCTCGATCTGCTGAAGGCCGACGCGGCGCTGGCCGGGGACAAGGAACTGGCCGAACCGGCAGCAGCGGGTGTCGATACCCGGCTGGAACAGAAGCCGCTGTAACGAAGGGCCGGTCTGTCGTTTCGAGCGGCAGACCGGCTTTTTCGTTCGCGCGGAGACGCACAGAGGTTCGGGCGCGCTTCAACGCCTCAGCGTATTTTGGCGTTCGGCTTTGCCGCACCGTCATGGTGTTAGGGCAGCCTGACGGCGGGATACGCCTCCTCCGCGCGAACCAAAATCAGAGCCGCGTCATCGCCATCGCCCGCTCGCCATAACGTGGCCCGGCAGTGCCGCCGCGCGGGGCGGCTTGGTCCAGCTTCGCCAGATCCTCCGTCGACAGCACCAACTCCGCCGCCTTCATCGAGTCCTCCAGCGTCGTGCGGCGCTTGGAGCCCGGGATCGGCACGATGTCGTCGCCCTGCGCAAGCAGCCAGGCCAGCGCCACCTGTGCCGCACTGGCCTCATGCGCAGCAGCGATGGTCTTCACCACCTCGACCAGCTGCATGTTGCGGTCGAAATTCTGTTCCGAATAGCGCGGGTCGTTCCGCCGATAATCGCCCTCGGGCAGGTCCTCGCGCCGGGTGATCTGCCCGGTCAGGAAGCCGCGCCCCAGCGGGCTGTAGGGTACGAAGCCGATGCCCAGTTCGCGCACCACCGGCAGGATGTCCGATTCGACGTCACGCTCCCATAGCGAATATTCCGACTGGACCGCCGCGATCGGATGGACGGCGGCGGCGCGGCGGATCGTCTCGGCGCTCGCCTCCGACAGGCCCAGCCGCCGGACCTTGCCCTGCTCGACCAGGCGAGCCATCGCGCCGACCGTGTCCTCGATGGGGACATTGGGATCGACGCGATGCTGGTAGAACAGGTCGATCGTCTCGACGCCCAACCGCTTGAGCGATCCCTCGCAGGCGCGCTGGACATTGGCGGGGGTCGAGTCGACGCCCGTCATCCCGTTCTCGTCATAGAGAAAGCCGAACTTGGTCGCGATCACCACCGCGTCGCGCTTGCCGCGAATGGCGCGGCCGACCAGTTCCTCATTGACCAGCGGGCCATAGATTTCAGCGGTGTCGAACAGGGTCACGCCCAGCTCGATCGCGCGGTGGATAGTGGCGATGCTCTCCGCCTCGTTCGCCTCGCCATACATATTCCGACCCACACCGGCCATCGGCATGCAGCCCAGGCCCAGCGCGGAGACCTCGAACTCGGGGCCGAGTGTGCGATATTTCATGGGCGTTCCTCATCGATCGTGCCGCTCCAGCGCGAAACGGTCGCGGTGGCGGCAAGGTCCATGCTGACATTGCCGAGGGTACGGAAAATGTCGGGAATCGTCTCCACCGCGATGAGCAGCCCCAAAGGCGCGGCGGGCACCCCCAGCGCGACGCAGACGGGCGCGATCGAGGCGAAGAAGGTGATCTGCGACGGCAGGCTCGCCGACCCCAGCGAGACCAGGATCGCCGCCACCACCGCCGCCGCGACCGCCGCCGGGCCGGGCACGATCCCGAACCAGTCGGCGATATAAAGCGCGACCGCCACGTTCATCGCGGGCTGCGTCCCCCGGAACATAGCGACCGCCATGGGCAGCACCAGGCTGGAGGTGGCGGGGGCGATGCGCAGCGTCTTCGTCCCCTCGACCATGGCGGGCAGGCTGGCGAGCGAGCTTTGCGTCGAAATGGCGACCGCCTGGGCCGGGGCCAGCGCACGGGCGAAGCGCGGCAGGGGCACGCGGCCGGCGATGGCGGCGACGGCATAGGCCATCAGCATGACGATGACGCCGATGCTGGCGATTGTCGCGATGTAATGAAGGAGTGCCCCGAACGCCGCACTCCCTGCGCTCGCCCCGACGACGAAGGCCAGCGCAAAGACGCCGAGCGGGGCCAGCCACAAGACCCAGCCGATCAGGACCAGCATTGCATCGCGGATCGCGGTGAAGAACCCCAGCAGCTGCGCCCGGCCGCTGCCCTCGATCCGGGTCATCGCAAAGGCGAAGGCCAGGGTGAACAGGATCAGCGACAACAGCGCATTGTTGGTCGCGGCGGCAAAGATGTTGGTCGGCACGATCCCGGTCAGGAATTCGCTGATCGGCGGGGTCGGTCCGACCGGTGCGGCATGGCCCAGCGCGGTCTTCAGCGCCGCCGCCGCGCCGCGCGGGATGGGTACGAGATGCAGCAGCACCGGGGTGACCAGCGCCGCCATCGTCGCGGTCAGCGTGACGAGGCCGAGGAAGGTCACGATCGCCCGCCCGGCGATGCGCCCCGCCTGCGCCGCCTCCGCCGTCGTCGCCACCCCGGTGATCAGCAGCGTGACGACCAGCGGGATGACCGTCATCTGCAACCCGTTCAGCCACAGCGTCCCCACCGGCCCCGCCACGCCGATTCCCCATCCGGCGGCTTGCGGCGACAGGGTCGCCACCCCCACGCCCGCCAGCAGACCGGCGGCGAGGCATAACAGGATCAGCGTGGCACGGGACATGGGATGCCTTTGACGTCTTTGAGCTTTTGGAAAGGTCACGCTAAACGGGACGCGACCACTTGATGTTTCCCCTTCTAGACCGGCAGGAACCAGGCCGTATGGCAAGAAAATATTTCGGCACCGATGGCATTCGCGGCGCGACCAACGGCGCGGTGATGACCGCCGAGATGGCGATGAAGGTCGGCATGGCCGCCGGGGCCTATTTCCAGCGCGGCGACCACCGCCACCGCGTCGTGATCGGCAAGGACACCCGCCTGTCGGGCTATATGCTTGAGTCGGCGCTGGTCGCCGGGTTCACCAGCGTCGGCATGGATGTGGTCATGCTCGGCCCGCTGCCCACGCCCGCGGTCGCGATGCTGACCCATTCGATGCGCGCCGATATCGGCGTGATGATCTCGGCCAGCCACAATCCCTTCGCCGACAATGGCATTAAGCTGTTCGGCCCCGACGGCTACAAGCTGTCCGACGAGGCCGAGGAATCGATCGAGGACCTGATCGAGCAGAATGTGCCGCTGGTCCCCTCGGGCAAGATCGGCCGGGCGCGCCGGGTCGATGACGCGGCGGGCCGCTATATCCACTTTGCCAAGTCGACCTTCCCGCAGGCGCTGCGCCTGGACGGCCTGCGCGTCGTGATCGATTGCGCCAATGGTGCGGCGTATAAGGTCGCCCCCGCCGCCCTGTGGGAATTGGGCGCGGACGTGGTCGCGATCGGCGTGACCCCCAACGGCACCAACATCAATGACGGTGTCGGCTCGACCGCGCCGCAGACGCTGGCCGAGACGGTGGTCGCCAGCGGTGCCGACATCGGCATCGCGCTGGACGGCGATGCCGACCGCCTCATCATCGTCGACGAGCATGGCCAAGTCGTCGATGGCGACCAGCTGATGGCCATGATCGCGACCAGCTATGCCCGCGAAGGGCGGCTGGCGGGTGGCGGCCTGGTCGCCACCGTCATGTCGAACCTGGGCCTGGAGCGGCATCTCGCCGCACAGGGTCTCGGCCTGATCCGCACCAAGGTCGGCGACCGCCATGTGCTGGAGGCGATGCGCACGCGCGGCTATAATGTCGGCGGCGAGCAGTCGGGGCATATCATCCTGTCCGACTATGCGCGCACCGGCGACGGCTTGGTCGCCGCGCTTCAGGTGCTGGCCGAGCTGAAGCGCGCAGGCGCGCCCGCCAGCGAGGTGCTGCACCGGTTCGATCCGCTGCCGCAGCTGCTCAAGAATGTCCGCTTCGCGGGCGGCAAGCCGCTGGAGCATGAGAAGGTGCAGGGTGTCATCGCCGCCGCCGAAGCCGAGCTGGCCGGGCGCGGCCGCCTGGTCATCCGCCCGTCGGGCACCGAGCCGGTCATCCGCGTGATGGCCGAGGGCGAGGACAAGCGCCAGGTCGAAACGCTGGTCGACCGCATCTGCGACGTGGTGCGCGAGGTCGCCGCCTGATGCTGGAGATGCGCCCCGATTGCGAACGCTGCGGCGCGGACCTGCCCCCGTCCCAGGGCGGCGCGTTCATCTGTTCGCTGGAGACCACCTTCTGCGCCGAATGCGCCGACGAGCTGGACGAAACCTGCCCCGATTGCGGCGGCGAACTGCTCGACCGGCCGACCCGCATGGGCCGCGTACTGAAGGCCAATCCCGCCTCTACCCAGGCCCGTTTTCGCGGCTGACCTCGACCCCGCGTGCCCGCCGCTCTATGCGGGCGTCATCACATAGAAGGAGTTTCCATGCCCCAGCTCGTCCTGATCCGCCACGGCCAGTCCGCCTGGAACCTGGAAAACCGCTTTACCGGCTGGTGGGACGTCGACGTGACCGCGCAGGGGGCCGCCGAGGCGCGCGCGGCGGGCGCGATGATGGCGGAGAAGGGCCTGGACTTCGACCTGACCTTCACCAGCCTCCAGACTCGTGCGATCAAGACGCTGAACCTGGCGCTGGAGACCATGGGTCGCCTCTGGCTCCCGACCGAGAAGCATTGGCGGCTGAACGAGCGTCATTATGGCGGCCTCACCGGCCTCGACAAGGCGGAGACGGCGGCCAAGCATGGCGACGAGCAGGTCAAGATCTGGCGCCGCAGCTTCGACGTTCCCCCGCCCCCGGCCGAGGCGGGCGGCGAGTTCGATGTGTCGAACGATATCCGCTACAAGGGCATCGACGTGCCGCAGACCGAAAGCCTGAAGGACACGATCGCCCGCGTCCTGCCCTATTGGGAGGAGCGGATCGCGCCTGCGCTGCGCGACGGCAACAGGGTGCTGATCTCCGCCCACGGCAACTCGCTGCGCGCGCTGGTCAAGCATCTGTCGAACATCCCGGACGACGAGATCACGGGCCTGGAAATCCCGACCGCGCAGCCGATCGTCTATGAACTGGCGGACGACCTGACCCCGACCGACCGCTATTATCTGTCGGAACGCTAAGCGCCCCCGCCATCAGGCCGCCCCATCACCTGACCGATGGGGCGGTCGCGTCCACCGCACGAGGCTTGATCCGCGCCACGGATCGTGCAGTCTGGCCGTCTGTTCCCGTTACCATGACAGGAAGAGCGCCATGACGACGATTCGAGCGGCCGTGGGGCGCGGAGCCCCCAACCATCCCGACGATGTCACCGCCATCCAGCGTCTGCTGGTTCGCCACGCCCGCTGGCTGGACGGCGCGCCGCCGCCCGATATCAACGGCCAGTATGACGCCGCCACCGCGCGGGCGATCCTGGGCTTTCAGAAGGACGGCGCGGCGCTAGCCGTGCCCGATGGCGTGGTGTCGCCGCGCGGCGGAACGCTCGCCCGGCTCGACCTCGACCAGATCGCCGGGCCGCAGCATCGCATCTTTCGGTCGCTGTGCTGGGCGCATCAGGGCGACACGCTGACCGAGGCCGATTATGCGACCGCCGCCACCACCCTGGGGTGCGAGGTCGCCGCGATCAAGGCGGTGGCGGATACCGAGGCCAAGGACGAACCCTGGGACATGATGGGCCGCCCGATCATCCTGTTCGAGCGGCACAAATTCGCCAAGCACAGCCATGGCCTCTACAATCGCAGCCATCCGGATATTTCCACCCCACGCGCAGGCGGCTACGGCCCGTCATCGCGGCAATATGACCGCCTGCGCCGGGCGGCGATGCTGGATGAAACCGCCGCGTTGAAATCGGCGTCCTGGGGCCTGTTCCAGATCATGGGTGAAAATCACGGCGATGCAGGTCATCCCACCGTCGCCGCCTTTGTCGACGCCATGATGCTGCGCCGGTCCGAGCATCTGAAGGCCTTCGTCCATTTCGTCGCTGCCAATCCGGGCATGAAGAAGGCGATCAAGGCGCGCGACTGGGCGGCGTTCGCCCGCGCCTATAACGGACCCAATTATGCGCAGAATGATTATGACGGCAAAATGCGCCGGGCCTATGAGCGGTTCGCCCCCGCGACACCGGCCCCGGCGCGTCAACCCGCTGGAGTAAGATGAGGATGCGCGCCCACCCGATCATCGGCTTGCCCGCCGCCCTGCTGCTCCTCGCCTGCGGGGCCCCTGCGCGCTCGGTTCCTGCCCAGCCCGACAATGGATCGGACCCCAGTGTTGCGGTTCCTTCGGCGCCCTCGCCTTCTCCGGCCGCGACATCGGCGGGCACGCCGGACGGCAAGCCCGTGGCGATCACGCTGACCGACAAGCGTCGGGTCACGCTGGCTGGGTTCCGGGTCGTCGAAAATCGCGGCCTGTCCGCCGGGCAATGCGGCGTGACGATCGATCGACAGCGGCTGATGACCCTGGGGGTCGACGATACCGATGCCTATAGCTGCGACGCGCTGGTCGCGGCGGGCATCCTGCCGCCCGATGGCCAGCGGCAGCGGATCGGCCTGATCTACGACACGTCCTCGCCCAACGCGCATTTCCGCACCGCCGTGGTGCTGCGCGAGGAAGGGGGACTCTGGCGGGTCGATCCGCGCTATGCGGGCAAGTTCGATGACACGCCAGCGGGGCGGTCCATCGCCGCCCTGCGCCGCGCGCTGAAATAGGCGGCGGGTTGACGTATACAGAAGGTTGCTCGTTCCGCTCCTGCCAGCTAGTCACGCGCCCTCCCCCTCGGCACCGGGGCCGCAGGGGCAGGGCGGAATGCGGATATGATGTCGGTCGGGATCATCATGGGGTCCACTTCGGACTGGGAAACCATGCGGCACGCCGCCGAGACGCTGGAGGCGTTGGGCGTCGCCCATGAAACCCGCGTCGTCTCCGCGCACCGCACGCCGCAGCGGCTGTACGACTATGCCACCGGCGCCGCCGATCGCGGGATCAAGGTCATCATCGCAGGGGCAGGCGGTGCGGCGCACCTGCCCGGCATGGCCGCGTCGATGACGCACCTGCCGGTCCTGGGCGTACCGGTCGAGTCGAAGGCGCTGAAGGGCATGGATAGCCTGCTCTCGATCGTCCAGATGCCCGGCGGCATTCCCGTCGGCACGCTGGCCATCGGCAAGGCGGGCGCGATCAACGCCGGCCTGCTCGCCGCGTCGATCCTGTCGCTGTCCGACGAGGCGCTCGCCGAGCGGCTAAAGGCGTGGCGCAAGCGCCAGACCGACAGCGTTGCCAACGATCCACAGGGCGGAGAATGATGCTGAAGCCGGGTTCGACGATCGGGATTCTGGGTGGCGGCCAGCTGGGCCGGATGCTGGCGGTGGCGGCGGCGCAGCTGGGCTATCGCACCCATGTGCTGGCTCCCGATGAGGAAAGCGTGGCGGCGCAGACCGCCTCGTCGCTGACCCGCGCCGATTACCACAACAAGGTGGTGCTGGCCGATTTCGTCGCGGCCTGCGACGTCGTGACCTATGAGTTCGAGAATGTCGACGTGACGCCGGTCGAATGGCTGGCGGAGCGCCTGCCCGTCCACCCCGCGCCCGCCGCGCTGCGCGTCGCGCAAGACCGGATCGCCGAGAAGAGCTTCGTCGAAAAGGTCGGCGGCCGCCCCGCCCCCTGGGCCGCGGTCAACTCCGCCGCCGACCTGACCGCCGCGCTGGAGCGGATCGGCTGCCCCGCCATCCTGAAGACCACGCGGTTCGGCTATGACGGCAAGGGCCAGGCGCTGATCCGCGACCTCGCCGAAGCGCCCGCCGCCTGGGAAGCGATCGGCGGCCCCGCCGTGCTGGAGGGGTTCATCCACTTCAGCCACGAATTCTCGATCCTGATCGCGCGTGGCGAAGACGGGCAGGCGGTCCGCTACGACCCGCCGCACAATGTCCATCGCGACGCGATCCTGCGCAGCTCGACCCTGCCCGCACCCGCCGAAATCCTCGCCCAGGCCGAGGAGGCGACCGCGCTCGCGATCCGCATCGCCGAGGAACTGGGTTATGTCGGCGTGCTGGCCTGCGAGTTCTTCGCGACTGAGAACGGCCCCGTCTTCAACGAGATGGCACCGCGCGTCCACAATTCCGGGCACTGGACGATCGAGGGTGCGGAAACCTCTCAGTTCGAGAACCACATCCGCGCGATCTGCGGCCTGCCACTGGGCGATACCTCGCTGACGGGGGCGCGGGTGGAGATGGAAAACCTGATCGGCGACGATGCCTGGGAACAGGCGCTGACCGAAAAGGGCACGCACCTGCACCTCTATGGCAAGGGCGAATCGCGGCCGGGACGCAAGATGGGGCACATCACGCGCGTGGTGCGCTAAGCCCGCTCGCTATTTGTGGATGGTGAAGGTCACGGGCACCAGCACCTCGGGCTGGATGACCTGATCTCCCTTCATCACCGGGCGGATGCGGAAATTGGGATACAGCCCCAATGCCGCTGGGCCGAAGCCCCGCCCTCTGGGCCGCTCCGCTGCGATCGAACAGCTTTTAGGGCGGCCGGGTTCGGGCACGACACAGAGCAGCACCGCCACCCCGCTCACCCCGCCGAACCGGGCCATCTTCGGAAAGGCTTCGTCGATCAGGGACTGAGGCGGCTTTTCGATCCATTCGGCCAGCGCGAAACGTAACCGTCCTGCCCCGGGTCCATCACCATCGCCGCGTCCGTTACCGGTGCCGCGCCCTTCGCCGCCAGTTCCCTGACCACTGGCGATCCCTGTCCCCCGACTATCGGACGCTGCCACACCGATGCGCAGCGGCAGCTCCGCGCTGATATCCGACGCCGGAGCCAGGCGATCGACCGGATCGAAATGCGCCGGTGTCGATGCGGCGGGGGCGGCCTGTTCGGCCAAGGGCGCCCGCGCGGGACGGGGCGACCCGCCAGCGGCGGTCGGGCGAACGACTTGGCTTTCCCGCTTGACCGGCTCAGGCCTGGTGGCCGGTGGTGGAACGGGGATGGGTGGCGGATCGGGCAAGCGCGGCACGTCGAACACGGCGAGCGCATCGGACTCCGGTGCCGCGATGGACAACGGTCGGGGTCCCCACAGGAGCAGCGCCAACAAGGCGGCGTGCACCGCCGTGGTGGCGACAGCAGCCGTCCGCCGCTTCCCCCTGTCCTCCCGGAACGAAAAGCCGCCCTGCATCGCGATGTTCTCCCATCAGGAAGATCACCGCGATGCCCCGTCCGGTCAAGCCTTGGCCCACTCCTCCCCGATCCGGCGCAGCACGTCGAGCGGTACGCGGCCATGGCGCAGCACGGCGGTGTGGAATGCCTTCAGGTCGAACGCCGCGCCCTTCTGTTTCTTTGCCAGATCCCGGATGTCGACGAACACCGAATGGCCCAGCTTGTAGCTCGCCGCCTGGCCCGGATTGACACAGTAGCGCTCGACCTCGCGGGTGGCGAAGCCCTCCGCCTCGCCCTCGGCCTCGACGAAGTGACGGATCGCCTGTTCGCGCGTCCAGCGCAGGTGATGAAGGCCGGTGTCGACCACGCAGCGATTGGCGCGGAACAGCAGGAACTTGAGGTATCCCAGCTGCCCCAGCGGATCGTCGTCATACATGCCGATCTCGTCCGCCAGCTGCTCGGCATAGAGCGCCCAGCCCTCGCCATAGCCCGAAAAGCCGTTGATCTTGCGGATCAGCGGCAGTCGCGTGTTGGACAGCGCCAGACCGCCCTCCATCTGATGGCCCGGCAGGCCTTCGTGATAGACGGTCGTCGCCAGGCAGAATTTGGGCCAGTCGGCGCTGTCCTTCAGGTTGAAATAGACCAGGCCGGGGCGCGAGCCGTCGATCGCGGGCCCCTGCGCAAAAGCCGCCGCCGCGCCCGCCTCGGTCTGGGGCGGCACGCGGCGCACCTCGAAGCCGTAAGGCGGTATCCGCTCGAACACCTGCGGCAGGCGGGTGCGGATCGCGTCGAGCCGGGCGTTACAATAGGCGATGGCCGCGCGCTTACCCTCATCGGTATTGGGGTAAAGCTGGTCGGGGTTCTTGTAGAGCGCGGCCATGCGCTGGCCGACCGTCCCCTTGGTGAAACCCTGCTTCTTGAGCAGCGTATCGAGCCGGGCGGACAGCATCGCCGCCTGCTCGCGGCCGAAGCGGTGCACCTCGTCGGGCGAGAAGCTGGTCGTCGTATTGGCCTTGAGCGCCACCGGATAATAAGCCGCGCCCTCGCGCAGCTTCCACACGCCCGCGTCATGTGTCGCCTTGGCCCGCAGCGTCTTGGCATAGGCGATCTGGCGGTCGAGCGCGGGCAGGATTTCGGCGTCGTAGATTTGGGTCGCCTGCTGCGCATAACGGTCGCCCAGCCCCTTGTCCGTGGCGCGACGGGCCAGCGACTGAACGACCAGCGCGTCGGACGCGGGCTGGCGGCTCTTGGCCATCTGCTCCAGCGCGAGGTCGAGGATGAAGTCGGGCGGCACCACGCCCTGCCCCGCATCATGGCGCATCCGCTCGGTCTGCGCGTCCATCTGCGAGGCAAAGGCGCGCAGCCGCATCAGATAGGCGTCGGCGTCGCCCGCGCTCGTGATCTTGTGCTTGGTGTCGAGGAAGTCCGGAACCGACTGGTACGCGCCGGAGAGCTGCGACACGACATAGGGGCTGGGGCCATAGGAACTGCCGCCAAAGTCGAACGCCTGCACGGCTTGGGCCGAACGGCGGGTGTAGAGCACCGACTCCAGGTCGATCCGCTCTTCGGGCGACAGGCTGGCGGGGTCGATCGCCTCCAACCGGGTCAGGTCGGCCCGGGTCGCGGCCTTCGCCGCCGCGATTCCGGCGGGCGACTGGTCGGAGAGCTTACTGCGTAGATCGGCATTGGCGCCGGTGTCGAGGCCCAGGTTGGTCGCGGCTTCCGGGCTGCGGCGAAGCTGCTCCTGGACCAGCGTGTCGAACAACGCGGTCAGTTGGCGGGAGGGCGTGTTCTGGGCCACGACACCCTCGCTACCCGCCGCCACGGCCAAGGCCGCCGAGCCTCCCAGGAAATGCCGCCGATCGATCATGCCCGTCCCCTTTGTGGTTGTCCGGCGCAGCGTAACGGAATTGGACCGGAATTGAACCGGTTATCTGGCAATGGGCGGCATAAGAAAAAGGGCGGCGCGCCCCATGACGCACCGCCCTTCCCCCATCTCAAGCGCGTAGATTACCCCGCGCGCGTCCCCGACAGCGGGAAGCTGCCAAACGCGCCCGCGCCGACCGAACCGGTTAGCGTGTCGCCATCGGCGGTCGCTTCGCAGTCCAGCGTCATCGGCATCGGCGAGGAGATGGACATCTTCCAGCGGATCGTGTTGCCGGACACGTCGCCTTCGATATCCATCGCGCCCATCTGGCCGCCGCCCGAACCGGTGAAGCGGTCGCCCTCGGTCGTGACGGTCAGCGTCATCTCCTGGTCGCCCAGCGGCGACTTGACGATGCAGTTCCAGGTCCCGTCAATATCGGCCATTTTCACTCTCCCTTATTGCGCTGCCGGAGCGGCGACGACCGCCGAGGGTTCGATCACCTCGACGGGCAGGCCCAGCGTGTCGAGCTGCGGCTTGACCGTCTTGGCATCGCCGACCACCACCCAGACGAAGCTCTTGGGGTTCAACGCCGCCTGGATCGACTTGTTCAGCTCCGGCAGGGTCATCGCCTGATAACGCTGGGTGATCGTCGCATAGTAATTGTCCGGGCGACGATACAGGTCGTTGGCCTGCATCGCCGACAGCACCGCGCCCGAGGTCTCGAAATTGCCCGACAGCGAGCGGATCGCACCGGTGATCGCACGGTCGAATTCAACCTGGTCCATCGGCTTGGTCGTCAGGAATTCGGCCACGTCGGTGCGCAGCGCGTCAATCGACGGGCCGGTCTTGTCCGCCTGGACCGGGGCGGACATGATATAGGGCGCGGCGAATTCCGACGTCTGGAAGCCGCCCCGCACACCGTAGGACCAGTGCTTGTTCTCACGGATATCGGTGTTGATCCGGCTGAGGAAGCTGCCGCCCAGCGCGTCGTTGGCGGTGTTCTGGACCAGCAGGTTGTCGGTGCCCTTCAGCGCCGTCGGCGCGCCCGCCAAGATGATCGACTGCGGGCTGTCGGGACGGTTCACCAGCACGATCTTGGGTGCCGAGGGCTGGCCCGCGGCGAAGTTCTTCACGCCCGCCGCGCCGGTGCCGCGCCAGTCGCCGAACACGAGGTCGAGCGCGGCCTTCACCTCGGCCAGCGGACGGTCCGACGTGACGAAGATCTTCGCCTTGTCGGGACGCAGCCAGGCCTGCTGGAACGCGACCAGCTGCTCGCGGGTCATCGCCGCCACGGCGGCAGGATCGCCCGCCCCTTGCGCCTTGGCATAGGGGCTGGTCGGCCCATAGACGAGCGGCGGCAGGACGCGGCCGGCCAGCCCCTGCGGACTGGTGAGTTCCTGCTTGATGCCCGCCAGCGTCTGCGCCTTCACCCGCGCCAGTTCGGGATCGGGGAAGGCCGGATTGCGGACGATATCGGCATAGAGGTCCAGCGCGGGCACCAGATTGGCGCTCGGCACGTCCAGCCCGACGACGGTGCGGTCGTTCGACGCGCTCGACCCGATCGTCGCGCCCAGCCGCTCCTGCTCCTCGGCGATCGCGATGGTGTTGCGGTGGGTCGTGCCCTCATCGAGCATCGACTGCACCATGCGCTGCGTGCCCAGCTTGCCCGGCACGTCGGCGGCGATCCCGGCGTCGAAGGACATGGCGATCTGCGTCACCGGCACCGCGGTGCGCTGCGCGTAGATCAGCTCGATCCCGTTCGCCAGGCGGCTGCGCTCGACCGCCGGGAAGCTCAGCGGCTTGACCTGTCCGACATCGGGCAAGGCCCCGCGCGTGCCCTTGGCGGGCTGGTCGGGGGCGGCGGGAACATCGGCGCGCGGCGGCACCTTGGCTTCCTCATACGCATCGCGCGCGCCCGGCACGACGGTCAGCGTATAGGCCGGACGCGACAGCCACTTGTTCGCCGCCGCCTTGACGGTCGCGGGCGTCTGCGCCGCGATTCCTTCCAGCTGCTTCTTATATTTGCCCGGATCGTTCGAGTAGAGCGCGCCTTCCGCCAGCGCGACCGCCTTGCCGCCAAAGCCGCCGACCGATTCCAGCCCCTGGACACGACCCGACACGAAGCGGGTCACGGCGCGCTGCACCTCATCGGCGGTCGGGCCGTTCTTCAGGAAATCGGCGAGGATTTCCTGCATCCGCTTGTCGACCTGCGCAGGATCAACGCCAGGGCGCACGATCGCGGTCATGTTGAACATGCCGACCTGCGAGAAGGGACGGTCGCCCGCCGAGACCTGAACCGCCAGCTTCTCCTGCTTGACCAGGATATTGTCGAGCCGCGACGAGGCGAGCCCGCCCAGGATTGAACCCGCCACGACCAACGACGCCGTCTCGGGATCGTTCAGCCCGGGCACTGCCCAGTTGCGGCTGATCATGACCGCCGCCACGCGGTCCTTCATCACTTCGTTGACGGGCGCGGGCAGCGTCGGAATGGTGACCGTCGGCAGCACGCTCTTGGGCCCCGGCTTGATCGCGCCGAAATATTTCTCGACGAGCGGCTTGGCGGTGGCGACGTCGATATCGCCCGCCAGCACCAGCACGGCGTTGTTCGGGCCATAATGACTCCGGAACCAGTCCTTCACCGTGTCGAGCGAGGCGGCGTCCAGATCGGCCATCGAACCGATCGTGGTGTGGCCATAGGGATGGTCGGCGGGGAACAGCCCCTGGGTGATCTTATACTGGGTCAGGCCATAAGGCTGGTTATCGCCCTGGCGCTTCTCGTTCTGGACGACGCCGCGCTGCTCGTCGAGCACCCCTTGCGTCACCGCGCCGAGCAAATAGCCCATGCGGTCCGATTCCAAGAACAGCGCGCGGTCGAGCGCGGCGGTCGGCACCGTCTCGAAATAATTGGTCCGATCGAAATAGGTGGTGCCGTTATAGTCGGTGGCACCGACCGACTTGAGCGGCGCGAAGAAGTCGCCCGGCGCGTTTTCCGAGCCGTTGAACATCAGATGCTCGAACAGATGCGCAAAGCCCGTCTTGCCCTTGGGCTCATGCTTCGATCCGACATCGTACCAGACGCTGACCGCGACGACGGGGGCCTTGCGGTCGGTATGGACGACGACGCGCAGCCCGTTCTTCAGGGTGAAGGTCTGATAGGGGATGTCGACCGCCTTCACGAGGGTCGAGACGGGCGCGGGCTTCGCCGTCGCGGCGGCGTTGGTGGCCTGGGCCAGCACGGCCTGCCCCGGCACGACGAACGCAAGGGCGGCGGCGCCGGTCAGCGCCACGGACTTGATACGCATATCTGTTGAGTCTCCCCACTCGGTGTATGGCCCGAGCATAGCGGGCGCGCGGCGGACCGCAATCCCGGTCCGACGAACGGAATTCGCAAGCTTTTCATGGACACCCTTTCGTTATCGAAACGGCCGTCCCATGTTGCGGCTAGTGAAATTGCGCCAACCCCTTGTGTTGCCAAATTGCAACACCATCTGACCTGGAAAGCGACAGGAACCCCAGATGAACCTCGAAAAATTCACCGACCGCGCGAAAGGCTTTCTGCAAGCCGCGCAAACCGTGGCGATCCGCAACAGCCATCAGCGGATCGCCCCCGAACATCTCCTCAAGGCACTGATCGAGGACGATCAGGGCATGGCGTCCGGCCTGATCCAGGCGGCGGGCGGCGATGCCAAGCGCGTCGAGCGCGAGACCGATGCGGCACTGGCCAAGATCCCCGCCGTCTCCGGCTCGGGCGCGCAGTCGTCGCCCGGCCTCGACAATGATCTGGTCCGCGTGCTCGACCAGGCCGAACAGGTCGCGCAAAAGGCTGGCGACAGCTTCGTCACCGTCGAGCGACTGCTGCTGGCTTTGGCGCTGGCCTCGACCAATGCGGCTGGCAAGGCGCTGGCGGCGGGCGGGGTGAATCCGCAAAGCCTGAACGGCGCGATCGAACAGCTGCGTCAAGGCCGCACCGCCGACACGGCGGGGGCGGAGGACCGCTATGACGCGCTGAAGAAGTTCGCCCGCGACCTCACGCAAGTGGCGCGCGACGGCAAGCTCGACCCCGTGATCGGACGCGACGAGGAAATCCGCCGCACCATCCAGATCCTCGCGCGCCGAACCAAGAACAACCCCGCGCTGATCGGCGAACCCGGCGTCGGCAAGACCGCCATCGCCGAAGGGCTCGCGCTACGCATCGCCAATGGCGACGTGCCGGACACGCTGAAGGACCGCAAGCTGATGGCGCTCGACATGGGTGCCCTCATCGCCGGTGCCAAATATCGCGGCGAGTTCGAGGAGCGGCTGAAGGGCGTCCTGGACGAGGTGAAGGCCGCCGAGGGTGACATCATCCTGTTCATCGACGAGATGCACACGCTGATCGGCGCGGGCAAGGGCGACGGGGCGATGGACGCCTCCAACCTGCTGAAGCCTGCCCTTGCACGCGGTGAGCTGCACTGCGTCGGCGCGACCACGCTGGATGAATATCGCAAGTACGTCGAAAAGGACCCCGCGCTCCAGCGGCGGTTCCAGCCCGTCTTCGTCGGCGAGCCCACGGTCGAGGACACCATCTCGATCCTGCGCGGGCTGAAGGAGAAGTACGAACTCCATCACGGGGTGCGCATCACCGACGGCGCGCTGGTGGCGGCGGCGACGCTGTCGAACCGCTACATCACCGACCGCTTCCTGCCCGACAAGGCGATCGACCTGATGGACGAGGCCGCCAGCCGCATCCGCATGGAGGTGGAGTCCAAGCCCGAGGAGATCGAGACGCTCGACCGCCGCATCTTGCGCCTGAAGATCGAGCGCGAGGGCCTGCGCCGCGAGAGCGACGCCGCCAGCATCGACCGGCTCGGCCATCTGGAGGAGGAACTCGCCAATCTCGAGGAACAGTCGCACGCGCTGACCCAGCGCTGGCAGGCCGAGAAGGACAAGATCGCGGGCGAGGCGAAGCTGAAGGAACAGCTCGACCAGGCGCGCATCGAACTCGACCAGGCGCAGCGCAGCGGTGACCTCGCGAAAGCGGGTGAGCTGTCTTATGGCCGCATCCCGCAGCTGGAGAAGCAACTGGCCGAGGCGCAGTCCGCGACCGAAGGCGCGATGCTGCGCGAGGAAGTCACCGCCGACGATATCGCGGGCGTGGTCAGCCGCTGGACCGGCGTGCCGGTCGACCGGATGCTGCAGGGCGAGCGCGAGAAGCTGCTCCGCATGGAGGAGGTGATCGGCAAGCGTGTGATCGGACAGGAGGATGCGGTCCGCGCCGTCTCCACCGCCGTCCGCCGCGCGCGTGCCGGGCTCCAGGACCCGAACCGGCCGCTGGGCAGCTTCCTGTTCCTCGGCCCGACGGGCGTCGGCAAGACCGAGCTGACCAAGGCGCTCGCCGAATTTCTGTTCGACGATCCCAGCGCGATGGTGCGCATCGACATGAGCGAGTTCATGGAGAAGCACAGCGTCGCCCGGCTGATCGGCGCCCCTCCCGGCTATGTCGGTTATGAGGAAGGCGGCGTGTTGACCGAGGCGGTGCGGCGCAGGCCCTATCAGGTCGTGCTGTTCGACGAGGTGGAGAAGGCGCATGGCGACGTGTTCAACGTGCTGCTCCAGGTGCTGGACGACGGCCGCCTGACCGATGGTCAGGGGCGGACGGTCGACTTCTCGAACACGCTCATCATCCTGACCTCGAACCTGGGCAGCCAGTATCTGGCGGCGGTCGAGGACGGGCAGAGCGTCGAGAGCGTCGAGCCGCAGGTGATGGAGATCGTGCGCGGTCATTTCCGCCCCGAATTCCTCAACCGGCTGGACGAGATCATCCTGTTCCACCGGCTGGGCCAGAGCCATATGGGCCCGATCGTCGACATCCAGGTCGGCCGTGTCGCCAAGCTGCTCAGCGATCGCAAGATCAGCCTGCACCTGACCGACGCCGCCCGCGAATGGCTGGGCCGGGTGGGTTACGACCCGGTCTATGGCGCACGGCCCTTGCGCCGCGCGGTGCAACGCCACCTGCAGGACCCGCTGGCCGAGGAAATCCTGCGCGGAAACGTGAAGGACGGGTCGACCGTTACCGTGGATGAAGGCGACGGCAAGCTGGCGCTGTCGGTCGCCTGAAAAAAGGGGAGCGAAGGCCCACGGCCCTCGCTCCCCTCTCCCCCGCCCCCCAAGGCGGACGACGACCCGTTCGATCAGAACAGGATGTCGAAGCCCAGCCGCACCGAGCGCGGCGTCAGATAGCCCAGCGGCGTGCCGTACAGCGGATCGGGCGTGTACTGGTTGCCCGCCTTCTGGTTTTCGTGCTGCACGTAACGCTGCGTGATCGGCTGCGAGTTGAAGATGTTGAACGCATCCGCCCGCACCACGAAGCGGTTGAAGCCTAGCGACTGGGGCAGGACGTAGCGGAACGACAGGTCGATCTGCTTCACCCAGTCCGTCCTCAGGCCGGTGCCGCGCGGCGAGGGCTGCGTCGCGGTATAGTTGCCCGCCGCGTTCAGCGGCCCATAGGCGCAGTAGAAGCTCGACGCACCGTAACCCGCCGCATTGGCATCGGTCGGGTGATAGCCCATGCAGCTCAGCCGCTGCGGCGACTGGACCAGCACATTGGTGCCGAACGACAGATTGTCGGTGACGTGATAGCTGCCAAAGGTCTTGAACACGAAGGTTCGGTCATTGGGCAGCAGGCCGGTCGAATAATCGGTCAGCCCCAGATAGTCGTAATCCTGCGTCGAGCCGGCATCAGACTGCGCACCGTTACCGGCGTCAGACTTCACCGTGCCCTCGTAATTGCCATAGGAGCGCGCCACGGTGATCGAGCCCTGGAGCGACCAGATGCCGTCATCCGCCCGCTTCCAGTCGAACACCAGCGAACTGTACTGCCGCTTCGGATTGGGGAAGGCCAGGCCGGTCAGTGTCACCGTCTTGGTCGGGTCGACCCAGTCGCGCACCGTCTGCGACGACCGGCCCGGGTTCCAGATATAATAGGCGCTGTTGTTCTGGTAAAAATCGCACTGGCTGGCCGAGGCATTGGCACCGCCGTTGCAATAGTAATTCGCCAGGAATGGCGCGAAGTCGGTATCTTCCGACACACGGCCCAGGTTGCGATAGGTGCCGGTCAGGCCGACCGAAAACAGCTCGCTCACCCGGAACCGTGCCCCCAGGACGAATTCGTCCTCATAGGTCGGCTTGGCCCCGACCGCCATCTTGGCCGCCGCCGGGTCCTGCACGCCCGCTCCGAAGATCAGGCAGGTGCCTTGGCCGTTGACCGGATTGCCCGGTGCCGCCGAGATGTTCGTCGGGCAGTTGGACGAATAGCCCGAGCCACCCAGCGTCGTCAGTGCCGGCCCCAGGTTGAGCAGCGGCAAGCCGGTCTGCACATCGACCGGGAAATTCGCCGCCGTATAACCGGTGGGATAGGCGAAATACTCGCGGAAATAGAGGTCGCGGCCACGGAAGCCGAGATTCATCGCGGGCGGGATGAAATAGCGGCCATAGCTGCCGATAAAGCGGAACCGCGAGTCGCCGCCCGGCGTCCAGCTGAACCCGACACGCGCCGCGATATTGTCCTTCAGCGACAGATAACGCTGGCCCGAAAGGTTGGACTGCTGGAACTCGTCGTCGCGCACGCCCAGGTTGATGGTCAGGCCGCGCGCGGGCTCCCAGCTATCCTGCACATAATAAGCGCGGTCATTGCCCGAAACGAACCCGCCCAGCCGCTCGTACATCAGCCGCACGCCGATATCGCGATAGTCATACTGGATCGGCAGGCCGCCGTTCAGCGTGGTGATCTTCGTCTCGCTGACATCCTCATTGTCCAGGCCGAAGCGGACATGGTGACGCCCGAGGATCTCGAAACGCAGGTCTCCGTCGATCCGCCAGAACTTGCGCTGCGTATCGTTGATCGCATTGCCGCTATAAGGCTGGGCCGAGATGGTCTTGGCCAGGCCGCCGGTCGTCGCGGTACGGCGGTCGATGACATAATAGGACGAGGTGTCGAGCGGCATCGAGTCGTTCGAGTCGCGATTGATGCCGTAGGCACCCGAAATCTGGAAGAAATCGGTAATGCTGCCGGTATAGCGCCCCACCCAGTTGAAGCCGCCCTGCTTGTACTTCTGGCTGCCGGTGTAGACGCCGGGCGTGCCACCGGTGAAACTGGCGTTGGGCGTGAAGGTATAGTTATCGGTGCGCGTCGTCTGGCGCGTGTCGAACATCGTGAATTCGAGATGCTGGGTCGGCGTCGCATAGATATCCAGCTTGCCGCCGTAGAACGGATCGGTGCTGATCGACCGGAAATAGTTGTTGGAGATGGGCGACGCGCCTTTGCCCACAATGTCGTTGGCCTGGTACAGACCATAGAGGAAGATATGATCCTTGATGATCGGGCCACCGGCTTCGATGCTCAGCGCCTGGGTGGCGGTATGCGCCAGGCGACCGATGTTCGACGGGTTGGTCGGCGTTCCGATATTCGGGCTGCTCGATTGCAGTCCGGTCTCGTCGAAATTGCCGTGGATCGCCATCATCGGGGTGTTGGAGCCCGATTTGGTCGTGGCGTTGATGACGCCACCCGTCGCCCGTCCGAACTCGGCCGCATAGCCAGCGGTCTGAACGTCGACCGTCTGATAGAAGTCGAACGGCACTCGCGCCGACCCGACATAGGTGTCCGGGTTGGTGATGTTCAGGCCGTTGATATAATAGGCATTCTCGGCCACCGACGAGCCGCCGAGCGACGGCACGTTGCCAAAGCCCGGAGCGCCCTGCACCGCGCCCGGCGCCAACAAGGTCAGCGCGGTGACCGAACGCGCGATCGGTAGCTGCGCCGCCGTCGCCACCACGTCCAGGTTCAGGCCGGTCGTGGTCTTGGTGAAATCCTGGCGGATGCGCTGACCGGTGACGATGACTTCGTTGGCGGGCGCGTCCTTGGCCGTCACGGTCACCGTGATGCGGCTTTCCTGTGCGGGTGCGATCTGGATCGTGTCGCTCTGCGTGCGATAGGCGTCGCCCTCGGCCGTGAGCTGATACTGACCCGGGGTCAGGCCGACCGCGGAAAAACCGCCGGTCGCCGATGTCGTGTAGGTCCGCGACTGGTTCTGCGCCAGCGAGCGCAGCGTCACCTTGACCCCTGCCACAGGCTTGTTGCCCGCATCCACCACCGTGCCGGTGATCGCACCGGTGGTATAGTCCTGCGCCGCCGCCGGTGCGGACAGCGCCACCATGCCGACCCCAGCCCCCAGCATCGCCAAAGCATACGCCGCCGTTCCCCCGCGCAGCGTGCTGCGCAAGAAGCTACCATTTCTCATCGCGTCTAAGCCCCTCTGTCGGTCGGTGTGCCGACCGCTATTTTCCGCCCTCACGATGGAGCGGATGCAGGGGATATTTCACCAAAGTGACAAACCGCCACAAATGACATTTGTTACATCATGCGGTTTAGAGAGATCGATGGGCACGAAAGCCACACCGCAATGGCCTATTCAAATCCTTATATTTCAAAAGCGCTATATTTCAGTGATTTGACAAAATGGCGTCAACAACTATTGCATTAATACACCAACACACCTCGAATGGTGTCGTGCACTCCTCAGCAATTACACCATAATGTAATTATATTTAGCAGCAAATTCTCGATAGAAAATTATGGCGAACAAAATCCAAAGATAACATATCTGTTAAACGTTGGAACTGCTGGAAAACTTGTTTCGGCATCGCGGCGGCTGGGAGCTTTCGCGGATGATTGCAGCCGCACGACCATGAACCGCAAGCGCGCAGCAGGCTGACAGCGCAGACAGAAATATCTTCTGGCGTAGGATCGGCCGCAAACGTTTCTGAATAACGCTGAGAGACCGCGGTGTCGGATCGCGTATCGTCGCCAGCCCTAAACGAAAATGGGGCGGCGGCCATGAAGACCACCGCCCCATCTTACTCACGCGACTTCGATCAGAAGCGGACGCGACCGCTCACGAAGAAGCGACGGCCCAGCACGTCGTAGAAGGTCGGGAACGTGTTCGACTGTTCGCCATTGCCACCATTCTGGGTGGACGCCGCCAGCGGCGGATTCTTGTCGAACAGGTTGCTCACGCCCATGTTCATCTGGAAGTGCTCGTTCACGTCGAACGTCGTGGTCAGGTCGAAGTAGTTCGTCGCACCGAAGCGCTCCGAAGCGTAGGTGACCGCAGGATTGTCGTCCGTGACCGGCCCCATATAGCGCCACTGCAGCGACGCCGAGATCGCGCCCAGACCCAGGGTGGTGCGCAGCGTGTGGCGCCATTCGGGGGTCGGGACACCGCACTGCGCGCCGAAGCGACCCGCACAGCTGATGACCGTCGGAACGCCGATCACGGGCGTGAAGTCGTTCTTGATCAGCTTCGTACCGGCGAAGCTGAACGACAGACGCGCATCGTCCGCGCCGAGCAGCGCACCCAGAGGCTGGGTGTAACCGGCGTTGATGTCGATGCCCGAGGTCTTCAGGCCGCCCGTGTTCTGGTTGGTCGAGCTGAACGTCTCGATCTGGCCGGCCGAGTTGCGGGTGATCAGGTTACAATAGGCCTGATTGAAGCTCTTGAAGCAGAGATCGCCGATCGTCTGCGTCGAGACCGTCCCAATATAGCCGCTGATCTTGATGTTGTAATAGTCGACCGTCAGCGAGAAGCGCGGCAGGAACGACGGACGGAACACACCGCCGAAGGTGTAGGTTTCCGCACGCTCTTCCTTCAGGTTCTGATTACCGCCGGTGAAGGTGAGCGGGTTGACGTCGGTGCCCTGGATGCCGGCATTGCCGATCAGGTTGACCGGGGCACCAGCCGCAGCGAACTGCGAACGGCAGATCGCGTTGAGCTGGGTGTTCGACACCGCGGTCGCCGTGCCGCACTGGTCGGCATTGCCGTTGAAGCTGACCGTATTGCCCAAGAACAGTTCGCTGACGCTCGGGCCACGGATTGCGCGCTGATACTGACCACGGAAGGTCAAATCACGGATCGGCGCGAGTTCACCACCCGCTGCCCAGGTGAACACGTCGCCAGGGCCGTTCGAGTAATGCGACTGACGCGCGGCGCCATTCACTTCCAGACGGTGGATGAACGTGTCGGACAACAGCGGCACGCGAAGCTCGCCGAAGAATTCGCGAACCGTGTAGCTGCCGCTGGTCGGCTGGCCGGGGTTGAAGCCCGCGACATTGCCCGACGACAGATACTGGTCCGGCGTGACCGAACCGGCTTCACGGCGCCATTCCGCACCGGCCGCCAGACCAACGCCGCCAGCGCCCAGATCGAACAGGCTCGGGTTCGTCACCGCGAAGCTGGCGACCTCGGTGGTGTATTCCTCGAGATTGGTAGCACCGACGCCGATATAGTTGAGCGCAGCCTGGCTCAGATTACCCTGACCAAAGATATTGGCGGGCGCGCAACCGGCCGCCCGGGCGGATGCCGACGCGCAGACCAGGGTTCCGCCGGTGACCGGGACGGCGCTGATCGTGCCGTCGGGTGCCTGGAACGCGGTGTTGGTTGCTGCCAAGAAGCGATCGATCGCGACGTTGCCGTCCTGACGCTGCGCATTCTTGGTGTGCGCATACATGTAGTAGCCATCATAGCTGAAGCCGGCGCCGATGTCGCCCTTCATACCCGCGACGATGCGGAACGCGTTACGGTCGTCCTGGTTGATACGCGGGCCGAGCTGGGTCGTGCGATAGTTCCACTGGGGAACGGTCACGTAACCATTACCGTCGGTATCGAGCGTGCGCAGCGCGTTCTGCACCGAGGGGTCCAAGAAAGGCGAATTGACCTGAAGGTTCAATGCCCCGGCAACGCCATTGGAGCCGAACGGCGTACCCTGGCTGATCGGGGTGGCCGCCAGCTGCGCGTTCACGCGGTTGTTGGCGAACTGGGTCTCGAAATACGGCGTGAAGTGCTCGTTGATTTCATACTGGCCCATCGCCGAGACCAGGAAGCGCTCCTGCGGCACCTGGAGATAGTTGATGGGGTTGAAGTTGTAGCCGTCCGCTGCAGTGTAGCACTTGGACGAACCATTGGGGTTGAACACCTGATAGGCGGACGCGGCGCTCGCGCCGGTGCCGCAACCGTTGTTCAGAGCGGCGTTCAGACCGGGCACGCGGATACGGCCCTGCGGGATCGAACCCGAACCGCCCGCCGAGAACAGCGGCGAACCGTCCTGGTTATCGCTGAGCGCGTTGGTCGAGAAATCACGTTGGCCCGCGAAAGTCGGCTTGCGGTTGGTATAGTCGACGAACATCGTGATGTTACCACGATTGTCATCGAAATTGGCGCCCATCAGGCCATAGACGTCCCAGATCTGGCCGTCGCCACGCTCGGTCACGTTGTAGCTGGTGCCCGCTTCGACGCCCGAATAGTCACGCTTCAGCGTGAAGTTGACGACACCCGCGATCGCGTCCGAACCGTAAACGGCCGACTGACCACCAGTCACGACGTCGACGCGGCTGATCAGCGGAGCCGGGATGGTGTTGAGATCGACGACCTGCGTGACGTCGAACGACATGTAGCGACGACCGTCGACGAGCACGAGGGTGCGCTGCGAACCGAGGCCACGAAGGTTAACGGTGGCGACGCCGCCGCCGGGGTTATTCGAGGTCGACGAAGTCGTCGGGGTCACCTGCGGCAGGTCGTTCAGGACGTTTTCGATGTTGGTCGAACCGGCCTTCAGGGCGATGTCCTGAGCGCTCACGACCGACACCGGGCTGGTGCCTTCCAGGTCCGGCCGGGCGATACGCGATCCGGTAACGACAACCTCGCCCTGCGGCGAGCCAGCAGCTTCCTGCGCGGCGGGAACGGCGGTGGTCGGCGGAGCGGCCTGCGCGAACGCGGGCGACGACGCAAGCGCCAGCGCGATTGCGAACGTTCCGGTCCCACAACGCAGTGCCACGTCAGTGGACAGACGATTGATCACTAGCAATACCCCTTCTTCAACGGTCCCCTTCATCGGCCACATTGGCTCTTTGCGATGGGAATCCGGACATTATCGATCCTGAAAGGTCGAATGCGTTTACATTGCTGCGTGTGCAACATCGCTGTAAAGCGACAAACGGCCGTCACGCGGTGATCGCCACACCGGTGTCGCAATAGTGCAACAGTCGATGACGGCTGTTGACGCGAATCGCCCCCGCGCGGACCATCGCCTTTCAAGATCAATCGAGGAACCGGCAGTTTATGCGTATCAGCCCCTTAGCCGCGTTGGCTTTTTCCATGATCGCAATCGGCACGGCTAAGGCGGCGCCCGGCCGGGCCGAAGTCAAGCGCGACGCGCAGGCCTTCCGGGCTCTGATTGCCTGCCGTGACATTGCGAACCCGACCGACCGCCTGCAATGCTATGACACACAGAGTCGCGCGCTGTCCGAGGCCGCGGACTCGGGCAAGCTGGTCGTTGCGGATGAAGCCCAGATCAAGGAGGCCAAGCGCGACCTGTTCGGCTTTGGCAGCATCAAGATCCCGTTCCTGTCGGGCAGCGACGCCGATACGCCTACGCAGGTCGAGGCGGTTATCTCCGGTCTACGTCAGTTGAGCATCAACAAGTGGGAATTTACCCTGGATAACGGGATGCGTTGGCGCCAGACCGACGATGAAGCGATCTTCCCCAGGGTGGGCCAGCCGGTCACGGTCAAGACCGGCGCCATGGGCAGCTACTGGTTGAAAATGAAGTCCAAGGCCGTGCGCGTCCTGCGCGAGAAATGATGCGCCCGAGGCGGTCTCAAAATTCGCGAGAGTGATTTTCGAGGCGGCACGAGCCCGTGTTCAAACGGCTGCTCAAACCTGACCCTGACCGAATTGATGCATAGCCTCGTTGGCCTTGCGGAGGAGGTCCTTCTCCGCTTCGGTCAGATAGGGGTTCCAGGCATCGATGATCAGGATGACGCGGGTTTGGCCGCTGTCAT
The DNA here is from genome assembly GCF_001591005.1 of Sphingomonas sanguinis NBRC 13937. GTDB lineage: Bacteria > Pseudomonadota > Alphaproteobacteria > Sphingomonadales > Sphingomonadaceae > Sphingomonas > Sphingomonas sanguinis. The sequence goes on from NZ_BCTY01000032.1 coordinate 42,011, forward strand.
TCCAGGCTTCATGCTCGATGGTGTCGTCAAATGCCCAGGCGCCCCCCTCTTGCCAGTGTCGCGTTTCTGAACCGACCCGGAAACCGCATCCCTCGGGTACGATCAGCGGCAGGTGAACGACCGACCGCACATTGGTGACGCCATGGTGCGGGGGAATCCGGGTGTGTGGCTGGAGCGTAGAGAACATTGCGGTCGGCCCCCGGTTGGGAATGTCCAACATGGGGATGCGCCGTAACAGGTCCGCCGTCATCGGACACTGGGCCTGCACCTCCTGCACCGGCTTGCCGTCCCGCCACAGGAACATCGCGCTCCAGTCGAGCGAGTTGTTCAGATCCTTCCACTGGTTTTCGGGCTGCCCCGCCGCGATACGAACATAAGGCGCACCCGCATGGCCCGCGGCGACCAAGCCCTCCAATTCCCGGCGGATGACCGGCGCCGCCGCTTCCAGTTCCGCAAACCAGGGAAAGAGCGCCCGGTCGAAATACTGAACCGGCGGAAGATAAGGAAAATGCAGACCGACCGGTTTGGGATGATAGACCTGCCGCTTGCCAGCCATGATCTCCAGCGCGTGGTCGAAGCGCACAGAACCAGTCGCGTCCTCGCCCACAACCGACCGGATATTCGCTTCCAGCGCCGCATTGTCGGCATCTACCAGCGCCTGGCCATGCTCCAACGCCTGCCGCATCGCCGGGGGCAATCCTTCCAGCGGCGGCGCGGCATCCAAGAGTGCCCGATAGGCGCGAACGGCCTCGGCTCGACGGCCGTACCGCTCCAGCCATTGCGCTTTTTGCAGCAGGGCGATCACAAAATACGGATCTACCGTCAGCGCATCGTCCAGCGCCTGCAATTCCCCTTGCGCATCCCCGCACATCCGACGGGCCAGCGCCAGGTTCAGCCAGAGGGGAGGCGCCTTCGGGTCGCTGCGCACCGCACGCTCGAAATAGGCCGCCGCTGCCTTGCCGTCACCGCGCGACAGCGCCCGGTTGCCCAGACCATTGAGCGCCCTGGGATTTTCGGGCGAAAGCGCCAGCACCTCGTCATAGCTTTGCAGCGCGCCGGCGAGATTCCCGCTCCGTGCCAATTGCTCGGCACGCGACAGCAACTCGTTGATGGCGCTCATAGGATCAT
>NZ_BCTY01000033.1 GCF_001591005.1 Sphingomonas sanguinis NBRC 13937
GCGCCACGAAGGTTGTCCTTTGCGGAAGCCCCCCTCCGTCAGTCCTTCGGACTGCCACCTCCCCTTGCAGGGGAGGAAAAAGGTTACCGCGTGATCCCACCCACGTTGGGCAGCGTGGCCTCCTCCACGCTCGGCGCCTTCCCAAACAGCGCCCGGTCCGCCGGACCAAAGGCCCAGCGCCACAGCACCAGCAGATAGGTCGCGGCGATGGCGGGCTCGCCGAACAGCAGTTCGGCCCATTCCAGTCGCTTGGGCAGCAGGGTGAACGCGCCCCCGACCACGACCGCCGCACCCGCCGCCCAGACCAAGGGCCAGCGGAAGGGCGATACCGGTGCCTTCAAGATACCCGACAACACGCGCGCCTTGATGACCGAGGTCATGGTCACGCTCATGGCCAGCGCCACGGCCGGCCCCGCCGCCGCCCAGGTCTGCGGCCAGCCGAGCGCGCGCATCCCCAGGATCAGCGCGAAGCTCAAGCCGATCTGCACGCCCAGCATCGCGATCGAGATCATCAGGTTGCGGTGCCGCGCGGTATAGACCAGCGCCGACTCGCATACCGCGCCGGTCGAGGCCAGCACCTCGGCAAACAGCAGGAAAGCGAGTGCGGCGGTGCCCGACACGAATTGCGGGCCGACCACGCCCATCACGCCTTCACCCGGAATCGAGCCCATCAGCGCCAGGCACCCCTGCGCCGCCATGATCCAGAAGGCGACTTGTCGTACCTGCCGGGCGATCGCCCCCATGTCGCCATTGGCCAGGCTCTGGGTGATGACGGGGCCCAGGATCGGGTCGAAACTGGTCTTCAGCTTCTGCGGTAGCGAGGCGACCTGCTGCGCCATATAATAGATGCCGACCACGCGCGGCTCGAACATCACGCCCAGGATGAAGCGGTCGACATTGCGCGTGCCCCATTCCAGCGCGTCCGCGCCCGCGAGCGGCGCATTGGCGCGGGCCAGCGCGAAGACGCGAGCGAGGTGCGGGCTCCATCCCTGCGGCAGGCCATAGCTGCGCAGGAACGGCACCAGGCTGGCGATCAGCGCCGCCGTCATCGACGCGACATAGGACAGGACCAGCCCGTCGCGGATGGTGAAGAAGGAAAAGACCCAGGCCGCGATCGAGATCGTCCAGGGCTCGATCACCGCCCGCGCGGTGACGGTCGCCTTGACGTTGTGGCGATAGGCGAGCGCGGCGAGGCTGACGTCCGACCAGGCGATGGCGACGATGATGCAGGGCAGCCACCGGTCCAGCCCGGTGATCGCGCTGTTGGGATAGAGAAGCTCGGGGAAGCTCCACAGCACGGTACTCGCCGCGACCGAGGTGAGGAACGCCAGCGCCATCGCGTCCCACACGACATGAACATGCGGCCGATCGGTCGAGGACAGCGCTTGCGCAAGGCCCCGCTTCATGCCGAGCGTCGCGATCAGCGCGGCCAGCTCGACCACCACCACCGCGATGGCGAAGCGCCCGACCAGATCGGGGCCGTAGATCCTCCCTGCGATGAATAGGAAGGGGATGCGCGCCGCCAGTCGCAGGATGAATCCTGCGATATTGGTCCGCCCGCCTTTCGCGAGCGCATCGATGTCCTGGGATTGGGCCATTAGTGGGGCGTGCCGGCGCGGATCAATGCGCCGCGCCCCAGCTCTTGCCGAAGCCGATCTCGACGCCCAGCGGCACCGACAACGACACCGCCGGTTCGGCCGCGCCCGCCATCACTTCGCGAATGACCTGGCCTGCCGCTTCGGCATCCGCCTCGGGTGCCTCGAACACCAGTTCGTCGTGGACCTGCAGCAGCATCCGCACATGGCCCAGGCCAGCGGCGGCGAGGGCGGGTTCCATGCGGACCATGGCGCGCTTGATGATGTCGGCGCTGGTCCCCTGGATCGGCGCGTTGATCGCGGCGCGCTCGGCCCCTTGGCGCTCGCCCTGGTTGCGGGAGGCGATACGCGGGAAATGCGTCTTGCGGCCGAACAGGGTCTCGGTGAAGCCCTTTTCGCGCACCGAAGACAGCGTTTCGGCGATGTAGCGGTTGATGCCGGGGAACCGCTCGAAATAGCGGTCGATCATCGACTGCGCCTCGTCCGCCGACACGTCGAGGCGACCGGCCAGGCCCCAGCGCGAAATGCCGTAGAGGATGGCGAAGTTGATCGTCTTGGCCCGCCCGCGCGTGTCGCGATTGACCTCGCCGAACAGCTCCTTGGCGGTCAGGCTGTGGATGTCGTCGCCGTTCGCGAAGGCGTCGCGCAGCGCGGGCACGTCCGCCATATGCGCGGCCAGCCGCAATTCGATCTGCGAATAGTCGGCGGCGATCAGGACATGGCCGGGCTCGGCGATGAACGCCTCGCGCAGTTGCCGCCCGACCTCGGTGCGGATCGGAATGTTCTGAAGGTTCGGTTCGGTTGAGGACAGGCGGCCGGTCTGCGCGCCGGTCAGGCTGTAGCTGGTATGGACGCGGCCGGTCTTGGGGTTGATCTGTGCCTGGAGCGCGTCGGTGTAGGTGCTCTTTAGCTTGGACAGCTGGCGCCATTCCAGGATCTTGCGCACGATCTCCGCCGCCTCGCCGCCATCGCGGGCCAGGCGTTCGAGTTCGGTCACGTCGGTCGAGTACACGCCCGACTTGCCCTTGCGCCCGCCCTTCAGGCCGAGGCGGTCGAACAGGATTTCGCCCAGCTGCTTGGGGCTGCCGATGGTGAAGGGGGTGCCCGCCATGGCATGGATTTCGCCCTCCAGTGCGGCGATCTGCCCGGCGAATTCGGTCGAGAGCTGCGACAGGCGGTCGCGATCGACCTTGATCCCGCGCCGCTCCATGCCCGCGATCACCGGCACCAGCGGGCGGTCGACCATCTCGTACACCCGCGTCGCCTGCTCCATCGGCAGCCGCGCCTTGAACCGCTTCCACAGCCGCAGCGTGACGTCGGCATCCTCGGCGGCGTAGCGGGTGGCGGTCTTCAGGTCGACCTCGTGGAAGCCAAGCTGCTTCTTGCCGGTGCCGACCACCTCCTTGAAGGCGAGGCAGGTGTGCGACAGATGCGTCGCGGCCAGCTCGTCCATGCCGTGGCCGTGCAGCCCGGCGTCGAGATCGAAGCTCAGGACGATGGTGTCGTCATGCGGCGCGATGGCGATGCCGCGCTCGCCCAGCACGATCATGTCGAACTTCAGGTTCTGGCCGATCTTCAGGACTGACGGGTCCTCGCACAGTGCCTTGATCCGCTCGAGCGCCTCCGCGACCGGAATCTGGACCGGCACTTCGGCCAGCAGATCGGTGCCGCCATGGCCGAGCGGGATATAGCACGCCTTGTTGGGCGCGAGGCATAGGCTGACCCCGACCAGTTCGGCCTGGGTCGCGTCGGTCGAGCTGGTCTCGGTGTCGATCGCGACGAAGCCTTGGTGACGCGCCTCCGCGACCCACTGGTCGAGCGTCTCCAAGTCCTGCACCGTGATATAGCCGTCTAGATTGCACGGCTCGTCATCGTCCATCGGCGCGGCGGGCGAGGCTTCCCCAGCGGCGGGGGCGGGCGCGGCATCGTCGGTGATCTGGCCCATCTTGGCGATCAGCGAGCGGAAACCGTGATGCTCCAGGAACGCGCGCAAGGGGGCATCCGGGATGGTCGGATGCAGCGCCAGCGACTCCAGCGACTGCGGCAGCGGCGCATTGCATTCCAACGTAACCAGCCGCTTCGACAGCCGGGCATTCTCGGCATGTTCGATCAGGTTGTCGCGCAGCTTGCCCTTCTTCATCTCCGGCGCGGCGGCAAGGACGGATTCCAGGTCGCCATGCTCGACGATCAGCTTGGAGGCGGTCTTGGGCCCGACGCCCGGCACGCCCGGCACGTTATCGACGCTGTCGCCCATCAGCGCCAGCACATCGCCCAGCTGCTTGGGGCCGACGCCGAACTTCTCGACGACATAGGCCTCGCCCAGACGCCGGTTGTTCATCGTGTCGAGCATGTCGAGGCTGCCATCCTCGACCAGTTGCATCAGGTCCTTGTCGCCCGACACGATCGTCACCTGCCACCCTTGCGCCAGCGCGGCGCGGGCATAGCAGGCGATCAGGTCGTCGGCCTCTAGCCCCATCTCCTCGATGCACGGCAGCGAGAAGGCGCGGGTGGCGTCGCGGATCATCGGAAACTGGGGCACCAGATCGGGCGGGGGCGGGGGCCGGTGCGCCTTATACTGGTCGTACATGTCGTTGCGGAAGGTCTTGGACGACTTGTCGAGGACCACCGCCATATGGGTCGGCCCGTCGGCGGCGTTGATCTCGTCCACGAGCTTCCACAGCATGGTGGTATAGCCGTATACCGCCCCCACCGGCTCGCCATGCTTGTTCGTCAGCGGCGGCAGGCGGTGATAGGCGCGGAAAATATAGCCGGAGCCGTCGACGAGATAGAGATGGGGCATACCCGCGCGGTTTAGCGGATGCGGGGAAGGGGCAATAGCCCCTGATGGTAGCGGTTTTTTGGGTTTGTGGCGGATCGGCCACGCTGGGGCCTGATGTGCTGGCTTAAGGATGGTATGGGTAAGTAAGCCTAATCATAATTGGGCGTGAGCGACACAACCCACGGTGACTTCACGTCCAGTCGTTCCGCCATGTAGCCGAGGCCGACAACCGGCAATGACAGCAAGTCTGGCTGCCAATCCAAAACATGATGCGCATGCAAGAACATGCATTGTGAATCATAATCGTGGCCGGCCTCGCCACACATAAATTGGAGGTCGCCATCTGCCTCATGAACGAAAAGGAGGACCGGCGCACCGTCCTTGACGTGCCTGCAGGTAAAACACCCCTTATCGGCGGCAAACGTGTAGCCTGCAAAGCTGATGTTGGACGTAGTCATGATGTTAGCATGGCACACCATCAAGAATGTCAGCTAGTGGCGCACGTGGTCATCTACTCCCAATGGTTCCCCATCAGTTCGCCACCGCCACCGGCCCCCGTGGCGGCCCCGCCGCATCGGCCACCGCCGCCGCGACGTTCTGGATCAGCAACTGGCGCTTGCGGATATCCTCGGTCGTGTCGCCGATCATCACCGCGATGGCGAAGCGGCGGCCGTCCGGCGCGGTCAGCAGGCCGACATCGTTGAAGCCCGCATTGCGGCGGCCCAGATCCTGACCCGTCCCGGTCTTGTGCGCGATCGTCCACCCCGATGGCACGGCGGCGCGCAGGCGGGCATGGCCGGTGCGCGAGGCCTCCATCGTGTCGATCAGGATGCGGGTCGAGGTCTCCGACAAAAGCTCGCCGCGCGCCAGCCGGGCGAGCGCATCGGCGATGGCGATCGGCGCGGCACCATCGGGCGGATCATTGACATAGGCGTTGAGCGCCGCCGTCCGCGCCGCCGGGTCGAGCCGGTTGCGTGCCGCCTGGAACGCGCCCGCCATGGCGAAGGCCGGTTGCCAGGTCAGCCCGGCGGTCTTCGCCTGAAGCAGCCGTTCGCCGGGGCCGAAGCGGATATCGCCCAGCCGCTTGTTCGCGATCATCGCGCGCACCGCCTGCGGCCCGCCGACAAAGGTCAGCAGCCGGTCGTTGGCCGTATTGTCGCTCTGGGTCAGCGCACGGGTCAGCAGTTCGCCGACCGTGGTGTGATAACCATCGCCCTTGACCAGCATTGCGATCGGCTGGTGGAACAGGGTCAGGTCCTCGCGCCGCACGACGATCGGCTCGTCCAGGCGGGCGCGGCCCCGGTCACGCAGATCGAGCAAGGTGATCGCGACCCACAGCTTCGACACCGATTGCTGGGGCAGGCGCTGGCGACCGCCGACCTCGACCGTCCAGCCGTCATCGACCGCGCGCACCGCAATGCCCTTCTTGCCCGAGAAATTGGCGGACAGGCGGTTGATCGCGCTGACCAGCTCGGCGGGCGCGGAGGGGGCGCGGCTGGGACGGGGCGGGGGGAGCGGCATCGACACCGCGACCTGCGGCTCGGGCGCGCTGGGCGTGTAGGACGTCGCGCCGGGGCGCGTGTCGGTGCCGCACGCCGCCAGCCCCAGCAGAAGAAACCCGGCAGGCCCGATACGCAGCCCACCGATCGATACTCGCTTCGTCACCGCCATACCCCGCTAGATATGGGCATCCTTACGTCTTGACCGTGCGGGGGAAATCCCCCCGCTCAGGGCTTGCGACGAAAGGCCGCTGCCACACGACAAGATGCGAAACCCTTTACGGGATCAGGATCGTGTCGACCGCTTCGGGCAGGGTGTCGGGATAATCGCGCGTATAGTGCAGGCCCCGGCTTTCCTTGCGATGGAGCGCGCAGCGGACGATCAGTTCGGCGGTCTGGAGCAGGTTGCGCAGCTCGATCAGGTCGGGCGTGACGCGGAAATGGCCGTAATAGTCGTTGATCTCGTCGGTCAGCATGCGGATGCGGTGCTGCGCGCGCTCCAGCCTTTTGGTGGTGCGGACAATGCCGACATAATTCCACATGAAGCGGCGGATTTCGGTCCAGTTCTGCTTGATGACCACCTCTTCGTCCGAATCGGTGACGCGGCTTTCGTCCCAGGGCCGGATGGCGGGCGGCGGGGGCAGGTCGTCCCAATGCGCCGCGATATGATTCGCGCACGCCTCGCCATAGACAAAGCATTCGAGCAGCGAGTTGGACGCCAGGCGGTTCGCGCCGTGCAGGCCCGACTGGGTGACCTCGCCCGCTGCGTACAGGCCGGGCAGGTCGGTGCGCCCGTCGCGGTCCACGATGACGCCGCCGCAGGTGTAATGCTGGGCGGGGACCACCGGGATCGGCTGCACCGTCATGTCGATGCCGAGGCTCAGCAGCTTTTCGTGGATGTTGGGGAAATGCTCGCGGATAAAGGCGGGCGACTGGTGGCTGATGTCGAGATGGACGTAATCCAGGCCCAGCCGCTTGATCTCATGATCGATCGCGCGCGCCACGATATCGCGCGGGGCCAGTTCAGCGCGGGCATCGAAATCGGGCATGAAGCGGTGGCCCGTCTCGGGGATCTTCAGATGCCCGCCCTCGCCGCGAACCGCCTCGGTAATCAGGAAATTCTTGACCTGGGTGTTGTAGAGGCAGGTCGGGTGGAACTGCATGAATTCCATGTTCGACACCCGTGCCCCCGCCCGCCAGGCCATGGCGATGCCGTCGCCGGTCGCCCCCTTGGGTGCGGTCGAGAATTGATAGGTGCGGCCTGCGCCCCCGGTGGCCAGGATGGTCGCGCGCGCCTTGTGGACCACGACACGCCCCGTCCGCCGGTCGACGGCATAGATGCCCCAGACATGGCCTGCGCCCGAATAGCGCATTTCGTGACGGCTGGTCGCCAGGTCGATGGCGACCTGATCGGGGACGAGGGTGATGTTGGGATGCGCCTCGGCCGCGCGGAGCAGCGCGTCGAGCACCGCCCAGCCGGTCGCGTCGGCAACATGCACGATGCGGCGATGCGAATGCCCGCCCTCGCGCGTCAGGTGCAGCATATTGCCCTCGGTCGCGAAGGGGACGCCGAGCTTCTGCAACCGCTCGATGGCGGCGGGGGCGTTCTCGACCACGAATTCGACGGTGGCGCGGTCGTTCAGCCCGGCGCCCGCGACCATCGTATCCTCGATATGGCTCTCGAACGTGTCGCCGGGTTCGAGGACGGCGGCGATCCCGCCCTGCGCCCAGGCGGTCGAGCCTTCGTTCAGCTTGCCCTTGGCCAGCACCGTCACCTTGAACCGGTCGGCCAGGTTCAGCGCCGCGGTCAGCCCGGCCGCGCCCGACCCGACGATCAGGATATCGGAATCGGTCATGCGCGGGCTCCTTCGGGCGCTGGGGTCATGACGTCCCTCTGGCACGGACGAAGGGGTTGGGACAGAGGGTAACGCCTTGCCTTGGCGAGAGGCGCTTCCCACCTCTTGTCGCATGACGCTGGCCCGGCCCGATTGGCGCGACCGTCTGCGCGCCGCCATCCCCACGGGGTTGATCGTGGGCGCGCTCGGCTATGCCCTGGTCGTCGGGCTGGGCTTCGCCCCCGTGCTGTCGGTGCCGTCGGAGGCGCTGGACAGCTTCGACGTGCGCCCGCCCGCCCCGCCGCCACCGCCGCGTATCCAGCCCAAGCGTATCCCCAGCCACCGCCCGCGCGGGGCCGCGGCGCCGCCCAACATCCGCTCGCAGGCGACCGAAGTCGTCGCGCCGCCGCCGGTCGTCGTCCTGCCGCCGGTCTCCCCGGTGGTCGTGGCGCCCGTGGTGGGCATCGGCGTCCAGGCGACGCAGGGCGCCTCCGACAAGCCCGGCCCCGGCACCGGCGCGGGCGGGATCGGTAACGGCACGGGCAGCGGCGGTTCGGGCGACGGCGACGGTTATGGCGACGACACCCCGCCGCGCCGGATCAAGGGACGGATCAAGGATGCGGACTATCCCGACGCCGCCGCCGAGGCGGGCGCGAGCGGGACCGTGCAGGTCCGTTATTTCGTCAATGTCGACGGGCGGGTCAGCGGCTGTGTCGTGACGCAGAGCAGCGGCAATGCCGCGCTGGACGAGACGACCTGTCGGTTGATCGAGCAGAGATACCGCTACGATCCCTCGCGCGATGCGGACGGGCGGCCAGTGCGATCGATCATCGTGGTGAATCAGGACTGGGTGCTGGAGCGCGCTCCGGCGGAACGGTGAGGACGGGGCGCGGGTGTTTTTTTAGGTTCGCGTGGAGGCGCGGAGGACGCGGAGAGGTCGTACTCCGCTCAAATCACGGTCTGTCATTACCAAGGTTTGTGGCGGGGGAGGCGCTCACCCAGTGCCAGACATCTCTGCGTCCTCCGCGCCTCCGCGCGAACAATCTCTTCTATGTCGAAAGCCACGGGACTCCCGTCGAGAAGACTTACGCCCCTACGCTTCGCGTCAGCGACAGGAAGACGTCCTCCAGATCGGCTTCCTTGGTCGAGACGTCGACGATCCCGAACCCGTCCGCCTGCACCGCCGCGAGCACTTGGCCCGCATTCACCTTGTCCTTGGCATAGGTGATTTCCAGCGTGCGGGTGCCCTTCAGCACGATCTTGCCGAAGCTGGCATGGTCGGGCACCGCCGCGACGTCGCGGTCGACGGTCACCGCCACGATCTTTTCCTGCGCCTTGCCGACCAGTTCGCGGGTCGGCTCGTTGGCGACCAGGCGACCATGGTTGATGATCGCGATCCGGTCGCACAGCTCCTCGGCCTCTTCGAGATAATGGGTGGTCAGCACCACCGTCACGCCCTGCTCGTTCAACTGGCGGACATAGGCCCAGAGCTGCTGGCGAAGCTCGATATCGACACCCGCCGTCGGCTCGTCGAGGACGAGGACGGGCGGCGAGTGGACCATCGCCTTGGCGACCATCAACCGCCGCTTCATTCCGCCCGACAGGGTACGCGAATAGGCGTTCGCCTTGTCCTCCAGATGCACCGCGTGCAGCAGCTCCATCGAGCGACGCTGCGCCTTGGGCACGCCGTACAGCCCGCCCTGGATCTCCAGCGTCTCCAGCGGCGTGAAGAAGGGATCGAACAGGATTTCCTGATTGACGATGCCGATCGACGCCTTGGCATTGCGCGGATGCTGGTCGATGTCGAAGCCCCAGATCGACGCCGACCCTTCGGTCTTCATCACCAGCCCGGCCAGGATGTTGATCAGCGTCGACTTGCCCGCGCCGTTCGGCCCCAGCAGTCCGAAGATCTGCCCCCTCGGCACGTCGAAGCTGACCCCGTCGAGCGCGCGCTTGCCGCCCTGATAGGTCTTGGCGATACCCTGGATCGAGATGGCGGCTTCGGTGCTGGCGGTCATGGCCCCCGAGATAGGCGTGTGCGGGGGAGAGGCCAAGCCGGTTTTCGGCAATTGCACGGGCGGGCATGCCTTGCTATCGCGCGGGCCTATGTTGCCGCCGCCCGAAACCACCCGCGTCACCCAGACCCGCGTCGCTTGCGACGGTGCCACCGACATTCCGGGCGGCGCCGCACTCGGCCATCCGCGCGTGTGGCTGCAGATCGACGAAACCGGCTATGTCGATTGCGGATACTGCGATCGCCGCTTCGTGCTGATCGGCGGCCCGGCGGACGGTGTGGACCAGGCGCAGCTTCCCGACCATGGGGATGGCGCAGGGCGCTAATTGAGACTCACGCCCCTCCCGTAGACGGGAGGGGATGGGGGAGGGTTTCGCCACGGGCGCTGGTCTCGGTGAGACTCCTTGCCCTCCCCCGGCCCCTCCCGCTTGCGGGAGGGGCTTAGAGTTTTAAAGCAGTTGGGGATGTCCTATATCCCCTTGATGACCCCCACCGACCCCCGCTCGTTCCTCTACCGCGACACGCTGGACCCGGACGCCGCGCTGCGGCTCACCGCCAGCGCCCTGTCCCGCGCCGATGATGGCGAGCTGTATCTGCAATATAAGCGCTCCGAAGCGTTCGGCTTCGACGACGGGCGGCTGAAGACGGCCAGCTATGACACCCACTCCGGCTTCGGCCTGCGCGCGGTGTCGGGCGAGATGACCGCCTTCGCGCACGCCAACGAGTTGTCGGAAGCCGCGATCCAGCGCGCCGCGCAGACCATGGCGCTGATCGACCCCGCCAAGGGCGCCGCCGCGCCCCCGCCGCAGGGGACCAACCGCCACCTCTACACCGCAACCGATCCGCTCGACCTGATCCCCTTTGCCGAGAAGGTGTCGCTCTGCCAGACGATCGACGCCGCTGCCCGCGCGCGTGACCCGCGCGTGGTGCAGGTGTCGGTTGGCCTGTCGGGCAGCTGGAGCGTGGTCGAGATCGTCCGCGCCGACGGCTTCGTCGCCACCGATGTGCGGCCGCTGGTGCGGCTCAACATCTCGGTTGTGGTCGAACAGAATGGGCGGCGGGAGACGGGCAGCTTCGGCATGGGCGGGCGTTACCTGTACGACCGCCTCGTCGCGCGCGAGACGTGGGAGCGGGGCATCGACGTCGCGCTCAACCAGGCACTGGTCAATCTCGACTCGGTCGCCGCGCCTGCAGGCGAGATGACCGTGTTGCTCGGGCCGGGCTGGCCGGGCGTGCTGCTGCACGAGGCGATCGGGCACGGGTTGGAGGGCGACTTCAATCGCAAGGGCACCTCGGCCTTCTCGGGCCGGATCGGCGAGCGGGTCGCGGCGCCCGGCGTCACCGTGGTCGACGACGGCAGCCTGGCCGACCGGCGCGGTTCGCTGTCGATCGATGACGAGGGCACGCCGACGCGCGAGGTCGTGCTGATCGAAGACGGCATCCTCAAGGGCTATATGCAGGACCGTTTGAACGCGAGGCTGATGGGCGTCGCGCCGACCGGCAATGGCCGTCGCGAGAGCTTTGCCCATGCGCCGATGCCGCGCATGACGAACACCTTCATGAAGGGTGGGCAGGATGATCCCGCCGAGCTGCTGTCGCGCGTCAAGAACGGCATCTTCGCCAAGTCGTTCGGCGGCGGGCAGGTCGATATCGTGTCGGGCAAGTTCGTCTTCTCCTGCACCGAGGCGTACCGGATCGAGAACGGCCGCTTAGGCGCACCGATCAAGGGCGCGACGCTGATCGGTGACGGGCCGAGCGTGCTGACCCGGGTGAAGGGCATCGGCAACGACTTCGCGCTGGACGAGGGGATCGGTGTCTGCGGCAAGGGGGGGCAGAGCGTGCCCGCGGGCGTGGGCCAGCCGACCCTGTTGGTCGAAGGACTGACCGTCGGCGGAACCGCACTGGCGGCGTAATCCCAGAAATTCCTCCCCTGCAAGGGTAGGGGGACCAGCGAAGCTGGTGGAGGGGTGTCCCCGCTGGCCGTGACACCCCTCCGTTAGCGCTGACGCGCTGCCACCTCCCCTTGCAGGGGAGGAATCAGGGTTGCCCGAAAATCGGGCACATCCGCCTGAATGCCTAAAATTTGATGCAGGTGAGCGGGTCGAGCACGCCGCACCGCATCATCCTACGCTTGGAAAGTCACAAAAACGTAAACTGGCACACCCCTTGCGATGCTTTCCCGCGGGTAATGCAAAGGGGGCGTAGGTGAAGCTGATCATTGCTATCATCAAGCCGTTCAAGCTCGACGAGGTGCGCGAGGCGCTCACCACTTTGGGCGTGGCGGGCATGACGGTGACCGAGGTGAAGGGTTTCGGGCGGCAAAAGGGCCAGACCGAAATCTATCGTGGCGCCGAATACAGCACCAACATGGTGCCCAAGATCAAGATCGAGGTCGTCTGCGCGTCCGAGATCGCCGACCGTGTCGTCGAATCGATCCAGGCCGCCGCCAACACCGGCGCGATCGGCGATGGCAAGATCTTCATGCTCGATGTCGGCCAGGCCGTGCGTATCCGCACCGGCGAAACCGACGACGCAGCGCTCTGAGAGGGGGGATTTCGATGAAGCATGTCACCAAATTGGCGACCGGCGCAGCGGGCCTGGGCCTGTCGCTGTTCGCCGCGATGCCCGCCTGGGCGCAGGCGGCGGCCACCGCCGCCCCGGCCGCGACCGTGAACAAGGGCGACACCGCCTGGATGCTCACCTCGACCGTGCTGGTCATGATGATGATCCTGCCGGGTCTGGCGCTGTTCTATGGCGGCCTGACCCGTGCGAAGAACATGCTGTCGACCATGACCCAGATCGGCGCGGCGGCCTGCCTCGCGATGCTGATCTGGGTGATGTACGGCTATAGCGTCGCCTTCGGCCCCGACGTGCCGGGCTTCGCCTCCAACTTCGTCTCGGGGCTGGGCAAGGCCTTCCTGAAGGGCGTCACGCCCGCCAGCCAGGCGGCGACCTTCACCGCGGGCGTCGAAATCCCCGAATATGTCTTCATCTGTTTCCAGATGACCTTCGCCGCGATCACCGCCGCGCTGGTGCTGGGCTCGGTGGTCGAGCGGATGAAGTTCTCGGCCGTGATGGCGTTCGTCGCCGTGTGGCTGACCATCGTCTATCTGCCGATCGCGCACATGGTCTGGGCGTCGTCGGGCCTGTTCTTCAAGGCGGGCGCGCTCGACTTTGCGGGCGGCACCGTGGTGCACATCAACGCCGGTGTCTCGGCGCTGGTCGCCGCGCTGATCCTGGGCAAGCGCATGGGTTATCCGACCACGCCGATGCCCCCGCACTCGCTGACGCTGACCGGGGTCGGCACCGGCCTGCTGTGGGTCGGCTGGTTCGGGTTCAATGCGGGCTCGGCGCTGGAGGCCAATGGCTCGGCGGCGCTGGCGATGATCAACACCTTCGTCGCGACGGCCGCCGGTGGCCTGGCCTGGATGCTCGTCGAGCGGGTTGCGGGTCACAAGGGCTCGGCGCTGGGCTTCTGCTCGGGCATCGTCGCCGGGCTGGTCGCGGTAACCCCGGCGGCGGGCAATTCGGGTCCGTTCGGCGCAATCGTGCTCGGTGCCATTGCCAGCGTGGTCTGCTTCTACGCCGTGTCGGTCCTGAAGCCCAAGCTCGGCTATGACGATGCGCTCGATGCCTTTGGTGTCCATGGCATCGGCGGCATGATCGGCGCGATCGGCACCGCGGTGGTCTACTCGCCCTCGCTGGGCGGTCCGGGTGCGGCCGATTACGCCATTGGTCCTAAGCTGCTGGTGCAGGTCGAGGCGGTCGCCACCACCATCGTCTGGGCCACCATCGGCACCGTCATCGCCATGTTCGTCGCCAAGGCCCTGACCGGCCTGCGGGTCTCGAAGGAAGTCGAGCAGGAAGGCCTCGACCTCGGCGAGCACGGCGAGCGCGCCTACAACTGATCGGGAGCGGGGGCGACAGACCCCCGCACCCCACGACGTTCCTCCTGCGGACGACCTAAGCCCGGTGCGGCAACGCACCGGGCCTTTTTTTATGCGCGAAGATGAAGGGGCTTTACCGCCCCTTGGGCCCTGCCACCGGACCGGCGGCCTTGGTCTGTGCCGCCTTGGCCGCTTCATATTCGTCGAAGGTGCGCGACAGCAGCGCCTGCGCCTCGGCCTCGGTCACCTTGCCGTCCTTGTTGGCATCGGCCTTGTCGAACCACAGGTCGGTCAGACGCTGGGCATGGACGGCATCGATCTGCTTCTTGCCATTGCCCATCTTCATGATCGCGGCCTTGACCTCGGCCTTGGTCAGCACGCCATCGTGGTTGGTGTCGCGCGCCTTGAACTCGCGCGAGAATTTGGCGGCGGCCGAGGCGCGGGTGTCCTGCTGCGCCAAGGCGGGGACGGTCAGCGTGGCGGCGATCAGGCCGGCGAGGAGGAAACGGGTCATGCACGAGACTCCAGAACGGGACATCAGGGCCGCTCCTGACGGCCTTTGGCTGTCGCCGCAATGAACGAACCAACCGAAGGTTGCGTGGGACCGCGACAGCGCATAGGGCGCGAGGCAAATCCATCCCATTTCCTTGAAGGACTTTGCCATGAGCGAAGATATCAAGCGCGTCGTCCTCGCCTATTCGGGCGGCCTCGACACCAGCGTCATCCTCAAGTGGCTGCAGCAGCATTATGGCTGCGAGGTCGTGACCTTCACCGCCGATCTGGGCCAGGGCGAAGAGCTGGAGCCCGCGCGCAAGAAGGCGGAGATGGCTGGCGTGAAGCCCGAACACATCTTCATCGACGATCTGCGCGAGGAGTTCGTCAAGGATTACGTGTTCCCGATGATGCGCGCCAACGCGCTGTACGAGGGACTGTACCTGCTCGGCACCTCGATCGCGCGGCCGCTGATCGCCAAGCGCCAGATCGAGATCGCCAAGATGGTCAATGCCGACGCGGTCAGCCACGGCGCGACCGGCAAGGGCAACGACCAGGTCCGCTTCGAGCTGGGCTATTACGCGCTGAACCCCGATATCAAGGTCATCGCGCCCTGGCGTGAGTGGGACCTGACCAGCCGCACCAAGCTGATCGAATTCGCCGAGGCGCACCAGATCCCGGTGTCGAAGGACAAGCGCGGCGAAGCGCCCTTCTCGACCGACGCGAACCTGCTCCACACCTCGTCCGAGGGCAAGGTGCTGGAGGACCCGTGGGATGAGGTCCCCGATTACGTCTATTCGCGCACCGTCAACCCGGAAGACGCGCCCGACGTGCCCGAGGTCATCACCATCGATTTCGAGCGTGGCGACGGCGTCGCGCTGAACGGCGAGGCCTGCTCGCCCGCCACCCTGCTGACCAAGCTCAACGAGCTGGGCCGCAAGCACGGCATCGGTCGCCTCGATCTGGTCGAGAACCGCTTTGTCGGCATGAAGAGCCGCGGCATGTACGAGACGCCGGGCGGCACCATCTATGCGCTGGCGCATCGCGGCATCGAGCAGATCACGCTCGACCGGGGTGCCGCGCATCTGAAGGACGAGCTGGCGCCGCGCTATGCCGAGCTGGTCTATAACGGCTTCTGGTTCTCGCCGGAGCGCGAGATGCTGCAGGCCGCCGTCAACTACAGCCAGGAGAAGGTGACCGGCACCGTCCGCCTGAAGCTGTACAAGGGCCAGGCGATCGTCACGGGCCGCAAGTCGCCCTACAGCCTGTACTCGGAAAAGGTCGTCACCTTCGAGGACGATCAGGGTGCCTATGACCAGCGCGACGCGGCGGGCTTCATCAAGCTGAATGCGCTGCGCCTGCGCCTGCTGGGGCGTCGCGACCAGATCTGATCCGACTTGCCCGTCCTGACAGGAGCCATGCGCATGGATCGCCGACAGGACGGGACGACGCACGAAGGGGCGGGGCTGTGGTGGCAGTCCCGCCCCTTTTTGTGGCTGTGCGTGATCCTGTCGGCGGTGCCGCTGCTCTGGCCCGCCGTCCCGCCGCTGAGCGACATGGGCGATCATATCGGCAGCTACCGCATTCTGGCCGAAGCCGGGCGGGGGCCGCTGGCGCGCTATTACGACGTGCACTGGGCGGCGGTCGGCAATCTGGGGGTCGAGGCGATCGTGCTGGCGCTCCATGCGCTGGGCCTCGGGATCGAGCCCGCCGCCAAGGTCGCGGTGCTGGTCATTCCGCCGCTGACCGTGACGGGCATGATCGCGCTGGCCCGCGCGGCGCATGGGCAGGTGCAGCCCGGCACGATGCTCGCCTTTCCGCTGGCCTATGCCCAGGCGTTCCAGATGGGCTTCGTCAATTTCTGCCTGGCGCAAGGACTGGTGCTGCTGAGCATGGCGCTCTGGCTCCGACTGGCGCGGACCCGGCCGCCGGTCTGGCGGCTCGTAATCTTCGCGGTGATCGCGCCGGTCGTCTGGCTGTGCCATGCGCTCGGCTGGGCGATGCTGCTTGCCTTTGTCTTTGCGATGGAGACCGGGCGGCTGGTCGAGCTGGGGCGGCGTTGGTGGACGGCCGCCGCGCAGGCTGGGCTGATGGTCCTACCGATGACGCTGCCCGCTCTGTGGATGCTGCGCGGCGGTGGCGACCGGGTGGCGGGGGAAACCGGGCGCTGGATCTGGTGGTACAAGACGCGCTGGATGCTGACCCTGTTGCAGGAGCGGTGGATCGCTTGGGACGTCGCCGCGCTGATCGTCCTGGTCCTGTTCGGCTATGCCGCGATCCGCTCGCGGCGGCTGGCGATCCGGCCGGTGCTGGGCGTGCCCGCCGCGCTGGGCTTCGTCATCTTCCTGGTGCTGCCCTATATTTTTCAGGGCGGGGCCTATCTCGACATGCGGATGCTCGCCCCCGCCTTCATGCTGGCGCTGTTGTCGGTGCGGGTGAGTCCGGCGGGTTCGGGCGGCGGTCTGGCGCTGGCGGCGACGGGATTCTTCGTGGCGCGGCTGGTCGGCACCACGCTGGCCTTTGCGCAACTGGCGCAGGGGCAGGAGAGGGACTGGCGCGCCATCCCGGCCTTGCCCCAGGGCGGTGCGGTGCTGGTCCTGACCAATGTCGCGGGCGAGGAGCGTTGGGATGCGCCGCGCCGCTGGCATGTCGCGGGCGTCGCGATTGACCGCGCGGGCGTGTTCACCAACACGCCGTGGGTCATGCCCGGCCAGCATCTGATCCGCCCGCGCGTGTCTCGCGCCGCGCCCTATGACCGCGACCCGTCGGGCCTGGTCTTCGCGCCGGGGTCGGAGGGCGGGGCGACCGATTTCGACCAGGCGATCCGGGAGTTCGATCGCTGCGCCTTCGATGCCGTGTGGACGATCGGCTTCCCACGCGGTCGGGCCCGTGCCGCCGATCTGGTGCCGGTCTGGGCCGAGGGAGATTCGGCGGTCTATCGCGTTCGACGCGGCCGATGCTTGTCGGACGCCCCCTCCATCCGCTAGGCCGACCGGCATGAATGGGGGAAAGCTCAACTGGTGGCAGACGCGGTGGTTCGTGGTGGCGATGGCGCTGCTCGCGGCCCTGCCGCTGCTCTGGCCGACCGTGCCGCCGCTGGTCGACCTGCCGGGTCATATGGGGCGCTACCGTGTCCAGCTGGACTATGCGAACCAGCCCTGGCTGGCGACTTGGTATCGCTTCGAATGGCAGATGATCGGCAATCTGGGCATCGACCTGCTGATCGAGCCGCTGGCGCCGATCTTCGGGCTCGAACTTGCGGTCAAGCTGATCGTGATCGCGATTCCGGTCCTGACCGTCACCGGCCTGCTCTGGATCGCGCGCGAGGTGCAGGGGCGTATCCCGGCGACCGCGCTGTTCGCGCTGCCGCTCGCCTATAGCTATCCCTTCCAGTTCGGCTTCGTGAACTTCGCGCTGGCGATGGCGCTGGCGCTGAACCTGTTCGGCCTGTGGCTGCGCATGGGGCGGCTGGGGGCGGTGCGCCTGCGCGCCGCGATCTTCGTGCCGCTGTCCTGCGTGTTGTGGGTCGCGCATACCTTCGGCTGGGGCGTGCTGGGCGTGTTGGCCTTCTCGGCGGAGCTGATCCGCCAGCATGACATCCGCCGTGCCAAGGGAGCCCAGGGTGTCCGGGGCTGGGTCGAATCGGCCTTCCATGCCGGGATCGGCTGTATCCCGCTGGCGCTGCCCATGGTGCTGATGGTGCTGTGGCGGTCGGGCGCGGACGTGACCGGCAAGACCACCGACTGGTTCAACTGGCGGTGGAAGATCAACTGGGTCACGATGGTGCTGCGCGACCGCTGGATGGCGTTCGACCTCGCGTCGGTGACGGTGCTGTTCCTCGTGCTGCTCAAGGGCGTGCGCGACGAGCGGGTCGAATATTCGCGCAATCTGGTCCTGTCGGCGGCGTTCCTCTTCGTCGTCTATCTGCTGCTGCCGCGCGTCGTATTCGGCTCGGCCTATGCCGATATGCGGCTGGCCCCGTACGTCCTGGCGATCGCACTGATCGCCCTGCGCCCCCGGCGTGGCCTGTCGCTGCGGGGTGCGTCGACGCTGGCGGTGGTCGGCCTGCTGTTCTTCGTCGTGCGGATCGGGGCGACCACGGTCAGCTATGTGATGTACAGCAACGACTATGACCGGGTGCTGACCGCGCTCGATCATGTCCCGCCGCGCGCGCGGCTGCTGACCTTCGTGGGCCGTCAATATTGCGCCGATGTCTGGCCGTCGAGCCGGCTGGAGCATGTCGCGGGCCTCGCGCTGGAGCGCAAGCTGGCCTATGCCAACGACCAATGGTCGATGGCGGGCGGGCAGTTGCTGACCGTGCGCTACGCCCCCGCCAAGCGTTTCGCGCACGACCCGTCGGAGATCGTGACCGAGATCCGCTGTCGCGGGCAATGGTGGCGGCCGATCGACACCGCGCTGAAGCTGCTGCCGCGCGATGCGTTCGACTATGTATGGCTGGTCCATCCGCCACGCTATGACGAGAGCCTGACGCGCGGGCTGACGCCGATCTGGCGGTCGGGGCGCGATGTGCTCTACCGCATCGATGATCGTCGCCCGATCATCGACCCGGCGGCCTATGAACTGCTCAGCCGCCCCCTGCCCGAAGAAGACAAGCGCGCCCCCGCCCGGCGCAGCGCCACGGCGGACCAGGACGACAAGTAACGCTCACCCCCGGCGGAAGGGGGTGAGTTCGCCCAGATACTCGCTTTCCGCCTCGATCGCCTGACGTTCGCGGTCCACGAACTCGGCGACCGCGCGGCGAAAGGCGGGATGGGGGATATAATGCGCCGACCAGGTCGGCACGGGGACATAACCGCGCGCCAGCTTGTGTTCGCCCTGTGCGCCCGCCTCGACGGTCGATAACTGCCGCGCGATGGCCGCGTCGATCGCCTGGTAATAGCAGAGCTCGAAATGGAGGAACGGCACCTCCTCGGTCGCGCCCCAATAACGCCCGTAGAGCGTGTCCGCGCCGATCAGGTTGAGCGCCCCCGCGATCGGTACGCCGTCGCGCATCGCCAGGATCAGCAGCACCTTGTCGCCCAGCCGCTCGCCGATCCGGTCGAAGGCGGCGCGGGTGAGATAGGGGCGACCCCATTTGCGGCTGCCCGTGTCCTGGTAGAAGGTCCAGAAGGCGTCCCAATGGTGCGACTCGATCGCCGCGCCCGACAGGTGGCGGATGGTCAGCCCCTCGACGGCGGCGGCGCGTTCCTTGCGGATCGCCTTGCGCTTGCGGCTGGCGAGCGCATTCAGGAAATCGTCGAAACAGGCGTAACCGTCATTGCGCCAGTGGAACTGCACGCCCTCGCGGATCAGCCAGCCCGCTGCCTCGAAATGCGGCAGTTGGTCGGGCGTGACGAAGGTGACGTGCGCGGAGGACAGCTCGTTCTGGTCGGTCACCGCCTCGATCGCGCCGATCAGCGCCGGGGCGAGCGCGGGATCGCGCAGCAGCAGCCGGGGGCCGGGCACCGGCGAGAAGGGTGAGGCGATCTGGAGCTTGGGATAGTAACGCCCCCCGGCGCGCTCCCAGGCATCGGCCCAGCCCTGGTCGAACACATATTCGCCTTGGCTATGCGCCTTCAGATAGGCGGGCGCGATGGCGGCGGGCTGTCCGTCGGGGCCGTCGATGATGACCGGGGCGGGTGTCCAGCCGGAGCGGCCACCGACACTGTGCGAGTCCTCCAGCGCGGTGAGGAAGGCGTGGGATGTAAAGGGATTGGCCGTGCCCGCACAGGCGTCCCATTGCTCGGGGGAGAGGGCGGTGACGCCGGACAGGATACGCGCGATGGCGGTGGTCATCGCTGGGGATATGCGGTGTGGGGTGGGATGGGACAAGGGGGCGGCTTGTGGCTTTCCCTCTCCCATCCCCTCCCGCCTGCGGGAGGGGTGCGTTACCGGGCAGGCGTTTCCCCGCCTTTGCGATAGAAGTAGGTCGGTGTAGCGAAGCACGCCCCTCCCGCTTGCGGGAGGGGATGGGGGAGGGCAGGGCCGCGAACGACCCCGCCCCGAAAATCACGCCACTTCGACGATCGCATCCACCTCGACCGCCGCACCCAGCGGCAGCACCGGCACGCCGACCGCCGAGCGGGCATGACGCCCCGCCTCGCCGAACAGCGACACCATCAGCTCCGACGCGCCATTGGCGACCTTGGGCTGGTCGGTGAAGTCGCCGGCCGAGTTCACGAACACGCCCAGCTTCACGATGCGCTTCACGCGGTTGAGATCGCCGCCGAGATACTTCTTGATCTGCGCGACCAGCATCAGGCCGCACGCCTGCGCCGCCTTCTGCCCCTCTTCCAGCGAGACGCCTTCGCCCAGCCGCCCGGTGACGAGCTGGCCGTCGATAAAGGGCAGCTGGCCCGAAATGTGGAGAAGCCCGCCCGCCTCGACGACGGGGACATAGGCGGCGACGGGGGCGGCAGCCTCCGGCAGGGTGAGGCCGAGCTGCTCGAGCGCGCGATCGATATGCGTGGTCATGGGGCGAGACATGGCGCGCCCGCCCCATTCAGGTCAAGCCGTGGCAGGCTGGCCTTCGGCGAAACGCGCGGCGATCCAGCGTTCCGCCTGGCGCCAGTCGTCGATCCGGGCATGGGCGTCGGGGGCGGGAGGCACATGCGGGGCCATTTCCGGCTCGGACACCATGTGCAGCCGGTGAACATGCGGGGCATGTTCGGCGACCGAGGCGTGATGCTGGGCCAAGTCGTCGACGAAGACGGTGACCGGGTGGCCATGCGCGGCGACCAGCTTCGCCACCGGCTCGCCCTTGGGGCCGTTATTGCACTGGACCCGGTGATGGATGCCGAAGCGGGCGAGCTGTTCGATGCGAGGGCTGCGGCATTCCTCGACCAGATTGGTCAGGATGACGATATCGGCTTTGGCCCCCAGCATTGCCAGCGCCTCGGCGGCGTGCGGGACCAAGGTCTGGCGGTCCATCTGGCCGGGGAAGAAACCATGCAGCAGGTCCCAGGCCTCGGCCTGGCTCAGCTCCGCGCCGCCATTCTGCCGGGTCATCGCGCCGAAGAAATCATGGCGGTCCAGCGCGAAGTCGATGTCGTGCGCCTCGTCCAGCCAGGTGCGGAAATGGCGGACCATGTGGACGAGCACTTCGTCGCAGTCGCAGATCAACAGGGGCTTCATGCACTCTCCAATATCCGGCGCGCGGCCACCAGCGCCTCGGGCCGAACGTCCAAATCCTCGGCACAGGCGATCAGGTCCGCCTCATGCCCTTCCAGGAACGACAGGATCGCCGCCAGCACGCCCGGCTCGCCCGCCCCGGCGCGCAACTCCTCGACCGACAGACCGGTCAGCGCCAGCAGCCGCTCGGCGCGCGATGGGCTTTGCAGCGTCCAAACCAGCGCCTGAAGCGCCAAAGCCATAGCGGGCTCGATTGTATCCGGTCCGGGCATTGCCTATCGTCCCCTCGATAATGGTGGAGCCCGCGTGACAAGAAAGGTGCTCGTTGTCGAGGACAACGAACTCAATCTGAAACTCTTCTGCGACCTGCTGCGCGCGCACGGCTTTACGGCCGAGCCGGTGCGCGACGGGCGCGAAGCGGTGGCGCGCGCGCGAGAGGTACAGCCCGACCTGATCATCATGGACATCCAGATGCCGCATGTAACCGGCTATGAGCTGATCCTGGAGCTGAAGGCCGACGAGGAGCTGCGCCGCATCCCGGTGATGGCGGTGACCGCCTATGCGGGCCGCGACGACGAAGACCGGATTCGCGCGGCGGGGGCGGATTCCTACGTGTCCAAGCCGATCAGCCTGATGCGGTTCATGGAGGCGGTCAACGCGTTGGTGTGAAGGGGGGAGCCTCCGCTCGCGCTGAGCGGTCGAAGTGCACGCCCCGAACCTATGCCGCGCGCCTCATCCCGTGGCTCTCGACTGTGCTCA
Organism: Sphingomonas sanguinis NBRC 13937; assembly: GCF_001591005.1. GTDB lineage: Bacteria > Pseudomonadota > Alphaproteobacteria > Sphingomonadales > Sphingomonadaceae > Sphingomonas > Sphingomonas sanguinis. Next base: position 21,992 of record NZ_BCTY01000033.1, read on the forward strand.
GGTTGACCGGAGTGAGGATACGGTGGCAGCCCGGAAATGGATGTCGGTTTCGGGTGGGAAGCGGACGTTCATAGGGCAGCTAAAAGGACCCGGATCGACAGGCCCGCGAAAAGCATTGCGGTCAATATCGCGAAAACGCCGCACGCAAGCATGACCGCCGCTGTTAGGTAGCCTGCTCCATCACTCACGCCGACCGCAAGGAGCATGTAGAAGCAAGTAAAACTTGTCGCGATCAGCATGGCGAGGCTCGCCGTAAGCGCAGTCCACGGATGCGTGCGAATATGCCTCATGCTTCGCACACTACGGGTTGTGACGAATGTCCGCAAATGGGCGATAGCGGCCCGTCCGCTTCTGGAGAGCGGACCTTATGGGATGCCCGGCGAGCGATCCGCGTCGGTGCCCCGGCGTACACGAAACAAAGAGAAACCAGACCGTTTCACCGCTTTCTCCGCCTTGGCGACGCATCGGCGGGGCGTGTCACTGTCCGTCAAAATCTCGATACCAGCGGATGGGTTGTAGTTTTGCCGTAGAGTCTCGGTAAGCTGGTGGGCATCCTCTCCGGCATCACTCATGAAAAACGTGCATCGTCCGCGATCCGTCTTGATCCAAACGACATAACTGCGAGAGAAGTCCATTGATTGGGTTGCAGAACCTGTCGCAACTTGAGCGGCAGAGGCGAGCAAGGCAAATGCGGGGGACATGAGGGGCAATCTGCCATGCCGCCCGGATGTCGGCAAATGGGCGTGAGCGGACCTCGCCGCTCAACCCTCCGAATCATCCTCCACTACGGCGGCCTTCCGCCCCTTGAACCCCTGCGCGACGACGAACCATTCCACCGAACCCTTGCGGCTCGACGGCGGCTTGGCGTGCTTTACGGTGGCGAAGTGGCGCTTCATCTCGGCGACCAGCTGCGAATCGGCGCCGCCCGCGAAGACCTTCGACACGAACACCCCGCCCGGGGCCAGCACGTCGCAGGCAAAGGCGAAGGCCGTCTCGACCAGCCCCATGGTGCGCAGCGCGTCGGTCTGCGGGTGGCCGACGGTGTTGGCCGCCATGTCCGACATCACCAGGTCGGGCGTGCCGCCCAGCGCCTCCATCAGCTTGCCCGGCGCGGCGTCGTCCATGAAGTCCATCTCGAAGATGGTGACGCCGTCGATCGGGTCGACCGGCAACAGGTCGATACCGACCACGCTGGCGTTCGGCACCTTGCGCCGCACCACTTGGGCCCAGCCGCCCGGCGCGATGCCGAGATCGATGATCCGCTTCTTGCCGCGCAGGAAGCCGAAGCGTTCGTCCAGCTCGATCAGCTTATAGGCCGCGCGGCTGCGATACCCCTCCGCCTTGGCGCGGCGGACGTAAGGGTCGTTCAGCTGGCGCTCGAGCCAACGGGTCGATTGGGCGGTGCGCTTCCGGGCGGTGCGCACCCGCTGGTGCAGCCCTGCATTGCCTCTGCTCACGGTCTGGCGATTCCCATCAAACGGCGCAGGATTCCCTCGCGAATCCCACGGTCGGCGATCCCTAGCCGCTCGGCGGGCCAGAGGTCCAATATCGTCTCCAGGATGGCGCAGCCCGCCACCACCAGATCGGCGCGTTCGGGGCCGATACACGCCACCTTGCCGCGCGCGGCCAGGCTCTTGCGCGACAGATCGGCGCTGATCTCGCGCATCGCGGCGGTCGGCACGATCAGCCCGTCGACGGCGTTGCGGTCATAATGGCTGAGCCCCAGATGCACGCTGCCCAGCGTCGTCACTGTGCCGCTGGTGCCCAGCAGCCGGGGCCGCTTCAGATTCTTCGGCAGACGTGCGGTGAAGTCGGCGAAGCTGTCCGCAACGATCCCCCGCATCCGCGCATAGGCGGCCAGCCGCCCCGCCTCGCCCTCGCCGCCGCCCGCGCTCTCGGTCAGCGACACCACGCCCCAAGGCGCGGAGTGCCAGTCGAGGATACGCGGGCTGGGACCGTGCGTGTCGACCAGCACCAGCTCGGTCGATCCGCCACCGATATCAAAAATCAGCGCCGGGTCCTCGCCCGGCTCGATCAGCGCATGACAGCCGAGCACGGCCAGCCGCGCCTCTTCCTCGGCCGAGATGATGTCCAGATGGATGCCCGTCTCGGCCAGCGCACGCGCGATGAAGGCAGGGCCGTTGGCGGCGCGGCGGCACGCCTCGGTCGCGACTGCGCGCGACAGGGTGACGTTACGACGCTTCAGCTTGTCGGCGCAGACGCGCAGCGCCGCGATGGTGCGGTCGATCGCGGCATCCGACAGCCGCCCGGTGGTTGCCAGCCCCTCGCCCAGCCGCACGATTCGGGAAAAGGCATCGACGACCGCAAAGCCGCCGCCCTGCGGCCGCGCGATCAGCAGGCGGCAATTGTTGGTGCCCAGGTCGAGCGCGGCATAGGCCTGCGCATCCGACCACCGGCCACGCGGGGGCCGGGGGGGTGCCGAACGGGCAGGGGGCTTGGCCTGCCGGTACGGCCTTCGGGTGGGAACATCCCCCATCGCCGTATCTCGCTTATTCTGTTCTATCCGTCACGAACATGAGCGTTCGCCGGTGCTTGACCCCCAAGGTAGCGAGTCGGTGCCGCTGCGACAAGACGGGTGGAGGACGATGCCCCGGAAATCGGGTTGACATCCCCCATTCGCCCGCCTAGAGGCACGCCCCTGTCCGGTGCCCCGTCGTCTAAAGGTAAGACCACGGACTCTGACTCCGTTAATTGAGGTTCGAATCCTCACGGGGCATCCAGACCTTCCCGCAAAATTTGGAATTGATCGCCTTCGCGGCCTTCGCGCGTCAGTCGCAGGGGATCTGGCCCGACCGCGCCGGGCCCGTCATGGTCATGGAATTGGTGCGTCAGCGCAGGATGATGGCGGCGCCGTGCTTGTGCGCGCGGATTTCGTCCTCGCTCAGCCCGTTGATTTCATGCGGGAAAATCAGCCAGTCGCTGGTTTCATGCACGAAGAAGTCGGGCTTCAGGTCGGTGACGTTGCGCGACGGCTTGTAATAGACGGTCGCGACCTTCACCTCGTCCGGGATATTGTTCCGGCACCGGGCCTTCAATTCCCTCAGCAGCGCGCGGATCGAGCGCCCGGAATCGAACACGTCGTCGATCAACAGCAGCCGATCCTCCGGATTGAGCACATCGACCAGATGGCCCAGGCCATAGATGCGCACCTGCGGCTCCTGCTGGTCGATACCGGTGTAGGAGGCGGTGCGGATCGCGATATGGTCGCTCTGCACGCCCCGATATTCGAGCAGTTCCTGCACCGCGATGCCGACCGGCGCGCCGCCACGCCAGATGCCGACGATATGGGTCGGGCGGAAACCCGAATCGAAGACCAGATTGGCCAGGCGGAAGGAATCCTCCAGCAGGCGGTCGGCGGACAGATAGATTTTGGTGGTCACGACATCGTCCATCATCGGTGAGGGCAAAGCGTAGAAGCCAGGAGCCCCCGAATTGATCGGCCCTTTTGAAACCCTCCGACGGTCAGGGCAACCATGGCGTGCGATGCCGCCGTTGATCGACCGCTTCCGGGAGCCGCAAGCGAACGCTATGGGCTGGAGGATGGCCCGGCTGCTCCTGTTCAACAAACCCTTCGGGGTCCTGTCGCAATTTACGGATCGTGGATCGCCGACCGTTCGGTCGACCTTGTCGGATTTCATCGCGGTGAAGGGCGTCTATCCCGCCGGGCGGCTCGATCGGGACAGCGAGGGCTTGCTGCTGCTGTGCGATGACGGGCGGCTGCAGGCGCGCATCGCCGATCCCCGCTTCAAGATGGCCAAAACCTATCTCGTGCAGGTCGAAGGCGATCCGCAGGAGCCGGAACTGGAGCGCTTGCGGCAGGGTGTCCGGCTGAAGGACGGCATGACCCTGCCTGCCGAAGTCGACCGGATCGATGCGCCGGACCTGTGGCTGCGCGATCCGCCGATCCGCCAGCGCAAGTTCATCCCCGACAACTGGCTGAAACTTACCATCCGCGAAGGGCGCAACCGGCAAGTACGACGCATGACGGCGGAGGTCGGATTGCCCACGCTGAGGCTGGTCCGCTGGTCGATCGGCGACTGGTCTGTCGCCGGGATCGCGCCGGGCCAGTTCAAGGAAGTCTCCATCCGGAGCTAGGTTACCAGCCGCCCCACTGATCGATGACGTCGTATCGCGGGGCCGGCTGCCGCCGAGCGTGAAAGCGGATTGGAGGTTGGGCGCGGAGGGGTTAGGACGCCGACCGCCCGGCTCTGGATGGGCGGCGTTCCATCGTTACTGTCGGCTTCTTCTCCCGGTGGATCGTATAAGGGCCAATCGGCAGGATTTTGGATTTCCCATGAATTATCGCCACTCCTTCCATGCGGGCAACAGCGCCGATGTCGTGAAGCACAGCCTGCTGATCGCGCTGGTCCGGGCCTTGCAGCAAAAACCGGGGGCGTTGACGCTGATCGACACCCATGCGGGCTGCGGGCTCTACGACCTTGGCGGCGAGCAGGCCCAGCGGACCGGCGAAGCCGTGCATGGCGTGTTGCGGGCCTTTGCCGACACGAACCCCTTGCTGGACGATTATCGCGCCGCCGTACGGGCGGTGAATGTCGGGACAGAGCCGCAGCTCTATCCCGGCTCGCCACGGTTCCTGGCGCAACTGCTGCGCGAACAGGATTTGCTCATCCTCAACGAAAAGCATCCCGAGGATGCCCGGGCCTTGCGCGGCGCGATGCGCGGTACGCCGGCGGCTGTGCATGAGCGCGATGCCTATGAGCTCTGGCTGGCCATGCTGCCGACCCGGACGGCGCGCGGCGTGGTGGTGGTCGACCCACCCTATGAACAGGCCGACGAACGTGCCCGTATCGCCGCCACGCTCGCCGCGGCGCACCGCAAATGGGCGCATGGCGTGACGGTGATCTGGTATCCGCTGAAAGACCGCGCGACGCATCAGCGGTGGAAGGATGCGCTGCGCAGGCTCGGCATCCCGAAATTCCTGTCGGTCGAGCATTGGCTGTACGACGCCGATCAGCCCGGCATCTACAACGGCGCGGGCCTCTTCTTCGTCAATCCGCCTTATGCCTTCACGCAAGCGCTGCCGCCCCTGTTGGAAGCCCTTCGCGCCGCCCTGGCGCCGGACGGACATCGCGGGGAGATCACGGCGGACTGGTTGAACGATTAAAAGAAAAGGGGGGGCTCTGACGGGCTGGTCAGGCGATGGACCCGTAGCGTGCGAGGCCGCCGAGCGAAGGACCTGTCCCTATCGCGCCAAACGAAACCGGGGTCCTCCCGCCCAAGCGGAAGAACCCCGGCCTCATTCGCTCAAAACGGCTGGGATCAGAACTTCACGGTCGCCCCGACGAAGATCCGGCGGCCCAGAACGTCATAGACGCCCGGATAGGTGTTGCCGTTGCCGAACAGGTTCAGCACGCCCGAGGCCAGCGCGGGCGGGCTTTTGTCGAGCAGGTTATTCGCACCGATGCGAAGCGTCAGGTTGCGGTTGACCTCGACCGCGCCGGTCAGATCGAAATAGCTGTACGCGGGCAGGCGTGCGTCGATCGGGTCGGCAGGCCCGGTGAGATAGCTGTTGCTCGACGTCGCCGAGTTGCTGGTCGGGCCGATATAGCGCCAGTTGAACGACAGGCTGGTCTTCGCGTCCGGCTTCCAGGTCACGCGCACATTGTGACGCCACACCGGGGTCGGCTGGCCGCAGGCATAGCCGAACAGGCCCTTGCAGTCATAGCTGTCGCCACCCGGCAGCGGCTGGGTCGCCTGCTGGAACAGATAGGTGCCGATGAAGTCGCCATAGAGACGGCCCAGGCGACCCAGCGGGATCATCGCATTGGCGGCGATGTCGAGACCCGAGGTCTTCAGATAGCCGGTGTTGAGCGTGGTCGAGACGACATAGCCGGTGCCGAAGATCGAGCCGGTCAGCGGATCGCGACGGAACAGACCGCAATAATAGGGGCTGCCGGTCGAGAAGCACTGGCTGATGATCGTGTTCGGATCGATGCTGCCGATATAGTCCTTCACCTTGATGTTGAAATAGTCGATCGAGACGGACAGGTTGCGGCCGCCGCGCGGGGCCAGCACGATACCGGCGGTATAGGTATCGGCCGATTCCGGCTTCAGGTTGCGGTTGCCGCCCGACTGGCCGGTGCACTGGTCGGACGGACATTCGATGACCAGATGGCTGTTATATTGGGCGGCGGTGACGCCGGTCAGCTGACAGGCGCTGAGCGAGGCGGTGGGCTTCGCACCGGCGCACGGGTCGACCGCGTTGACGTTGCCCAACGACAGGTTCGAGAACAGCTCGCTGATATTGGGTGCGCGGATGGCATGGTTGAAGCTGGCGCGCAGGCGCACCGGATCGACCACCTGCCAGCTCAGCTCGCCCTTGTAGGTGAAGGCGTTGAACTTGGACGAATAGCCGGTCGAGCGCTGGTCGTTCTTGTATGCCGAATAGCGGAAGCCACCGTTCAGGGTCAGCGACTTGCCGATCGCCGAGTCCTGCGCAATCGGCACTTCGATTTCGCCGAAGCCTTCATTGACCGCGATGATGCCGTCCGAATCCTGCGTGCCCGCCTGCTTGGCCACCTCGTCGCCGGTGAAATACAGCGTCTCGCGACGATGCTCGCCGCCCAGCACGATGCTGACGCCGTCCTTGGCCCAGGGGCTGGTGATGCCGAACGTACCCAGGTCGCCCGTGATCGAGCCCGAAATGACGTTCAGGGCATAGCGGCCCCAGGTCCGGGTCGGCGCATAGAGATATTGCGCCTGCTGCCCGGTCAGGCCGCCCGCCTGGAAGACGTTGATCGGCGTACAGGCCGGATCGGTGCCGTTCAGCACCGACTGGCAGACCGCGCCGCCCTTGCCGTCCGGCACGGCCAGCAGTGCCTTCTGCGCCTTGGCGACGTTGACGTCATTCAGATACTGCTCGTCATAATGCGCGGACGAGCGCAGCACGCTGAAGTCATAGTTGAAGCCATGGCCGATATCGCCGCGCACGCCGACCATCGACCGGTAATAGCGATGCTGGAGGTCGTCGCGACGCGGCAGGGTGCCGCTGCCGCCCAGGCGATAGCCGATCAGCGTGTTCTGCGTCGCGGCGGTTCCGGCGGCGGCGCCACACAGCGACTGCTGCTGGCTGGCGCTCATCAGCGGGTTGTTGCAGGTCACGGCATAGGTCTGGCCAAACCACAGCGCGGACGGCGCGACCTGCGAGAAGCTGCGGTCGTCCATGTACATGTAGCTGCCATAGATTTCGGCGGCCTTGGAGAGCTCCAGGTGCATGAACGCACCCGCATTGTACCGGTCGTCGCTGCGCTGGAAATAGTTCAGCGGGGCGTAGTTGTAGGTGTAGGTCGAATCATAAGGCACCCAGGTCTTCGACCCGTCGCGGCTGTTGGTTAGCTTCTGGCCCGCCAGCGGCCCGCCCAGCGGGGTAAAGGTGCCGAAAGGCGTATTGCTCGACCCGCCGCAAGCGAAGGTCGTCGAGGCGCTGTTCAGGGCGCAGGCCGACACGTCGCGGGTCGACTGGAGGACCGGATCGGTGCGACGATAGCCGCCATAGACGGTGATGTTCAGCCGCCCGTCGAGCATCGTCTTGCCAAACGAAGCGTTGATGTCCTGCTTGCCGCCGTCGAAGACATGCGACGGCGCGGTCTGATAGCCGCGGCCCGACACGATCCCACGCAGGAAGCCATTGTCGTTGGTGTGGTCGGCGATGCTCGTCTGCGCATCCAGGCGAAAGCCGTCGAGCTTGTCGCGCAGGATGAAGTTGACGACGCCGGACAGCGCGTCCGAGCCATAGACCGCCGATGCGCCGCCGGTGACGATATCGACCCGCTCGACGATCGCCGAGGGGATGAAGTTCAGGTCCATGGCCTGGGTCGGCAGCAGGCGCTGGCCGTTGACCAGCGTCAGCACGCGATTGGAACCCAGATTGCGCAGGTTGACCTGCGCGGTGCCGTTCGAGCCGTTCGACACATTCTCGTTCGCGTCGGCGGTGAACTGCGGCAGGCGGTTCAGCGCATTCTCGATATTGTTGGTGCCCTGAAGCGTCAGTTCCTGGGCGTTGACGCTGGTGAGCGGACTGTTGCTCGTCAGGTCGGGGCGGCGGATGCGCGTGCCCGTGACGACGACGTCGTCCGCCACCTGGGCGTCATTCGCGGTCTGCGCCGCCGCGCCGCTGGCCGCCACCAAACCCGTCGCCAAGGCAATCAAAGCAGCCGATCGCCGCCAATAGCCGTTCTCAATCATCTGGTCCGCCCCCTCATGAGCAATAAAATTACGTATCTCCCATCTCATATTAAGTACGTTATACGATATTCGGTCAATGGGGGCGGTATCGTTTTGGTGTAATGCGCGGCCTGTGTTGCTCAGACGCCTCACCTTCGGGCTGCTGGCCAAGCGGCTTGGTGGCATCGAACCCCTAATTGTCCTGAAGAATCCGCGATGGTGGCCCATCGCGCCGGCCGCCATAATGGGCTCGGCGATTTCATCGCTTTTGACGAAATTGAAGCGCTGGGCATTGCGCCCGATCAGGGGCCGGGATGGATGCCCTTGATGGTCAGTAGCGGACGCATTGTCTGGTAAAGCCGTCCGTACGCAGAACGCGCCTGATTTCGAGTCCGTTCAGGAACGGTTGAGCATCAACAGGGTGGCGATGTCAGAAAAGGTGTCCGCATCGAAAAACGATACAGGGCCAATCCCTTAGCAAGCCCGGCTATGAAAAGGGGGACAGGACTTTGGCTTGATGACCGACCATTACCCGGGAGCAAACGCTCTCTGGGGACCGTCTTTCCGACGATCCCCGAGAGATTTCAACGCTGTATGAAGCGATGGTGCCCAGAAGAGGACTCGAACCTCCACGACCTTGCGATCGCCAGCACCTGAAGCTGGTGCGTCTACCAATTCCGCCATCTGGGCACGGGGTAGGCCCGCGCCTTTAGGGTAGGGTTCGAATCCTTGTCAACGGCTTTTTTGCGGGGCAAAGGGGCGGTGCACAAAAAATCTGGCGAATAAGGACGGGCATGACGAACAAGCTGGTGACGCTGATCGGCGGCGGGGGTTTCCTGGGCCGCTATGTCGCACGCGAACTGATGCGGGACGGTACGCGGGTTCGAATCGCCCAGCGCGATCCGCGCCAGGCCTATTTCCTGCGCACCCAAGGGGGGCTGGGCCAGACCCAGTTCGTCGCGGCCGATATCGCCCGGCCGGAGACGGTGGCCCGCGCGGTCGAAGGTGCTGATGCGGTCGTCAACCTGGTCGGCGTGATGGGCGGCAATATGCAAGCCATCCATGTCGAGGGCGCGCGCGCCGTGGCGGAGGCCGCGCACAAGGCGGGGGCCGGGGCGCTGGTCCATGTCTCGGCGATCGGCGCGGACGAGAATGGCGCGGCCGCCTATGCCCGGTCCAAGGGGCAGGGCGAGGCGGCGGTGCGTCAGGCTTTCCCGAACGCGACCATCCTGCGCCCCTCGATCGTGTTCGGTCGCGAGGACCAGTTCGTGAACCGCATTGCGGGCATGGTGTCGGCGCCGGTCGTGCCGATCCTGCGCGCGGGTGTGAAGTTCCAGCCGGTGTTCGCGGGCGATGTCGGCGAAGCGGTCGCCCATGCGCTGCGCGATGCCGAGGCGCATGGTGGCAAGACCTATGAGCTGGGCGGGCCGGACGTCCTGTCGATGGGCGATCTGATCCGCTGGATCGCCCAGACGCTGGGCCGCAAGCCCAATTTCGTCGAGTTGCCTGACTTTGCCGGAGCACTGCTGGCGCGCCTGCCGGGTTCGCCGATCAGCTGGGACCAGTGGCTGATGCTGCAAGCGGACAATGTCGTGGCCGCGGGGGCGCCGGGCCTGGCCGAGCTGGGCGTGACGGCTGCCCCGCTGGCGACGGTCGCGCCGGACTATCTGATCCGTTTCCGCAAGGCGGGCCGGTTCGGGCGACGGGCGGAGACGCTGGCGGCCTGAGCCGTCCCACCTTAACAGTCTTTATCATTTCGCTGACAGCCCCGTCGCCCTATGGCGGCGGGGCTGTTTTAGCATTTGGGGACTCGCGTGAACGACCTGATAGCCGCCATCATCCTTGGAATCGTCGAGGGCGTGACCGAATTCCTGCCGGTGTCCTCCACCGGCCACCTCATCCTGGCGGGCGCTTTGCTCGGTTATGACGATGCGCGCTGGCAGATGTTCAACATCGTCATCCAGCTGGGCGCGATCCTGGCGGTCGTCGTCCTCTATTGGCGGACCTTCTGGACCGTCATGGTCGGCCTGGCCAAGCGCGACCCCGGCTCCATCCGCTTCGTGCGCAACCTGCTGATCGCCTTCATTCCCGCCGCCGTGATCGGCGTGTTGGCGAAAAAGCATATCGAGGCGCTGCTCCTCCAACCCAAGGTCGTGGCGGTCGCGCTGATCGTTGGCGGCATCGCGATTCTGGTCATCGAGCGGTTGGTGAAGCCGGGCAACACGCGCGGCATCGCGGCGGTCCCGGCCAAGACGGCGCTGGGCGTCGGTTTCCTCCAGTGTCTGGCGATGATTCCGGGCGTCAGCCGCTCGGGCGCGACAATTCTGGGAGCGCTGACCCTGGGCGTCGAGCGGCGCACGGCGGCGGAGTTCAGCTTCTTTCTCGCCATTCCCACCATGCTGGGCGCGAGTGTCGTCGAGACGGCGGGGCATATGGATGCGATGCGCGCCGGGAACAGCGTCGGGCCGATCGAGATCGCGGTCGGCTTCGTCGTCGCCTTCATCGTCGCCCTGCTGGTCGTACGCTGGTTCGTCGGCATCGTCGGCAAGCATGGCTTCGGACCGTTCGCCTGGTATCGAATCGTCGCGGGCAGCATCGCGCTGGCCCTGCTGACCCTACATTGACATCAAAACGGCCCTAATTATTTGCGGGTCGGTCGCAATAAGGCGGGCGACCCACCATAATCGCTACTAAATAAGCCAGGCATGCTGTCGTATCTGTCGATTTGGCAGTGACAAGACGGTGTTCGCGCAATATCCGCATCTTCGGAGGCGCATATGGCGAACGATTCTATGCTGAAATTCGTGGCTCGCGAGCAGGCTTATCCAGCCAAGCGGGCCGCACCGGACCGCGCGGAAGATTTCCGCGAGATCGCCGAACGCTATGCGCCCCCGGCGGCGGAGGACCAGGCGGGGCGCTGCTCGCAATGCGGCGTGCCCTATTGCTCGGTGCACTGCCCGCTGCACAACCATATCCCCGACTGGCTGCGCCTGACCGCGGAAGGTCGCCTGCGCGAAGCCTATGAGCTGTCCAACGCCACCTCGACCATGCCCGAGATTTGCGGCCGCATCTGCCCGCAGGACCGGCTGTGCGAGGGCAATTGCGTCATCGAATTTTCGGGCCACGGGGCGGTCACGATCGGCTCGGTCGAAAAGTTCATCACCGACACCGCCTGGGAAGAGGGCTGGGTCGAGCCGCTGGTCCCCGGACCCGCGCGGGGCCAGTCGGTCGCGGTGATCGGCGCGGGGCCCGCGGGCCTGACCGCCGCCGAATATCTGCGCGTCTCGGGCTATGAGGTCCATGTCTATGACCGGCACGACCGGGCGGGCGGGCTGCTGACCTATGGCATCCCCGGCTTCAAGCTGGAAAAGCCCGTCGTCATGCGCCGGGTCGAGCGGCTGAAGGCAGGCGGCATCGTCTTTCACGAGGGCTTTGCGGTCGGCGAGGATGCGACGCTGGAGGAACTGCGCCGTCGTCATGATGCGGTGCTGATCGCGACCGGCGTGTACAAGGCGCGCAATGTCGAGGTGGACGGCGCGGGGGCGAACGGCGTGATCGCCGCGCTCGACTATCTGACCGCCTCCAATCGCAAGAGCTTCGGCGATACGGTCGAGGCGTTCGAGAACGGCTCGCTCAATGCCGAGGGCAAGAATGTCGTCGTGATCGGCGGCGGCGACACCGCGATGGACTGCGTCCGCACCGCGATCCGCCAGGGCGCCAAATCGGTGAAGTGTCTTTATCGCCGCGACCGGGCCAACATGCCGGGCTCGCAGCGCGAGGTCGCCAATGCGGAAGAAGAGGGTGCCGAGTTCGTCTGGCTCTCTGCGCCTCTGGGTTTCGAGGGCGGTGAGACGGTAACGGGCGTACGCGCCGCCAAGATGCGCTTGGGTGCCCCCGACGCGTCGGGCCGCCGCGCGCCGGAGGCCGAGCCGGGTGCCGACCATCTGCTGGACGCCGACATGGTCATCAAGGCGCTGGGCTTCGACGCCGAGGATTTGCCGAGCCTGTTCGGCACCGCCGAGCTGGGCGTCAGCCGCTGGGGCACGGTGCTGGTCGACGGCCGCACGCTGATGACCAGCCTGGACGGTGTGTTCGCCGCCGGGGACATCGTGCGCGGGGCTTCGCTGGTGGTCTGGGCGATCCGCGACGGGCGCGACGTGGCGCAGGCGATGCACAAGTGGCTGAAGGCACGCGCCAAGACCTCGGCGCGCGAGAAGGTGGCCGCATGATGCGCGGTCTCGCTTTCCTCGCGCTGTTGGTGGCCGCGCCGGTCGCGGCCCAGACCGCACCTGCGCCTGCGACGACCCCCGATGCGGGCGGGCGGATCGAAACCGCGCGGGCGCTGGTCGCCAAGCTCAACCTCGACAAGACGCTCGACCTGCAGTTTTCGAGTCTGATGCCGCTGATCGCGAACAACATGGTGAGCGCGCTGCAGGGCGATCCCGCCATTCCGCAGGCGCTGAAGGATCGGCTGACGACGGCCGAGACCCGTCGCCAGGTCGGTGAGATCGCGACCGAGGAAATGATGGCCGCATTTCGCGCGCGCTACCCCGATATCGCCGAGGCGGCGGCCGAGGAATATCGCCGCAACTTCTCCGAGGCCGAGTTGAAGGCGATCGTCGCATTTTATGACTCGCCGACCGGCCGGCGGCTGCTCCAGCTGCAACCGCAATTGCAGCAGCGCCTGGCCGAAGCGGGCCGTGCGATCGGCCAGCAGGCAGGCATGGCCGCCTTCCCCAAGATCCGCGCGCGGATCGAAGCGCTGGGCGGGGCCAAGGGCACGAAGTGATGCTGGCGAGCGGCCTCGGGGCGATGGCCTTGATGCTGGGCGGCGCGATGCAGACCGCGCCGGTCGGTGAGGCGGCCTCGCGCCCGGCGGCACTGACGCTCGCACGGTTGCTCTATCCGGAGGCGCTGGTCGTCAAGGCGGCTGGCACCGATGGCATGGTGGCGCAACTGCTCGCGAGTGATCCGAGGATGAAGGCCCGCGAGGATCGGCATCCCGGTATCGTCCGGGCGATGGCCCAGGCGGTACAGCCGCTGCGGGTGCGCTCGATGCGGGAACGGATGCCCGTCCTGTGGCAGCGTCAGGCGGCGATCTATGGCGCGGCGTTCACCGAGCCTGAGCTGGCGACGCTGAACCGCTTCTACGCTTCGCCCCCGGGCCAGGCGCTGGTCGCGACGATGCAGAGCGGCACGGTGCCGCCGAATGAGACGATTCCAGCCGGGCTGGTCGATCGTGTCCGGGCGCTGCGGCCCCGGACCGAGGAGACGGTCCTGACCTGGATAATGGAAGAACAGCCCTGGGAATGGGGCGAAACGGAAAAGGCCGTGGCGGGGGTGATGACCCGGTTCGGTGAGAGCGGAGAATGACGATGGACCAGCGCCAATATCTCGCCGAGCATGGCATGTACCGCCCCGAGTTCGAGGGCGATGCGTGCGGCGTCGGCATGGTCGCGGCCACCGATGGCCAGCCCTCGCGCCGGGTCGTCCAGTCGGCGATCGATGCGCTGAAGGCCGTGTGGCATCGCGGCGCGGTGGATGCGGACGGCAAGACCGGCGACGGGGCAGGCCTGCATGTCGATCTGCCGCACCGCTTCTTTGACGATGCGATCGCAGCGTCGGGGCACAAGGTGCTGCCCAACCGGCTGGCGGTCGGCATGATCTTCATGCCGCGCACCGATCTGGGCGCGCAGGAAACCTGCCGCACCATCGTCGAGAGCGTCATCATCGAGGCGGGCTATACCATCTATGGCTGGCGCCAGGTGCCGGTCGACGTGTCGGTCATCGGCATGAAGGCGCAGGCCACCCGGCCGGAGATCGAGCAGATCATGATCGCCGGGCCGATGCCCGACGAGGTGGATGCCGCCGAGTTCGAGAAGAACCTCTACCTGATCCGTAGGCGGATCGAAAAGCGCGTCATCGCGGCGCAGATCAGCGGCTTCTATATCTGTTCGCTGTCCTGCCGCTCGATCATCTACAAGGGGCTGTTCCTCGCCGAGAGCCTGTCGGTCTTCTATCCCGACTTGCAGGACCACCGGTTCGAGAGCCGCGTGGCGATCTTCCACCAGCGTTATTCGACCAACACCTTCCCGCAGTGGTGGCTGGCGCAGCCCTTCCGCTGCCTGGCGCATAACGGCGAGATCAACACGATCCGTGGCAACAAGAACTGGATGCTCAGCCACGAGATCCGGATGGCCTCGATCGCGTTCGGCGACAATTCGGAGGACATCAAGCCGGTGATCCCGGCGGGCGCGTCCGACACCGCCGCGCTCGACGCGGTGTTCGAGGCGATCTGCCGCTCGGGCCGTGACGCGCCGACCGCCAAGCTGATGCTGGTGCCCGAGGCGTGGCAGAAGGACCTCGACACGCCCAAGGCGCATGCCGAGATGTACCAGTATCTCGCCTCCGTCATGGAGCCGTGGGACGGTCCGGCCGCGCTGGCGATGACGGACGGCCGCTGGGCGGTGGCGGGCATGGACCGCAACGCGCTGCGCCCGCTGCGTTATACGCTGACCGTCGACGGCCTGCTGATCGTGGGTTCGGAGAGCGGCATGGTCGTGGTGCCCGAGGCGAGCATCACCGCCAAGGGCCGTCTGGGACCGGGGCAGATGATCGCCGTCGATCTGGCCGAGGGCAAGCTGTACGACGACCGCGCGATCAAGGACCAGATTTCGGGCGAGCAGGATTATGCCGCGATGATCGGCGAGTTCCTGACCATGGACCAACTGCCCGCGCCGTCCGAAGAGGAAGCGCTGGTGCGCATGCCCCGCGCGGAGATGCTGCGCCGTCAGGTCGCCGCTGGCCAGACCATGGAGGATATGGAGCTGATCCTGTCGCCCATGGCCGAGGGGGGCAAGGAAGCCATCGGCTCGATGGGCGACGACACGCCGCTGGCGGTCATCTCCGACAAGCCGCGCCTGATCAGCCAGTTCTTCCGCCAGAATTTCAGCCAGGTCACCAACCCGCCGATCGACTCGCTTCGCGAACGCTATGTGATGTCGCTCAAGACCCGGTTCGGCAATCTCGCCAACATCCTCGACACCGAGGATCGGCGCGAGCGCGTGCTGGTCCTGCCGTCCCCCGTCCTGACCGGCGCCGACTGGCACCGGCTGAAGACGCATTTCGGGCGTTCGGCGGCCGAGATCGACTGTACCTTCGAGGCCGATGGCGGTCCCGACCGTCTGCGCGCCGCGATCCAGCGCATCCGCAACCAGGCCGAACAGGCGGTGCGCGAGGGCCGGTCCGAGCTGTTCCTGACCGACGAGCATGTCTCCGAAGGCCGTGTCGCGATCGCGGGCGTGCTGGCGGCGGCGGCGGTGCACACGCATCTCGTCCGCCGGGGCCTGCGCAGCTATGCGTCGATCAACGTCCGCTCGGCCGAGTGTCTCGACACCCATTATTATGCGGTGCTGATCGGCGTCGGTGCGACCACGGTGAACGCCTATCTGGCCGAAGCCGCGATCGTCGACCGCCATGGCCGTGGCCTGTTCGGTGACATGAGCATCGACCAGTGCCTGATCAACCATCGCACCGCGATCGAGGATGGCCTGCTCAAGATCATGGCGAAGATGGGGATCGCGGTGATCTCCAGCTATCGCGGCGGCTATAATTTCGAGGCGGTCGGCCTGTCCCGCGCGCTGGTCAACGACCTGTTCCCCGGCATGCCCGCCAAGATTTCGGGCGAGGGTTACAACTCGCTCCATTACTCGGCGATGGTCCGTCACGAAGCGGCCTGGGACCAGCATGTCGCGACGCTGCCGATCGGCGGCTTCTACCGCCAGCGCGATGGCGGCGAGACGCATGCATATTCGGCGCAGCTGATGCACCTGTTGCAGACGGCGGTGGCGACCGACAGCTATTCGACCTATCTGCAATTCGCACGCGGCGTCGGCGATCTGCCGCCGGTGTATTTGCGCGACCTGCTCCAGTTCAACTTCCCCAGTGAGGGCGTGCCGGTCGATCAGGTCGAGGCGATCACCGAGATTCGCAAGCGCTTCGTGACGCCGGGCATGTCTCTGGGTGCCCTCTCGCCCGAAGCGCACGAAACGCTGGCGATCGCGATGAACCGGATCGGCGCGAAGGCCGTGTCGGGCGAGGGCGGCGAGGACAAGCTGCGCTATCAGCCCTATGACAATGGCGACAACGCCAACTCGACGATCAAGCAGATCGCGTCCGGCCGCTTCGGCGTGACGGCCGAATATCTGAACGCCTGCGACGAGATCGAGATCAAGGTGGCGCAGGGCGCCAAGCCCGGCGAGGGTGGGCAGCTGCCCGGCTTCAAGGTGACCGAGTTCATCGCCAAGTTGCGCCACGCGACGCCCGGCGTGACCCTGATCTCGCCGCCGCCGCACCACGACATCTATTCGATCGAGGATCTCGCGCAGCTCATCTATGACTGCAAGCAGATCAACCCGCGGGCGCGCGTCTGCGTGAAGCTCGTCTCCTCGGCAGGCATCGGCACCGTCGCGGCGGGCGTGGCCAAGGCGCATGCCGACGTCATCCTGGTGTCGGGCCATGTCGGCGGCACGGGCGCGTCGCCGCAGACCTCGATCAAATATGCCGGGACGCCGTGGGAAATGGGCCTGTCGGAGGTCAACCAGACGCTGACCCTTAACGGCCTGCGCGGGCGTATCCGCCTGCGTGCGGACGGTGGTCTCAAGACCGGGCGCGACATCGTGATCGCGGCGATCCTGGGCGCCGAGGAATTCGGCATCGGCACGCTGAGCCTCGTGGCGATGGGCTGCATCATGGTGCGCCAGTGCCATAGCAACACCTGCCCGGTGGGCGTCTGCGTGCAGGACGAGCGGCTTCGCGCCAAGTTCACCGGTACGCCGGAAAAGGTCATCAACCTGATGACCTTCATCGCCGAGGAAGTCCGCGACATCCTGGCGCGTTTGGGGGTCCGCTCGCTCGACGAGGTGATCGGGCGGACCGAGCTGCTGCGCCAGGTCAGCCGTGGTGCCGAGCATCTCGACGATCTCGACCTCAATCCGGTGCTGGCCAAGGTCGATGCGACCGACGCCGAGCGGCGGTTCAGCCTGTCGACCTTCCGCAACGAAGTGCCCGACAGCCTGGATGCGCAGATCATCAAGGACGCGAGCGCCGTGTTCTCGCGCGGCGAGAAGATGCAGCTGACCTATTCGGTGCGCAACACGCACCGCGCGGTCGGTACGCGCCTGTCGTCGGAGATCACGCGCAAGTTCGGGATGAGCAAGCTGGCCGACGGGCACGTCACCGTCCGCCTGCGCGGATCGGCGGGCCAGTCGCTGGGCGCGTTCCTGTGCAAGGGCATCACGCTGGAAGTGTTCGGCGACGCCAACGACTATGTCGGCAAGGGCCTGTCGGGCGGCACCATCATCGTGCGCCCGGCGGTCAGCTCGCCGCTGGCCAGCCAGAAGAACACGATCATCGGCAACACGGTGCTCTACGGCGCGACCTCCGGTCGCCTGTTCGCAGCGGGCCAGGCGGGCGAGCGTTTTGCGGTCCGCAACTCGGGCGCGACCGTGGTGGTCGAGGGCTGCGGTGCCAATGGCTGCGAATATATGACCGGCGGCGTGGCCGTCGTGCTGGGTGAGGTCGGCGCGAACTTCGGCGCAGGCATGACCGGCGGCATGGCCTTCATCTACGACCCCGAGGAGCGTTTCCCCCGTCGCGCCAACCCCGAGAACATCGTGTGGCAGCGCCTCGCCTCCGCGCATTGGGAAGGCGTGCTGCGCGGTCTGGTCGAGGAGCATGCGGCGCGGACCGACAGCAAGTGGTCGAAGGGCCTGCTGGAGGACTGGGACCGGGTGGCCGGGCATTTCTGGCAGGTCTGCCCGAAGGAAATGCTGACCCGCCTGGCGCATCCGCTCGACGACAGCGTCGAGGCGGTCGCGGCGGAGTAAGCGAACGATCCTCCCCGGCACGGGGGGGGGGGGGG